>CAWUSX010000022.1:0-192090 GCA_963924875.1 uncultured Gammaproteobacteria bacterium
TTTTATGAATCCGTTTCCGCAGATCAAATTTTTACTTCGAATAACCAGCACTCATGATATTGCCCGTCGCTATTTTGTAGTCAATGGCTTTGATGGCGCATTGACTATGCTAGGAATTATTATGGGCTTTTATATCAGTGAACCCGCTAATTTGGTTGTTATTATTAATGCCTGTATGGGTGCAGCTATTGCTCTGGGCGTGAGTGGTGTGAGCAGTGCCTATGTAAGTGAGAAAGCGGAACGACGACGTGAGCTTGGCAAGCTCGAAGTCGCCATGGTGGCAGATTTGCAGGATAGTGCACATGCACAGGCAGCGCGTTGGGTACCGGTATTTATCGGGCTGGTAAATGGTTTGGCACCATTATTTATTTCTCTGTTAATCATTATGCCGCTATGGCTATCACACGTGGGTATTAAAATATTTTTTTCACCTGTTTATGTGTCCATACTAATCGCTGTATCACTGCTCTTTTTATTAGGCGTCTTCCTCGGGCGAATATCAAATATTTCCTGGCTACGCAGTGGCATGCAAACATTATTAATTGCATTGCTTACAATGTTATTGATCTATCTGTTTGTGGGGGGTTAGTGTGAAAAAGACAGCCTGGCATATGCTTGAGGCAGATGAAGTGTTTATAGATTTAAATACTTCCGCGCAGGGCTTGTCGTCCAGTAAAGCCCGGGCGTACCTGAAAGAGCAGGGGGCTAATGTCATACCAGAGACAAAAAAACGCTCTTTGCTGACGATGTTATTAGATCAGTTTAAAGACTTTATGATTCTGGTTTTATTGGCCGCCGCATTGATATCGGGATTTATTGGCGAGCCACAGGACGCCATCGCTATTCTGGTGATTGTATTACTTAATGCCATTATGGGTACGTTTCAGGAATACCGAGCCGAGCGTGCAGTTGCCGCATTACGTGAAATGGCCGTACCCGATGCACAGGTCATCCGTGATGCCAGGGCAATTACGATTGGCGCATCCGAACTGGTGCCGGGTGATATCGTTTTACTGGAGGCAGGTAATGTAGTGCCTGCGGATTGTCGCCTTTTTGAAACGGAGGATATGCAGGCAGATGAATCGATGCTCACCGGTGAGTCGCACATGGTAGATAAACAGACCGGCAAATTACAAAATGAAAATCTGCCATTGGGCGATCGCTTAAATATCGTTTATAAGAGCAGCATGATTACCCGGGGTCGTGGTAAAGCGGTTGTAATAGCCACCGGTTTAAATAGTCAGATTGGACATATTGCAGAGCTGTTACGTGCGGAAAAAAAGGTAAAAACACCGCTGCAAAAAAGACTGGCTCGATTTGGTCGTTACCTTGCACTTGCCGTTCTGGCAATTTGTGTTGTTGTGTTTATTACCGGTTTATTGCAGGGGCAGGCGATATTATTGATGTTTCTCACGGCGGTGAGCCTGGCCGTTGCAGCAATTCCCGAAGCGCTTCCTGCAGTAGTTACTTTGTCTCTGGCCTTCGGCGCGCGAAAATTAATTTTACATAATGCACTGGTAAGAAATTTGACCGCTGTAGAAACACTGGGTTCAGTTACCTATATCTGTACGGATAAAACCGGCACGCTTACGCAAAATAAAATGCAGGCCGAGGTTTTTTATGTTGCGGGGACGCGACTGCAAACATTAAAAACGCATGACGCGCATTCGCCTTTAATTGAATTGGCTCATGCATTGGCCTTAAATAATGATGTTAGTGAAGTGGATGGTAAGGCGACAGGTGAACCGACCGAACTGGCCTTATATGAAGCCGCGCAAAATGCCGGTTTCGACAAACAGCTATTAGAACAGGAGAAACCACGTTTAGGTGTTATTGCATTTGATAGCAAGCGCAAAAAAATGACGACCTTGCATCAATCATCCACGGGTGTAGTGGCATATATAAAGGGTGCGCCTGAGAGCGTGTTATTAAATTGTAGCAATGCGCAGGGTATTGATAATACGCAATCCTTTGATATGCAAAAAATTCTTGCAGAAGCAGAGCAGCTGGCAAATGAAGGCTATCGTGTTCTGGCGGTGGCCAGCCGTGAACTGGATAGCTTACCGAAAACAATTGATGCAGAAACAGTTGAACAGCAGCTTGAATTTATTGGTCTGGTCGCCCTGATTGATCCGCCGCGTCCCGAAGCGGCGCAGGCAGTAGCAGATTGTCTGACGGCAGGAATTACACCTGTGATGATTACGGGTGATCATCCGGGTACGGCAATGGCTATTGCTAAACGCCTGGGTATTACCGATAACGACACAGCGATACTCACCGGTGATGCATTAGCAAAAATATCTGATGAAGACTTTGCTCGGGATGTTAAAAAAATTCGTGTGTATGCACGGGTTAATCCTGAGCAAAAAGTGCGCATTGTAAAAGCCTTGCAGTTGAATGGCGAGTTTGTTGCCATGACCGGTGATGGTGTGAATGATGCACCTGCATTGAAACGCGCAAGTATTGGTGTGGCGATGGGGAAGAAGGGTACGGATGTGGCGCGCGAAGCGGCAGACATGGTTTTACTGGATGATAACTTTAGTACGATTGTTGAAGCGATACGTTATGGGCGACGTATTTTTGATAATATTCGAAAATTTATCAAGTATACAATGAGCTCGAACTCGGGTGAAATCTGGACGCTTTTTCTTGCGCCGTTTCTGGGTTTGCCTATTCCCTTATTGCCAATTCATATTTTATGGATCAATCTGGTAACGGATGGTTTGCCCGGGCTGGCATTTACGGTTGAACCGGCGGAGAAAAAAATCATGCAGCGGCCGCCCAGGCCACCGGAAGAAAATATTTTTAGTCACGGTATGTGGCAACATATTTTATGGGTAGGCTTGTTAGTGGGAGGATTATGCATTGCGTCTCAGGCCTGGGCAATTTCCCGTGGCGTAGAGTACTGGCAAACAATTGTTTTTACTGTTTTAACCATTTCACAATTATTTCATTGCATTGCCGTGCGCAGCGAAAGGGATTCCATATTTTCATTGGGGCTGTTAAGTAATTTACCTTTACTGGGTGCGGTTGTATTTACTATTGGCTTACAAATGTTAGTTATTTATGTGCCGGCATTAAATGATATATTTCACACACAGGCGTTACCCCTTTATGATCTGGTGATCTGCTTTATGATTTCATCGATGGTGCTTTTTGCCGTAGAAGTTGAAAAATTTTTGCGTCGAAGAGGGCTGATTTATGTAGGTGATAAGAACATACTGTCTACGAAGTAGTTAGATATTAATTTTAAAGAAGAATGAGGCTAAGGTTTTAACTGTGGATATTAATGACGTAGAAAAGCTCAGCGATGAATCTTTAGTCGATACTATCATCAGGCATCTGGACGCGCAGGAAAATGAGCAAGTCAGAGAATATCTAGAATCTTTGCATGTTTCAGAAATAGCCAGCTTACTTGAATCACTGCCCGGTGAATTACGTAAACAGTTGTGGGCACTGCTACCGCCGGGTGCAAAAGGTGAAACGCTAATTTACCTTGGTGATGAAGCGCGTAGTAGTATCGTTGGCTCAATGGAGCATGAAGATGTTGTTGCCGCAACCGAAGTTATGGCAACGGAAGATCTTGCAGAATTTATTGATGACTTGCCGTCGGATGTTAGTGACGCAGTGCTTTCGTCACTGGATAAAGATCGGCGTATCCGCTTAGAAACCACGCTGGCCTTTGAGGAAGATACGGCGGGTCGATTGATGAGCACTGACGTGATCAGTGTGCAAAAAGATGTCAGCATTGCTGTCGTTCTGCGTTATTTACGTCGTCTTAAACCTTTGCCTCCTCACCTTGATGCCTTAATGGTGACAGATGAACAGGGTACATATCTGGGAAAGTTAACCCTGGCGGATGCGCTGTCCGAGCACCCAAGCACCCTGGTGTCAGAGGTGATGGATGAAATGGCAGACGTTGTTTTGGCTAGCGCCAGCGAACATGAAATTGCCGTATTGTTTAGCCGACGTGAACTGATTTCCGTTGCGGTAGTGGATGACAATGACCAGCTATTGGGGCGAATTACGTTTGATGATGCAGTAGATATAATAATGGAAGAGGCTGATAAAGCATTATTGGCGAGTGCCGGTTTAAGAGAAGACGCCGGTCTTTTTGAGCCCATTCTACATAGTGCAAAAGGACGTGCAGTTTGGCTTGGTATTAATCTCATTACGGTATTTATGGCGGTCTGGGTTATTGGGCGTTTTGAAGAGGTATTAGAAAAAATTGTTGCCCTGGCGATTTTAATGCCAGTTGTTGCCAGCATGGGCGGTATCGCTGGCAGCCAAACCTTAACACTGACTATTCGTGGTTTGGCGCTGGGGCAGGTGAGTGCTTCAAATTTACGTTGGTTGGGTAATAAAGAACTGGCCGTGGGTTTATTAAACGGCATTGCCTGGGCAATTATTGTATCTATAGTGACATTCTTGTGGTTTGAAGATATGGGTGTTGCGTTGGTTATAGGTGTCGCGGTTTTAATTAATCTGTTGGCAGCGGGTTTATCAGGTGTGTTGATCCCTGTGTTGCTAGATAAAATGAATATTGATCCTGCGCTTTCCGGCGCGGTGGTGTTGACAACGGTGACGGATGTTGTGGGGTTCCTGAGTTTTTTGGGGCTGGCAACATTATTTTTAATATAAATATTTATATTTAATTTGCACGGCAAGTATGAAATATTTTTTTTAAAAACATGCTAACTATTTTAAAAAATGCAGAAAACAATTTGATGTATTGTAGAGAATAAATTATGCACCAGGGTGTCATTACACTGGGTATGTTGCTCGGTGGTTTAGGACTTTTTTTACTCGCGGTCAGTATGATAACCGATGGACTCAGGTTAACGGCGGGCAATGCATTACGTAATATATTAACCAAAGGCACGAGTTCACCAAAACGCGGCATTGCCTCGGGTATTTTTATTACAGGCATTGTTCAGTCCTCCAGTGCTGTCACCATCGCAACCATTGGTTTTGTTAACGCAGGTTTGCTGACAATTTATCAGGCGCTGGGTGTTGTGTATGGCGCAAACATCGGCACCACTATGACCGCCTGGCTGGTGGCTTTAGTGGGTTTCAAAATTAGTGTAGATAGCTTTGCATTACCCATGATCGGTATCGGTATGTTATTACGGCTAACGGGTGGCGATAGTCGTCGTGCTCCTCTGGGGTTAGTTTTGGCAGGCTTTGGTTTATTTTTTATTGGTATTGACGTGCTCAAAGAGGCCTTTGAAGGTATGGCAGCGACCATAGACCTGAATAAATTTACACTGGATGGTATTACTGGTGTTTTGTTGTATGTGGGAATAGGTTTTCTCATGACAGTATTAACGCAATCATCCAGTGCCGCCATTGCCATTACCCTAACGGCAGCTACCGGAGGCATACTGGGTTTGTATGCAGCAGCGGCCATGGTCATTGGGTCAAATATAGGTACTACTTCTACCGCCGGCTTAGCGGTTATTGGCGCAACGCCAAATGCCAAACGGGTGGCCGCAGCGCATGTGGTTTTTAATCTGCTAACCGGGGTTGTGGCTTTGCTGATGTTGCCCGTGCTGTTCGTTATAGTAAAAAGCACGGGTAAATTTTTAGGCCTGGAAGATATTCCTGCCGTCACCCTGGCGCTGTTTCATACCTCGTTTAATATTCTTGGTGTCATGTTGATGTGGCCTTTAAGTAACAGGCTGGCGCATTATCTTGAAAGTCGCTTTGTTACATTAGAAGAAGTTGAGAGCAGTCCGCAGTATCTGGATAAAACAATTGCCGTATCACCTACCCTGGCCCTGAATGCACTGAGGCTGGAATTATTGCGCATTGCCGGTATATCCAGACGTATGGCTCTGGCGGTATTAAGTGCAGAGCCGGGTCATGGCTCGCGCATAGGCAGTGATTATATGATTGCTAAAAAGCTGGCGGATGCGGTCGCCGAATTTATTACTCACCTGGGAAAAAGTAGCCTGAGTAATGAAGAAGCCGTGCAGCTGGCAAAAATACTTAAGGCAGAGCAGCATTTGCTGGCCTGTGCCAACCTGTCAGTAGAGATTACCAAGATGCAATCGGCAATGGCTCGTATGGACGATGAGGAATTAATTAAAAAAAATGCGCATTATCATTTACAGGTGGTTCACCTGTTTGAACTAACCAATCCTCAACTGCAAGAGTTTTCTTTTGCTGCCTGTGAAAAACAATTACAAAATATACAGGCTGCATATGATGATGTGAAAGAGACGCTGTTACTTGCCGGTACACAATTACGTATGCCGATACCCGGAATAATTGACATTGTGGAACAAAATAGTCGCATTCGACATATGGGGCGGCAAATGTATAAAGCCGTACAAAACATAAATGAAATAGGTATAGATGTTAAAGTGCCTGTTAAAGAAACGGCTACAGGCATTGAGTAGAGGTCTGTATCGCAGGCCGATTGATGTAGGTGTAATATCTAAGGATTATTTACTATGAAGTTGGTTAAATGAAAAAGCGCTTACAGAAAAGTAAACAAGTACACCTGCGTCGATTGATTACGGATGTTAAAACGCACACGCCTTTTGTAGATATGCTCGTTGTGTTGATCATACTCTGGTTGGCTTTTTCCACCGGTATATATTATGCGGAATATAATATTGAGGGCAGTAAAATTACCTCATATGGTGCTGCGCTGTATTGGGGAGTGGCCGCATTTTCAACCGCTGGGATAGCCGATACACCAAAGTCAGGTATCGCCCAGTTAATTGGAGGCATCTGGATAGTGCTGGGTTCGATGCTTTTTTTCGGCACCATAGTGGCTACACTTACAACGTATTTTATGCGCCCAATGCAACGCCCACATAAACAGATTATCGACACGATAGAATATAATCTGGAACAGATGAATGATCTTACGCTTGAAGAACTCGATTTACTTAAAGAGACAGTCGATACACTGATTGTTCATGTAGAGGAATTAAAAGAAAGGCGTTAGGTTTTTCTGAGTACAATTTTTTTAATAAATGTAATCCATGATGGGCTTAATAATAAGGAAATGGCAATCACCGCAATAGCCATTTGATAACCATACTGATTGATTATTCCTGCCTGTAATCCTACCGCGGCGAGTACAAAACTGAATTCACCTATTTGCGATAGTAACGCGCCGGCATAAAGGCTATCGCTCCAGCTGTCGTCCAGCATACGAATGATGCCCGCATTGATAAAGGTATTGGTAAGAAAAACCGCGGCGACCATGGTAGTGATTTGAAACCAGTGTTCAATAATAAAATTAATATCAACCAGCATGCCGATGGAGACAAAAAATAACGCTACAAAGACTACTCTAAAAGGTTCAAGGCTTTGATGCACCCATTGCGTTTCTCGTGCAGAAGAAATTAACATACCTGCGGCAAATGCACCGAGTGCGGTAGATAGTTCCAGCAAGCCGGTTATTAAGGCGAAACCAAAGCAGATCATCAGGGCTGCAAATACCTGCATTTCATGATCATTTTTCAACCATTTGGCAAGTGGAAGGTGAACGCTTTCTTTGACAAATAACCAGCCCATGAAAAAAATCATGAATGCACCACCGCCTATTTGCATAGATACAGTGAGCAGGCTTGGCGTGTCGCCACCCAATAAACCAATGACGATTAACATGGGTATGATGGCAAGGTCCTGTACCAGTAGTACACCTAATACATCCTGGCCCACGTCGGTATCTAGTTCGCCCCATTCCTGTAATATTTTTAATACCACAGCGGTGCTACTGAGGCTGATAACAAAACCCATTAGAATACTTCTATTAACAGGCCAGCCCAGCCATTCACCCAGTAGCCAGACACACAAGATGCTTACCAGTATTTGAAAGAGAGTGCCTATAACGGCAACGCGCCAGCTTGATATCAGGCGTTTGGGCGATACTTCCATACCAATAAAAAACAATAGTAATACAACACCTATGGCACCTAAACGACCAATAAGCTCTTTATCTTCCACAACGGAAAATACGTAGGGGCCGAGTAATATACCGGCAACGAGATAGCCAACCACATGAGGTTGATGGAATCTTCGTAAGGTAAAACCAATAACCAGAATGCCAAATAAGACACTGACGAGTATTGGTAGGCTTGGGTCTAAATGCATGCTGTGCGCCTGATCCTGTTTAAATTATAGAGTTGAATGTTATTGATATTTTCTGCAGAAAAAATTGCGTATTAGTTAACCTTGCCAGGTTGTATAGACAGCATTGTTCTTTGTGCTTTTTTTTACGCCATACATTATTTCATCGGCTATTTTTATGGTGGTGTCGGGGCTTTCCGGTAAAACATTAAAAGATACAACGCCGACACTGAATGTAACAGGCCAGTTATGTTGAATGACTGTCTCCATTAGGCGTTTATGTACATGGGTAAACGCGGCCTTGACGATTTCCTCACTTGTTTCAGAAAATAAAATAACAAACTCATCACCACCCAGCCTGGCTATATGGTCGGTTAATCTCAGGTTGTCATTAATTGTTTTTGCTACCGTAATGAGTAGTATGTCGCCGGTTGCGTGCCCCAGTGTGTCATTTACCATCTTGAAATTATCTATATCTATAAAGGCAAGTGAAAAGGGTGTAGTAGATCGTGTGCTTCTTGCGTACTCTTCGGCGAGTTTATCTTTAAATCCCCTGACGTTTAAAATGCCTGTGAGTTCATCTGTATCTGCGGCTCTTTCCTCGGCATTTAGCATGTTATGAAGTCTTCTCAGCAGTAGTGCTATAAAGAGTAAACCGCCAAGTCGTATTAAGGTGTTCCAGCTATAAACGGTGAAATCAAAAGATCCATGTGCGGCAATTATATCTGTCAGCAAGCATATTAAAGCAACAGAAAATGAGGCGATTAAAGCTGATTTTTTATTTCCATAACCGGAGGCAATGGCTACTGGAATAAGATACAAAATACTTGTGGATATTTCAGGGCCAATAAGCAAGTCCGTACCCGCTATTATTAGTATGAGGAGAAATACAATACGATAAATTGACGAGATAGAATTTCTGGTAAGATAGTTATGCAAAAAAATCATCATGATATTTATCTATTCTATATAGAAATTATTATAAACAATCTGTGCAATTAATTTTTTTCTCGACTGAATCAGCCGTAAACTCTGTAATTTTCCCAACTACAGAATATCTATCTTTAGGGTTGACGATAATAGGGTATGCAACAAGAAGATTGTTCGGGTAGATTATTATTTCTCTATTTTCACTAATCAGCTTTGTGCTAAACATATTGATTTCTGAAATATAGCCTTCAACATAATTATCAATGTTTATAATACGAACAAAATCACCTCTGTGATACGATTTATTTACGAGCAATAAAAAGAAGGCTGTAACATTACTAAGCACCGACCAGCTTGCAAATAATGCAACACCCGTAATGGCTAGTAAACTTGCCGAAAGAGTGAGTAACCCCTTAAAATCAAAACCCCATACAAAAAGAATAATAGTAATTGAGATAACAGATGAGAATAAGCCTAAAGTGTTATTTGCTCTGCTGCTTACTTCTTCTTTTAAATGTCCATCCTCAACATATTTATCAATTTTAGGCGCTATGACTTTGCGTAAAAAAATATGTAGAAAAATAACAACGAAGCTTAAAATAATATTTAGACTATATGTAGTAATCCATCCAATTAATGATTCTAATATTGTATTCATGGTTGTACAGCGTTCCTGTTCAGCTTTACTAGCTGCTATTCATCTGAAGGCTCATCAGCCTTCAGATGTAGTCTCATAATTTCTAAATCTGGTTTCTAATTATCTATAATGTTGAGCCGAGCCTTCTAAGCTTGCCTATTTTGCAAGGATAGGGAGGACGGACATTAAGGATAAAATGCTTTTTTATTAGATATCAAATGCATTGAGTTGATCATCTGTTAGAGGATTAAATAATAGGACTCTCAGCATTAGGAAATGGCTGCATTTCAGGCGAATGCTCATCTTGAAAGTCACCTACTTTGGCTTCAATTCCCTCTATATCTTCAAAGCGTGCAATATGGTACAGGGCATCACCTTCATTCACTAATGGCAGGTTGGTTCGACCAATGACGATGCCACTGTAAGGGGTAATGACATTTACCTCTAAGTCGCCAAAAGGGTCAGCAACTACGCCGAGTAAGGTGTTTTTTTGTACGCGGCTTCCAAGTCCTACCATCGCTCTTAATATGCCACTGTCGGGTGCGCGAACCCAGGCACTTGAACGGGCAACAACCGATTCAAATTTTTTCTTAGCTGGTTTTTTCTTAGCTGGAAGCATTTCCAGCTCACGCATTACGTTGATAATGCCTTGTACGCCTGCGCGTATAGATACTTCATCAAAACGTAAGGCTTCGCCTGCTTCGTACAACAACATGGGTATGCCATATTCCGCTGCCGATTCACGTAATGAACCATCGCGCAGGTTGGAAGAAATAATCACCGGGACATCAAACGCATTAGCTAATCTTGCGGTTTCTTCATCATCTAAATTGGCGCGAATTTGCGGTAGGTTTGAACGATGTACCGCACCCGTGTGAAGATCAATTCCATGGGTACTCTGTTCGACTATTTGCTCCATGAACAGGTGGGCAAGTCTTGAAGCCAGGGGGCCTTTTTCAGTGCCCGGAAACGATCGGTTCAAGTCTCGGCGATCAGGTAAGTAGCGCGAATGGTTAATAATGCCATGTACATTAACCATAGGCACAGCAATGATGGTTCCATTTATGCGTTTTAATACCGGTAGCTTGAGTAAACGGCGAATGATTTCTATGCCATTAATTTCATCACCATGAATAGCCGCACTGAGAAATAAACGTGGCCCGGCTTTTTTTCCGCTTATAACATGCACAGGCATGCTCATAGGTGCATGTGTATACATACGTCCCGTAGGCAAGTCTATTGTTGCTCGTGTACCTGGATCAATGGTGACACCATTGATCACAGTGGGCTGATTTTTCATGAAAATTAACCCTTGCCTTTGGTTTTGGTTTTATGGGGTTTGGCATTTTTTTCAATAAAATCAATAATCATGCTCGCGACATCTTTACCGGTTGCATTTTCTATACCTTCAAGGCCGGGAGAAGAATTCACCTCCATAACTAAAGGCCCTTTTTCAGAACGCAGTAAGTCAACACCCGCAACATTCAGCCCCATAATACCAGCGGCCTTAACTGCAGTGGCACGTTCAGCGGGTGTGATTTTAACTAATGAGGCGCTGCCACCACGGTGCAGATTGGAGCGAAATTCTCCCGCCTGTGCCTGACGTTTCATTGCCGCAACGACTTTGCCACCTATCACCAGGCAGCGTATATCAGCACCGCCAGCCTCTTTTACATACTGCTGTACCATAATGTTTGCTTTAAGCCCCATGAAGGCTTCGATAACACTTTCTGCGGCTTTTTTAGTTTCCGCTAATACCACACCGATACCCTGAGTACCTTCCAGTAACTTTATAACTAAAGGCGCACCACCGACCATTTTGATCAGGTCCGGGATATCATCAGGGTCATGAGCAAAGCCAGTGTTCGGTAGGCCAATACCTTTACGTGAAAGCAATTGTAAAGAACGTAGTTTGTCGCGAGAACGAGAGATGGCCACAGACTCACATAAAGGGAATGCCCCCATCATTTCAAACTGGCGTAATACCGCCGTGCCATAAAAAGTAACCGAGGCACCAATCCGCGGAATGACGGCATCAAAGGGTTCTAGTACGTTGCCTTTATAATGGATTTCCGGCTTGTTAGATGCCACTTCCATATAAGTACGTAACACATCAAGCACCACGGGTTCATGGCCGCGTTGTTCACAGGCTTCAATTAAACGACGCGTAGAATAGAGTTTTTTATTACGAGATAAAATTGCAATCTTCATATTTGGGCCTTTAAGTTTATTATTCTGCTTCTGATGGTTCGCCAAGCATGTAAGATTTACCTGGATTAACGATGATTTTTCGTTTCATGGCCGTTCGGCCTAGCAACATACGAAACAGCATAGTGTCTCGATTTGTTAAGGTCAATTCAATCGGCCATTGCTGTCCATCTATCTTCAGTTGCGTGCAGATGACATAACGTTTCTCTTTATGGCCGCCCGAATCGGTTACATTGCGTTCATCGAGAACTTTGGTTTCACAGAAAATTTCTTCGTCGCTATCATGCTGATTGGGGTGCATACCAAAACGTACCCATTGTTCATTATCTTTTGTAAAGGGTTCAACACTAAATGCATGCAGGCATGAGGTTTTTGCGCCGGTATCTACCTTGGCTTTGATGTGTGTTAAACCGAGCTCGGGTAATGAACACCATTCTCGCCAGCCAACGGTTATTTGTGGTGAAGTCATTTTGTTTGTCCTGATTAATCTGTTTTGTATAGTATGCTTAAATCGTTGTTTGTAAATAATATATTCTTATTAATTGCTACATGGCCAGTTGCTGTTGGGAGTTCATAACTCCGCTGTTTGAAAAAAATGCAGAGCCGTGTCACAGGCGTTTAACGATCAAAAATATATAAGAGATCGGCTCCCTGATATTCACCACTTTCGGCTTTGAGTTGCCATTTTTCAGAGATGGTATATCGCACGGTTAGCGTATTGATGGTTTCGATCAGGCCAACACCGTAACTGATGTAAAGTTTTGGAGATAAATAACGGCCCACTACCAGTGATGCCTGTTCGCTGGTATCGCTACTCTCGACGCGCATTTCATCCAGGCCAAAGCGATAGCCCAGGGTTCGAGCAAGATAATCACCGCCACTCAGGCTTAATGCCAGGGCCGCTTTTGCCATCATCTGACCGTCTTCGCCAGAGGTGCTTTCCATCGGGCGACCCAATAACAGGTAAGCCAACGCATCGGTTTGTCCCATTGTAGGTATCGAAAACAGTTCCAGTTGTGGCCGGTTTAAACTGCCCTTAACCTTGATGCCAGCAGTTACATTGTTAGTGATGCGTACCGCGCGAATATCCAGCCCGGGGTTGGTTAAGGGGCCACCTGTATAGAGCAGGCGACCGTGTTCAACATCTAGCCTTTGTCCATAGGCGCGGTAGCGACCTTCAGGAATATTAATTTCACCCGTAGCCCTTGTTAGTTGCCCCGGCTCATCTTCCACTAATAAATTGCCACCGAGCCTGCCTTCAAAACCATAGCCATATAAACTCACCTGTTCACCCAGAGTCAGACGAACCTTAGAGATGACAGACCACTTTTCCTGCGTTGCCTGTTCGCCACCAATAATCACGGCGTCATCGGAAATTTGTGCTGTAGTGGTGATGTCTTTGGGTTGCAATTTAGCATAGGGAATATCGATACCACCGCTAATATTGATCTCGTGATGTTGCAGCTTAATGTGTAAATCAGGTGATATCATTACGTGGGCATCGGGGATTTTTGAGGCCTCAAACCGCTTACCCTTAATGGATGCTACTGTAGGCCATCCGGCCTCTTTATCCAGTGAGGTTTGGCTCTTCATGGTGATTTCACCTTCACCAGAATGGGCATTGAGAGTGAGTATTATCTTTTCAATGCCATCACTTTGGGCATTTACGTTAATCTTATTAATCGCCAGACCGAGGCGCGGAATGCGAAATTCTCCCTTAAGTAAATGTGCATTACCGCTGAGACTGGGGTGGGCCAGTGTTCCATTCGCGGTAAGGTCTAATGCGAGCTCACCTTTAGGACTCTGTACTTCTGGTAGCAAGGCCTCGACTAGTCCGAGGTCTCGAACGACGAGTTGTACCTGTGCCTGAATTTTTTGCTGGCCGTCGAGCGTAAGCAACTGAGCGCCGGGTAAATCTGCGTTTAGCACTAGATGATCGCCATTACTCATAGTGAGACTGGATTTTGCTTTTATACCTTGATCATCCAGTGAAATTTCTGCGTTGCTAGCCTGATACTCCCAGCGGTCCTGTTCGCCTTCTACGAGAGGATAATTGATTGTGCTCGGTGGCAGTTTGAAGTGGGCATGCCCGGTTAGTTTATTGCTACCTTGAAGCTGCAGCTGGGCGCCGATATTGACCACACCTGCTAATGTCAGATCTGCAGGCAACCATGGATGCAGTAACATTAGCGGCAGGTTATTGGCTTGCAGCACGGATTGCCAGTTGTCATATTGGCGGTTTGCTGAGGCGCATAAACTGGCCTGTTTATGGTTATGCCAGCATAGCGGGTCTGACTGTAAAATATCTTTGCTGATGGTGAGTACGGCTGGTTTTTTTAATTGCCAGTTATCGTAGAGAGGGCTTTGGATATCTGCACTCTCTATCATTCCGTGCCAAACTTGTGCGTCAACTTTGCCCTTTAGGTTGACAGTTGCATTGGCCGATTCTGTGGAGAGCACCGCCTTTAAGGTTTGTTTGTCGGCGCTGATATCCAGTGTTTTTAATGTAAGCTCTTTAAATTTAAGCCCACTGGCCATCACGCGGATGTCTATTTGTTGCAAGGTGGACATATCCAGTGCCACGTTTGCATCTAAATCATTAATCTCATATCCCGGCAGACTTAATGCCTTGCCATTAATAAAGCCTTTAATAAATGGTGCCTGCAGCGGGCCACTAAGCTGCCCGGAAGAATTTAGCTGACCCTGTGCCTGTGGGTAAATCTCAGCCAGATTTTTTGTGTCGATGCTCCAGTGCAGATTGAGGGCATCGCCTACCTGTCCTTTTACATTCAGCTGAGACGTAGCTGAATGCAATTCTAAATGGCGGATATCCAGGACATTATTTTTCCAGCTGAACAGGCTGTTTGCCGTCAATGGATAACCACGTAGATTGCCTGTTAAATTAACTATTTCGGTATCGATAATTAGCTTATCGTTTTCAATTCGACCGCTATTGACCAGCTTTGCCTTGAGCTGGCCAGGCCATTGTGGCCACAGCGTAGCGGGGTTGATGTCTGTAATGTTGACTTCGGCCTGCCAGCTTAACTGGGGCGACCAGTTAAGTTTACCCGTGGCATTGGCTTCACCATGGAGCGCGGTGACGCGTAGAGACTTTACGTTTAGCCCATCGAGATTGCCTTCCGCAGTGGCATACCAGGTGGAGGGTGGGACCTGTGCCCAGGGGCGATCCGTGCTTAGATTAAAACGGTATTTATCGAGGCTGCCATCGATAGTTCCCTGACCATTTTCGCTGTGGAAGACGGAACCATCGGTTAATGGCCAGCGCAGCTTTTGCCAGTCCAGTGCCAGCTTGATATTGCCGCTTTTGTTATCGGGCACCCATTGGCCATGTGCATTGATGCGTGTATCGCTAACGGGGGAGTGCAGCATCAGGCGGTTAATCTGCAGGCTATTGTCGATGAGTCGTTGAATTTCGAAGTCGGCATCAAAGGGACCAATGTCGGCACTTTTTCCATTCAACTTACCCGTGATGGTGGCGCTATTTAGATCGCCCTTTGCCTGTAGCTTGAGTACGCCACTCAGGTCTGGTCCGCCGGTGATAAGTTGCATGGTATTAAATGTGCTTACATCGACTTCCGCCTGCCAGTTCATACTCTTTAACAGGTCATTAATTTTACCATCTAGCCTTAATTCCAGTGGGCCACTTAAGTGCTGCTGTATGCGCGTGGTTTTAACATTGCCGGACAATTCTCCGCGGCCTGTAATTTGCGCATTAGTCGGTAGAGTGGTTTGCCATTGTATATCCAGCTTATGTGGGTATTGACCACTCGCCTGCAAATTTCCGTTGATTGTTATATCGAAGTTGTCGGCATTGATTTCGAGCGATTTAATATCCAGTTGACTAAATAGAGAAGAGGCATTCAGCTTGATTTGATTCAGTTCGATGCGTTGCTCATTTTGCAGGATACTTAAGCCATCAATCTGCGCGTTGTTTAAGGCTATTCGCCAGGGTAGGTGAATATCGGGCAGGGATAGTGGCTGATTTTGTAGGCTTTTATGGCTGCTCGGTAAGCTAATGCTGAGGGATTGAATGCGCACACGACTGATATCGACATGGGCTAGCAACAGCGCAGTGGGCTGCCAGTCGATGGTTATCTGTGCGGCCTGAATGAGGGTGCCATCCTGTTTATAGCTCACGTTCTTTAGGGTGATGGGGCCGAGCAGTTGCCCCTCCAGTTTACCCATTGTGAGTTCAACTGGCAGATAGGCCTCGGCCTGTTTTTGAGCCCAGTGCAAGCCACTCTCGGTCAATATTAGCCACGAGAGTAGCATCAGCGGCAGCAGCACTAAAAGGGTGATAGAGATAAGAACGAGCCGTTTCACAGGTCGGGCCCTATAGTGATGTGTAGCCGCCAGGGTTGGCCATCCTGGCTGACGGCACTTGCCAAATCAACACGCAACATACCCACCGGAGATTTCCAGCGCAGGCCGAAGCCCGCACCGCGTTCCAGCGGGTCACTTAAATTGTCGATGGCGTTACCACCGTCATAGAAGAATGCGATTCCCCATTTGCTATCAAAGTTGTGTTCAAACTCTATGCTACCCACCATCAGGTGCTGGCCACCCACAACGTCGCCGTCCGCATCCTCCGGGCCAAGTGACTGATATGCGTAGCCACGCACGCTTTGAGCACCACCCGCAAAAAAGCGTACAGACGAAGGTAGTTGATCGAACTCATTGGTCCAGATGCTACCAAGTGTGCCGCGGGCGATGATGCGGTTATACGGGTTTATCGAGTTAATGACCTTTATACTCGATTGAAGTTGGAAAAAGTCGCTGTCGGAAACCAGTTTTTTACTCGCGCCGCGCAGGTCTATATCCAGACGTAGGCCGTCAATCGCGTAAATAAAATTGTTGCCCCAGACGCGGCTCCAGTTGATACCGGGCAATAATAAGGTGGAGGTGCCACTGGCATCGGCAATGACATAATCTTCTTGCTGGTAGTTAAGTGAAATGGATTCGCGCCAGGCATTGTGACTGCGTTTGAGGCTGGCGCCAATGGTACGCACAGTGCTCTCAGTACTGTCGGTTGTTTCATGAACGATACCGGCACTGTAAACCATCTGGTCGGTACGCGGGTTAAGCACGGGTACGCGGTAATGAGCAGCCAGGCTATAACCGATTTCAGAAATTTTGGCTTCCGTATCGAAACGATGCCCTTTGCTATTTACGCGGGGCATTTGCCAGCCGAATTTTATGCGTGCGCCGGTATCACTTCCGTAACCTATCCCGGCACTAAAGCGATGAGTCCTGTGTGGTTTTAGCATTACGTTGAGAGGAATGTGATCACTGCCCTGCTGCGGATTGCCGGGTGAAACTTCTACCGTGCGAAAATAATCGCTATCATTGAGCGCCTGCTGAAAATCAATGAGCTCATTTAAATCGTAGGGAGAATCTGGCTTAAAAGGGATGTAGCGACGTAAAAAGTCGTCATCAAGTATATCTTGTTTTAGATTTACTTCGCCAAAATAATAACGTTGGCCCGCGTCATAGTTAAGGTAAATACGCGCCTCATACGCATCGAGATCAATCTCTACCCGGTGTTCAATAAACCGGGCATTAAAGTAACCCAGCTCTGATGATAACTTTGCCATCTCCCTTTTAAAATCTTCATATACAACATGATTAAACACCTCTCCCTTAGCTAGCTTAAGATGTTGCAGTAATGTTTTATATTCTGCTTCTTCACTTATGCGTTTGCTGATAGTGAAGTTAAACTCACTAATGAGTAAGGCCGGGCCGGGATCAATAGTATAAATTGCCTGCCAGTGTCCCGGTGTTGGCTGTGTTAAATCTTTATTAATAACCGGCAGGTAATAACCAAAAGGCTGTAATGCCCTGCGTATTTCCTCAGGTGATTTATTATGCAGACGACGTATGCGCCCTTCGCTAAGTAATAGATGTTCATTATATTGTTCGATGCTCAGAAACTGACGAACATTATCTTCCAGAGGTTTATCAATTCCATTGATCACCACATTGACATTAGACTGTGCATATAAATTTGTAGTGAATATGCAGGCCACGAGGCCAAGCAATATTAGATGCACTATTCGCATGCTGATTCTTTAAACCTGTCGACGCTTAGTCTGGTTGAGTGTGGCTAACACTTTGAACCGGGAAGGGTGCTGTAGCACTTCCGGTATATATAGTACGATGAGGGAACGGAATTTCTATGTCCTGTTCATCAAAGGCATTTTTTATTTCCTCATGAATACTGTTTTTTAATTCTAGAAATTTTTCCCGCTTAGCCCAAACTGAGTATTGAATATCCAGTGAGGATTCACCAAAGGCCTGAAAAATATAAAGGGGTTTGGGTTCTTCCAGACAGAGGGGGTTTTTATCGGCTACTTCACCGAGTACGGCACGCACTTTTTTAAGATCTTCTTTGTATGCAACGCCAAGTAATATATCTAATCGACGAATCGGAAAACGCGTGAGGGTGGTGACTTCTGATTTGATTAGCGTTTCATTTGGAATGCGTACAAACAAATTATCAAAGGTGCGTAGCTTGACGGAAAGCAGATCAATACCGAGTACTTCCCCGGTGGTGGTTCCAATACGAATGACATCGCCAATACTAAATGAGCGCTCTGCCATGAGGAATAAACCACTAATTAAATTTGAAGCGGATGTCTGCGAGGCAAAGCCAATGGCAACGGTGAAAACGCCTGCTGCACCGAGTAATACGCTGAGATTGAAGCCAAGCTCACGTAGTGCAGAAACCAGAAACAGAGTAAAGATAAGGTAATAGCTTCCGCGTTTGAGAAGCATAGCACGGTGGTTATCCATCTTATCGCCGACTGTTTTTAAAAGTGCCGAACTAATGAGTTTGGCGGCAACAAAACCTATGGCAATGAGAATAATGGCGCGTGTGATATTCCACGCCTGCTCGCTGTTTATAAAGTTGACTAGATCAGCCCAGAATTCATTCATAATTATTTCCAGTTTATTTTTAGCTGAAGACAGTATTAAAGGCGCGAAATAGTACGCTGTTGTCAAGCCTGTTGCGCGGTTCACTTAATTGCATAATTGGCTGTACATCATCGGGTAATTTATTATCGATTTTTAGCTCGGCCATATCACCGTGTTTTTGGCGGATCAGGGTGATTTGTGGCGTCCACAGTTGGCCGCTTGAAGTTGCGTATAAGGACAACAACGGTGCAGGTAAATTTAATCGATCCAGCGAAAGCGTTGTATCCGCCTTGTTACAAATCAGTACGGGTGTGATTGCGCGGTGCGTATAATGCGGAAGCTCATCAAGGTTGAGACGGCAATGTGTCGTTGATGCATAGCAAAGTTCGCCTTCAAGAGTAGAAGGCCCGAACCATGTATCCGACGGGCGCTGAATAGCAATTTCCTTGAGCACGGTTTTTGCTGCAGAGCTAATGGCCAGCTCAATCCATATTGAAGAGCTGACATACAAGGTAACCTCTTCGCCAGCTGTTAGATTAAAGGGTGTTAGCGGGCGAGAAATAATTGGACGATCTGCAAGCTTGGGGGTAATGCTTAGCTCGCCTCTTGTGTCCTGAAAAATAAACCGTGAGTTATCGCTTAATGAGGCAGAAGGCTGGTCGGTGTCTTTGACGCTCCAGGTGATATTGTTAGCATCAAAATTATCCTTATACTCATGTGCAATTTGCCATTCGTTTTTCAGGCGTTGCACAATGAATTTTAGCGGACCGATATTCCACTCCTTACTTTGTTCGCCTTGAAAATCAAAACTACCCCACCAGGATGTCATTGCCTGAACATCAGCTGTCATCATAGATCCTTTGCGGCATAAAAAATAACTTTCATGGTATTAAATTTTTGGCTTTTTTTATTGTCTGAACTCATTATAACCAGCGCACCCGACGAAATACATAAAGCATTAGAAACGCGATAGCGGACATTGTGGATAGCAGTATGTAATAACCATTTTCGCTTTTCAGCTCGGGCATGTTCTCGAAATTCATACCGTATATGCCGACCATTAAGGTGAGAGGAACGAAGATCACGGTAACGATGGTGAGTACCTTCATAATCTGATTCAGCCGGTGACCATTAAGGCTAATGTAGGCCTCGATGAGGTCGGTAATCACGTCCTGGTATACGCTAGATAAACTGCTGAAGCGTTCGATAATGGCGTAAATATCATCGAATTCATGCTGATGAGAATGATTTTTTTGTTGTAGTTCTTTGCGCAGACTATCGAACACATTCACGTAGTAGGCAAGGATGCGATGCATTTTTCGCAGCCCCGTATTGTAGCCGACTAATTCTCTCATCAGCGTATCGGTTGGGCTGTCGAATAGCTCATCTTCAACGATATCCAGACGTTGTTCCAGATCGAGTAATACCTTGCCATATCGCTGAGCGACTCGTTTACTCATTGCAGCAGCTAATGACATTGGCGATTCATTTGCACTGCCATTTTGTTGCAGCGTCTGCCAGAGTTTTGAGAGATAGGGCGACTGTTTGGAATGACGCGTTATCAGAAAACGATCAGCCACAAACATGGCCAGTTGCAGTGTACTAAAATCCAGTGAATCCGATTCTGCATCCAGTGGTTTGAGTAATAAAAACAGGTAATTATCAAAGGCTTCAAAACTGGGTGGATGTCGGTCACGCTGTGCTTCAGAGATTGATCCGGCGTCCAGATTAAACTCTTCACTAAGAAACAGCATTTCCTGTTCAGCCGGTTCATTATGCAAATCAACCCAGATCCAGCTGTTGGCTGATTCTTTCCATTGCTGGAGTAACTCAATGCCACCGACCTGTGTGGATTCACCCTGGCACAACATGAATTGCATCATAACTATTCTTCCTTATTCGTTGGATTGTCAGCAGTAACACTTAGCGGTTCAAAGCCGCTGCGCAAATGAAGGTCGCGTTGTGGATAAGGAATTTCAATGCCATGTTCATGGAATCGATCCCAGACGCCGAGTAATACCTCACTTAAAACATTGGCTCGACCATTTGGTGGATCATCTATCCATACCCGAAGTTCCAGATCAACGGAACTGTCGCCAAAACTTTTTAATAAACACCTTGGCTCTGGTTTTGCCTGTATACGTGGTGTAGCAACGGCTGCTTCTACGCACAGCTTTATTGCCAGACGAACATCCGATTTATAGTGAATACCTATTGGTAACCTTAAGCGCACCAGATTATCACTGTACGACCAGTTTTCCACGCGTTCAGTAATCAGGACTTCGTTAGGGATAAGGTGCTCGATACCGTCACGGGTAATCACCGAGACATAACGCGCACCTAAATGATTGATCCAGCCAAAGGTATTACCCATGGCAATAACATCGCCGGGTTTAATGGAGTGATCCATTAATAAAATCACCCCACTGACCAGATTGGAGAATATTTTTTGTAGACCAAAGCCCAGAGCGACACCCAGTGCACCACCAAATATGGCGAGAGCAGTTAGATCAATACCAACGGCGGAAAAGGTAATTAAAAAGGCCGCCGTAATTAAACCGAGGTGTAGCAGTTTTACGCTAAGTACCCGCATGGCCGGCGTAACATTTTCGGTGTCTTCCAGTCGACGATCGAGAAAGGTGGCCAGCACACTGGCTAGCCACAGAGAAAGCCACAGAGAAAGCCCGGCTTTGATAACAACCAGTGGAGAAATACGCACCGAGCCCAGAGTAATAGACATGCTATCTATGAAATCAAGTACGGGCATTAACCAGCCAAAAATGTTTAGTATGGCGAGTGTCCAGGCGGTACTTGCAACAATACGTGCGACGGTCTTATGTTTTATAAGTTTTGATGCAATACGGATTAGCAGCCAGGCACTGAGTAAGCTGGCGACGGGTAACAAAAGATTATGTGATTTATCCAGGTGTACATACACCCCAATGGCAACCCATTGCAGTACTAGCCACACCAGAGTATTGGCGAATTCATTCAGGGTGACAATAAGCAGGTTAAAACTGGCAACTCGGCCACTGGCTGTGCTCAGGCGGATAAGTAAACGCTGAAATTGAGGTGTAAGAAACCAGCGAGACAGAACAAAAATCGCCATAATAATTGCTAGCTGAATCCAGGCATCGGTGGAAACTAATGTTGCCTGCAGCAGGTTTATTTTTTCAACAACGATAGCGCTTATCTGAGAGGGATCAGACCAGTTTTCCATAGGGGGGTAAAGCCTTAGATTATTGTTCATTTAGTATTCTATAGTGATTATGAATTATATAGAGTTTATATACTATATTATTTGCGCTCGCCTCATGGGCAGATTCATCTGCTATTGTTAAATTCCAGATGTCACTGTTATGTATCGTGCAGTCTCTGATTATTTGTTAGCGTAGTTTGTTTCATGGCCGGTGGAGATGGATATAACCGGAAAGTACAGTTTGCATTAGTTTTTAGCGGATGTTAACAGTGGCTCAAGTAATGCCGCGACGGCTGGCTCATCGACCCAGCCCAGCCGCAGAGAGGTCATGGTAATACCCAGCTAACATGCTGCTAGATAAGCTTCCAGGTTTTTCTGGATACGTAAGGTTAGTTTCGCTGTGGAGCGACCTTTATTTGCCAGCGTTTCTATACGAAAGGCTCTCGCTTTGACAAGGGCAAACTCTGCGGCGACAAAAAAGCCATTGGCAACGAGTAATATAACAACGGCTATTAAATTTACTGAAATATTTTCCATCGGGCATCCTGAATAAAATTTTTATACTTACTTTAGGAATACAAGACAAGGTGATCTGCCAGTAAGTTACAAGTAATTTCAGTTTTTCAAAAGCGCTGGTATTTATCTGCGCCTTTTAAGGCTAGTCTGTAACGTGAATAAGGCCTTAGATGGTGTTTATTGCCTCAAACACTATTTGAATTATGCAATTTAATACAAGGCTTTAGCGGCTACAAATGTGTCAAGAATGCTACAACAAAAGTAGGCTGGATTGATTTTATTATGCTCATTAAGCCGCTAATGAGTTGCCTGGCAGAGGGTTTTTAGTCCATAGCTGTTATATATCACTGCAATTAAAGGCAGCATATGCACACTGATATTTTAAGCTTGTTTGAGTTACGGATAAGCCCGCTGCTGTTTTGAGTTGCAGCTTGAGCGCGAAATTAATGGCTATGTCGCCCAGAGGTTAGGTAGCAATAATTTCCTTATAGCAAAATATAATTGAACAACTTAGCTATGTCGCTATTATACTAATGCGCTTGATTACCACATTGATTATCCAATATTGTTACGACAGTTAATGAAATTTGGGTTAATTTAAAAAGTAGAGAAGAATATGTCGAATTTAAAGAATGAATGGAAAAATCCCGAATGGCTATACAATAAAGTCACCGGTTATATATTCGGTATTATATTACTGTTTACCACTCTGGCATTAATGGTTGGAACGTTCCGTCTGTTTCTAGGGCTTTATGAACTGATAAGTAAAACCGGTGTTACGGGAAACTATATGCAGTTGTTTTCTGATGTGTTAACGCTGGTTATTTTATTGGAACTATCTAGATCCTTATTTCAGTACTTTATGGAACACACAATACGATTACCCGTTATCTTTGATGCAGGTATTGTTTTTGTGCTGCGTGACATTATGATTGGTCTTTTTGAGCATAAGCTAAAAACAGATGATATTTATGCATTTAGTGTACTGCTTTTTGTTTTAGGTGTGCTGCGTATCGGCTTTGGTTTTTATTACGATAAAAAAACCATGGTAGCGACTGATAAAAAGGGCTAAGTACATGTAGGATAAAAAAATATCCATGTGGATTGAGCAACTTAACTTAATTATGAAAGTTGATATAAATTGGCATGTTGCTAATTATGGAGTAAAAACACATTCAGGTTGTACTGTATACCTGGATGCAGAATCTACCAAAAAATGTTCTTTTAGAAAGCTACGCCCAATCAGCATTCTATATTTAAAGTTATTTCTTTTAGCAAGGTTTATCTGGGCCAGGATGCTCTTTTTCCCAATGCACAATCTCATCACTACTACAGGGCGTTTAAGTACCCCGGTGATTTTTTGTTTAATGAGAGAGTACTTCTCAAGTGGTCGCTCAAATGTGATCTCGTCGCCATTGTTGTTTTTAGTTGTGAAACGAATCCATTCATTCCTATTATGTGTAAAACTCATCCAGTTAATCACATCTAGAGATGAGTTGTCTGCGCCGGTATCGATTTTAGCGTCTAGTTTAAAGTTTTCAGGGAGAATCTTTACTGATTCAATCCAGCCAATGGTTGCTAATGTATCAGCTGCCACAGCTGTGCATGAGCCACATAGAATGAAAATTATTAATAACTTACGCAAAACTTTCTCCAGATATTCAATCATTAAGATGAATGCTTATTTTTAAGTTAGTATATAGCTGTTTTTGACGAATTATTAAAGTCGTTTATATTTT
This sequence comes from uncultured Gammaproteobacteria bacterium, assembly GCA_963924875.1. GTDB lineage: Bacteria > Pseudomonadota > Gammaproteobacteria > SZUA-229 > SZUA-229 > SZUA-229. The sequence goes on from CAWUSX010000022.1 coordinate 24,257, forward strand.
TTGTTTATTTTGAGTGATACTAATTACATGACTGTTATAAAAGCACCAAAAGATGTCAGCAAAGATAATATGTATAAGTTTGCGATTATTCTGTTCGTCGTTGGCGTGGTTCTGATTACTGCACACTATCTTTTCCTTCAAAAACAACAAGTGCTTACCGATGAGAACTGGCTTATTAGTGTGGATGTTAGTTATACAGCAAGGCAGCCAGAAAGTATTATTCGTATACAGTCACCATATGAGTCTAAAAATGTCCGTCTTGTGGGAAGGCGTATAGACTATCCGGGTTTAAGTATAATGCCAGTGTCGCGTAAGGGTGGAACTAAAAGAGGAATAAGGCTACGTACACATAAGCCAGGGACATATCAAGTTGGTGTTGAGTTCTCTTTACAATTTAATCAAGCATCACACTTTCGGGATATTAATAATGTCCTGTCTCCGGCCAACCGAGAGTTGTTTTTATCAGATAATGAATGGCAGCAACAAGGTAACGAAATCTTAAATTCTCAATTGAATAAATTTGCTATTAACGATATTGAGAAGGAAAAAATACTTGAAGATATTTATAAGTTCGTAAATAAGCTATCAAAGTATAAGTTGCCGGGGCAGCGTAGCATACAGAATATTGTATCAACGAAGTCAGCAAATAATCGTGAGCGCGCGGAGCTTATGGTAGCTATGGTTCGAAAAGCAGAGTTCCCTGCCAGAGTAGTTAGCGGAATTGAATTAAAAGACGATCCTGCCGCAAGTCCAGTTTACTGGGTTGAGGCTTATATTAATGAGCGCTGGATTAGCTACTACCCAGGGCTTGGCCTTAAAGAGAACTCGACGGCTAATTATATACCGCTTGATAAATATGCTGCTGGTATTGTTTCGGTGTCTAGTGAAAATGAACCTCTCGTTGCAGATGACTATGCGCTAAATTACGAAATTGTGGTTGAAAAAATGCCTGTTTCTATTAAGGGTGCTGAGAATAATGTGCGGCAGTGGTATCAGGTTTTCGTGCTGGATAGGCTGGGCTCTGATATAAAAGAGCAATTAGCATTATTGATGTTGCTACCTATAAGCGCTTTGCTGTGTGGTTTGATACGTCAAGTTGGGGGCTTGCATAGCTATGGTGTATTTACGCCGACAATTCTGGCATTGGCAATTACGTATGCGGATAAAGCGACCATCTCACTTATTTTAGTTATTACATTGGTATTGGTCTATTTTGGGCGGCCTTCATTTTATCGGGATATGGCACGAACTCCACGGCTATCTATTATTTTTACACTAGTAGCTACAGGAATGGTAATAGGCGTTTCAATACTTGATTATTTTTCACTTGTTACAGATGGCTATATTATTCTTTTACCAATAGTAATTGTGACATCACTTATTGATCGTTTCTTTTCCACTATAGAATCACACGGCAATCACACGGCATTTATTCGTTTAATATGGACTTTTATTCTTACTTTAACTGCTTTTCCAATATTACATTTTAGCTGGCTTGGTAAATGGTTGTTGCGTTATCCGGAAGCGCATTTATTGACGCTGTCATTATTGGTTCTGGTCTCTTGCTATCCGTTTGGTAAGCATAAGATACCGAAATGGCTTGGTTTTATGTCAGAGCCCAAAAGTAAAAAATCACAGGAAGCATAGTGTGTTTAAAGTTAGTAAAGACATAGTAGCGTAATAAATATTTTGATTATTTTTTACGTGCAAATATGAAGGTAGGGTAGTTAAATGATTTGTAATAATACGCCACATCAACGAGATGATTTATGTTAGAACATGCCGAATATATAAAAATGTTTATTGGTTTATTGGCACTTATGAATCCATTTGGTGTAGTGCCCATTTTTATTAGCATGACTTCGCACGAAAGCGTTGATCAACGTACTAAGACCATCAATATGGTGGCTATTGGAGTGGCAGCAATATTATTAGTATCTCTGTTCTTTGGTGAGTTGTTACTGGATTTTTTTGCAATTTCTATTGATTCTTTCAGAGTTGGTGGCGGGATTTTAATTTTATTAATGGCAATTTCTATGTTGCAAGCAAAAACCAGCCAGGTGAGACAGACCCCTGAAGAAGCTGATGAATCCATAGAAATGGACTCCGTTGCCATTGTGCCGCTTGCCATGCCATTATTGGCTGGGCCTGGAAGTATAAGTACAATTATATTAGCGGCGCATAAATCAAATGGTATTGGGCATTACTCAATTATAGTGCTGGGTATAATTGTTCTTAGCCTGGTTGTATGGGGGGTGTTTCGTCTATCGCCATATATATCCAAACATGTCAGTTCAACAGGGCTAAATATATTTACGCGTATAATGGGGTTGATTTTGACGGCGATTGCAGTTGAATTTATTGCCAATGGTATAAAAGGGATGTTTCCCGCGCTGGCTTAAATAAGCTGTATCGTGCTTGTACTTCTTTATTAAAATAGCTTGCATCAAAGCAGGTGTAATATATTGTTTTTTACTTTCATATGTTCTGGCCAGGCATTCAATTCGTGGCTTTCTTCTGCTATTTAAAATTAAAAAACTTCAAGGGCTGGGCCTGATTCAAATATTTTTTTAGTATTGTTTGAATCATCAGTCTGTGATTTTATAAATTACCATTTGCCTACTATGCGTCAGCCCTTGCTTCGGTATTTGTAGTTAACCGTATGCAGAGTGTTATAAGATCTGGTTTATTAACTGACAAGCCAATGTATTTAATTTTTATTTAGCTCATTAACAGTCAGGTTGGATAACCAGGATGCTGCTGGGCGAATTTTACCCACGGCCAGTCCCCTTGAATTTATTATTGTCGGAGAGATATGATTTTCAAGTTTATGTTTTTCTTCATCAGACAGAGTGCCTAGATGATCAAGGATTGCCAGCAATGCAACTGAGCGTGCACGCTCGCCGCCATCGGCAATTTTAATGGCAATTCCCAGGCCTCTCTCAGGTAAAGCGGCGATGATAATTCCTTCCGCTCCGGTTTTAGCTAGCACAGAACCGTTGGTAACTTCGTTCAATTCGCTTACTACGCTGCCATGACCAGCAATATAAAGTGGTTCATTGGTAATGGCTTTGTGAAGGCGGTAAATTGCCTGCGCGCGTTTGGCTGGTAAACCCACAGGCTTTGCGAAGCGTGCCGCGGTGAGTGCAAGCTTCAGCAAAGGCATCGTAGGTGCGGGCAATCCACAGCCATCGATTCCCATTGGGTACTGTTTAATATCAATGTCAGCTAAATCGGAAAGTATATCCAGAGATAACTGCTGCAATGGATGATCGATCAGGTGGTAATCATCCAATGGCAAACCCAAATGCAGTGCAGTGGTTAAAAACCCGGTGTGTTTGCCAGAACAATTGTGATGAATTTTACAGCCATGTTGACCAGCGGTTAATAATTTATGAGCAGTTTCAATATGTTCAGGCAGTGCGGCGCCACAGGCAAGGTGATCTTCAGTTAAGCCCAGGCGAGTTAGCCATGAACTCACCAGTTTTTGGTGAATGGGTTCGCCCTGATGAGATGAACAGGCCAGAGATAACTCAGCATCGTTTAAAGCAAAATGGTCACTAGCACCACTTTCGATAAGTTGAATAGCCAGCATTGGTTTTAGCGCAGAGCGGGGGAATACAAGTTTGTTAATATTCCCCCAGCTTTCCAACGTTTTTCCGTTATAGTCACACACAACGGCAGCACCGAAATGCCGACTTTCTACGGTAGTATTACGTGTAACTTCGACTAAAAGCTCATAGGGCATTACGTAGGAACTCCTAAATATATCAGTAGATTTCTACAAAATATTGTTTTGTAATTTTCAGTTTAGAATAAATTTTATATAGTAGCGAAATACTTATCATCTGTATCAGGCTGTATTACAGGAGGCACAGTTGATGAAGCCCTGGCTATCCCACTTTCCAACATAAGTTCAATGACTTTATCGTAAGAAAATTGATGTGCTATATCACAGGCTTGAGGGAAATAACTGGAGCCATAAGTCATGCCTGGTACCAGGTTTGCTTCCATGAAAAAGCATTCGCCGTGATTATCAGTTTTAATATCAATGCGTCCATAGTCTCTTACTCCAAGAGCATTAAAAGCAGTAATGGCTAGTTTCGCGACTCTGTTTTCAACTTCAATATCAATAATTCCTATGAGTTTTTCTGAATCATCTTTTTTAGTCTGTGCACCTAAAATTCTTAGCCCATGGTTTGAGGTTGGTGGTATTACCTCAATAGCAGCTACGATTAATTTTTCATTGCTGGTTTTAATAACGGCAACCGTAAATTCTCGGCCATCGAGATATTCTTCAACTAAAATAGGCTGTTTAAATGTTTTGTATAACGATGTTATTTTACTTTCGTAGTCGGAAAAGTTAGTTACAAATGATAAATCATCTATACCGTTTCCATTTGCTGCATCTAATGGTTTTAAAAACAGAGGAAAGGAAATGGGAAGCTCACTTTCTGTTTTATATTCTTCGGGAATGGCTATAAAATATTTAGCTGTTTTAATGCCTTTGTTTGTTAAATGCATTTTTGCAAGGACTTTGTTTGAATCAAACTTCAACACGTCTCTCGATGAACCTGTGAAATTAATTCCATGCTGTGAAAAATATTGTGACAACCAAATATCTTCTCCGTCTGTAAGAGGAATATATTTAACTGTTAAGATGACTAATTCAGGTTTTCTGTTGGTTATATCATCCAAGTCTTCTTTTGTGCTGCATACATTTAACTTGACGCTGTGTCCCATTTTTTGGATTGCATCTAGAACACTGTTACAGGCCGTTAGCGATCCAAATCCGCTTTCTTTTAATGCGTCATTGGGTGTAGTGATTAATTCTATATGCATGGTGTCTTCCGAGATCAATATTAAGCTAAAAGGGTATAAAAACACCTGCGGCTAAAATATGGTGTTTAATATAATGTGTAAATGTAAGTAAAAATTAAGGAACTGGCGATAACAGGGTAATTTCAGAGTTGTCATTTTGTTAAAACCGCCTCTATAATTGGCGGTAACAGAGGGATTTAAATGTCATTACTCTACAAGCATAAAGGGTAGCTATTCCCTCATTTTTCAGATTATTGAATGCACACAGTTACAGAATGCATTGATTATTTCTTTCTATATAAGGGGTGTCGCATTCCCAGCTGTTACCAGAATAATCAATGTGCGAGTTTTCTGGTAACTCGAGAGCAATGCATTTATTTTTTTCCGCGCTATATCCGCGTTGACATTTCCATCCTGGCCCATAAGATGAAGTTTCGATAAACCCATTTTCAGGTACATCTATAGCATCGCAGGAATCATTGTTCATTAAATATCCGCGGTTGCATTTTAGTTGTTTGCCAGAGTGATCCAGGTAGCCGTTGGTAGGCACTTTAATAAGGATGCAGGTGTCATCTATTTTTCTAAAACCTCTTTTGCATTCCCAGCCTCTGCCATATGTTTTGTTTGTAGAGTATGCATTTTTTGGTATTAATATTGCTGCACATCCGTTGTTTTTTTCACGATAGCCTTTGTCACAGTTCCAGCCTGTGCCATAGCTTCTGGCTGTTGCATTTTCAGGTAATTTTACATCATCGTTTTTTGCATACACATAACCGGGAGAGGTGGCTAGTAGAGAAAAAACAAGCAGTGAATAAACAGGCAGTTTGGTTTTGTGTGGTGATGTATATTTTTTGTTTGGTTTAGCTGAAATGTTTGCAAGACTATTGAGCAAGCAATGTGCTAATTTTGTTATTGTATGTAACATGAAGTTTCTCGCCATGTAGTTGATTAGTATAACTATTAGAGAGGAAGCTTCAGCGAGGAAGAGGTGTAGTTCCGGTCAGTAAGTTGCGTTGCTGGTGATAGAGCTTACCGAACAGGATTTCTGTGGGAGCCAATAAAGGTGGATAAGAAACTTCATAGTACACCTTGTAGGTGTAGTTAGCTAAGTCTTAATTACTTATATTCATCATTGGCGAGTGTCGTCTGTCTATTCATTGCCAGCCTACAGAGTGATTAAATTTTAGTGGCTTATTAAGCTGGGTGGTGAGTTTCCGTTCATAGTCATTGAGTTAAATACACATAGGTGTTTGGGGAAACCAGTATCATGTTGATTTTAGCTGCTTATAAAAAATTTAAAGGAGCATAAGCCTGGCCCCTTTAAATCAACGACTTGTGCCGATTATATGCCCAACAACGTGGCCGCCAGAAATACCTGAACAGCAAAGCCAGTTATAAATGTAATAACTCTTAACAGGGGTAAAGCAAAGGTAAATACCAGGTAATGGCAGAGTCGTGCAAAAAAATAAATCATACAGGCAGTGGCAGTAGCCGATGAATTTAGCCCCGTTATTTCTATGAGTATTACTAATGGGGCAAATACAACTAAATTTTCTACAGCATTTTTGTGGGCACTCATCATTCTGTTGGGCCATATTTTTTTAGTGTATGTATCACCCGTTGGATCCCATACAGCATTAAATATCCCTTGTTCTAACAGCCGATTAATAATGTAGGGAATCCACAAAAGTGATGTCATTAAGAGTGTCATTGCTAACCAGTATAAATCTGTACTATTGCTCAGGTTCATTTGATGTGTCCTTTTATTGATTGAGTAGAGTGGATTGGTAAGTATTTAAAAGTGCTGGTTTATCCATGGATCCATGGTGATGAATTTGCTTCCATTGTTGATTGTGCAGTTTAAATATTCGACTAGTGCGAATACCGAGTTTGATTTTTGAATCGCCTATTTCTAACAATCCTCTTTCATGTCCTACAGCTATAAACATATCTGCAGTGGTATGTATGCTGTAATCATAAAACTCAACGTATACACGTGCATTTCCATTAAATATTTTTTTGTATACATCCCTTATGTTTCTCCATTCGCGCTTTATTCCGCCTAGTGGATTTGACATAGAGGATTCATCCGTTTGTAACCAGTTGTCTTCCATTAATTCAATATTCCGACTATTGAATGCCGCATAAAAATTAACCAGGGCGTTAAGTGGTGTTGTTTGATCGATTAAGGATTCTTGTCCTGTGATTGGGGTATCTACTATGTCCATTTTTCCTCATCTTAAGTTGTATGTACAACTAAATAGTTAAATTAAAATTATGAGATATTGATTTCAGTTTCACGTAAATTATTAACCAGTGCTGAAAGCTCGCTTATTCCAATGCTCTCTATCATTGTCTGATAAAGTTGATTGCCTTTTTCTTCGAGCTTAATAGATATTTTCTCTGACTTTTTAGTTGCATAAATACCCTGTTCTCTAGCATCTCCATTTATGCCCGCTTTTCTAACAATAAATTCTTTTTTGGCAAGTACATCAAGAAAGCGAGTGATGGTTGATTTTTCAAGCTTAAGCTCCTGGCTGATTTGTTTTGGGCTTAAGCCTGGCGTTGTTAAAACCAGTCGAAGTAAATAGGCGTGCGAAGGTGACAGGTTGAACTCAGCAAAGGCATCATCCCATATGCGGTTTACGGCACGTGTAAGTGCGTTGATATTGAAATAAAGGCAGCGTTCAAACATAGTGTGATTATAGGGGTAGTTGATTGTATATACAACCAATATATTAAGAGGTATATAAATTTCTGTTTAGCGGAATAATGACATTCAAATAGCGGATGGGTAATACTGTTATTATGACGTTAATGTAACTCTCAACAGATAAGGGTTTAACAATTCATGGCTATCTTCTCATGTTGTAATGAAATTCAAGATCCACTTGGGCGGAAGGTAATAAAACAGGCTACAGAGATTAGCTTAAAGTCCAATACCACCGTGTTTCGTCAAGGTGATAACTGTGAAAATTACTTACTGGTTATAGAGGGTTCGGTAAGAGTTTTTTCACGTTCAGAGAATGGCCGGGAAATTTTATTGTATCGTGTTCAGGAGGGTGAATCCTGTACGTTAACTACTTCTTGCCTGTTAGCTAACAACCAGTACCCAGCCGAAGGTGTTACAGAAAGCGAGGTGAAGGCGCTGATGATTCCTAAATCTGCCTTTGATGATGGCCTGCAAGGCTCTAAAGACTTTCGTCAGTTTGTATTTAATGCCTACGGCAAACGGATCAGCGATATTATTACGCTGGTTGGAGAAATCAGTTTTGGTCGAATCGATATACGACTGGCAAAAACCTTGATGCAGCATGTAGTAGGAGAGATGCATATCCATGTTACTCACCATAGCCTGGCGATGGAAATGGGCAGTGCGCGTGAAGTGATCAGTCGACAGCTTAAAAGCTTTGAGCACAAGGGATGGCTTGCGTTACATCGAGGTAGTATAGAGATTAAAGATTATCAGGCTCTGGAGGATTTATCATATACGTCTTTAATGTGACAAAATCACTGAACTAATATTATCTTTGGCTCATAATCTTCATCAGGTCATTTAGAGTTTTTGTTATATCGGAGAATTGAGATGAAAAATGTAGGTAGTGTTGATAAGTATTTACGAATTGTAGTGGGTGCTATTTTAATCTCGCTGGTTTTTGTTGGCCCGCAATCACCCTGGGGCTGGATAGGTGTCATACCTCTGGCTACTGGACTATTAGGTTTTTGCCCATTGTATAAATTATTCGGTCTAAATACCTGTCCAATCAGTCATAAGTAATTAATAACAGGGCGTTATATCAAATGTAGCGGCCTATCGTTAATTGGCTCGATTTAATAGAACGGCAGCTGGCTGCTGTTGCGGATTTGTTGTGTTATTTTTCCAGCAAATTTTTCAAATCAGCGAATGGATTATTCGTTGCCTCTTTTTGCTCTGCCTTGCCCATTACTATGCCGTGTTCGGCCAATTGTTCTTCATAACGTTGGTGCTCATTGTCGTGGCAATACAGGCAGAGTAACTCCCAATTACTGCCATCTTCCGGGTTATCGTCGTGATCATGGTTAATATGGTGCACGGTTAATTCGCGTAGGTTACTGCGGTCAAACTCACGGCAGCAGCGACCACAGATATGCGGGTATAATATTAAGGCCTTTGCACGGTATCCGTGGCCACGGGTCTCCGCATCTTTACGGGCCTGCGCGACAACGCGATCAAGTTTATCATTATCTATTTTTTTCATGTGAGTAAAAATGCTTTCAGTAAATTTAACTTAATAGATTATAGCGTCAAAATATTCATAGTGAACAGTCTTCAATTAAACAAAAGTTTAATAATTTTAGACTGAGTCTTCATTTTTTACTTGAGGGTCACTATCGGTTTCCCAGTAGTTGATATTATCAGGCTTAAATTAGCTAATCGAGGCGCTTTGATTTAAATCAGGTAATGTGGCGTAAAAGGCTATTATAAGTAAGGCTCACTTTATTTGACTAGTGCTTCATGAAAGAAGAAAACCTGTCTTTACGTGCCAAATACAATATTACAGCCTTATTCTATGACATATTGGATTATCCGTGGGAGCGAACTTATTGAAAGTGGAGACCGTGGTTAATCGGTGATTTACGCGGCAAGGTTTTAGAGACAGGGGTCGGTACAGGCAGGAACTTTGAATATTATCATCAAGATGTAGAGTTAACCGGTGTTGACCTCAGTGAGGTGATGTTAAGAAAAGCAATTCAAAAAGCAAATAAAGCACAGTGTAAAATAGACTTGCTGCATGATGATGCCAGCGTTATTCACCTGGTGAAATAAAGTCAATACAATTGGGTGATATCTACTTTTCTATGTTGTGTAATGCCAGATGAATTCAACCATTGGCATTGCAGCAGTTTAGTCGTGTATTGAGGTCCGGTGGTAAATTCAGGTTGTTAGAAATGATTTATTCAAAAGATGATAAAATAAGAAAACGACAGCAACGATTCGCTTCATTTGTTGAGAAAGTATATGGTGCAAGATTTGACAGAAAGACACACGAACATATTGAAGCGTCTGATGAACTGGAAATTACCAGTACGCGATTTTTAAAGGATGATGTTTATTTATTAATTGAAGGTATTAAGAAAGGTTAAATATATTCATTGTTACTGGAATAATTGTAGTGCGTGTTTACTTATCGTCTGTTGTGTAGCGCTGCTTTCGCTGTAGTATTAAAATCCCTGCTAATAACACATACGTTTATTAGTAACGGTCATTTTTCTTATGATAGCTTTTGTCTAAAAACGCTAGTTAAAACTATAAGTTTGACCCAGCTTACAAATTGATTAAATTTTAGTGTGCTGATTAAGCAGGATATTGAATTGGACAGGAGAGGTCTTTTAGTCATCAGTCGTCAACCTGTGGACTTTCATTCAATAGTCGTTGAGTGTTATAAGGCTAAATTTAAGTATGTGACTAAGTTGTTATTACGTATTTTAAAATGAACTTTAATATCAAATAATAGTTATTTATGCTTTGATAGTTCTTTGTAAATTAATAATGAGTGTAAGACGCAGAGTGAATATACGGCGTAAGATTGAAAATTGGCGTGTACTAGATGCATGGCGAAATAATAAGGTGCGTTTTTCTGAGTGGAAAAACGTCAGGCAATTTGCATGTATTCGATATTTGTCTGCCGTCGAAAAGGCGCGTTTACGCATTCTTGTGGCTGTATTGTTAGCGCAAAAGAAGTTTATTGGAGTACAAGGGCTTAAGTTAACCACAGAAATGAGGCTTATTATTGCAGCACAAGCTTGTGTGCCAATATTAAAACTGGGGATAAATTATTACTCCGGTTTTACGCAGGTAAGTATATATCCCAGTGCCTTTTGGGTGGAGCGAGATGAGCAGGATGCTACTGGTGTGGTGCATCATGTAAAACGACTGCTTTCAGGCGAGTCCTGGTCACATGGGCCGGTGATTATTTCGTGGGATGATGTACAGAAGGATAGTTTGCATGATCATTCAGGACATAACGTTATTATTCATGAGTTTGTACATAAAATAGATATGTTGAATCAATCGGCTAATGGTGTGCCGCCGATTTCATCGACGATGAGTGCTAATGAGTGGCAGGCGGTTTTTTCTAAGGCCTATAAAGTATTGAATGAGCGGATACAGCACCATCATAAGCCTTGTATAAATACTTATGCTGGTACTTCACCCGCTGAATTTTTTGCGGTTGCAAGTGAGTATTTTTTTACAGCGCCGGAGGAATTGACGCTACATTGTGATGAAGTTTACAATGAACTGGCATTGTTTTATCAGCAAAATCCTCTGCTTCAACGTGCTAGTCGTTAAAAATTTAGGCAGTCGATAATATGTCGTATGTAAGGTAGTAAAAATAGTATGAATGTATTTTCAACATTTAATATATAGCTGCTGCGACGAGCTATAATTAAGGATATGAACTACTACAAATCATCGGCTATATAGCGGATTAAAAATAGAGACACCCTGTGAATAGTGGCCAGACATTTATAAATTTTAGAAGAAAGTTTTTCCAGCTCATTATGTTGCTGGCATTTAGCCAGTCGGTAGTGGCTTTGGGCTTATCAAATCCGGCTTTAGAAGGTAGCGATGGCGTTACGCATCACCTGCATGACTTTATTGGTAAAGGTCGTTGGAGCACAGTGGTTGTATGGGGTGCGAAGTGCCCGGCTTGTCTTGAGGAAATGCCTGAGGTGCAGATGCTATATGATAGACGCGATAAAACCGGTATTGATGTATTAGGTTTGGCAATAGATTACCCAAGCTTTGATTTCCCAGATATACAGGAAGTTCAGCTGTATGAGGAAGATAATTTCATAACATTTCCTAGTTTACTAATTGATTATCAGGTTTTCTCTGATTTGGGGCTCGGTAGATTAAAGGGAACGCCCACCATTATTGTGCTTAATCCAAAGGGTCAGGTGGCTGATGTGCTCTTAGGAATAGTGTCTATGTCGGTAATTGAAAATTATATTAATAGGCAACGAAAAAAATAGCCGTATTTTTGAGCGTAGTTACTCAAATGTTTAAAAAACTTCATTATCTATTAAATTATTCTGATGTCAGGCCAGCCCAGTGTGTGGCGCGATTATAAATTATAAAAAACAAAATATATTCCATATAGAGCTGTCAACATCAAGGCAGTGCTAAAAGACAGACTTATTTAACATATTGTATTTATTGACTATTCTATCTTATATTTTGAGGAAGTTGGTTTATATAAGTATTGATGATATGCCGGCTAAGAGCTATGCGTAATCGCTGTCAGTTAAATTGATATTGATAATATCATGGTGAGTGGTAAGTTAATAAAGCAGTATGGAGTATTAAGTGCTATTTTCTAACTAGGTAAATTTATGATTGAGTTATCATCCTGAGGTTGAAGGTTTGTATGAGAGATATTGATGCATTAAACCCCAAAAATGCACGTATATTAATTGTTGATGATGAGGCCTCTAATGTGTTGCTGCTGCAACGCATCTTGGATATGGCTGACTATAAGCAAGTGAAAAGCACACAGGATCCACGACAGGTAGTAGAAATATTTCATCAGCAGGCGTTTGATCTTGTGTTGCTAGATTTAAATATGCCCTATATGGATGGCTATGATGTTATGCAGCAATTACAGGCAGAGGCAGGGGATAATATGCCGATGATTTTAATGCTGACAGCACAACATGCTCAGGAGTATCGCCAGCGCGCACTGGATAATGGTGCACTTGATTATGTTACTAAACCATTTAATGCCAGGGAGCTGCTATCCCGTATACGCAACCTGGTAGATGTAAAGCTGGCACGTAATTTTATACATCAACAGAAAGAACTATTAAAGAAAGAAGTCGCACAACGTACTTATGAATTAGAACAGCGCACGGCAGAATTGCATGAGACGCGCTTACAAGTGGTGCGTCGTTTAGGCCGTGCTGCAGAGTACAGAGATAATGAAACTGGCCTTCATATTGTACGCATGAGTAAGATGGCGGCTTTGCTGGGTAAGGCTGCGGGAATGAATGAATATGATTGTGACCTGTTGCTTAATGCGGCACCCATGCACGATATTGGCAAGCTAGGTATACCGGATCACATATTACTGAAGCCCGGGAAATTTGATGCAGAGGAATGGGCTATTATGCAAACTCATGCTCAAATTGGCGCGGACATTCTTTCTGGTGATGACTCAGAGCTATTAAGAATGGCAGAAGAAATTGCCTTATCACATCACGAAAAATGGAATGGTAAGGGTTATCCAAATGGCCTCGCAGGAGAGAATATTCCATTGACGGGTCGCTTATGTGCATTATCGGATGTGTTTGATGCCTTAACATCTGTGCGACCGTATAAGAAAGCCTGGACAGTAGAAAAGGCAGTGGACTTAATAAAGGAAGAGAGCGGAAAGCATTTCGATCCAAGGCTGGTCGAGCTCTTTATTAAGTTGTTACCGGAAATGGTGGCAATAAAAGAACAATACGCAGAGCCAGAAAGTGAATAATATACATGCTAGGTCTGTATTGACTCTCACTGCAGCAGGCGTGATTACTCTTTAGTAAAAGTTGTAAAAATAAGTCCTTTCTGGGCGCTTTTCACAGATGAACACAATATATCTATATTCAAAGACTTTCCGTCCGATTTTATGTTTAAGCAGGGTGTTGCTACTTTATTAGCTAAGTAATTTATGCCTTTTGCGCTTATAATTAACCCAATAATAAATACCACCAGTAAAGAACCTGAGGAATAAATGTGACCAATAACGATGTTTTGCGCCGTATCCGATATGCCTTTGATTTTAATGATTCAAAGATGATAGCCATATTTGGCATGGCTGATCATGAGGTGACTAGAGAACAGGTTAGTGATTGGTTGAAGAAAGATGACGATACTGATTTTGAGGAATTAAGCGATACAGATTTGGCGATTTATTTAAATGGCCTAATTAATGATCGGCGCGGTAAAAAGGAAGGCGTTCAGCCAGAGCCAGAGAAGCGTATCAATAATAATATTATTTTAAGAAAATTAAAAATAGCGTTAGATCTTAAAGCAGAAGATATATTAGAAATACTGGCGTTATCTGATGCCCAGATAAGCAAGCATGAGCTGAGTGCCTTTTTTCGTAAGCCAGAGCATAAGCATTTTCGTAAATGTAAAGACCAAATTTTACGTAAGTTTATAGATGGAGTTCAGGCGAAGTACCGTAAAGACTAAATCGTCCAGTGGTAAATGAACCTGTAGTAATGCAGGTTGCTATGTTTGACGCAATTAGCACTTATGAATATGTTTTATAAATTCATTAGTTAAGCGGTATAAATTTACATGATTTTTGTTTAAAATCATCCGCTGTTTCACAGTATGTTGATTGTAAGCTGCGCTGCAGTCGTTGTGAAAAACATAAGTATTGTTAATTGTTAAAGTGAAGATCGAGAACCTCAAAATGAACAATCCATTTCAAGAACAACTGTTAAAAGCAGGCTTAGTAAGTAAACAGCAGGTGCAGCAAGCCAATACTGATAAAAATAAGAAGAAAAAGCAGCAGCGAAATCAAAAAGATAAAGTTGTCGATGAGTCGAAAATAAAGGCCAAGCAGATTGCTGATGCCAAAATGCAACGTGATCGCGAACTAAACCAAAAGAAACAAATCCAGGCAAAAGCCAAGGCGCTTTCTGCAGAAATTAATCAGCTTATTTTAGATAATTTAATAAAACGTGATGATACATGTGAGATTATTTACAATTTTGAGCATGATAAAAAAGTTAAGCGCATTTATGTAAATGCCGAAATGAAACAGCAGATTATTAAGGGCAAGTTGGGCTTGGCCCGAATTGATGGGCGATATGAATTAGTGCCTGCATCAGTGGCTGAAAAAATTAAGCAACGAAATGAACGTCGCGTAGTTGTTTTTACCGAGGTTACTCAAGCTAAAGATGAGAATGACCCGTACGCTGATTTTGAAATACCTGATGATTTAACCTGGTAGGTAAGTTATTAAAACTTTTTATCTAATTGCTGCAGTATTAATTTGTTAGAAAAAATACAGTTAACTATAAATAAGCTTAAGCCTGATTTATTGCTTTCCCGGCAGCGAATTAGCATTGTCTCGCACCTCGCTGATGATGTCACTCATCAAGCATTGTCCTCGTTTGTTAAGAGCTTGCACTGCTCAAAACTTTTAATCATTTCATCAATCATTGAAAACTCAATTCCACCTGAAAAGGCCTCTATAAAGCTAGGAGAGGAGCATGATGGTGTGATATTTGATGCGCGAGATCGGTTTGATGCAAATGCATTAGGCATTGTTTCAGGTGTATTGTGTGGTGGTGGTTTATTAATTATTTTTTTACCTGAAAAAGACAAATGGCTTAAGTGGAATAGTCGTTACATGAAGCATTTCAAGTCGCTTCTTGCCGGTAGAGAAGGTGTTTATTATATTGATGAAAATAGTGAAGTAGAAGAAAGTCTCTTAAGTATCTCTCCAAAGCAGATAAATTCTGAGAATATACCCGAGCCCTATAAAAGTATTGAACAAAAACACACCGTTGAAAAACTTGCGTATTCAATTTCAACTGACAGTGATGCATGTGCTGTTCTTACTGCAGGGCGAGGGCGGGGGAAAACATCATCATTGGGATTACTTGTTGCAAACTTAGTATCAGCTGGTACGTATAAAGTGCTGGTTACTTCTCCTCGAAAATCGATAACAGAACCTTTTTTCAAACATCTGATTAAGCAGTGCCCCGAAGCGATAAAAAGTAGATATGGCTATGAAATTAATAGCTCTTCTATTGATTTTCTTGCACCTGATGAGCTGTTAAATAAAAAACCTGTAGCAGATTTAATATTAGTTGATGAAGCGGCTGCGATTCCATTGCCCATGTTAAAAGAACTGTTAAACAGTTATCCTAAAATTATTTTTTCTACAACAACGCATGGCTATGAGGGGACAGGTCGTGGATTTGTGCTTAAATTTTATGAATTACTGAATAATTGTCGGGAAAACTGGTTAAAAATGGAATTGCATCAACCGATTCGCTGGAGGGAAGATGATTTTCTTGAAAGATGGATAGAAGATGTTCTTTTTCTTAATACGGAAACGCCGGAAGTTTCAAAAATTCCAGATCACCCAACAGAATGTCGGTTTGAACAAGTTGATCGGGATATTTTGCTGAGTGATAAAAACAAAATGTCATGTATTTTTTCTTTATTAGTTTTTGCACATTATAAAACTAGTCCTGCAGATTTTCAGTATCTGTTGGACGATGAAAGCGTGCGTATTTATTCGCTTAGCCACATGGGGTGTGTGTTGGGTGTGCTGGCTATTAGTGAAGAAGGAGGCTTTGATAAAGACCTGTCGTCTGATATATATAAAGGCAAGCGACGGCCTAAAGGACACTTGTTGGCGCAAACATTATGTTTTCATGCGGGCTATGAGTCAGCTGCGCAACTCAAATATTCTAGAGTAATGCGAATAGCTATTCATCCGCATGTTCAGCGACGCGGTCTGGGGCATTATTTTATACAGCAGGTTGTTAAGCAAGAGTGCGATCATGATGTGGATATATTTGGCAGTAGTTTTTCATCAACCTTTGAATTACTGAAGTTTTGGAAAGATGCAGGATTTTTTATTTTACGCTTTGGTTTTAGTCGTGATCATGTGACTGCATCGTATGCTGCAGTCGTTGGTTTTGGGCTATCGACGCAGGGAGATATGGTTGTGAATGCGCTTTCTCGTAAATTTGAACGTAACTTAGATGCATGGCAGCAAGGCCCGTTATCTTCACTGGCAGATGATATTAAAGATTATTTGCATAGTGATATTCAATTATACGATCAAAGTTTTTCAATATCGGACTATGAAGACGTAAATTCATTTGCAAATTATAACCGTAACTATGAAGCCTGTATGCCGGCTATTAATCGATTTATTGCAGAGCATACGGTTTTGCCAGATGATATGAGTCAACAGGAAAAAAATATTATATCGATTAGTCAGCAATACGCTGGCGACTGGAAAAAAATAGTTGAGTGCATTGGCGTTACTGGAAAGGCTCAGGCAATCGCTTCGTTAAGATCAGCGTTAAGTCGTTTATTTGAAAATCATCTCAATAATAATGAAATTTAATTATTTCACTAGAGGAATAAATGGCCATAGTATGGAGTAAAAGTGTCTCGGGTGTGAAGTATGAAGTGCGATCTGCCGGGAATAGCTTGCGCCTGTATACAGATGGTGTTTTTCATAGTCAGTACAATTCTAAACAAATATTAACAGGGCATGTTTGGGATTTGCTGATGCTGCCTGCCTTCTTTTATCCTAAGAAAAAAATAAAGCGTGTGTTAGTTATGGGTGTGGGGGGAGGTGCAGTGTTGCACATGATACGCCATTTTTTTACAGCAGATGAGATTGTAGGTATTGAGTTGAATCCTGTGCATATTTCAATTGGCAAACGTTTTTTTGATTTGAATAAAGCGCCTATTAAATTAATTGAGGCAGATGCAATAAATTGGCTTAAAAGTTATCGTGGTGAAAAGTTCGATATAATCATCGATGATTTATTTAGCGAAAAAAATGGAGAACCTGTACCGGTCATTGGAGCCACGCAGAAGTGGTTTGGCATAATGCTGAGGAATTTGCTGGATGATGGTGTAATTGTAAGAAATTTTATTAATAGAGAAGAATTGTTGTGCTCGGCAGGTTTAGCGAATTCACTTACGAATAAAAAATTCAATTCAGTATTTCAATTTAGTAATTCTTTTAATGAAAATTATGTAGCTGCCTATTTAAGAAAATCAGCAACAAGCCAGCAACTGCGTAAGCATTTAGTGCTTTCTGGGCTGAATCCCAGTTTAAAAACCAGCCGGTTAAGATATCGTATAAGAAAACTGGCTTAAGAGCTGTATTTATTGGTGGGAGAGGTGTAAATATAGCTGTCTTCAGTCAGATCTTCTATTTTCCACCGGATGTAAGTTTTAAATAAACGCCATTCTTCCTGTAGTTGCTCGTCTGGTAGGTTCTCATGTGATTTTACAAATTGTGAAAATTCATCGAGATGATTAAGTAACTCATCCATGTCTTTAATGCCGCAGGTGTGCGTATTGTTATATTTATTTCGTTTTGTTGGTTGTGATTCTTTCATGCCGCACTACTTTTAAGTTCTTGTAATTGGCTGCAAAAATCTACCAAGTTATTTGACCAGTGATGAACGTTTGAGAGCTCTAATGAGTTAGATGCTATTAGACTGCTTAGTACGTGTAGTTGGTGAGTGATATTTTGTATGTTGGTGAGAGAATTATGCTCTACAAGACCTGAATTAATGATTTGCAGTTGATTATCCATATACCGGCTAAATAAATTGCAGGCATTACGAAAATCTGAATTAGCAGGGTTTTCTGTGGAGCTAACAATGTCGCCGAAGTTGAGCGTTTCCTGGGTTAGTTCGTTTAGTTGCTCTTCGATGCCCATCTTCCACCTATCTATATAGTCAGCTGTGTTTATTTGAGAAGTATATTTTAGCTGAATAGATAGGGTGAAAATTGTAAATTAAACTGAAATGCATGTCAGAAAATCCCTACAAAGGGCACCATCTTTGAGCTTAATCGTTGAATTCTGTACGGATGATTAGGTCTTGTTGTGCAAGTATTTTGGCCATGCGGGCTAGATTGTCTTCATTGGCAAATATAGTGTCACCATGCCCTTCAGCCTGGAGTATGGTTTTTCTGGTTTTAGGATTTGTTACGGTGAGTTGCCAGATATGATTGTCTATTTTATAGCGTTTAACGCTGAGGTTGCTGTTGCCAAATCCCCAATTATTTTGACTAAGCAATGTTTCCTTCGTGTTCTGTTGTAGGTCAGACAGTCCTGAGTTAGTTTCAGTTTGTCTGTAGATAGGGCGGAAACTAGCTGGTATTTGAGGAGAATTTTTCATAGTTGTCTTTACAGTTATCTTGTTTAAGTCATTGTTCGGGCATCTACTTTGTGTATTTTTTACATTATTAACAAAAATCTAACAGAATTATAAATAAATGTGAATTATATAATGGTTTTTTCTGATGAAAAGTCATTACACTATAATAATATTCTAATCTACATGATGTAACTTATTGTATTTAATATATTTTTATATGTTGTATGGTTTAAATATAATAATATTAGAAAATATATAAAATTTACTTATAAATATCAAATATCTTTTTTTAAGGCGCGCGTAATTTAATGAAGTAGTGTTATTTTTCCATGTTTTGTAACTATTTTGTCCTGAAATATTGATAATGCTTAGACTTAATAGTGTTTTCCTATAAGATACTCGGTTTTCTGCGTTTCGGACTACCGAAGGTGATGTATGAATAATAAAGTTGGTGTAGTCATGGGTAGCACTAGTGATTGGCCTGTAATGAAGCTTGCGGTGCAGCAATTAGAGGCATTTGGTATCGAGTATGAGATGCGCGTAGTGTCTGCGCATAGAACGCCGGATTTGCTATTCGAATATGCCGCCACTGCACGTGAGCGTGGTTTGGCCTGTATTATTGCGGGTGCGGGAGGTGCTGCGCATTTGCCGGGGATGCTGGCTGCAAAAACTACCTTACCGATATTGGGTGTCCCGGTAAATTCAAAATATCTTAAGGGAATGGACTCATTGCTTTCAATTGTGCAAATGCCAAAGGGAGTACCGGTTGCAACCTTTGCAATTGGTGAGGCAGGTGCGACAAATGCTGGTTTATATGCTGTTGCGATACTGGCATGTCAAGACGATAACCTGGCTAATAAACTTGATGATTTTCGAGCAGAGCAACAAGAAGCAGTGCTTGCAATGCAGCTTCCTCCAGAAGAAATATAGGTTGATTTAATGTTACTACCTGGCTCAACTCTTGGTGTATTAGGCGGAGGTCAACTAGGCAGAATGTTCTGCATGGCTGCACGTACTATGGGATATCGTACGGTCGTTCTCGATCCTGATAGCAATAGCCCTGCGGGAGAAGTGGCTGACCAGCAAATAGTTGCGGATTACACTAGCAGGGCCGCATTGGCTGAGATGGCAGAGTTATGTGATGCCATTACGACAGAATTTGAAAATGTACCAGCGGAGAGTCTGCAGTTTCTATCGGCACGTAAGCCTGTGCATCCCTCAGCAGATGCTGTTGCGGTAGCGTGTCATCGTATCCAGGAAAAAAACTATGCCCAACAGGCTGGCTTGAATCCAGCGCCCTATGCATTAATTAGCGCTGCGAATGATTTTGCTGCTGCGATAGCGGTGACAGGCTTTCCCGCAATTATTAAAACAACGACGCTTGGTTATGATGGCAAGGGCCAGCAAGTGATTGATAATTTGTCACAGCTGGAAAACGCGTTTAAGGCATTAGATCAGGTTGAATGTGTGTTAGAGCGTAAAATGGATTTGGCAGTAGAAATATCTGTTTTGCTGGCACGAAATTCTCAGGGTGCAGTAGCTTGTTATCCGCCAGCTGAAAATGATCACCGCAATGGTATTTTGCACCAGAGCATTGTACCCGCGCGAGTAGAAAGCAGCTTAGCTGAAAAAGCAAAGTCTCAAGCCATCGGTTTAGCCGAGGCATTAAATTATGTTGGCATAATGGCGGTAGAGTTTTTTGTGACTACTGATGGGCAGCTTATTTTTAATGAGATGGCTCCAAGGCCACATAATAGCGGGCACTATACGATGGATGCTGCGGTAACATCGCAGTTTGAGCAGCAAGTACGTGTGATGTGTGAGTTGCCACCTGGTGATGCACGGCTAACCAGCCCTGTTGTTATGATTAACCTGCTTGGCGATCTGTGGCCGGTGGACTGGGTCAGGTGTTTGAATGATCCTGCGCTAAAGCTGCATTTATATGGCAAAACTGAAGCAAGAAATGGCCGTAAGATGGGGCATTTTAATTTGCTAGCAGATGACATCAATATGGCTATCAAGGCTGCAGATGATATCTTTCAAAAAATATCATAAAAAATTTAGTGCCTGAATTATTATTCGGGTGAATTGGGTCTCACTTCAATGCATTCAATTTGCTGTATATAGCCTAGGCGATTGATGTTTGCTCGCTCTCTGTCATAATCATTTGTATAAAATTATACTAATTATCGACTAAGGGAAATAGGTACTCATTATGAGCTTCTCAGAGCCTGTTCGAGAGTTTGAGGGTGACCTGGATCACCCTGAAAATGCACAAATTATTCAATTTCTAAAGCAACACCAGCCATCTGCCTATACAGATATTGTTCAGCTACTAGTTGAGTCAGCTGAAGACCTCCCCGATGTGAAATTTTACTGCCCAGATACAGATAATCATGCCTATTATCTGGCGCATACACCCGAGGGTATTATATTTGCGGCGGCAATGGGCATGAGTGCACTCATGTATCGTTTGCCCAAGCAGTCGATGTCGGCTGCATTAATGAAGGGCGGCGAGATATTTCCTGAAATAGGCGAACCCTGGGTAAGTTTTAATCCCTTTTGGCCTGAAAAGGAAAAGACCGATAAGGTAAATATGGATGATATGAAACAGTGGTGTAATTTAGCTTCGCACTATGCGATGTCGGGAAATTAAATATGACCACTTCTATGTCCACAATAATGCGTCTTTATAAAATATGTGCACTGCTGGGTACATTAATTATTTTATTAGATGCTGGCTTTTCCTGGATGCGCATTGCGGCCTTTGAAAACACAGTAACTGAGGTGTTTGAGTCAATTGTTAGAGTTCAAATGGAGGTTGATGGTTTGCAGCAGGAATTGTCACATTTGGATAAAGTGTTGCAAGTCACAGTGGATAAAGAGGCTACCACTGAAGTGCTTGTTGATAATGTTGGTTACTCTGAGTATGAAATAGAACGATTGAAAGATGAACATGTCAGCATAAAATTATATTTACAAGAAAAGCAATTAGGGCTTGTAGCACTAAACACTGAAAAAAAACACATTATGAATGAGGTGCGTATATTATTTCTAATGTCGTTAGTGTTTTTAATTTTAGGCACATTGTTAGCTGCTTTTGGTTATCTTGCCTGGTATTTTAAAGTTGAGCTTTTTGAAGATCGCCGAAAAAATGCTAGATAACAGGTTTAATATTCTAGAGTGAATATAAATAATAACGCAAATATGGGAGGTATATTGCTAGAGGCGAAAGATTAATTTAGCACTGCAAGAAAATTGAGTAAAGACATTTATTTTTTTCATTTAATTTGATGATTTATACTGTTTTTTTCTTGACCTAATAATCTATATCTTCTATAAATTAAAATGACACTACATAATAAATGGGAGGTAGTTCTGGCAAAAAGATAAGCAATTTTTTATTTCTATTGTTTAACTCATTTTTTTAAAGGTGATATATGGCTAGGAAATCAAGCGCACAAAAAAAAGCATCCAGGCAAACAAGGAAAAGAAGCCCGGATAAGCCCAACGTTGTTGATATACGTTCACGTAATTCCTTCCTCGATACACAATCAATTCCCCCGAAAGCCGCTCCTCCTCTCCAAGCCAAAACCCCATCACAAAGCCACTACATTAATGCAATTAAATCTCATAAGCTAACCTTTGGAATAGGCCCGGCAGGTACGGGTAAAAGCTATTGTGCAGGCGCTATCGCGGCAGAAGAATTATCGGGCCGACGAATTGATAAAATAATTATTAGTCGCCCCGCAGTTGAGGCGGGTGAAAATTTAGGTTTTTTACCGGGCGACTTGCATGAAAAATTTGACCCATACTTTGATGCATTTCGTGATTGTTTAAATGAACGATTAGGTAAAGGCGTTGTAGAGTGTGGACTAAAGAATGATCGCATAGTGGTTTCACCGTTGGCGTATTTACGCGGTAAAACATTTAATGATGCCTTTGTTGTTCTGGATGAAGCGCAAAATTGCACAGTAGCGCAATTAAAAATGTTTTTAACGCGAATTGGTGAAAACTGTCGTGTGGTTGTTAACGGTGATATCAGGCAATCAGATATAGGCCATAAATCTGGTTTGCAAGATGCGGTTGACAGGTTGGGTCTGCTTGATTCAGTATACGTTCATCAGTTTGAACGCGAAGATATTGTGCGCAGTGGATTGGTTAAAGAAATTATTGAATGCTATGAGTATTAAATAATAATAACGATAGAATATGTTTTTATGGGCGCTTTTGCGCCCATTGTTTTTTTAGTTTTATAAATAAATTTGATTGTATAGAGTTATGGGAAGATATAGAGCACCCGCGATAAAAGGTTCGCCGTACATTACGCCTGAAGGTATGCGCGTGCTAGAGGAAGAACTGGATTTTTTATGGAATAAACGACGCCCATTGGTTGTGCAGGCCTTGTCTACGGCAGCAGCCGAAGGAGATCGCTCGGAGAATGCTGAATATATCTATCGTAAAAAAGAACTGGGTGAGATAGACAGGCGTGTGCGGTTTCTTTCAAAGCGTGTTGATGAATTAAAAGTAGTTTTTGAAACACCTAAAAATACAGATCAAATATTCTTTGGTGCCTGGATTGAGCTGGAAACGGACGCTGGTACGTTAATTCAATATCGTCTGGTTGGGCCTGATGAATTTGATGCAGAGAGAGGCTTTATTAGTATGGATTCTCCTGTTGCCAGGGCTTTAATGAAAAAACGTGAAGGAGACGAGGTCTCTATAGAAACGCCAGGTGGTGTTTTAAATTATTATGTAAATCGCGTGCAATATCAGCCGTTCGGCTAAACATAGTTAAAGATTTACATGCACTGGACGCTAATTAAAGGTGAGATACAAAATAAATAACTAACCCTTAAAAGTCAGCCCATAGATTAGCCATGCTCCGATTGATCGCATTTATACTTTGTTGTAGCTCGTCATTTAGCCTGTATGCCGTACAGCGTTATCAATCGACTGTAGATTCCTCTGTGTGGAATGTGAGTAGCAGTCCCATCTTTTGTGAAATGGTGCACCCCATTGATAGCTTTGGCAGTGGGCGGTTTACGTATTCTTCGGGAGGCGAGCTGGCCTTTCAGCTTCAGGTGCTGCAGGCGGCCACGCCAATTAATAATGTTGCGAATCTCTACTCGGTATCTCCTTTTTGGCGTGAACCTCAACAACGAGAGCTTGCTCAGATAGCCATATCCAAAGGTAGAGTGCCTATCTATATAGGTGGTGATTTAGCTAAACGTATGTTGCATGAGCTAGAGGCGGGGCGGCACCCAACGCTGCACTATAAGGACTTAACGAGTTACGAAGATGACGTTGTTGTTGCCTTGTCATCGGCAAATTTTCATCAGAAATTTAGTATGTTTCAGCAATGTATCAGTGAGGCTTTGCCCTATGGCATTGATCAACTGAAGGATACGGTCGTCAATTTTGCAAAAAATAAATCTAATTTGAATGATGCACAGCTAGAAAAGCTTAAAGATATCGTCCTGTTTGCGAGCATTGATAAAAACATGCAAATTGAAGTGCATGGTCATACCGACTCACAAGGTCGTCGAATCTATAATAAGAAGTTGTCCCAGCGACGTGCGAGAACCGTTGAAAAGTACCTTTTAGCAAAGGGTGTGTCTGTAGATCAAATATCACGTCACTTCTATGGGGAGTCAAAGCCTGTAGATTCGAATAAAACTAAAGCAGGTCGCGCCAATAATCGTCGAGTAAATGTTTTAATCAATTTAGAATAAGCCTTAATACAGGACACACCAGCCTGGCTCCGGTATAATATCTGCCCCAGATTATAGTTAGTTGCGGAGCATACATGTCGAAGGTCAATAAAGTCGTTTTAGCCTACTCAGGTGGTTTGGATACATCCATTATTCTTAAGTGGCTGGAAGATACCTATGGCTGTGAAGTCGTTACTTTTACAGCGGATATTGGCCAGGGCGAAGAAGTAGAACCAGCGCGTGCTAAAGCACAGGCGATGGGTATCAAAGAAATCTACATTGAAGACCTGCGTGAAGAGTTTGTTCGTGACTACGTATTCCCTATGTTTCGCGCTAATGCCATTTATGAAGGTGAGTACCTGTTAGGTACCTCTATAGCGCGTCCTTTGATCGCCAAACGGCTGATTGAAATTGCCAATGAGACGGGTGCAGATGCTATTTCACACGGCGCGACAGGTAAAGGCAATGATCAGGTGCGTTTTGAGTTAGGTGCCTATGCGCTTAAGCCTGGTGTACAGGTGATAGCTCCCTGGCGTGAGTGGGACCTTAGTTCACGAGAGTCACTAATGGCTTATGCTGAAAAGCATGGCATTGAAGTCGATTTTGCTAAAAACAAAAAGAAGTCACCCTATTCAATGGATGCCAACTTGCTGCACATCTCTTATGAGGGTGACATTCTGGAAGATCCGTGGGCAGAAGCCGAAGATGATATGTGGCGTTGGTCCGTATCACCTGAAAATGCACCGGATAAGGCGACCTATCTAGAACTTACTTATGAAAAAGGCGATATCGTGGCAATTGATGGTGTGAAGATGACACCAGCAACCGTACTTGAAGCACTGAATAAATTAGGTGGCGATAACGGTGTAGGGCGCTTAGATATTGTAGAAAATCGCTACGTCGGAATGAAATCTCGTGGTTGTTATGAAACACCAGGTGGCACCATTATGATGAAGGCGCATCGTGCTATTGAATCACTCACCTTAGATCGCGAAGTGGCACATCTTAAAGACTCACTCATGCCTAAGTATGCAGAAATGATATACAACGGTTATTGGTGGAGCCCGGAGCGTGAGATGATGCAGAAGATGATTGATGCATCTCAGGAGCATGTAAATGGTGATGTTCGTCTTAAGTTGTATAAAGGCGCGGTATCTGTTGTCGGTCGTCGTTCAGAAACTGATTCGTTATTTGATGAAAAGATTGCAACTTTCGAAGATGATGGCGGCGCATACGATCAGAAAGATGCTGCAGGTTTTATTAAATTGAATGCATTACGTTTGCGTATTGCGGCTAAACGTAATAAGTAATCAATGAGTAGATTATTAAAAAGCCGTTCAAGCACACATTGAACGGCTTTTTTTTGCTTAGGATTAAGTGAATACAAACTATTTTGTAAATTTTCTTTAATTTGTGCGGAATGAAATTTTGAAACTAAATATAACCACTGAAAGACATCCTGTTATATCGTTACTGAAATTATGCCTGTTGTTTAGTGTTATTTCTCTGCTTATATTAAGTCTTACGCGATTAGGCGTGTTGGCCTTTATTGTGGATATGAAAAATATTCATGATAATGAGTTGGTTAATTTATTATTGCTTGGTTTGCGTTTCGACGTAAAAGTAATTTGCAGCATTTTAATTGTGATTTTGTGCGTGCCGGCATTGGTTTTTTCAGTGATTGACAGATGGTACTTATTTGCTCATTGGGCCAAATTGTCATTACTCGCAATGATTGTTTTTATTACGTTGTTAAGTTTTTTAGATTTTGGCTTTTATATGTATTTCGGCACACCGATAGATAGCCTGGTGTTCGGGATTATTGATGATGGAACGTCAGAAGTTGTCAGTAGTATTTTTAGCGATAAACGGTTAATACAGATTATAGGTTTAAGCTTTGTTAGTATGATATTTTTTAGTTACTGGTTTGTTTCTAAAATATCGCTATCAATTGCACGAGTGCATTCTTATCGCTCACGTTTTAAAAATATACTGCTAATATTGCTTATTAGTTTTCTAATGGCTGTTCCTGCGCGAGGTAGTTTTGATACCTTCCCATTGTCCAGAATAAGTGCCAGCGTTAGTGATAATAGTATCGTTAACTCATTGGCTTTAAATGCGCCTTTACATTTATATTACACATTATCAGATCGTGAAAATGATAGCTTTGGTAAGCTAAGTAGTCAGCAAGTATTAGCTGAAAGTGGAATGACGTCGGTGCGTGAGCTAACTCATGAGGCCGGTTACTCGAATAAAAATTCATATAAGCAACACACATCAAAGAAGCCAGAAGACTTTCAAAGGCTGCATGTTATTTTTGTGTTAATGGAAAGCTGGTCTACTCATATGGCAATAATGGATGCCCCAGATAATAATGTTTTAGGTGATTTTTCAAAACATGTTAAAGAAGATCATTTTTTCCCGTATTTTTTCTCCAATGCTTATGGTACTAATCCAAGCATAGACAGTTTGTTACTGAATAGCCCCATAACACCTATGTCGACCGCATCTGTGGGAGACTTTTCATTTTCAATGTCAAATGTTTTGCCATTTAAACAGCAGGGTTACGATACGTTATTTTTAAGTGGTAGTAGCAGTACCTGACGTAATCATAATAATTTCTGGCCGAAGCAGGGATTTGATCGATATCTTGGGCGTGCAACAATAGAATCGCATTTTGGTGTTAATTCAGATAATCCATGGGGTGTATATGAATCTTACTTATTTGATTACTTGAAAAAAACACGGCTTGAAGCTGAGGCGACATCTAAACCGTTATTCTCTTTTGTAATGACCACGAACAATCATCCGCCCATACGACTGCCAGAAGATTACCAGGCACCGCCGTTTAAAATGGAAAAATATGGTTTTGCAGATGAAGATATAAATAAACGTGAGATATTGTCAGGCTTTCATTACCAGACCAATACACTGGGTGAGTTTTTAAGCTGGTTAAAGCAGTCGCCATTAAAAGACAAGGTGATTGTGGTGGCTACAGGGGGTCATATTTATAAGGGATTTGTGAATTATACCGGACCTGATATGGCCTATTTACGTTATTCGGTACCGGCTTATTTTTATATACCCAAGCGTTATGACAGTCTGCAATCGGTTAGCTCACAAATGGTAGGTTCACACGAAGATCTATTCCCTACCTTATATGAACTGGCGCTTTCAGAGGGTGAATATATGGCATTCGGCACACCAATGATGCGTAAAAATATTACTAGTGCGTATGGCTGGATTGATCAGGGTGGTTATTTATTTAATACCGGCGTTGTAATGGGGCAGCGCTTTTATCCGTGGCAAGATGATACAAAAATTAAATTAAGTTTGCAGGATGAAGAGATGTCAGCTGAACAGAAAACAATTTTTCAGCGACAAAAATATAGGATGTTACTAAAAAAATACCTGCTAGTGAATGACTTTGAGCAGGCAGCCAGATAATGGCTGCCCGTCAGTCGGATAGTGTATTACAGGAACGACAATATCTCTGCTTCAATATTTTCTTTATCAATAATGGTTGCCTGAGAAATTTCTTTTTCAAACAAATCGCTAATCACCTTTGGAATTTTAATATTGGCTTTTTGCGCAATTGATTTCAATGCATCTATATCGTGTGCATCTACTTCACCGGTTAGTGCATTGGCAATGATGGGTGAAAACTTTGTCCATTCCGCTGTTGAGTAGACAATCGTTTTCAATGCCTTATTACGACAAGTGTCGTAAGTTTTAAAACAGGTGGCGGTATGCGGGTCCATTAAGTAGCCCTTGGAAAACGCTTCTTTAATGTACTTTTTACCCTCGGCATCATCGCAATAATCTGCCGCAAATATACTTTGTATTTTTGCTAGTTCCTTTTCTGTTAATTGATAATATTTTTCTGTATCTAGTTTGAGCATTAATTCTTTGGTACGCGCTTCACCAAATAAATCGAATAATATACGTTCAATATTTGATGACTTTAAAATATCCATCGCTGGAGAGGTTGTTGGGATAACAGCTTTTTCTCTCAAATCATAAGATCCGTTATTTATGAATTGCGTGAGTATATTGTTGTTGTTTGATGCGATGAGTATTTTTTCAACCGGGAGTCCCATTTGCATTGCGTAGTAACCACCTAATGCATTTCCAAAGTTACCGCTTGGTACATTTAAGTATACTTTTTCACCGAGTGTAATTTCATTTTGGCGAATCAGTTCCAGGTAAGAATGTACATGGTAAATTGTTTGAAAAATAATACGTCCAAAATTGACAGAGTTGGCGGCTGAGAGAAAAATATTTTTTTCCTGTAGCTTTTGCTTGAAGGTCTCTGAACCCAATAACTGTTTGAGAGCACTTTGAGCGTCATCAAAGTCACCATGAATACCGATAACTTTTAAATTAGCTGCATCTTCGGTGACCATTTGTAGGCGTTGTACATCTGATGTTCCGCCATCAGGGTATAAGCAGGCGACTTGTACATTGGCGCGGTTTTTAAATGTCTCCAGTGCGGCGGGGCCAGTGTCACCAGATGTGGCAGCAAGTATGAGATAATTTTCATTGCGTTGTTGTGCCAGTGCAGACAATACGGCTCCAAATGGTTGTAATGCCATGTCTTTAAATGCTCGGGTCGGACCGTGGTATAGCTCGCTGACAAATAAATCATCATAAACTTTTACAACGGGGACGGGGTTACTACTGTCATCGAATTCGTCATACAGGTTAAGTGCCTGTTCAATTACCGCCTGATCAATATCAATTTCAAAAGCCGCGAGTATGTCTCGAGCCAGACTTTTGTAATCTGCTTTTAAGTGATCGGCTAAAAAATCGGCACCTAACTTAGGTAATGATTCAGGTGAGTAGATGCCACCAAAGGAAGAAATTGGGCTTAAAATAGCTTCGGAGAAGTTGATTTTTGCTGGGCGCTGGCCATCATTGCCACGGGTTTCGATAAATTGCATATGCCTGACTGTACTTTATGATTACCTAAGAAAGGCGCAAGTATATCGAAGATATGCTTTTATTTCATTAAAGCAAAAAGACGGTTGCGAGCCCCAAAAAGGCAGCGAGGCCTACTATGTCAGTGATGGTGGTAAGAATCACACTGCCAGCAATGGCGGGGTCTATACGAAATTTTTTCAGCAAAACAGGAATGACTACCCCTGAAGCGGCGGCAAATACCAGATTGATAATAAGTGCCGCGGCTATAACCAGGCCAACGGAAAAGTCCTTGAACCATAATGTTGCAATACCAGCAACCACTATCGCCCAGACAACGCCGTTTAAGAGGCCTACCACGACCTCCTTGTTGAATACCCAACGCCGATTGCTGCGACTAAGTTGCCCCAGGGCCATACTACGAATTACAAGTGTAATGGTCTGGCTACCTGCAATGCCGCCCATGCTCGCGACCACATTCATTAAAATGGCGACAGAGACTACCTTTTCCAATGTGGTTTCAAAGTTGCTAACTACCCATGAAGCTAGAAAAGCCGTAATTAAGTTAATGCCTAGCCAAATTGCACGACGATTAGCGCTGGGTAATACAGGCGCGAACAGATCTTCTTCATCATTCAAACCCGCCATACTTAGTACAGAGTGATCGGCTTCTTCACGAATAACATCGACAACATCATCAATGGTGATGCGGCCTAGCAGCATATTGCGGCTATCGACAACGGGAGCAGAGATGAGGTCTAAATCTTCGAAAATTTTCGCAACGTCATTATCTTCCATATCTGAAGGAAGGGCATCTACCCGGTCATTCATTATTTCAGCTACGGTGCTGTCTGGTTGATTAATGAGTAGTTTGGATAATGGCAAAATACCTAAATAATGGTTTTCCCTGTCAACCACAATTAAGTGATCCGTGTGATTTGGGATATCGCCGAGTAGTCTTAAATAGCGCAACACCACGTCCAGCGTAACTTCCGGGCGTACAGTTATGGTGTCGGTATTCATCATACCGCCGGCACTGTCTTCCGGGAATGATAATACTGATTCCAGCAGCTTACGGTGCTGGCTATCTAATGAATGTAATACCTGATCTATAACTGTATCGGGCAGTGATTGAACAAAATCGGCGGAGTCATCAACCTCTAAACCTTCGGCAACCTGTACCAGCTGCTGGGGTGACATATCTTTGATGAGGCTTTGACGAATTTCATCGCCGAGGTTCATTAACACCTCTGCCTCAGTGTCTTTTGAGACCAGAGACCAGATAACAAATCGCTCACGTGGTGGCAGTGATTCTATAAGATGCGCAATTTCCGCGGGATGCAGAGCATTCAACATACCTTCTGCATGTTGCAGGGTGCCCGATTCTAATGCTTCAGATAAAGCTAGAATTTGTTGTTCTGTTTTTTCTGCGATGTCGTTGCTGTCTACCATGGATAGGCCCGATTCATGGTTATGAATTTATTTGGAGTTTATAGAAATTTTGAATTGAAGTGTAGCTTAACAAGCAGCCTTAAGTGCATGTTTTATAAAGTTGTTAACTAAATTTACGATTTAGTTCATCCACAGCCTGTTTAATTTGATCGGGGTGGGAGAGGTTTAATATCTTTTCGCTCTCACAGCGCAGCAGCTCAATCCGACTGCTATTAATGATGCGCTTAATATCGAGCAGGCTGTTTGCCTGCACGCTGAAGTTTGTTAAGCCCATGCCGAGTAGTAGTCGGGTGTATTGAGTATCGGAGGCCATCTCACCGCACATCGAGATATTCACATTACCGGCTTCACCGGCATTTAGTGTCATTTTAATGAGTTTAAGTACAGCAGGATGTAATGGGTTGTATAAGTAACTCACTTCATCATCAATACGGTCAAACGCTAGAGTGTACTGAATAAGGTCATTGGTACCGATAGATAAAAAATCTAGCCTGCTCGCCAGACAATCTGCAGCTAATGCGGCAGCCGGAACTTCAATCATCGCACCAATTTTTATGTGTTCATCAAAACGCAGGTGGCGTGCTTTTAGTTCTGCTTTGGCCTGCTCTACCAGTTTCATTACCTGGTCAATCTCGGACACACAGGTAACCATAGGAATCATCATTAATACAGGGCCATACCCGGAGGTGCGCAAGATGGCTCTAAGCTGATTTAAAAATAGCTCAGGGTCTTTGAGGCAGCGCCGAACCGCGCGCAGTCCTAATGCAGGGTTATGTATTAAGGGGCCATGTTGTAAGCTATCACTTAGTTCTTTATCGGCACCTAAATCCATTGTGCGAATGGTTAAGGGGTGACCTTTCAGAGAGCGTAGAGCGCGTTTGTAATTATTAAACTGGGCCTCTTCACTGGGAATTTCATTGTGCTCAATAAAGAGGATTTCAGTTCTGTATAAGCCAACGCCGGTATGGTCAAACTGACGCAATGTACGTACGTCTTCGGGGCGATCTATATTGCCATGTAAAGAAATTTTTAAGCCATCTAAAGTTTGGCTGGATTTATTTTTCAGGTCAAATAAGTTTTTGCGGCGTTGACGCTCATTGCGAATTAAACTTCTAAAATGAGTTAGGTCTTTCTTCGGTGGATTAATGTGTATTTCGCCAGTACTACCATCTAGTACTAACCATTCATTAGCCTGCACATATTGCTTGGCATTGCTAACACCTACAATGGCTGGAATGCCCAGGCTACGCGCAAGGATTGCGGTGTGTGAAAGCGGGCCGCCGTATTCGGTAATAAAGCCAGCAATTTTTTGATGCTGCATTAACAGTGTGTCAGCAGGTGTTAAGTCATCAGCGACTATAATTCGACCCTTTAAACTAGAATCCAGCTTGTCATCTGTATGATGGCTTGCTGATCCATTTATTAAACAACGTTGTATCCGATCCGCAACATGCGTGATGTCATCTTTACGTGTTTTTAAATAAGGGTCGTCCATTTCATCAAATACTTTTATGATGCGTTCAACCTGTGCCTGTAAAGCCCACTCGGCATTGCATAAACGAGCGTGTATATGGCTGACCGTGTCTTCGTAAAGAACCGGATCATTAAGCATTAATAAGTGAGTATCAATGAATTGTGTAATGTCGTGAGGTGTGTCTTGCGCAATGGTGTTTTTAATATTTTTTAATTGAAGCTGGGCTTCTTCACATGCCTTTTCAAAACGGCTTATTTCTTTTGCAGTGTCAAATTTTGAAATGGAGTATTCTAAAACTTCAGGCAGCTCACGGTAGTATACATAGGCTTGTCCTATGCATATCCCTTTGGAAACGGCGATACCTTTTAGTGCTGCAGGCATTTTGTATTCCAACGCATTGTAAGTCTTAAAAGATATTTATTTTGATACATTATTATTCGGCTTCATCGAAGCGATTGTTAATGAGTTCCATTAATGCCTGAAGACAATTTTCTGCATCCTCACCATCAATATGTAAAATAATTTTACTGCCCTTGCCAGCAGCGAGCATCATCACCCCCATAATGCTTTTGCCATTTATACGATGGCCCAGTTTTTCAATATCAACGTGACTAGTAAAAGAAGAGGCAATATTCACTAGTTTGGCAGCCGCGCGGGCATGTAAACCTAGTTTGTTAATGATTTCAATTTCGTGATTTATGGTACTCATTCTACTTCCGTGCATTCACATAAAAGGATGCCGTCGTGGCCGCCACTGACGGCTTTAAGCGCCATATTCTCCAAACTTAGCTGTGGATAATTTAATACACGAATTAGCATGGGTAAATTTATTCCTGAAACTAACTTACAGTTATATTTTTCAGCTAACTGTTTAGCGATATTGCTTGGGGTCGCACCATATATATCAGTTAAGATGAGTACGCCGTTACCTGTATCGAGTGAGCTTATATAGTTTTTTGCCTGCTCTAAAACTTTTTCAACAGGGTAATCTAAAGGAACCTCAAGCGCACGTGTTGCTAATGGGCAAGTGTCGAGTATTTGTCTGGCTGTTTCCAGTAAGCTGGAAGCAATGTGTTGGTGACTAATAAGTAGTAGGCCTACGCTCATGATTTTTTATACTATATAAAAGGTTATTCCATTTCTCGGTGGCGAAGTGAAACGTTTTCAAACTTGCCCTGGAAATAGGTGTTAAGTAATTCTGCTATATAAACTGAACGGTGTTGCCTGCCAGTGCAGCCAATAGAAACCGTTAAATAATATCGGTTTTGTTCTGCAAACTTGGGAATCCAGTATTCTAAAAAATTTCTAATGTGACTAAACATATCGACCACATCATCTTGATCTTTAAAAAAGGCCTGCACCTCTGGGTCTTGTCCGGTGAGCGGTCTTAATTGTGGTTCCCAGTGTGGGTTAGGTAAGCAGCGAACATCAAAAACAAAGTCAGAGTCGGTGGGGACGCTGTGTTTGAAACCAAAGGACTGAATTAAAATCGATAACTGCTTATTTGGCCTGGAAATAATGCGCTGTTTAATGATTGCACGTAACTGGTGGACATTGGTATGGGTTGTGTCCAGACATAAGTCTGCCTCGAGTGCGATAGCGGATAATAGATTGCGCTCAATATCAATCGCCTCAGCTAAGGGAATGCCTTTTCGAGTTAGTGGGTGGCGACGTCTGGTATCGCTGAAGCGTTTTATTAGTTCATTTATTGCCGCTTCAAAATAGATGACTTCAATGTCAATCGTATCGGTTTTTGTGGCGCGTATAATGTCATTAAAACGATTTAAGTCTTCAGCACCGCTGCGCGCATCAATGCCAACAGCAACCTGATCATATATTTGCATTTGTCGGCTGGTTAATTGTTTGGCAAGATCAGGCAGTAGCCCCAGAGGCAAATTGTCTACACAGTAGAAGCCTTCATCTTCAAGGGTATGAAGAGCGACTGATTTCCCCGATCCTGAGAGTCCGCTGATAATAATTAATTTCATATTATTTTATTGTTGTGTCTTATTTACCAATATTTGTGTGGTGTTATGGTTTTTGCAGCATATGCTCTTGTTGTCTTTGAATAAATTCATCGCTGGCATTGTGACCGCTATCTATCAGAATATGATTTCTAACAGCCGCTTCTACCATTACCGCCAGGTTGCGACCCGATGCAACCGGTAATCTTATTTCTGTAACTGGTACGTCGAGTATAGTTTTAATGGAACGAGAACCATAGAGCCTGTCAAGTTGTTGCTGGCTTTCCTGTGTCATGTGCTCAAGATGAATAACCAATCGCAAATGTTTATTTGGTTTAATTGCATTTTCGCCATACATAGCACGAATATTAAGTACGCCTAAACCGCGAACTTCCATAAAATCTTTGAGTACATCAGGGCATGATCCATCGAGCAGGCTTGGGCCTATACGTGAAAAAACAGGTGCATCATCAGCAATTAATCTGTGGCCGCGAGTGATGAGTTCAAGTGCTAATTCACTTTTACCAACGCTGCTCTCACCAGTGATAAGTACACCGCTGCCCATAACCTCCATAAATACGCCATGTAGAGTGGTTTTTTCAGAAAGTAAATCTGAGATATAAAAGCGTACTGCATCAATTAGATCACCACTGTTCAAATCACTTTGTAATAATGGCGTGTTCTTTTCATTCGCAATGCTGATTAATTCTTCCGGGATTTCCTGGCCATTGGTAAATATAACAGCGGCTGTACGTCGGGTAAAAATATCACTCAAACTATCGTCGTGTGCATTGTGCTTTTTTAGATAGTGCCATTCTTTTTTACCAATCACCTGAATGCGATTTGGGTGAATTAAATTTAAGTGGCCAATCAATGTGGATTGTTGATTTAAATGTAATGAACTTTTGAGTGGACGCTGTGCGTTTGCCTTACCTGCAATCCATTTGATGTCTATATTTTCTTGCAGATACTCAAATAAATCGAGAGGTGTAAGCTGCTGCAACATAATTTAAGAAGCTGCTTGATGTGTGAGCGCCCAACCAGATAGCTGTGTATATAATTCTTCGTCTGTTTTGCAATCTTGAAGCTTTTGGCAAAAGTCGGTATCACTAAACATGCCCGCTAATGTGGCGAGTATTTGTAAGTGTTCATCCGTGCATTCTTCTGGAACTAATAAGCCAAATAATAAGTCAACAGGCTGCTGATCCGGGCTGTCGAAATCGATACTTTGGTCAAGCTTTACAAAGCAACCTATGCCTATTTCCTGTCCCGCTGAATGAAAGTTAAGTCGCCCATGAGGTAGAGCTACACCATGTCCCAAGCCGGTCGAGCCCAATCTTTCGCGCTCGATCAGTTGGTGAAAAATATCATTTGGGTCAGTTTCAATTGCTCCCTGACCGAGTAGTTTGCTAAGTGATTCAAGTGCGCGTTTTTTGCTGCTAATACCGCTTAAGCATTTTGTTCGGTCTGGTGCAATTAAGTGATTGATATTCATACTGCTATTCAGCTGATTACTCAGTGTCATCCTCAATGGGTTGTGGCTGCGCCTGTTTCTGGTGATGGTCAGTTATTTTTTCTTTATGCTTCTTAACCTGCCGATCCAGCTTGTCTATCAAGCTATCAATAGCCGCATACATATTGTCTTCCGTGCTTTCAGCAAAAACATTATTGCCGGCCATATTGATAGTTGCTTCTGCTTTATGACGAACGTTCTCTACTGTAAGAATTACGTGAGTGTTTGTCA
Source organism: uncultured Gammaproteobacteria bacterium (assembly GCA_963924875.1). Taxonomy (GTDB): domain Bacteria; phylum Pseudomonadota; class Gammaproteobacteria; order SZUA-229; family SZUA-229; genus SZUA-229. The sequence continues at coordinate 60,257 of CAWUSX010000022.1, forward strand.
CCTTATCGAAGTGCCGTTCTATTCGTTCCATTTTCTCATCTACATAGGCGCGAAGCGAATCGGTAATATCTATATGGTGCCCAGTTAAATTGATTTGCATAAGGACTCCTTAGTGCGTTGCCTCAAGATAGGCGTTTACGTTCGTTTGATGGCGGTATCATCATGGCTTCTCGATATTTGGCCACAGTTCTACGCGCCACATTAATGCCCTGATCGACCAATAAGTTGGCAAGTTTATTGTCACTCATTGGTTTTCTGGGCTCTTCACTTTCAATCAGCTTTTTAATCATGGCTCGAATGGCCGTGGCTGAACATTCCCCGCCATCGGACGTGCCGACATGACTGGAAAAGAAGTATTTGAATTCAAACACACCCTTGGGTGTATGCATATATTTCTGTGTAGTTACCCTGGAAATAGTTGATTCGTGTAGCTCTAATTCTTCGGCAATTTCACGTAGAACCAGGGGTTTCATGCCTTCTTCACCATAATCAAGAAAGGTGCGTTGGTGTTCTACGATGGATGTTGCGACACGCATCAATGTGTCATTTCTACTTTGTAAACTCTTAATAAACCAGCGAGCTTCCTGCATATTGTTTTTCAGGAAGGTATTGTCATCGCTTTGTTTTCCACGTTCTATAAATGCGGCATAAGTAGGGTTAATGCGCAGTTTAGGCGCAGACTCACCATTAAGTCTAACCGTCCAACGGCCTTCGTTTTTACTAACGAAGACATCGGGAATTACATATTGGGTAGATGACTTGCTAATGCTGCCACCCGGCTTAGGATTCAGGCATTGTATAAAACGTATGACTTCGGCAAGTTCTTCGTCGTTAATACGATTATAGCGCTTTAACTTGGCATAATCATGGCTGCCGAGTAGATCCAGGTGATCTTTTACAATTTGTTTGGCTTTTTTAAGGATGGGGACATCGTTTGCGGAGAATTGCTCCATTTGCAGCAATAGGCATTCTTTCAGGTTACGAGAACCAACACTGAGTGGATCGAATTGTTGTATTAAGTGTAATACTGCTTCTACTTCATCTAATTCAATGTCGAGTTCGCCAACAAGCGAAGTATGAATATCTTCAATTGACTCTTTTAAATAACCGTCTTCATCAATGCCATCAATAATAGACAGCGCAATGGTGCGGTCAATATCACTCATCGTGGTGGTGAGCAATTGATCCATTAAGTGGTCGAATAATGCGCCATCGGTACTGCTTTGGTTTTCTAAAAATTCACGGGCTTTATCATCATCACCAGAAGGTGTGGAGCTTGTGGTAATTGAGGGTTCATAAATATCATCCCACTGAGAATCTACGGGTAGCTCATCAGGCATGTCATTATTGTTGTCCAGATCCATGTCCTGAGCGGCGCTATCAGACTGTAAATCAGTCATTTCGGCATGCTCGGCATTACCTTCATCTGAATTTTTGCTTAGCTCTGTCGCTAATTCTTTAGTGGTGTTGTCTTCAGCTGACTGGCTGGTATTCTCCAGTGGGTCAGACGTTAGGCCTTCCTCTTCCACTTCGAGCATTGGGTTGGATTCTAATACTTCCTGAATTTCGGTTTGTAATTCTAAAGTAGATAATTGCAGCAGACGAATGGCCTGTTGTAATTGGGGAGTCATGGTCAACGATTGACCGATGCGTAGCTGTAGGGACTGCTTCATATCTTAAATCAAAACTTCTTATGGTTTTTTGTATATGAACTGTTCAAAATTGAGCCTTATGCAGATGTTGTGCCATTAATGTTAATGATAGCAGTCTTCAGTGAAATTGTACTTAATTTATAAACTAAAATTTTGACCTAGATAAACATCTTTGACCTTTTGGTCCTGCAATACCATATGTGGGCTACCCTCAGCAATGACCTGTCCGGCGCTCAAAATATAGGCGCGCTGGCAGATACCCAGAGTTTCTCTTACGTTATGGTCGGTAATTAGTACGCCGATACCTTTTTCAGTGAGCTGTCTAATAATGCGTTGAATTTCTAGTACAGAAATGGGATCGACGCCTGCAAAGGGTTCATCAAGTAGGATAAAATCAGGCTCTGCAGCCAGTGCCCTGGCAATTTCTACACGGCGGCGCTCACCGCCAGACAAGCTAATGCCTGTATTGTCGCGAATATGGTCTATCTGTAATTCATCAAGTAAATTTTGCAGCTCCAGCTCTTGCTGTTTTGTATTTAATTCTTCCCGGGTTTGTAATATCGCCAATATATTATCCGCAACGGTGAGTTTGCGAAAAATTGAGGCTTCCTGAGGCAGATAGCCAATACCCTGTTTTGCGCGATCATGTATTGGCAGGTGAGTGATGTCCTGGTCATTGAGGAATATGCGCCCCTGGTTAACCGGGATAAGCCCTACCATCATGTAAAAGCTGGTGGTTTTTCCTGCACCGTTTGGTCCGAGTAAGCCAACGACTTCGCCACTTTGTATGTGAATAGAGACATCATCAACAACAGTGCGTTTGCCAAAGCGTTTTATTATATGTTCTGCGTGAAGGATATTCATTGAGACGGTGTTGTCGTGGTTTTTTCGGCAGGCGGCTCCGGGTGAAGGGTTATTTTTACCCGCGGCTGGGTCTGTTCGTCTGTATTGGTTTTGTTGTCGTAGCCTGCCTTAACAATGTCATTATGTATATCATAAATAATGTGTTCACTGCTAAATCTATTCTGATTTTTGATGAGTAAGGCCTGCTGTTTAAGTTCAAGCAGGCTATTCTCAGTCAGATATATCATTTGAAAGCTTTGCGCGCTAACTTCTTCGTTTAAATCATTCAACTGAAAGAAGGTGGCTGGTTTACCATTCACCTCAATGTGATGTGGTTTGCCGTCGCGATTTTGGATAATGACTTCATCACCGGTAATTCGTATGCTACCCCTGGTGATTTTTACATGACCTTTATAAATACTCAGGTTGTCGCGTTCGTGCATTTCAACCTGGTCGGCTTCAATGTATGCCGGTGCATCTCTGTCAGAATTTTGCGCGAATAATGGCATGCTCACAAGGTATGTAAACAATAGTAATTTAAGGCGCATTTTTATAAACCCCTTTCACCTGTGATTTTAATATGAGATTGCCCTGCAAATTGTCGAGCAGTAAGCCCATGGCATTGAGCTCGGTATATGCGGTTTTTACGCGTGTCGGATGCTCGTTTTCTGCCACTTTGCTCATGGTGTCTATTTTCAGATAGTCTGTGTAAATAAAAAGTTCGTTTTTTTGTTGTGCGGATTCGCGATGAATAATGACATCATCGTATAAATACACTAAGTTTTTATTTTTTTGGTAAACCGCGCGGGTTGCCTGAAGTGTAAAATTTGTGTCGTTCTGTTTGAATTTAATAATCGGCAGTTCAAGCTCGGCGTTGTCATTATCTGTAAAGTGAATCATTCTGGCGGCGCTTACAATATAGTCGACCTGTCCATTGGCATCCATATTGGTTACGCTAAAATTTTCCATAAAATAATCGGGCAGGCGCTCACTGGGCAGAATGATATCTTCTAGTTGCTGCTTGCCATCTTCCTGAAACCACAGGCTGAAAATACCAATAATGATAACTAGAACGAGGCTGATGTAAGTTCGCATAAACTAAACGGGCACTTTTAGCTGATGTAAGACTGTAACATATCTTGAAGTTTGCCCTGCGATTCAAGAATAAGCTCGCACACATCACGGCCGGCGCCACATCCGCCATTACTATCAGTGATCCAGTGTGAATGTTTTTTTACAAAGGCATGGCCGTCTTGCACGCAAATGGCGAGGCCTACTTTTGTCATAACAGGCAGGTCAACGACGTCGTCGCCCACATACGCGATGTCTTCATGGTTTAAGCCGGTTTCTGCGAGTAGCTCTTCATAAGCCGGGAGCTTTTCTCGTCTGCCTTGATAGATTCGGCTAATGCCGAGGTCATTAGCGCGATGCTGTACTAATTTAGATTGACGACCGGTGATAATGGCAACCTCTACGCCACCATCTTGCAGCATGCGTAAGCCATGACCATCCTTTGAGTTAAAGGCCTTATATTCATTGCCGTCATTGTCCAAAAAAAGTGCGCCAGTTGTGAGTACACCGTCAATATCAAAAATAACCAGTTTTATTTTCGAGGCCTTTTCTAGAATATCTTGCATTGTTTAGATCCTTAAAATTCGGGGGAGCGTTAAACAACGCCTGCACGCAGTAAGTCGTGCATATTCAGTGCGCCAATTAGGCCGTTGTTCTCATCTACCACTAACATGGCGTTAATTTTATTTTGCTGCATTACAGTAAGAGCCTCGGCGGCAAGAATGTTTGACCGTATGGTTTTGCAATTGGCCGTCATCACAGCCTTTACGGCTGCGGTGTGGACATCTATGTTTTTGTCCAATGTGCGGCGCAGATCGCCATCGGTATATATACCTATGACTTGTTGTTGTTTATTTACAATGGCGGTCATGCCGAGGTTTTTCTGTGTAATTTCTAATAGTGCATCACGCAGGCTGGCATCTTCGCCCACCATGGGGATGTCTTTACCGGTGTGCATAATGTCTTTCACATGTAACAGTAAGCGCCTGCCCAAGCTGCCGCCAGGGTGGGAGAGGGCGAAATCCTCTTCAGTAAAACCGCGGGCATCAAGCAGGGCAATGGCCAGCGCATCACCAAACACCAGGGCGACGGTGGTGCTGGATGTGGGGGCCAGACCTAATGGGCACGCTTCTTTTTCTATCGTCGCATCCAGGTTGATATCCGCTTCAGTGGAAAGAGTGGAGTTTGGCTTGCCGGTAATGCTGATCATTGGTACTGAAAGGCGTTTTATAATGGGCAAAATCGTTAAAATTTCACTCGTTTCACCTGAGTTGGAAAGTGCGATGACAACATCTTTTGGTGTAATCATGCCCAGGTCGCCATGGCTCGCTTCACCGGGGTGTACGAAAAACGCGGGGGTGCCTGTGCTGGCCAGAGTAGCCGCTATCTTATTGCCAATATGCCCGGACTTACCCATGCCCGTTACTACCACTCGGCCTTCACAGGCCAGTATAAGCTCGCAGGCCTTAACAAAATTGTCGTCGATACGTGACTTTATGGCCTCGATTGCAGCGAGTTCTGTCTCTACAACCGCCAGCCCTAATTTCTTCGTCTGCTGAGGGTTGAGTCGGCTTTTTTGAGGTGGTTGATTCACAGTTTGTCCATATTATGTAATAGGTTTTGTATTTATTGCGTCACACTAAAGTATAGGATTACCTGATAGGCGGCAAATATAACTAGCAATATAGCACCCTCAAAACGGGTAATAGTACCTGCGTTTTTAAGCCCAAAGGCCATTACAAGCATTAATAGTGTTAGCCCGACCATAATGGGTAAGTCACGGCTTAGCACACCAGCGTCTAAGATTGCTGGCTGAATTAAACCGGTAACGCCTAATACGCCCAGAGTATTGAACATGTTTGAGCCAATGACATTGCCTAAAGCAATATCGTGCTCACCCTTGCGGGCGCTCATTACTGAGGCGGCTAATTCAGGCAGACTGGTGCCGATGGCGACAATGGTCAGGCCAATAATTAAGTCGCTAACACCCAGTACAGTGGCAATATTGATAGCGCCCCATACCAGTAATTTTGAGCTGAAAAGTAAGATAATGATGCCAGAGAGTAAAAGCAGCGAGGCCTTTTTCGAAGGCATATCTTCGGGAACCTCCTGTTCAAATTCACTGCTTAAAGGATCGGCTTCATCGCCGCTTTGTAAGTTACGTCTGCGTTGTTGAAGTGCGCTACGAACAATCCAGACCATTAATATGGCTAGTAATACAAACATTAAAATGCCATCTACAAAGCCCAAATGATTGTCATATGATAATAAAATCACCGCTGCAATGGTGGCAATGAGCAGCAATGGGTATTCTCGCTTTAAAATACCCGAGTGCACACTCAGAGGCACCACCACGGCGGTGGCGCCTAATACTAAAGCGATATTGGTAATATTTGAGCCAATGGCGTTGCCTACGGCGAGGGCTGGGTTACCCCCCAAAGAGGCGATGGATGCGACTAAAATTTCCGGCGCAGAGGTACCAAATCCAACAATGGTGAGGCCGATAATAAGCGGTGATATACCTAAATTACGTGCAGTGGCAGAGGCGCCGGTTACAAATAAATCGGCGCTCCAAATTAATAGTGCAAAGCCTGCGAGTATGGCGGCTATATCAATTAAACTAGACACAAATTATCCAACAATAAATAAAGAGCGCAATGATACACGATAACTTACAACAAAATGAATCCACATCTATTGAAAACTCAATAAGAGTGGGCGCCTGTGGTTGGGATCATCTTCAGTGGCAGGGTACATTTTATCCCGATGACTTGCCAGAGGACTGGCGGCTGAATTATTACGCCAATGAATTCTCGACAGTGTTAATTGCCGAAGATGATTGGCGGTTTCATTTAGATACGCTAGGCGAGTGGATTGATGAGGTGCCAGAAGGGTTTCGTTTTTATTTGCAATCATCTGTGGATAATCCACCTGAACTAGCACAAATAAAAGCTCAATTAGGAGAGTCTTTTGCTGGAATATTGGGTGCCTCATCGGCGTCTGTGATGATTGAGTTTTCAAGTAGAAGCCTCAGAGAGTGGAGGGCGTGGCTCGAGCAAAATGCTTCACAGCTGAAGGCTATTTTTATTGCGGATGAAAACCTATTGGTAAAAAAACTGTCTGAGTTTAAATCTTTAGTCGAAATGTTAAATTTGTAGTTTGTGGTTTAAATCGTGTTAAAGCTGTAAATAAAGCCCTTTGGGCGCTTTGATACTTATAGATACTTGTATATAGTACGGGCTTATTAAGCGCTTGGTATGAATAACCGGCGTATTTTGAATATGTAAGGAAGAACATTATTTCAACTGATAGATCAGATATTCTAGTTCAGGTGCGTGGCCTTAGCTTTTCTCGTGGCAATCGGGTGATCTTCGACAATATCGATATGGATATTAGGCAGGGTCAGGTGACGGCCATTATGGGCCCCAGTGGCACAGGGAAAACCACGCTGCTGAAACTGATTGGTGGTCAGCTAAAGCCGTATGCAGGAACGGTGCATGTGGCCGGTGAAAACGTTCATCAGTTATCTCCAACGGCATTATATGATTTGCGCCGACGTACCATGGGTATGCTGTTTCAAAGCGGCGCTTTGCTGACTGACTTGAGTGTTTTCGACAATGTGGCCTTTCCTCTGCGCGAGCATACTCGCCTGCCCGAATCTGCCATTCGGCATCTTGTGCTATTAAAACTTGAGGTGGTTGGGCTGCGCGGTGCACGTGATTTAATGCCCGCCGAGTTATCCGGTGGTATGTCACGGCGGGTTGCCCTGGCGCGTGCCATTGCCCTGGATCCAGAGATGATTTTGTATGATGAGCCTTTCACCGGGCAGGATCCAATCTCTAAAGGTGTGTTGGTCAAGTTGATACATGATATGAACCATGCCTTGGGTATGACCTCGGTGGTGGTGTCCCATGATGTGGATGAAGCCGCAAGTATTTCTGATTATATTTACGTAATTTCTGGTGGAAAAGTGGTTGAACACGGCACACCAATGAATATTAAACACTCTGGTTCTGACTGGGTGAAGCAATTTATGGGTGGTTTGGCGGATGGTCCAGTGCCATTTCACTATAGTAGCCAGCCGATGATAGACGATTTGATGGCCTCCTCAAATGAGGGAAGAAAATAATGTTCAACTGGTTACAAAGTATCGGCCACAGCACATTTGATCGCTTCTCTCGAGTGGGTCGTGGCAGTTTGTTTTTATGGCAGTGCCTGCTAAGTCTGACTTATGTATTCACTAAGCCTATATTGTTAATTCGTCAGCTGTATTCTGTCGGTGTGCAAACCCTGCTGATTATTTTAGTCGCCGGTTTGTTTGTGGGAATGGTGTTGGCATTGCAGGCCTATATTGTGCTGGTGGATTTCGGTGCAGAAGAATCTATTAGCCTGATGGTGTCCTTAAGTATTTTGCGCGAATTAGGCCCGGTGTTTACGGGGCTATTATTTGCGGGGCGTGCGGGTTCTGCACTCACCGCCGAAATTGGTTTAATGAAAAGCACAGAGCAATTATCCGGCATGGAAATGATGGCGGTAAATCCGATGAAATACATTATTGCGCCACGCTTTCTGGCGGGTGTGATTTCAGTGCCACTGCTAACCGCTATATTTATGGCCGTTGCTGTATTGGGTGGTTATTTTGTGGCGATTGAAATGTTGGGCCAATATGAAGGCGTGTTCTGGTCTCAATTGCAGATCAAGGTCGATTTTTATGAAGACCTGATGAACGGCATGATTAAAAGCCTGGTGTTTGGCTTTGTGGTGGTGTGGATAGCGGTGTTTGAAGGCTATGACTGTGTGCCAACCTCAGAAGGCCTGGGGCAGGCCACCACACGCACGGTTGTGCATGGCTCATTAGCGGTACTGGGGCTGGACTTTTTACTGACGGCATTGATGTTCAATGTTTAGATCGAAGAATGTGTAAGGCAATAAACGAATGAATACTCGAAATTTAGAAATCACAGTTGGCGCTTTTGTTGTGTTGGCAATATTGGCGATGATTATGCTCTCTTTAAAGGTGAGCAATTTGGCCAGTTATGGCGCTGAAAACAATGTGTATGAAATACAGGCCCAGTTTGAAAATATTGGTGGTTTGAAGGTACGTTCACCGGTGAGTGCAGGGGGTGTTAGAGTAGGTAAAGTCGCTGATATTAGTTATAACAATGAGCAGTTCACCGCAGTAGTGACCATGCAGCTTGAAGGCGCGTATAAGTTTCCTCTGGATACATCGGCGAGCATATTAACAGCAGGCCTGTTAGGTGAACAATATGTTGGTTTGGAGCCAGGTGGTGATGAAGAATATTTAGTGCAGGGCGGTGAAATTGAATTGACCCAATCGGCATTGGTGTTAGAGCGAGTAATAGGCCAGTTCCTGTTTTCTAAAGCACAAGAAAAACAAGGTGAGTGAATAATATGAATATATTAAAAAAATCTCTGATCATACTTTTATCCATCGTATCTCTAAGCTCATATGTCGCAACAGCTTATGCGTCCAGCACGCAACCGGATGAATTGATTAAGACAACCTCAGAAAAGGTATTGAGCGCGCTCGAACAAAATAAAGAAAAGTATGGCCAGCAACCTGAAGAGCTGCAGGCCCTGGTGAGAGATATTATTCTACCGCATCTGGATTTTCGTGCGATGAGTAAGTTGGCACTGGGTAAAAATTGGCGCAGGGCAAATGATTCTCAGCAGGAGCGTTTTGTTGAAGCGTTTAAAACCATGCTGATTAGAACATATAGTAAATCGCTAACCGAATACGCCGGGCAGGAAATTAAATTCTTACCTTACAGACCGCCTGAAGAAGGTAAGCATACGGTAAAAGTGAAAACGGTAATCAATCAAACTAACGGGCCGGAAATTCCCATCGATTACAGCTTGCGCATCAAGGACGATATCTGGAAGGTCTACGATATTAAAATTGATGGTATTAGTCTGGTGACCAATTATCGCAATAGTTTCGCAGCGGATATTAATCGCGTGGGTATCGATGGTTTAATTGATAAATTGCTGGCCAAGTCATCTGACCAAACCGAAAAGGCATAGTCGCATGTTGTTTAAATGTGAGCAGAGCAAGGGTCTCATTAAACTTGCTGGCCAGTTGGATTTTGAGTCTGTTGCTCAATTACTCAATAAAGAAAGTGTGAGTTTTGATGCAGAACAGGCCGAAAACGGTGAAATTGCGGTCGATTTGTCGGAAATTAGTCGATGTAACAGTGCCTCTCTTACGCTTTTGCTGGATTGGATGAAAAAGGCGCAGCAAAAGAGCGTGCAAATCAAGTATCATAGCGCCCCTAAGCAACTTATGGTCATTGCGCAAGCATATGGCATAGATCACGAGCTCCCCTTAACGACGGCATAGGCTGTAAAGACTGTTGAATGAATAAGCTGTTAATTCAGGGTGGTGTCACCCTCAACGGAGAAGTACGTATCTCCGGTGCAAAAAATGCGGTATTGCCTATCCTGGCGGCAACGATGCTGGCTAAAGGCAAATCGAATATACAAAATGTTCCGCATTTACAAGATGTAACTACAACTATGGCCTTATTGGGTAGCATGGGCGTAACGGTCGTGCTAGATGAAACCATGAGTATTGAGGTGGATGCATCTACTTTGACAACTCAGGTTGCGCCTTATGAACTAGTCAGCACGATGCGTTCGTCTATTCTCGTACTCGGCCCATTATTGGCGCGTTATGGTTATGCGGAGGTGTCATTGCCAGGTGGTTGTGCTATTGGCTCACGGCCGGTGAATATCCATATTAAGGGTATGCAGGAGATGGGTGCCGACATTGAGGTTAAAAATGGTTATATCATTGCTAAGGCGGATCGTCTGAAGGGCGCGCGCATAGTCATGGATATGGTTACGGTAACCGGTACAGAAAACCTCATGATGGCCGCTGCATTGGCAGATGGTATCACGGTACTGGAAAATGCAGCACGTGAACCAGAGGTGGTTGATCTGGCAAACTTCCTGATTAAGATGGGTGCCAAAATATCCGGTGCAGGTACAGATAGTATTACCATTGAAGGCGTCGAATCTCTGGAGGGAACAAGCTATAAAGTGGTTCCGGATAGAATTGAAACGGGTACTTTTCTGGTTGCCGCGGCAATTACCGGTGGGCGTGTAAAAGTAAAAGATACCGAGCCGACTTTACTGGATGCAGTGCTTGATAAGCTGCGTGAGGCGGGTGCAGAAATTACCTGTGGCGACGACTGGATTGAGCTTGATATGAAGGGCAAGCGGCCCAGGTCTGTGAGTGTGCGTACCGCACCTTACCCAGCTTTCCCGACTGATATGCAGGCGCAGTTTACCGCGTTAAATGTCATTGCTGAAGGTACTGCGACCATTGTAGAAACGGTATTCGAAAATCGTTTTATGCATGTGCAGGAATTACAACGTATGGGCGCGAATATTGAAGTGGAAGGTAACACCGCTATCGTACGGGGTGTAGATCAACTTTATGGCGCACCCATTATGGCGACTGACTTACGCGCATCGGCCAGCCTGATTTTGGCGGGTCTTGTCGCGCAAGGTGAAACGGAAGTCAGGCGCATTTATCATATCGATCGTGGTTATGAATTAATCGAAGAAAAGCTATCTTATTTAGGCGCAACCATTCGCCGAGTAGCTGAATAAATCCAATAGAATAAACCAATATAGTTAAGCCATTATGAGTAACACAATTACGATAGCGCTATCAAAAGGGCGCATATTTAAAGAAACGCTTCCATTGCTGGAAGCGGCGGGTATTACACCAAAAGATGATCCAGAGAAAAGTCGTAAGCTAATTCTGGATACCAATCAGGATGATGTGAAACTGGTGATTATTCGTGCCACCGATGTACCTACCTATGTGCAATATGGCGCCGCAGATTTGGGTGTGGCCGGTAAAGATGTATTGATGGAACACGGTGGCGAGGGCCTATATGAGTTGGTCGATCTACACATTGCTAAATGCCGACTAATGACCGCCGGTATGGTGGATTACGTGCCACACGGAGGTCGTTTAAGAGTGGCGACTAAATTTGTAAATGTAGCGCGACAGTTTTTTGCGGAGCAGGGCAAACAGGTCGAAGTCATTAAACTTTACGGCTCCATGGAGCTGGGGCCGATTGTTGGTCTGTCGGATTTAATTGTGGATGTTGTTGATACAGGCAATACATTGAAGGCCAATGGTCTTAAGCCTATGGATCACATTGCGGATATTAGTTCGCGCCTGGTGGTGAATAAGGCGTCGTTAAAAATGAAGCATGATCGTTTGCAGCAAATTGTAGATCAAATGCGTCAAGCGGTTAAGGCTAAGTAGGCAGCAAGTGATGATTGAAATTTCTCAACTCAATAGTAAACAAAATGATTTCTGGCAGCAGCTAGATCAGGCCCTGGCCTGGGATTCGGCATCAGACGAGCAGGTATTTAATACCGTAAAAGATATTATTGCTGATGTTAGAAAACGTGGTGATGCTGCAGTCATTGATTACACCAATAAGTTTGATCGCCTAAATGTAGAAAGCATGTCTGATCTGGAAATTGCGCCTGCGCGACTGCAGGAGTCATTAAGCAGAATATCAGCCGAACAACGTGAAGCTTTAGAAAAAGCAGCTGAACGTGTACGCGCCTATGCAGAACATCAGAAATTAGAGTCATGGTCATACACAGAAGCTGATGGCACCTTGTTGGGGCAGCAGGTAACCCCAATGGATAGAGCGGGACTATATGTGCCCGGCGGTAAAGCGGCTTACCCATCATCGGTAATTATGAATGCAATTCCGGCTAAAGTGGCGGGTGTGCCAGAATTAATTATGGTTGTGCCAACACCGGATGGTGAGGTGAATGATCTGGTGTTTGCGGCGGCGGCTATTGTGGGTGTCGATCGCGTGTTTGCAATTGGCGGTGCACAAGCCGTTGCGGCACTTGCATATGGTACAGCGACCATTCCACAGGTAGATAAAATTGTTGGCCCGGGAAATATTTATGTAGCCACCGCTAAGCGCATGGTGTTTGGTGCGGCAGGCATTGATATGATTGCCGGACCTTCAGAAATTTGTGTGGTGTGTGACGGCAAAACGGATGCGGACTGGATTGCCATGGATTTGTTTTCACAGGCCGAACATGATGAAGATGCACAGTCGATTTTGGTTTGCCCTGACGCCGCGTATATTGAGCAAGTTAAAGTGAGCATTAATAAACTCATTAAAGATATGCCGCGTGCTGAAATTATTAAAAAATCCCTGAGTGAGCGTGCCGTACTAATTGAAACGGTTGATATGCAGGAGGCTATTGATGTCGCAAACTATATTGCGCCAGAACATCTTGAATTATCCATTGATGATGCACGGGAATGGGCGAAAAAAATTCGTCATGCAGGTGCTATTTTTATGGGCCGTTATACAGCTGAAGCATTAGGCGATTATTGTGCGGGCCCAAATCATGTACTGCCGACTTCACGGACTGCGCGATTCTCATCACCATTAGGTGTGTACGACTTTCAGAAACGTTCAAGCCTGATCGATTGCTCTGCAGCTGGAGCATCAACTCTGGGTAAGACAGCCTCAATACTGGCTCATGGTGAAGGCTTAACGGCACATGCGCGCTCTGCGGAATATCGAATAAAAGATTAAGTTCAGGTTTTAGAATATGGGCGACGTTGTTCCGTTCAAAAAAAAGAATCCATTCGAAAAGCACAAAGGAAAAACCTTGTGCAAACGTGGCTTTCATAAGTGGGAAATAAATCAGCAGCAACAGTTCGATACGAAACAGGGAAAGCTGGTGACGGTGTATAAGTGCAAGCGTTGCGGCGTCATTAAAAGCCAGGCGACTTAGTCTGTGTTATTTGAAACAAAAAGGCCTGAATTATCAGGCCTTTTTGTGGTTGAGGGTTTAATTTACAGATATTTTTCGCGGCTTGGTTGCTTCCTGTTTAGGGATTTGCAATGTTAATACACCGTGATCACTGCTCGCCTGAATACCTTCCGCATTCACATCTTCTGGCAATGTGAAGCGACGATAAAAAGCGCCGTGATGTCTTTCAATGCGTTTAAAGCCTTCATTTTCGGTCTTTAATTCAGAATTCCTTTCGCCTTTTATGGTGAGGACATTATTTTCCATATAAATGTCTATGTCTTTAGGGTCAACGCCGGGTATGTCGGCTATTAAAAGATATTGATTATCTTCTTCTTTTATATCGACTGCGGGCACCCACTCGCTAGTTGCCACATTGCTGTTGTCATTTTCTGCGTTTTTATGCACGGGCATACGGTGCATTTCATGCTGCAGTTGGTCAAATAAACTCCAGGGGTTGTAATGTGTCAGGCTCATATCGGTCTCCAAAATAAAGTATAAAAAGAGTTGCCTGTCGACGGGCTTAACTACTAAATATGGATGGAAAAAATAAATTCAAGACAAAAAATAAATATTTTTTTCACCTTTGTTGGCGTGAAATTTAGTGTGTGAGGACAAATTCCTATATTAAAAATGTGTGATAAGAATGGCTCCATATAACAGGTTATGTCGCGGCTATTTGCAATAGGTCTTATTTTCGGATTTCTGCTATTATGCATTTTTAAATTTAAAGCAGAGAACGATTTCCGATGTCAGACATTATTCGTGCAGAAATACGTGCCTTAAATGCATACCATGTGGCAGATCCCGGCGAGATGATAAAGCTGGACGCAATGGAAAATCCGTATCATATGCCGGAGGCCTTAAAGCCTGAGTGGCTTTCGTTAATTGCGCAGGCGGAAATCAATCGTTACCCCGATCCATCAGCACAGGCCTTGTCCAAAGCGCTTGTGGAATATATGGAGGTGCCTGAAGGTAATTCAATCGTGCTGGGGAATGGTTCTGACGAACTGATTCAAATAATGGCGCTGGCGGTGTCTCAACCCGGCAGGAAAATCATGGCACCTGAACCGGGCTTTGTGATGTATCGCATGATTGCAAAGTTTGCAGGTATGGAATATTTGGGTGTGCCATTAAAGGAAGATTTTTCACTGGATATGCCAGCGATGCTTAAGGCAATCAAAGAACATCAGCCGACGCTTATTTTTTTAGCCTATCCAAATAACCCCACTGGAAATTTATTTGTAGAAGACGATATCGTGGAAATCATTCAAGCAGCGGATGGTTTAGTTGTTGTGGATGAGGCGTATCACCCGTTTGCGTGTACGAGTTTTATGTCGAGATTAGGTGAGTTTGAAAACTTGCTGGTGATGCGTACGGTTTCTAAAATGGGTTTAGCGGGTTTGCGTTTAGGCTTGTTGGCGGGCCCGACAAAATGGATCAGTGAATTTGATAAAGTGCGTTTGCCTTACAATATCAATATCTTAACTCAGGTAACCGCGAAGTTTGCCTTAAAACATAATAATATCTTTGAGGAACAGGCAGCTTCTATTCGTCAACAACGTGACTGGTTGTTTGATGAATTGCAAAGTTTTACTCAGTTTCAGGTATTTCCAAGTCGCGCAAATTTTATTTTGCTGAGAGTGCTTGAAGGCGATGCGACATTGATTTTTGAATGTTTAAAAAAGCAGGGCGTACTGATTAAAAATATGCACCCAGCGGGTGGAGTATTAAGTCAGTGCCTGCGGGTGACGGTGAGTACAGAAGAAGAAAATCAGGCGCTAATTTCTGCGCTGGATGAGTGCGTAAAATAAATTCAGTTAAGCCTTAGGTCGTTGCCCTAGAATTGCCTGGCTTATAAAACTTTGCCGTTCACGAATGCCATTTATTTTTATTTTGTCACCCGGGCGGCCATGTGCAATTACATCGAGTACATCGCGGGTGTCGCGAATAATATTTTTATCAATACGGGTTAATATATCACCCACTTTTATACCGGCTATATCGGCTGGGCCCTGATCGAATACATCGGTTATTAATACACCCTGAATATTATTTAAACCAATGTGCTCGAGCATTTGTTCGTTCAGGTCTACGCCTTCAACACCCAGCCATCCGCGGACAACTTCACCGTTGGCTATGATTTGTTGTACGACATCAAGCACCAAATTAATCGGGATGGCAAAACTAATACCCAGGTAGTTCCCTGTTTGGCTGTAAATAGCAGAGTTAATACCCAGTATTTCGCCTTTAGGATTAATTAAGGCGCCGCCTGAGTTGCCGGGATTAATTGCGGCATCCGTTTGAATGAAGTTTTCATAGGTATTGAGTCCAACTCTATCTCGGCCTGTTGCGCTAATAATTCCTTGCGTAACCGTTTGCCCAATACCAAATGGATTTCCAATAGCTAGCACAATATCACCAACGCGTATCTTGTTACTGTTGGCGATTGGCAATGGAGGAAGTTTGCTTAAGCTAGTTGTTATAACTGCGATGTCTGTGTCTGGATCCAGGCCAAGTATTTTGGCTTCTAATGTTTGTCCGTTACTAAAGGTGACTTCAATTTTTTTCGCGTTGGCAACGACATGATGATTGGTGACGATGTAGCCCGCTGAACTTATAATGACGCCAGAGCCCTTGTTCGGACGAATTTTGAATTCAGGCTGGGATTTTTTTTGAGTCTGTAATGGAAAAGAAGAGTTATTTTGCGGGCTTAAAAAATAAGATTTAATACTCACGACAGAGGCGGATGCTTTGCTAACGGCGTTTGCATAACTATCAACAGAGGGTTGTTGAGTGTTTGTGCGATCACTTATGAGAATAAGTATTATGCCAAATAATAGGCCAATGAAAATCCAGTTAATCAGAAATTGTGTAGAATGTGATGATTTCATGTTTCTTATTATATATGTGGGGCGTCAATGCAACAGCTTAAAGTAATTGTAGATTACTGTAATGATCTATTGCGAATAAATGATTTTAAAGATTACTGCCCTAATGGTTTACAAATTGAGGGCGGCAGTCAAATAAACAAACTCATATGTGGTGTGACAGCTTGTCAGGCATTGATAGATTCTGCAATTAAAAAGCAGGCCGACGCAATTTTAGTACATCATGGCTATTTTTGGAAAAATGAAGATCCTGTTATTAGCGGTATTAAGCGTAAGCGCATCCAGAGTTTATTAGAGAATGGTATTAGTTTGCTGGCATATCATTTGCCCTTAGATGCGCATGAGCAGTTTGGTAATAATGTCACCCTGGCACAGAAGCTGAATTTGCAAATTGATGGCAATGCGCAACAGGGCCGTGCGAAAGGCCTGTTATGGAATGGTCGGCTTGCCCAGCAGATGAGCGCCAGCGATTTTGCAAGGCATATTGAGCTCCACCTGGGGCGCGTGCCATTGCACCTTCCCGATGCGGTGAATAAACCCATACAGAAGATTGCGTGGTGTACAGGGGGCGCTCAGCACTATATTGAAGAGGCGGCAGCAATGGGCATGGATGCGTATATTAGTGGTGAGGTGTCTGAGCAAACGTTTCATTTGGCACAAGAACTAGATATTCATTATTTTGCCGCAGGTCATCATGCAACAGAGTCTTATGGTGTGCAGGCGTTGGCGTCCCATTTGGGAGACAGGTTTGGTATAAATACGGAATTTGTAGATATTGCCAATCCAGTGTGATTAATTGACAATATCTAAAATTTTAAGATGTTGATAAGTAACGTAAAACTTAATTAGTCCTTGGATAAATTGTTGAAATCGCTTAAGATACCGCGTCGTTTTTTCACGTTTGTTACACGGAAAATTCAACACAAAATACCGTTTTCTGGATGAAATTTGCGGGTTGATGTGATTAACATCAAACCTGCAAATGGATGAGTCAGGCAACATGATTTTAATTTAATAGTTAAAGAGAGGTACGCATGGCTACAGAAGGCGTAGATCAAAAAAAACGCCGCTTTCTGACAAACACCACTGTTGTGGTTGGTGCTGTTGGAGCTGGTTTTGTTGCTGTACCCTTCCTGTCTTCCTGGGCTCCTAGTGAGCGTGCCAAAACTGCAGGCGCGCCTGTAGAAGTGGACATCAGTAAGTTAGAGGAAGGTCGTTTGTTAACAGTTGAATGGCGCGGTAAGCCGGTGTGGATTATCAAACGTAGTGATCAGAACCTGAAGGATCTGGTTACGTTAGATGATAATTTACGTGATCCTGCTTCTGAGAATGATCAGCAGCCGGTATATGCTCAAAATGCAACGCGTTCTATCAAACCTAATATTATCGTTATGGTGGGTATTTGTACGCATCTAGGTTGCTCTCCTACGTATCGTCCTGATTTGGCTGCCGCTGACTTAGGTGAAGACTGGAAAGGTGGTTTCTTCTGTCCATGTCACGGTTCTAAGTTTGATTTGGCGGGTCGAGTGTATTCGGGTGTTCCGGCACCATTAAACTTGGAAGTACCACCACATTTCTATAAGAGCGATCGTACTATTCTGATCGGTGAAGACGGAGGCCAGGCATAATGTTTAAAAGCTTAATGACTTGGGTCGATGATCGTTTCCCAGCAACTAAAATGTGGAATGAACATCTGGCTGAATACTATGCACCAAAGAACTTTAACTTCTGGTAGTTATTTGGTTCATTAGCACTGCTGGTTCTGGTTATCCAGATTGTCTCTGGCATCTTCCTAACGATGCACTACAACCCGGACGGCGCTATGGCGTTCGCATCTGTAGAGTACATCATGCGTGATGTGCCTTACGGCTGGTTGATTCGTTACATCCACTCTACGGGTGCAACGGCCTTCTTCGTGGTGGTTTATCTGCACATGTTCCGTGGCTTAATGTACGGTTCATTCAAGAAGCCTCGTGAATTAGTGTGGCTATTCGGTATGTTCATCTACCTGGCATTAATGGCAGAAGCCTTTATGGGTTACCTGTTGCCATGGGGTCAGATGTCTTACTGGGGTGCGCAGGTTATCATTTCATTGTTTGGTGCTTTGCCGATTATTGGTGATCCGCTAACACTTTGGATTCGTGGTGATTATGTTGTCTCTGGTGCTACGCTTAACCGTTTCTTTGCGCTACATGTAGTTGCATTGCCGCTGGTTATTTTAGGCCTGGTTGTTGCTCACATCATTGCATTGCATGAAGTGGGTTCTAATAACCCTGAAGGCGTTGAAATCAAAAAGCACAAAGATGAAAATGGTATTCCTCTAGACGGTATTCCATTCCACCCTTACTACTCTGTTAAAGATATCGTAGGTGTGGTTGTGTTCCTGATCTTCTTTAGCCTGGTACTTTTCTTTGCACCAGAAGGCGGCGGTTACTTGCTTGAGCATGCGAACTTCGTACCATCTGATCCATTGAAGACGCCTCCGCACATAGCGCCTGTTTGGTACTTCACACCGTTCTACGCTATTTTGCGTGCGGTTCCAGATAAGCTCATGGGTGTTATGGCTATGGGCGGTGCAATCGTTGTGTTGTTCTTACTGCCCTGGATCGACCAGTGTAAAGTTAAGTCGATTCGCTACCGCGGAATGAGTTTCAAAATTCTATTAGCTGCGTTCTCTGTGTCTTTCGTTGTGCTGGGCTGGTTAGGTATGCAGCCTGCTACACCTGAATTAACATTGCTGGCACGTATCTTTAGTGTGGTTTACTTTGGCTTCTTTATAGCCCTGTACTTTACATCTAAAAACGAAGCAACGAAGCCTGTACCAGAGAGGATTACCAAATGATGAATTATTTTGGGAAGAAAATTTTAACTGTAATTCTGGTAACTTTTTCAGGTCTAGTAATGGCTGCTGGCGGTGGTTTTCCGCTGGATAAGGCGCCTGTCGATCTGCATGACAAAGAGTCACTAAAGCGTGGTGCGGTTGCTTTTGCAAACAATTGCTTAAGTTGCCATGCTGCAAGCTATATGCGTTACAACCGTATTGGTGCTGATCTGGGTATGACGGATATTGAAGTGAGTGAACAGCTAATTTCAACCCGTGATGCTGCTGGCGAGAAAACTAAGCCGGGCCAGTTAATGAAGATCGCGATGAATAACGATTACTCAAAAATTGCGTTTGGACTTAAAATTCCAGACCTATCAGTAATCGCTCGTGCTCGTGGCGCTGACTGGTTGTACACCTACCTACGTACTTTTCACATAGATGATTCACGCCCAACAGGCATGAATAACATGGTATTTGCTGACGTTGGCATGCCGCATGTACTATGGGATAAGCAGGGCTTGCAAAAAGCGGTTTACACTACAGAAATGGGTGAAGACGGTAATGAGCATCATAAATTCGAGAAAATGGAAATGGTTCAAGCCGGCTCTATGAGTACAGAAGAATATGATGCTTTCGTTGGTGACCTGGTTAACTACCTGGTTTATATGGCTGAGCCTATACAGGTTGAGCGTAGGAGTCTTGGGGTTAAGGTTGTTATCTTCCTTGTGTTCTTTGCAGTGATTGCTTATCTGTTAAAGAAAGAATACTGGAAAGACATTCACTAAAAGTCTCTAGCTTGAAGTCCGTCAGACCGGGTTCTGTAAACGCCTATATGGGTTTCCAGTATCTGGCTGACGGTTTTTAACTTACGGGCATAAGATATATTATTGAGGCAAACTAATTATGGCGTCTAATACACTCGCCAATCGCAGATCGGTGATGAATTTATTCACATCACCAACCTGTCCATATTCTCATCTTGCACGTATTGTGCTCGCTGAGAAAGATATAACTTTTGAATCAATTGACGTTAATGTTGATTCTCCACCTGAAGATTTATCCGAGCTTAATCCATATAACACAGTACCGACATTAATTGATCGTGACCTGGTGCTGTATGATTCGCGCGTTATTATTGAATATTTAGATGAGCGTTTCCCTCATCCACCACTCATGCCGGTTGATCCAGTGTCGCGTGCAAAAACGCGTTTAGCGTTACATCGCGTTGAAAAAGACTGGTATCCGCTGATGCATGACATTATGAATAAGGGTGAAAAAACAGTTGCGAAATCACGTAAAATTTTGCGTGAAAGCATTGTTTCTTCTAATGAACTATTTCAAGTCATGCCATTTTTCTTAAGTGAAGATTACACATTAGTTGACGCAACTATTGCTCCTTTGTTGTGGCGTTTACCTGTACTGGGTATTGAATTGCCTGCAGAAGCAAAAGCGGTTGCAGATTACGCGGAACGTATTTTTAGTCGTGAAGCTTTTCAGTTAAGTCTGACAGAAGCAGAAACGGAAATGCGTCTTTAATCCATTGTGGTTAAAGAGTAATTGCTTATGACATCCAGTCGTCCATATTTAATTAGAGCGTTGTATCAATGGATTATAGATAATGGCGTTACGCCATACATTCTTGTTGATGCGCTTGTGGATGGTGTGGATGTTCCTGCACAGCATATTCAGGACAATAAAATTGTTTTAAATATTGCACCGATGGCCGTTCAGGGTCTTAATTTAGGTGATGATGAAATTAATTTTAGTGCCCGTTTTAGCGGTCAGTCAGTTACTTTGCGGGTGCCCACTCACGCTGTGCTGGCTATTTATGCCCGTGAAAATGGACAGGGTATGATGTTTAATGATGAGCCTGACTCGCCGGGTCCGAATGATGGGTCATCGGATTCAACTGAGGCGGATAATAGTAGCAAACCTAAACCGTCACTAAGAGTTGTAAAGTAGTAGCAGAAAAAATTAGGAGATAGGTAAGGTTTTTTCTGGGTTTAGAATGCCATTCTTGTCAAATACCTGTTTAATTTCTCGCATTAAATTTATTTCAGTTTGCCCTAGTTCCTTATAAATATAATCGCGTTTTTCCAGGCCTACACCATGCTCTCCAGATAATGTGCCGTTCAGGCGGAGCACCAGATCAAAGACATCATTTAAACAATTCTCTGCTGCATGTAATTCTTTTTTATCGTCAGGATTAACTAATAAATTAACGTGGATATTGCCATTTCCCGCATGACCAAAGTTAACTATTTTTATATTATATTTTTCACTAAGTTTATCTAAGCCATTAATTAAATCAGGCATGTTAGATACCGGGACCACAACATCTTCATTTATTTTTTTCGGTGCAATTTTTCTTAAGCAAGGTGATAAGGCCTTACGTGTTTGCCAAAGAGCGGTGGCTTCTTCTTTGCTGGCAGCAATTTGCGTACTGATGTGTCCGTCTACCTTGCAGGCATTAACCACAGCATCGGTGTCTCTTTGAATCGTATCGGCATGCCCGTCAACCTCAATCATTAACATCGCGCCTGCCTCTTTGGGAAGATCTGCAGATGAATAGTCACGCACCATATCCAGTGCATTTTTATCCATAAATTCCAGCGCACAGGGTGTAACGGCTTGCGCCATAATATTTGCAACTGCGCGGGCAGCGGCGTCAATACTGATATAGCTGGCTTTTAAAGTATGTTTTGTTTCAGGTTTGGGTAACAGTTTAAGTGTGGCCTGTGTGATTAACGCAAGGTTACCTTCAGAGCCAATTAATAAACGGGTTAAGTCATAGCCAACAACGCCTTTAGTTGTGTGTACGCCACATTTAATGATTTCACCATTACCAGTGACCGCACGAAGACCTAAGGTGTTCTCTCTGCATGTCCCGTATTTAACCGCACGAGGTCCGGCTGAGTTATAGGCCAGATTGCCTCCTACACTGCAAAATGCGGCGCTAGTAGGGTCCGGGGCCCAGAAAAATCCGTGTTCTGCAGCGCATTCCTGTACCTGTAAATTTGTCACGCCGGGTTGCACGTCAATACTGCGATTCTGTGCATCCATTTTTATGATTTGATTCATGCGCTCAAAAGAAATTACAAGTTCATTATGAATAGGTACGGTGGCACCGGTTGTGCCAGTGCCACGGCCGCGAGCGATTAAGGGGATTTTGTGTTGATTACAAGCAAGAACGATTGCCTGTACCTGTTGCTCGTTGCGGGGAAAAATAACCGCAAGGGGCTGTGCCTGCCTTCGACTATTGTCATAACCATAGGTGAGGCACTCGGTGCTGTCGGTTAGTAGGTCGTCAGCGCTCACGAGTTTTTTAAGTTGCTTAATGAAGGCGTTGCTCATGTGATTACTTTACCGTAAGAACGATATGTTCTATGCGCCTAATAATTGTGAATCGACTAAATCACCCAGACAATGAATGATCACCAGATGAGTTTCCTGTATGCGGATGGGGCAGTCGGCGTCAACCCGAACTTCAATGTCGTCATGATTTAAGCGGGAGCTAACTTCGCCACCACTTTGCCCCGTGAGTGCAATGACTTTCATATTTCGTTCATGGGCTGTCTCAATGGCGCTGACAAGGTTGCCGGAGTTGCCGCTGGTAGTAATGAGAAATAATAGATCTTCAGGTTGTCCAAGTGCGGCAATTTGTCGAGAAAAAATTTGATCATAACTATAATCATTGGCAATAGAGGTTAGCGTAGAGGTGTCCGTTGAAAGTGCAATAGCAGGTAAACCAGGGCGTTCCTTATGAAAACGGTTGAGCATTTTTGAAGAAAACAATTGCGCCTCACCGGCGGAGCCGCCATTGCCGCAGGAAAGAATTTTTCCACCTGAAAGCAGGCTCTGTGTCATTAACTGTGCTGCAAGTGCAATGTCATTTTGCGCTTTATCTAATGTGCGTTGTTTGGTTTTGATGCTTTCTGAAAAGTTATTTTGAATTATTTCGATTAGATTCATTTTGTATAGCTGACTAAATTAAAATGCATTTTGAATCCATTCAATGCTTATATTGTTTGGGTTGTTGATATTATTACCCGTGAGGGCAACGACATCAAAGCGTGTATTAAACTCACCGCCTTTTTTTTGCATGTAATACAGAGCCGTGGTTTGTATTTTTTTTTGTTTGCCTGGCGTAATGCTTTCCAGGGCGCCACCATAATCCTGGTTTTTACGATAGCGAACTTCAATAAATACCAGTGTTTCCTTATCTTGCATAATGAGGTCGACTTCACCGTATCGACTGTAAAAATTTTTATCAATGAGCGTCAGGCCATTTTTTTTTAAATGGCTGCAGGCTATTTCCTCGGCCACTTTGCCCTTACTGGATCGGCTTTTGAACAGGCTGATTATCATTAAAGTTCAGATTAAATGGTTGGTCGCTAAGGTTAACTATTGTGGGTATGCCTTTGTCAAATTGCGCCCATAATAATTCCCGGTGTATGCGATTAAATGGGTCAAGGGACAGGTTGCCCGTTTGACCTGAAAAACGTTCATAGGTTTTATTTTGTAAACGGCCTAAAAAAGGTATTAAATTGTACGCATCAACACCCAGAGCAAAAAAGCGAGTATAGCGTTGCTGCTCTGGCCAGTAATTTAAGAGTGCCTGTTTGGCCGGGTTGGCTGCATTAAGTATCCATGGCATATCACAGAAATTCAAATCATCAATATCACGATCCGCCTGTTTGTGTATTTGACCTGTAAAGGCATGCGATGTGGCATACACCGGGATTTCACCCGCATAGTGAAATTTAAATTGTGGCTTTAACAGGCGTGCATCTTTAGGTGTCGCTGCCATAAAAATCATATCCACATCCTGTCGACGATAGGGGGTGAACTGCATTTTTGCTTGTGTAACACTTTTAATTCTACGGTAGCGAGCATAGCTTTGATTGATATTCAGCATTTTTTGAATGGGCTGCTTAAAATCATTCTTATTTGCGGTATATGTTTGTGAAGTAACTACGGTGCCGCCAAGTTCTTCAAAGCGTTGTTGAAAGGCATTTTGTAATCTTTCACCCCATGTACCATTGGGCACCAGCGTTGCGGCATGGGTATGGCCTTGTCTGAAGGCCATTTCGGCAGACTGTCGGGCTTCGTCTTCGGGTAGTAAGCCAAACTGGAATAAGTTATCGACAGAGGCTGAGTTAGTGGTGGTGTAATTTAAGGTCAGCGTGGGTATATTCATTTGTGTAGAGCGCGCGAGTATATCAACGGCTGGCTTTAGAAATGGGCCAATTATAAAATCGGCGCCTGCATCGGTGGCTTTTTTATAGTAGTTCCAAATGGCTGTCTGATTGTCGCTGGTATCAATGAAGCTGATGCGTGGTTGAAAGCCTTTATCTGGATGTTGATAATATGCGGACATAATGCCGTCGCGGATCGCACTGGCTACCTGTGCGTAGTTGCCGTTCAGTGGCAGCAATACAGCAATATGCTCAGGTTGTGTAATCAGCTCAATTTGCTTCTTGCCCAGTTCCTTAATAAATGTCGCTACGGCGGGGTGTTTGGGGTATTCCTGACGCCATAGAAAGATACCATCCTGCAGATACTGCCAGTCTACCTGTCCGCGTTTTGCGACTACAACCAGCTCAACCCAGCCGAGTAAATCTTCGTTTAATGGCGCCTGACTTATTTGCTGTAGAGTCGTTTCGGGCAATAGTGAAAGAGCTTCCCAGATGGCCTGATGGTTAAGTTCACGGTCAAATGTGTCGCTTAGTAAAGGGTCGAGTTGTACGCGTGATTTTGCAGACTCTAATGGGTAGCCTGCATCTAAAAAAGCGCGTGATCTTAATTGCAGGACGCGTATTTGTTGTTCAGGCGACAGAATTTTCGAAATCTGTAACAATTTAAGTGCCTCTCGCGGGAGGCCTTTATTGAGTGCGATTTCGGTATTCAGCAAACTGACTTCGGTAGTGCCATCGCTGCTGAGGAGTTCAAGTTCAATTTCTGCAATTTTATTTTCAGCCAGAAAGAACTGTTGTTTCTCAATCAGCAGTTGTACCGCACGAATTAAGTTGAGATTACGCGCTACACCCTCCGATAAATTGGCTTTGTCTATGTATGATTCAGCTGTTTCTTCGGTTTTAATAGTGGACGATTCGGCATCGCGTGTTTGCTCTCCTTGCGGAGTGACAGGCCTTGTGGGGGCGCAAGCTGAAAGTGCTGCTAGCAAGCAGGGCACGGCTAATGTGAGGGAAATATATTTTAAATGTAAGGTCATTGTCTGGTGTACGGTTAACTAATGTTATTATTGCGCCCCAGAGTATCTTGTTTGGAGCCGCGAGTGTCAATTAATCAGGGCATACTTTATATAGTAGCCACCCCCATTGGTAATCTTTCTGATATAGGTGGAAGGGCTGTGGAGATTTTGCAGCAGGTAGATTTGATTGCCGCAGAAGATACCCGGCACAGTAAACCTTTACTGCAGCACTACGGTGTAGCTACCCCTATGCAGGCGTATCACGAGCATAATGAAGAATATTTGACGCCCAAGCTTATACAGCGTTTGTTGGCGGGTGACAGCGTAGCACTGATTTCTGATGCGGGTACGCCATTGCTGAGTGATCCTGGCTACCGTCTTGTAAAGGCGGCGCACGAGTCTTCAATAAAGGTTAGCCCGGTGCCGGGCCCCTGTGCGGCTATTGCTGCGCTGTCGGCCTCTGGTTTGGCAACGGATCGATTTTTATTTGCCGGTTTTAGTCCGCATAAGCAGGGTGCAAGGCAAAGCTTTTATCGAGAGTTTGAACGTCAAACGGCAACGCTGGTGTTTTATGAGTCGAGTCACCGCATTGTTGCGGCGGCTAAAGATTTATTAAATGTATTTGGTCCTGAGCGGCAAATCGTCATGGCAAGGGAAATGACCAAAACATTTGAAACTATACACAGCACTTACTTAGGTGAGTTTCCTGATTGGCTGGAGGCTGACCATAATCAACAAAAAGGTGAGTTTGTGCTTGTGCTTGAAGGTGCGGTTAAAAATGACAATGCGCTAGAGCTGGATATGGAAGATACCTTAAGGATATTACTAGAGGAGCTGCCGGTGAAGCAGGCCAGTCAATTGACGGCAAAAATAACTAGATTGAAAAAAAATCAGGTTTATAAGCTGGCGCTTGAACTTTCTGGTAAGTAACTGAAAAATATATATAAATTCTTATTTTTAGTCAGTATTTTTATGTCTCACCCGTTTGGGGTGTAGTTATTTTTTACATATTTAACTGATTGATACTTATCCCAAAATACCTTGTTTTTTTGCAAAACGTCAAAAAAAATGCCTTTAACGTCAGCAATTTTTACAAAAATATGACACAAGGCATGATCTCCGTCATCTGAAGTTTATAAGCCTTTGTTTTTGTTTGTCTTTTAAAAGTAGGTACGGGGTATGCATTTAACCTCACAAGGCTTACATCCACGGCACTAAAAATAAATTATATAAATTGTAGTTGCCGCAAAAATTTGGACTGTAATGCATCTAAATGAAAATACAGAAATTAATTTGGAAGGTTGAACTGTAAAAGACGCAGTTAACTAATATGGTTTTTTTAGATGGAGTTCCAGATGGCACCACTATTTGCAGTATATGAAGATTTTAGCGCTTGTTGTGATGAATTTGTTGAAGGCGTTACCTTTCTTAAGGGTCGTTCAATACCCAGTGCAATTGATAGTTTTCAACAGGCGTTCGACTCTGTGGGTCGTGCAGATGTATATCATAATAAATATGCGTCATATTGTGGTTTAGCACGCGTATTGTCCGGTGATGCTACAGGTTTGGATATGTGTCGTCAGGCGGCTACCAGTGAGTTACTAGACGGTGATGTATATCTTAATCTGGCGCGTGCCGAGTGGTATTTTGAAAACCGTAAGGCAGCGATTGTCGTTTTGAAAAAAGGTTTGAGAATTGATAGTCGCCACCCGGGGTTACGTCAAATGCGTGAGCAGTTGGGCGTCAGACAGCGTAGCCCCTTGCCTTTTTTGCCTAGAACACACCCATTAAATCAGGCGCTGGGTAAGTTGATGCGCATTGATGACTAACGAATAAATTAAATGATAAAAGATTTGGATATAAAGATAAGGTTAGAAATGGCCTACAGGTTATAAGTTTAGCGTGGTTAACCACAGATGATTTCATCTGTGGTTTTTTTTATCGAAAATTTAGTTGGCATACTGGATTTTGCTTTAATTATTCTGCAAGAGGACGTGTTATGAATATTGAAAAAGTGACGTATAAAGATTACAGCCTATGTGATCCTAACTTTATGCAGGGTATTGATCTTCTTGTTGAAGGCCTTATTGCTCAAGCTGCGCATTGTTTTTGAGCTTGCTTATGAGCAAGTTACATATAAAAATCTGCATTATAATAAATATGCATCATTTTGTGGTTATACCCGAGTGTTAAATGGGGGTGACCGTGGTGGCTTGTCATTGTGTCGGGAGGTGGCTCGTCGTGAACTATATGATGGTGATGTGTTTTTTAATTTATCTAAGGCGGAATGGTTTTTTAAGGCGCGAAAGCAGACCATTAGTGCATTAAGAGAAGGCTTGAGGGTTGACTTTATGCACCCTGGCTTGCGAGAATTACGCAATGCTTTAGGCGTCAGAAAAAAAGCGCCGATTATGTTTTTACCAAGAAAACATGTGCTTAATAATGGATTGGGAAAATTACTTAGAAAATAGGATTGATTTTCCAGGTCAGGAAAAATTTATATGTAATCACTATTAAACGGAATTTTGTACACAAACAAGGAGGTGGTTGTGTCATATATTAAAGCGATTTATTTCGACTTAGATCAGTGTAATGAAGACTTTGTAAAAGGCATCAGGTTTTTAGAGCAGTGCTCAATTGAAGATTCCATTGCATGCTTTAAAAGCGCGTACAGCTCAGGGCCGGTTGACGATCGGTTGTTTCCTAAATATAAATCATATTATGGCTTATCCTGCTTGTTGAGTGGGGATGATACGGCTATTTCTATTTGTCGAAATATTGTCATTAAATGCCCGTACGATGCGGACGTATGTCTAAATTTAGCGCGTGCGGAAGTCTTTATTGATAATCGAAAAGCGGCAATTCAGGTGATTGATAAGGGTTTAATTTTTTCCGCTCATCACGATGGATTAAATGCCTTTAAAAGTAAATTGGGGGTAAGAGGGCGTAGAATTTTGCCTTTTTTATCTCGAGATAATCGATTTAATATTCTGTTAGGTCGCCTCATACGCAGAAAAAAGTAAATGTTGAAGGCCGCTTTTATGCTATAGTTTTGCGCGAAGTTGGCTGGGTAATCGCTGTGTGAGCAATTCTTTTGGGTTGTTTGCAGAGAGGAAAGTCCGGGCTCCATAGGGCAGGGTGCCAGGTAACGCCTGGGGGGCATAATGCCCACGGCTAGTGCAGCAGAAAGATACCGCCTCAGTTAGCTTAAGGCTTATTGGGGTAAGGGTGAAATGGTGCGGTAAGAGCGCACCGCGCAACTGGTAACAGTTTGTGGCAAGGTAAACCCCACCTGGAGCAAGACCAAATAGAGAAGCTGAGGCGTGGCCCGCGCTGCTTCTGGGTAGGTTGCTTGAGGCGTGTAGTGATATACGTCCTAGATGAATGATTACCGCGGCTTCGGCCGTACAAAACCCGGCTTACAGGCCAACTTCTTTTTTTATTCTCCCTTCTTAATGTTCTTCTTAAAATTCCTCGCAGTTAATGTAGTTTATTAGGTAGTTTACTTAACTATCTGACTTATCATTTGTTATTCCGTTTGTCGCCATTGTATTTCTGTGAACCACTCCTAAGTTGTTGTCATATAAGGAAAAAACCCTCTATTTATTGCCTGTTTTTTCTTGACAGTGGTGGGTTGGGGTACCTATAGTACGGTTGTGTGGAGAAAAGTGGGTGAAAGTGGGTGGAAATGTATTTTTTGCTACCTCAGTTATCACCTCTTTTTAGAAAACAGGCTCATATAACAATGGCGAAGACGAATTAAGAATGATTTTCCGCGGCATAAATAATCTAACGTTGGATGCAAAGGGCCGAATGGCTATTCCATCCCGTTACCGTGACAGGCTCATGGAGTCTTGCGGTGGCCGTTTGATTGTGACGGTGGATCTTGATCGTTGTTTACTGATTTATCCGCAGCATGAATGGGAAATTATAGAGGCCCAATTGGTCAGTTTGCCTAGTCTGAATAAACAATCGCGATTAATTCAGCGTTTACTAATTGGTCATGCCACTGAGGCAGAGTTAGATAGTCAGGGGCGCATTCTGTTACCAACCATGCTGCGAGATTACGCCGGTCTGGATAAAAAATGCGTATTGATTGGTCAGGGTAAAAAATTCGAGATCTGGGATGAGCAGGTTTGGAGCGATAACCAGCAGGCCTGGTTAGATGAGGTTGATGGTGACGATAGTGAGTTGCCTGGCGCGCTAGAAAGTTTGTCTCTGTAATGGACGGTGATAACAATCATCATCGCCCCGTCCTGCTGGATGAGGTAGTGGAAGCGTTGGCGATAAAAAGTGACGGCGTTTATCTGGATGGAACATTTGGCCGAGGCGGTCATGCGGAAAAGATTTTAAGTCATCTGGGGCCACAGGGCCGATTGCTGGCGATGGACCAGGATCCTCAGGCGATAGAAGTCGCGCAACAAAAATTTGCTAAAGAACCGCGATTTGAAATTGTTCAGCAGAATTTTGAAAAAATACAAGAGTTTGTAGCAAGTAAGGGATTAACGCACAAGGTAGATGGAGTGTTACTGGATATAGGTGTTTCATCACCTCAGTTAGATGATGCCTCTAGAGGGTTTAGTTTTTTGAGGTCGGGTCCATTGGATATGCGAATGAATCCGCAGGCTGGTCAATCGGCAGCTGAGTGGTTGGCGAACGTAGATGAGTATGATCTCGTGACAGTATTAATGCATAAGGGTGAAGAAAAGTTCGCGCGACGTATTGCAAGTGCAATTGTTGCAGCAAGGAAAGAAACAGAAATTACCGATACGGTTCAGCTGGCAAATATCATTGCTGCAGCGAAGCCGATAAAAGATAAGAAAAAGCATCCGGCGACAAAGAGTTTTCAGGCCATTCGAATTCATATTAATCGAGAGTTAGAAGTGTTGGAAAGTGCATTGCAGGCATCGTTAAATGTTCTTGCGGTAGGCGGACGACTTGCAGTCATTAGTTTTCATTCTTTAGAAGACAGAATGGTTAAGCGTTATTTTAGAGATGTGTCGCGTGGCCCGCAGATACCAAAAGACATACCGATAATGGCAAAGGATATTGAACAGCCCTACAAATTGGTAGGCAAAGCTATTAAGCCTGGTAAGCAAGAGTTGCAAGAGAATCCGCGTGCCAGAAGTTCAGTGTTACGCGTGTTGGAAAGAATTAAGTGAAGTTAATGTTGGCAATGGTTGCTGTTATGATTTTAGCCATTATGTCATCAGCTATTTCAGTAATTTACAGCAAACATCAAAGTAGAAAATTATTTGTTGAATTGCAGAAACTTGAAAAGCAAATCGATGGACTGGATATTGAATGGGGGCGCTTGCAGTTGGAGCAGAGTACGTGGTCCTCACAGGGAAGAGTAGAAAAAATTGCGCGTAAAAAATTGCACATGACACTGCCGAAGGCAAACGAAGTTATTTATATAAAATAATGAAAAATAATAAATCACATTATCAATTCAGACGCGTAGTTGTGTTGACTATTTTTGCGCTAGCAATAAGTGGTTTGTTTTACCGTGCTCTGGATATGCAGGTTATTCATCAGGCGTTCTTTCAGCAGCAGGGTGATGCCAGACACATGCGCACCGTACCTATTTCTGCACATCGTGGTGATATTTATGATCGAAATGGCGAGCCACTCGCAATCAGTACACCAGTTGACTCTGTATGGGTAAACCCTAAAGAATTTACAGATTTTAAAATTATTTCTAAGTTGGCGGAAATTCTGGATTTAAATGCTGAGCATTTGAAAAATAAATTACGCAAACAAGCAGCTAAAGAATTTGTTTATATTCGTCGTCAGGTATCGCCGGATGTAGGTGGTGAGGTGAAGGCGTTAGGTATTAAGGGTGTTTACCTGCGCCGTGAATACAAACGTTACTACCCTTCAGGTGAAGTGACTTCACATGTACTTGGTTTTGCAAATGTTGATGACCAGGGGCAGGAGGGGTTGGAGCTTGCATATAATGACTGGCTAACGGGTGAAACAGGTGCGAAGAAAGTTATACGCGATCGTAAAGGGCAGGCGATAGATGACGTGGAGCGAATACGCCCGGCTCAGCCAGGGCAGTCGATCCATTTAAGTATCGATCGGCGTATCCAGTATTTGGCATACAGTGCCTTGAAAGCATCAGTAAAACAAAACAAAGCCATTGCAGGATCTGCAGTGGTTTTAGACGTTCATACGGGTGAAGTTCTCGCGATGGTTAATCAACCGTCGTTCAATGCTAATGATCGGAGTCAGTTACGCCCGGCAGTGTATAGAAATCGCTCAGTGACCGATGTATTTGAGCCTGGCTCCACGATGAAACCATTTACCATAGCGGCAGCACTGGAAACAGGAAAATGGAATCCAACAGATAACGTAAATACCTCGCCAGGCAGATACAAGGTACAGGGCAGTACAATTAAGGATATGCGAGATTATGGAAAAATAAATCTTGGTGAAATTATTCTTAAGTCAAGTAATGTTGGCGTAAGTAAAGTTGCATTGTCTATAGGGCAAGAACAGCAGCTTGAAATGTATACAAAATTAGGTTTTGGGTTTACTACAGGCAGTGGTTTTCCTGGAGAGCGAAATGGTAATTTGCGCACCTCAAATGTAAGTGAGTTTGAACGCGCGACTATGGCATTTGGTTATAGCCTTTCAGTGACTCCCTTGCAGCTTGCCAGAGCCTATGCGGCACTGGCTGCGAATGGAGTCATTTATCCGGTTACTTTTTTGAAACGTGAAGAAGAAGTGCACGGCGAAAAAATAATGTCGATGGATACAGCCAAAAAAGTACGTCGTATGATGGAACGTGTTGTAAGTGATGAAGGGACTGCAAAAAAAGCATCGATTGCCAATTACAGTGTTGCAGGAAAAACAGGCACTGTGCATAAGTTTATATCTGGTGGATATGCCGATGATAGATATCTTTCTGTTTTTGCAGGCATAGTGCCGGCAGATGATCCGCAGCTGGTTATGGTAGTTATGTTGAATGAACCAAGGAACGGCGAACATTATGGTGGACAAGTAGCGGCACCAGTTTTTTCAAAAGTAATGTCCGGGGCCTTACGTTTATTAGATATTGAGCCAGATAACTTAGAATATGCGCAAGTTGGAAAAAAAGGTAAGAGCGCATGATGGCTGCAAAAAATGATCAAGCTATGTGTGTAACACTAAAACAATTATTGAGCGATTTTTGCGAGTGCGAATATTTGCCTGATGTGGAAGTGAAAGGCTTGGCGCTTGATAGCCGTAATATTGAGCAAGGTTATATTTTTGTTGCTTTAGAAGGTGGCTTTGATCATGGCTTGGCATACGCAGAAGCGGCCATTGGTCGAGGTGCTGTTGCGGTGTTGTGTGATGCACAGCACGATCAATATTGTCAGCAAATTTTGTCAAAAATAATGACAATGGCAGTGTGTATTCCGGTTAAAAATCTGCAATCAAAATTGGGTCTTTTAGCAAATAAATTTTACGCATCTCCATCAGAAAAATTGTTTGTTAGCGGTGTAACAGGTACAGATGGAAAGACATCAGTAAGTCATTTTATCGCTCAGGCGATGAATAGCGGTGATTCAGCTGCAGCGGTGATTGGTACATTAGGTAATGGGCTTATCGATCATCTGGATGAATCAACGCATACAACCCCAGATGTATTTAGCTTAAATAGTATGCTTGCGCAGTTTGAACGGCAGGGTGCAAAAAGTGTTGCAATGGAAGTGTCATCGCATGGCCTTGATCAGGATAGAGTGCTGGGTATTAACTTCGATGTTGCTGTACTGACAAATTTAACGCGTGATCATCTCGATTATCATGGTGATATTGAAGCCTATAAACAGGCAAAGAAAAAACTGTTTATTGAAAATGATGATAGGACGCTGGTGTTAAACATAGATGATGCGTTCGGTAGCGAGATTTTCTCAGAGTTTAGGGATTGTAGAAAAATTTGGTTATATGGATTAAATGAAACTCAGGTAAAGCAAAGTAAATTATTTGCCTATGCCAGCCACGTAGAAAATAAACCGGAAGGCATGAAGTTTATGCTGGTGAGTTCGCATGGTTCGTCTGAGGTTAATCTTGGCTTAATAGGCGAGTTTAATGTTTACAATGCACTGGCGTGTTTTTGTGTTTTATTGCAAAGCGGTATGAATTTTAATTATGCCATTAAGCGCATAGAAAAATTGCAAACTGTAGCTGGCAGAATGGAAGTAATTTATAAAGCAGACAAGCCGGTTGTAGTGATTGATTATGCGCATACACCTGCTGCATTATCTCAGGCATTAATCAATGTCCGCAGGCATGTTAGCGGAAAAGTGATTTGTGTATTTGGTTGCGGTGGCGATAGAGATGCAGGTAAGCGACCGATGATGGCGCAGATTGCAGACGAGTTGTCTGATTTGGTTATTATTACAAGCGATAACCCCCGAAATGAAGACCCTGCATCTATTATTGATGAAGTCAGGCAGGGCATTAAAAATGAGTTGAAATTAATTGTCGAAGAAGATCGCGGAAGAGCAATTCAGCAAGCGATAAATATGGCGTCATTAGATGATTTGATTTTAATTGCGGGTAAAGGTCATGAAGAATTTCAAATCATAGCGAATAAAAAAATTCCATTTAGTGATAAGCAAAAAGCCATAGAAAGTTTGGAGGCTTATACATGATGGCCTTGCAACAAGCATCTGAAATTCTGAATGGCGAAATGTTGGGAAATAATGTTGATTTTTCAACTGTATCAACGGATACACGTAGTCTGCAGCCAGGTGATTTGTATATTGCATTAGATGGTGAGAATTTTGATGGTCACGATTATTTAACTCAGGCAGAAAAAGCTGGGGCTGCTGCGGCTATTGTACATAAAAATGTACATACAAATTTGCCACGTATTAAAGTTGAAGATACGCGTATTGCATTAGGTCGCTTAGCTGCGGCCTGGCGTCAATCGTTCGCTGGAAGTGTTGTCGCGATTACTGGAAGTAATGGTAAGACAACAGTTAAGGAGATGGCGACTGCAATTTTCTCTGAGCAGGCTGATGTATTGGCGACAAAAGGGAATTTTAATAACGATATTGGCTTGCCACTTACTTTGCTACGAATGGGGCAGGAAAAATTTGCAGTCATTGAAATGGGTGCCAATCACTCAGGTGAAATTGCCTATTTAACCAGTATTACAAAGCCTGATGTGGCGGCTATTACAAATGCGGGGCCGGCGCATCTGGAAGGCTTTGGCACTGTTAAAGGTGTGGCTGAAGCGAAAGGTGAAATTTATCAGGGTTTAACAGAGCAAGGAATTGCAGTTGTTAATCTGGATGATGAATATGCTGCATATTGGTCAGGTTTAAATGAGCATCGAAAGGTGTTTACTTTTTCTATGGGTAATACAACTGCGAATGCTTGTGGTGTATGGCAGGCAACAAAAAATGGCGGCAGGTTAACGGTAAAAATTGACGCTGATGAATTAATTATTGATTTGAAATTGCACGGTTTACATAACGCAATAAATGCCCTGACAGCTATTTCTATCGCTGAAACTTTAAATATACCCAGAAGCAAAATAATCAAGGCATTAAGTGAATTTAGGTCAGTGCATGGACGCCTCGATTTTAATCAGCTAAGCGATTCATTACTGGTTATAGATGATAGCTACAATGCTAATCCGGCTTCATTAAACGCCGGCATTGAAGTGCTTGGTGAATTGCCGGGTGAGCATTGGCTGGTATTGGGTGATATGGGTGAGTTAGGAGATGAGGTACAGCGTATACATTTTGATGCGGGCGTATATGCAAAAGAGTCTGGAATAAATAAGTTATTGGCTGTAGGTGATAACAGTCGATATGCCGTTGAGGCATTTGGTGATGACGCAATATTTTTTGAAACTAAAGATAAACTTGTAACATATGTGCAGCAGTACAAATCAGAATCACTAAATATATTGGTAAAAGGTTCCAGATTTATGCACATGGAAGAGATCGTTGACTCATTGAAAAAGGGAGTTAACTAATGCTTTTATGGCTCGCTGATTATTTAACGCAATACCACAGTGGCTTCAATGTTTTTCGCTATCTTACATTGCGAGGTATTTTGGGTGCTTTAACAGCGCTTATTATATCGCTGATTATCGGTCCATCAATGATACGCAAGTTAACCATGTATAAGATTGGGCAAAATATTCGTGATGATGGTCCTCAGGCTCATTTATCAAAAGCAGGAACGCCTACTATGGGTGGTTCTTTGATATTGGTTGCTGTAGCTATTAGTACTGTGCTTTGGATGGACTTAGGCAATCGCCAGGTGATTATCGCGCTTACTGTAACCATGCTATTTGGTGGTATTGGCTTTGTTGATGATTACAAAAAATTAAAAGGTGGTAATAGTA
Source organism: uncultured Gammaproteobacteria bacterium (assembly GCA_963924875.1). GTDB lineage: Bacteria > Pseudomonadota > Gammaproteobacteria > SZUA-229 > SZUA-229 > SZUA-229. The sequence continues at coordinate 95,949 of CAWUSX010000022.1, forward strand.
AGGGCTTGTCGGCAAAGACCAAATACTTTTGGCAAACCGTATTTGGTCTGGGTGCGGCGATTTATATTTATCAAACGGCAGTGCAGCCCATTGAGACCACCTTAATTATTCCATTTGTTAAAGATCTGTTTATTCCCTTAGGTATAGGTTTTGTTGCATTGGCATATGTTGTGATTGTTGGCACCAGTAATTCGGTTAATTTAACGGATGGCCTGGATGGTCTGGCTATATTGCCAACCGTAATGGTCGCCGGTGCATTAGGTGTATTTGCATATGTGACAGGGCACGTCAATTTTGCCAATTATTTAAGTATCCCGTATGTAAATGGCGTAGGTGAGCTGGTTGTTTTTTGTGGCGCACTGGTAGGTGCCGGGCTTGGTTTTTTATGGTTTAACACATACCCCGCACAAGTATTCATGGGTGATGTGGGAGCATTGGCATTAGGTGCTGCACTAGGTGTTGTCGCTGTGCTGATTCGGCAGGAATTAGTATTGTTTATTATGGGTGGCGTGTTTGTTATGGAAACCGTATCCGTCATATTGCAGGTGGCATCATTCAAATTAACCGGACGCAGAATATTTAGAATGGCGCCATTGCACCATCATTTTGAATTAAAAGGCTGGCCTGAGCCTAGAGTAATTGTCAGGTTCTGGATTATTACGGTGGTATTAGTATTAATCGGTTTAGCTTCATTGAAAGTAAGATAGGCAAGGGTTTAGGACTTATGAACGTAACTGCAGATACATTATCGAGTATTTCTGTAGTTGCATTGGTAACAGCAATGATGACGAATGATAAACAAAAGTCGGAATATATACTGGTTGTCGGTTTAGGCATTACCGGTCTTTCTGCTGTGCGTTATTTATTGTCGCAGGGTAAAAATGTTGTTGTTGTCGATAGTCGTCATGAGGCACCTGGCTACAAAGAGTTACAAAATGATTTTCCTGAAGTGAGCGTTTACTTAGGTGAATTTGACAAGGCTTTGTTCATGGGGGCATCACAAATTGTAGTTAGCCCCGGTGTTTCCATGAAAGAAGGTGTTATTCGTCAAGCCATTGAACAGGGTGTTGATGTTATTGGTGATATAGAGTTATTTGCACAGCGAGTGAACGTACCGGTCATTGCAGTAACCGGCTCCAACGGAAAAAGTACCGTAATTAGTTTGTTAGGTGAAATGGCAAAAGCGGCGAACATTAATTATGTAGTGGGTGGGAATATTGGTATACCAGCACTGAATTTAATTAATGAGAATATCGATTTATACATTCTAGAGTTATCAAGCTTTCAATTAGAAAGTTTAAAAAGTTTAAAGCCAGTTGCCGCAGCGGTGTTGAATGTTAGTCCTGATCATATGGATCGGTATGACAGTTATGCTGAGTATATTGAAGTGAAACAACACATATATCAGCAATGTAAAGTGGCAGTAATCAACCGAGATGATGCGTCAGTAAGTTATATGCAGGTAGGACATAAGTTAGTTACAGGCTTCAGTATGCATGAACCCGTGAATGGCGATTTTGGCTTGCGTGAATTTAATAATGAGATCTGGTTGTGTAAAGGCGACGAAAAATTAATTGAGCAGAAAAAACTTAAATTGAGTGGAAAACATAATGTAGCAAATACATTAGCTGCCCTGGCATTGGGTGAAGCAGCGAAGATTCCAATGGCAAGTATGTTAGAGGCGTTGAAAGCATTTTCTGGCTTGCCGCATCGTACTCAGTTTGTCGCCAAAAAACACAATGTAACCTGGATTAATGATTCTAAAGGTACAAATGTAGGTGCAACCATTGCGGCTATTGATGGTGTGCAGGTAAAAAATAAATTACTGCTTATTGCGGGTGGACTGGCAAAAGATGCGGACTTCACAGCATTGAAATCAGTGGTAAAAGGTAAAGTGCGAAGTGTTGTATTGATCGGCAAAGATGCGCCAAAAATTGAACAGGCGCTGCAAGATGATGTGCCTATCTGGTTTGCCAAAGATATGCAGGACGCAGTTAATATTGCCGCGGACCTGGCGCATCCAGAAGACACAGTTTTATTGTCGCCAGCGTGTGCAAGTTTCGATATGTTTAATGGTTATGAGCATCGTGGTGAAGTTTTTGTTAAGGCAGTGGAGGACTTACTGTGAATGTAGGTGTCCTGTTCCGACAAAAACAAAGTGCAATAAAATCGCGCAATGATAAACCGGTAATATTAGAGGGTTTAGATTCAACATTAATAATTTTAGTAGTGGCGCTGTTAATGATTGGTTTAATTATGGTTGCCTCTGCATCAATCAGTATTGCTGATAGTAAAACCAGTACACCATTCTATTATTTTTATAGACAGATGATGGCAGTTGTTCTGGGTTTAGCTGCTGCAATGACGATATTTAAAATTCGTTTAGTGTATTGGGAAAAGTCAGGAATGATATTGCTGGCAATTTCATTTGTACTGGTTGTATTAGTGCTGGTTCCGGGTATTGGTAAAACAGTAAATGGTTCAACACGCTGGATACCTATAGGTATTTTAAATTTTCAGGTGTCAGAAGTTGTTAAATTATTTTTGATGGTTTATGTGGCGGGTTACCTGGTGCGTCATGGTGAAGAAGTACGATCAAGTCTATGGGGTTTTATAAAGCCAATGATTATGGTCGGCATAATATGTATGTTTTTATTGCTCGAACCTGATTTTGGTGCGTCGGTAGTGATTATGGCAACGGTGCTAAGTATGACGTATTTGGCGGGTGCACGATTCATTCAGTTTGCAACCGTGCTTGCATTGTTTGGTTCTGCGGCTGCTTTGCTTGTTATTTCATCGCCCTATCGATTGCAGCGATTAACGGCATTTGTGAATCCCTGGGCTGATCCTTTTGATTCAGGTTTCCAGTTAACACAGTCTTTAATAGCGGTCGGTTCTGGTGGTTGGTCTGGCACGGGCCTTGGTGGCAGTGTGCAAAAACTGTTTTATTTGCCTGAGGCACATACAGACTTTTTGTTTGCGATTCTGGCTGAAGAGTTTGGCTTAATAGGTGTAACGATTGTGATTGGGTTGTTTGCTGCATTGGTGTTTAGAATATTTATGATTGCGCGAAAAGCAGAATTAGGTGGTAACCAGTTCGCATCATATTTAGCTTATGGCATTGGTATCTGGTTGGGTTTGCAGGCCTTTATTAATATTGGCGTGAATATGGGGGTGTTACCTACCAAAGGTTTAACACTGCCGTTATTAAGCTATGGCGGAAGTAGTTTGATTGTAGTGAGCTGTTCTATAGGTTTGTTATTACGTATAGCTTATGAGTGCTCAAATGGGCAGGCGACAAATAAAAAACCATTATCCAGAAAGTCTTCCGTGAAAACAAAAAAATCTCAGAAAATGCCTGTTAGAAGGCCAGGATCAAGCAGAAAAAATAAAAGCATGAAAGATTTAATCGGGGAGGCAGCATGAGTAATTTGAATACTCGCCCCGTAATGATTATGGCCGGAGGTACTGGCGGACATGTTTACCCTGCATTAGCGGTGGCAGAAGAATTAATGCAACACGGAGTCCCTGTGATTTGGATGGGAACTAAGAAGGGTATAGAGGCTCGGCTAGTGCCTGAAGCTGGTATAGAAGTTGATTGGCTGGGCATGAGTGGCTTGCGAGGTAAAGGTGTTTTAACTTTATTATTCGCACCATTGAAAATTATATTGGCATGTTATCAGGCGTATAAAATTTTAGTGAAGCGTAAACCTGCGGTTGTATTGGGAATGGGTGGATTTGTTTCAGCACCGGGTGGCTTAATGGCATGGCTTACGCGTGTGCCATTGTTAATACATGAACAAAATGCTGTACCAGGTATGAGTAACCGCATACTTGCAAGGCTAGCAGATAAAGTAATGGAAGCATTTCCAAATAGCTTTAAGTCACCTTCTGTTCATGTAGGTAATCCAGTGCGTAAAGTGATAGCTGAATTAGCATTGCCAGAACAACGATTTGCAGAGAGGACTGATGCTCTACGTGTGTTTGTTTTTGGTGGCAGCTTAGGTGCGGCACGACTAAATGAATTGATTCCTCAGGTTTGTGCAGAGCTAAAAGGTAAAAAAGAATTACGTATAAAGCATCAAACGGGTGCTGGGAACTTTGAGCAAACGCAATCAAATTATATACATCTAGGTATTAAGGCAGATGTGTTTGAATATATTGATGATATGGCAGAAATGTATGCATGGGCTGATCTGGTTATCTGTAGAGCAGGTGCAATGACAATAGCGGAGCTTGCGGCAGCAGGTGTAGCGTCAATTTTGGTGCCATATCCGCATGCAGTAGATGATCACCAAACACACAATGCACGCTATTTAAGTGAAGCGGGTGCGGGTGTGTTATTGCAGCAGAAAAATTTAAATGTGGATTCATTAGTGAATGTACTAAATTCAATTGATAGAAACACAGCTTTGGATATGGCAAAAAAAGCCAAACAAAAAGGTATGCCAGAGGCAACTCGTTTAGTTACACAAGCGTGTTTAATTGCAGGAGGATATGATGTTAATTGAATCGCATCCAATGCGTAAAATTCAGCGTGTGCACTTTGTAGGGATTGGCGGCGTTGGTATGTGTGGCATTGCTGAGGTCTTACTTAATCTTGGTTATAAAATTTCAGGTTCTGATGTAAAAGAAAATGTAGCAACAAAACGTTTAAGTAAGCAGGGAGCTGAGATCTTTATAGGGCAAGCTGCGAATAATATTGAAAATGCTGAAGTTGTCGTCGTATCTACTGCAATTTCAGCAGATAATGTAGAAGTTATTGCAGCAAAAGACAAGCGTATACCAGTTGTGCGTCGTGCAGAAATGCTCGCGGAAATAATGCGTTTTCGATATGGAATTGCAATTGCAGGAACACATGGCAAAACAACGACGACTAGTCTGACCGCGAGTATTTTGATTGAAGCGGGTATGGACCCAACTTATGTAATTGGTGGAAAATTAAATAGTGCTGCCACCAATGCGAAGCTAGGTGAAGGTAGGTATTTTGTTGCTGAAGCTGATGAGAGTGATGCTTCTTTTCTATTGTTACAGCCAATGATGGCGGTGGTTACTAATATAGATGCCGATCATTTAGAAACACACGGTGGCGATTTTGAAAAATATAAACAGTCATTCGTAGAGTTTTTACATCATCTACCATTTTATGGTCAGGCAATTATTTGTCTGGATGATGTGGAAAACAAACAGATACTAGATCAGGTTTCTCGACCTATTGTTACTTACGGTATTGAGTCTGATGCGGATGTAAAAGCAGAAAATATTAACTGTAACGGTATGCAATGTCATTACGACTTAAAACTTCCAAATCAGAGTGAAGTAATAAATATCACACTCAATTTGCCCGGTAGGCACAATGTTTTAAATTCGCTTGCTGCAATTACGGTGGCGTATTTATTGGGTGTTGAAATTCAGTCAATACAGAAGGCTCTACAAACGTTTGATGGAATTGGTCGTCGTATGCAGCAATATGGCGAAATCAAGACGATTAAAGGCAATGTGTTATTGGTTGATGATTACGGCCATCATCCAACTGAAATAAAGGCAACCCTGGAAGCCGCTAAAGGCGCATGGAGTAACAAACGAATAGTAGTGATTTTTCAGCCCCACCGTTATACACGTACAAGAGATTTATTTGAAGATTTTAGTAAGGTTTTATCTGAAGCTGATACGTTAATCATTACAGAAATTTATTCTGCAGGTGAAGAACCTATAGCAGGTGCTGATGGACGGGCGCTATGCGCTGCGATTCGTGCCAGAGGCCGTGTGAACCCCGTTTTTGTTGAAGATCTTGATGAATTAAATTCATCTATTCTCGATATTATTGAAGATGGAGATGTGTTGTTGACTTTAGGTGCTGGCAGTATTGGCGCGATTGCAGAAAAATTACCTAAGGCGTTAGCAGAATGATGACGGCTTCGAACGTGAAAAACTATAAAGGCATATTGCAGATAGATGAGCCGATGGAGAAGCATACTAGTTGGCGAGTAGGTGGCAGAGTTGATCAATTGTATACGCCTGAAGGCATTGATGATCTGGCTAGTTTTTTGAAAAGTCTACCCAAAGATGAACCCGTTATGTTTATTGGTTTGGGCAGTAATTTATTGGTAAGAGACGGGGGTATTCGTGGCACGGTAATATCACTAAAAGGAAGTCTGTCAGACGTTACCTTGCTAGAAAATAATGTAATTAGAGCGGGTGCAGGTAGTAGTTGTGCGAAGTTATCGCGTTACTGCCATCGCAATAATTTATTAGGTGGTGAGTTTTTTGCAGGTATACCCGGTTTGTTAGGTGGTGCATTGGCAATGAATGCTGGTGCATTTGGTGGAGATACCTGGTCGGTAATTGAATCGGTGGTGACGCTTGATATGCAGGGTAATGTTTATACGCGGACCCCAGAAGATTATGAAATTGCGTATCGTTCAGTTAAAGGTAATAAGAACGAATGGTTCATAAGTGCCGATATCAAGCTTGTTTCTGGTGATGGAGAAGTTGCGGCACAAAATGTTAAAGCGTTGCTAGAAAAAAGAAATCAAACACAGCCAACGGGCTTGCCGAGTTGTGGTTCTGTATTTAAGAACCCGCAGGGTGATTATGCCGCACGATTGATTGAGGCGAGTGGTTTAAAAGGTTTTAAAATAGGTGATGCGATTGTTTCAGAAAAACATGCAAATTTTATTATAAATAACGGCAAAGCAAGTGCCAGCGATATAGAAAAATTAATAAACTTAGTACAGAAAACAGTAGAGCAAAAGCAAGGTGTAAAACTACAGTCGGAAGTAAAGATTGTAGGAGAGTTGGCAAATGAATGATTTTAGTAAAGTAGCTGTGTTCATGGGTGGTTGGTCAGCAGAGCGCGAAGTATCACTAAATAGTGGCGAAGCTGTGTTAAAGGCATTAGTTGATCAAGGTATTAATGCAATAGGTATTGATGTTACTCGCGATATTTGTGGAGATTTGAAAGAAGCCAACTTTAGTCATGTATTTAATATGATGCATGGCCGTGGTGGAGAAGATGGTGTTATTCAAGGTGTCCTTGAGCTTTTAAAAATCCCATACACGGGTTCGGGTGTTTTGGGTTCGGCATTGGCAATGGATAAACTACGTTGCAAACAGATTTGGCAAGCATTGGAGCTGCCGACGCCTGAATACAAAGAATTAAATTCAGCAGAAGATTGTGAAATTGCAATAGAAAAATTAGGGTTGCCACTGATGGTTAAACCTGTGCTTGAAGGATCGAGTATTGGTATCAGTAAGGTAAATACACGTGAAGAAATGTTGCCTGCATGGGAATTAGCAATAAAAAGTGGCGGAACGATTATTGCAGAAAAATTTATTCATGGAGAAGAATATACGGCGGCGATATTAGGTGATCGAGTTTTGCCAATGATTCGTTTGCACACAGACAATGATTTTTATGATTATCAGGCAAAGTATATTTCAAATGATACACAGTACATTTGTCCATGTGGATTATCTGAAAATCATGAAACAGAGCTTGCAAGTATGATGCTGCATGCCTTTAAAGCGGTTATGGCAAAGGGCTGGGGTCGGGTTGATTTTATGCTTGATGGTGACGGCAAACCCTGGTTGATTGAAGTCAATACAGTACCGGGTATGACTGACCATAGTTTGGTACCAATGGCGGCAAAACATGCGGGAATTTCATTTGAGGAATTGGTGTTGAATATTTTGCAGGGGGCATTTATTCATGAGTAAACGTCAAGCTGTAAGAGGTGTGAAAAAAGTTGAAAATGTGCGTATGGGGAAGACCTTAGCTGTATTGCAATCACTTGCGCATACATTATGGAAGCCTAAATTATTATTACTTTGCTTATTAGTTGTGTCTGTATCTGTGATTTTTACACAAATTAACTTACAGCAGATATTGCCAATATCATCGGTAAAAATAGAAGGTGAGTTTAATTATCTAGATAAGGAACAATTAAAAAAACGAGCGATGCCCGTTGTCGATGGTGGTTTTTTTAGTGTTAATTTATCGGCTGTACGGAACGTGCTTATTAGTTTGCCATGGGTTGAAGATGTCTCAGTACGACGTCAATGGCCAGACCAGTTATTAGTTAGAGTCATTGAAAAAAAACCAGTTGTGTATTGGGGTGATAATGCAGTGCTGAGCGCTAAAGGCGTGTTATTTGTGCCAGATAAAAAGCTAAGTGAAAATTTACCGTATCTTCAAGGCCCGGATGGATTGCATAAAACAATGTTTCAAGAGTTGGCTCGTATGCAAGCGTGGTTGCTGGAAACAGGCTTGCATATACAGGTTATGAGTTTAGATGAAAGACGATCATGGACGTTAACAATGACGGATGGAATAGAATTAAGATTGGGTAGAGAAAAAATGCATCAAAGACTGCAACGATTTGCATCAGTGTATAAAAATAATTTTCAATCAGAAATGCGTAAAATCAAGCATATAGACATGCGATATACCAATGGTTTTGCAGTGGCCTGGACTGAGGCGTAAAGGTTATGACAAAAAAGACAGAAAAAAATCTGGTTGTTGGGCTTGATATAGGGACGTCAAAAATCGTCGCTATAGTGGGTGAAATAACCAAAAGTGGTGAAGTTGAAATTATTGGTCTTGGTTCACATCCTTCTCGTGGTTTAAAGAAAGGCGTGGTAGTCAATATTGAGTCTACAGTGCAATCCATTCAGCGAGCAATTGAAGAAGCAGAGTTAATGGCGGGCTGTCAGATTAACTCGGTATATGCCGGTATTGCTGGTAGTCATATTAAAAGTATTAATTCACACGGTATCGTGGCGATTAAGGATCGAGAAGTAAGTGAAATGGATCTTGATCGGGTTATAGATGCGGCCCGTGCAGTTGCTATTCCTGCCGATCAACGCATTCTGCATATATTGCCACAGGAATTTATTATTGATGAGCAGGAAGGCATTCGTGAGCCGATTGGCATGTCGGGCGTGCGTCTTGAAGCAAAAGTTCACCTGGTAACAGGTTCGGTTGGTGCGGCACAAAATATTATTAAATGTGTTCGACGCTGTGGACTTGAAGTTGACGACATTATTTTAGAGCAACTTGCTTCTAGTTACTCCGTGTTAACTGAGGATGAAAAAGAATTAGGTGTTTGCATTGTTGATATAGGTGGCGGCACAACAGATATTGCAGTATTTGCCGACGGAGCTATTCGTCATACCGCGGTAATTCCGATTGCAGGTGATCAGGTTACAAATGACATAGCCGTCGCTTTACGTACACCGACACAATATGCTGAAGAAATAAAAATTAAATATGCGTGTGCATTACGTCAATTAGCAAATCCGGAAGAAACCATTGAAGTACCAAGTGTTGGCGATAGATCGCCGCGTAAATTGTCACGTCAAACTTTGGCAGAAGTTGTAGAGCCTCGTTACGATGAGTTGTTAACGCTGGTTCAGGCTGAGTTAAGAAAAAGTGGCTTTGAAGATATTATTGCGGCCGGCATTGTACTTACCGGTGGTAGTTCAAAAATGGAAGGTGTGGTGGATCTTGCAGAAGAAATATTCCATATGCCTGTCCGCCTAGGGAAACCGCAATATGTGAGCGGCCTTGCGGATGTAGTATCAAATCCAATTCATGCAACTGGTGTTGGCTTGTTGTTATTTGGAGAGCAACATCAAAATCAGAATAGTAATAACCGATATTTTTCAACCGAAGGGGGTATGAAAGGCACATGGGAACGTATGAAAAACTGGTTCCAGGGGAACTTTTAAAAATGTCTTCCGGCGATAATATTCGGGAGAAACAAATTTTAATAAAAAATAAGCAGGCAGAAAAAGATTGTCTGAATATAAATACAAATGAGGAGAGAGCACATGTTTGAATTGATGGATTCCGTTGCACAAGATGCCGTCATTAAAGTCGTTGGTGTTGGTGGTGGCGGTGGCAATGCCGTTACACATATGATGTCGACGGGTATTGAAGGCGTTGATTTTGTTTGTGCCAACACAGATGCGCAGGCACTGAAAAAAATACAGGGTGTAACGTCACTGCAAATTGGTGGCAACATCACTAAAGGGTTAGGCGCAGGAGCTAATCCAGAAATTGGTCGTCAGGCTGCATTAGAAGATCGTGAACGCATTCAGGAAACCTTGATGGGTGCAGATATGATTTTTGTAACGGCAGGCATGGGTGGCGGCACGGGAACGGGTGCAGCACCTATCGTTGCACAAATTGCACGTGACATGGGAATACTTACGGTTGGTGTTGTTACTAAGCCATTTGTATTTGAAGGCGCTAATCGCATGAAAATTGCGGCGAATGGTATTAAAGAATTAAGTCAGCATGTCGATTCATTAATTACTATTCCAAATGATAAATTGCTTAGCGTGTATGGACGTGAATTTGATTTAATGAATGCCTTTAACGGCGCGAATGACGTGTTACATAACGCGGTTCAGGGTATCACTGAGCTTATTACTCACCCAGGTGTTATCAATGTCGATTTCGCTGACGTACGTACAGTAATGACGCAAAATGGTATGGGCATGATGGGTTCTGGTCGTGCATCTGGTGAAAACCGTGCCACATTGGCAGCTGAAGCCGCGGTAGCGAGTCCGTTATTGGAAGATGTGAATATATCCGGTGCACGAGGTATTCTGGTTAATGTAACGGGTACTAATTTGACCTTAGGTGAGTTTGAGGATATCGGTGCAATTATTAACTCATTCGCTTCAGAAGAGGCGGTTGTGGTTATGGGTACAGCGATTGATCCTGAATTAGAGGATGAGTTACGCGTAACAGTTGTTGCAACGGGCTTAGGTCAACAAATACAAGCTAGCAAAGAAACTATGAAAATAGTGAAGCGCAATACAGCGGGTGATGTTGATTATGGTGATTATGACAAGCCAACGATTCAGCGCAATAAAGCATCGGGAGATGGCTTATCGGGTACATTGGATGATGATTTGCTGGATATTCCTGCTTTCTTGCGCCGTCAGGCAGATTAAAGCAGTGAGCAAATAAGAAGTTACTGATGTCTGTATAGGTGCCAGAAAAAGATTGTTAGTCTTTTGCATTTTGTGTGCAAGTTGGCTGTTTGAGCTGAAAACTTGTTTATAATGGCCTTCAGCAGAATGTTATATTCTTATTGTTACAATTTATGTATAATTTGTGCGGCTTTTTTGACTCTACTCTAATGGGTTAACTGGCATCGCAAATATGCTTAATAAATTAGGAATTTCCACTTGATTCGTCAACGTACTATAAAAAATGTTATCCGCGCAACTGGTGTTGGTTTGCACACAGGCGATAAGGTATACCTTACTTTACGGCCTGCTGCCCCAGATACAGGCATTATATTTAGACGTGTGGATCTTGATGAGCCGGTTGAAATCTATGCTAAAGCGGAAAATGTGTGTGATACGCAGCTTTCTACCACTTTGTGCGAAAATGGGGCAAGAGTATCGACAGTAGAGCACCTATTGTCTGCAATGGCCGGCCTTGGTATTGATAATGCGTACGTAGATTTGAGTGCGGGTGAAGTTCCGATAATGGATGGTAGCTCTGGTCCATTTGTGTTTTTGCTGCAGTCTGCGGGTATTATTGAACAGAACAAGGCAAAACGATTTATTAGAATTATTAAGCCAATTATTGTTGAAGAAGAAGACAAATGGGCAAAATTTGAACCATTTGAAGGCTTTAAAGTAGGTTTTACAATTAATTTTAATCATCCGGTTTTTAATGGTTCGCCACAACAGGCGGAAATCGATTTCTCATCGACCTCCTTTGTAAAAGAAGTTAGTTGTGCTCGTACATTTGGATTTATGAGTGATTTTGAAAAATTACGTGAAAACAACCTCGCCTTAGGCGCAAGTTTGGATAACGCAATTGGTGTAGATGATTTCCGGGTTCTTAATGAGGACGGCTTACGTTATCAGGATGAGTTTGTAAAACACAAAATTCTTGATGCAATCGGTGACTTATACCTTTTAGGCCATAGTTTAATAGGTGCGTATTCAGGCTATAGATCAGGCCACGGACTGAATAATAATCTGCTAAAAGCATTAATTGCTAATAAAGATGCATGGGAAGAAGTGACATTTGAAGAAGAAGATGCGATTTCACCTATTTCTTATGCGCAGCCTGTGCATGCATAGTTAGCATTTTACAGAACGGTATTGTAAAAGGCCTCAATAGCTTGAGGCCTTTTTTATGCCTGGAATAAATTGGCTTCGCTTCTATTTAGCCTTTTTGGACAAGCGTAGCATTGCCTGACGAAGTTCGGGGTCAGAAATACAGGCTGCCGTTTGGTTAATGATTTTAGCGCTATCTTTACTGAGGGTTCTTTTTGGCGGTAGTGCAGGTTCAATAAGCCGTTTCGACGGGGTTAATTTAATCTTAACTCTAGTCAGTGTGATTCCCGTATGCTGAAGCAGTGCTTCAAGTATTGTTTGGCTAAACATACGCAGGCGAGTTTGCCATACCGGCGAATCGGTTAATAAAATTAGTTCATTTTCACGAATGCCGCCTACATTGAGGTGTGCATGGCAGTCCAGGGGCAGCGAGGCCTTTATAGCCTGCTCCATTTTCTGTAATTCTAAGGCTTTTCTTAGAATACGTAGCTGTAGTTTTGCGGAAAGATTTTCCATGTGGGCTCAATTGTACGCTGATATATGATTCATATTAATGATTCAGCAGGATCCGTGCATCAAGATTCTAAAGAAATCGGTATTATATGGTAAAGACCTGTAAACCAGGCGGGTAATATGCTATGTTCTGACCTATATTTTTGTTTATAATCATTACTTAGGTTCTTCATTACTCGTTAGTTTTTCTGTATGGATATAATTCTTTTAAGTAAATTTAGAGGCCGCCCTTGCCGAGTGCAAATTGGCAGCCCAATGCAGCTTATGCTGTTGTTTGTGTTTGCCTCAGTTTTTGCGACTGGCCTGGGTCTGGTCGGCTATTGGGTAGGCCAATCTCAGGCTTCATCATCCAGTATTAGCTCAATTCAGCGGGAAGTTAAACTACAGCGAGAACTAATTACCCAGACGCGGTTTAACGCGCGTGCTGACTTAGATGCTTTAGCCGCGAGATTGGGTGAAATTCAGGCTCACACCATGCGTTTAAATGCATTGGGCCAAAAGCTGGTAACTATCGCAAAGTTAGACAAAGGAGAGTTTAACTTCGAGGATTCACCGGGTGTCGGTGGTCCAGATGAACCGGGATTACAGGAATTAGACTTCGGAAGTGAAATTGATGAAGTTATATTAGAGCTTGAAGATCGTGAGCAACAGCTCAGTGTATTAGAAAATATATTGATAAGCAGTCATATGCAAGAGGAAGTATTACCTGCAGGTCGGCCGATTAAGCGGGGTTGGATTTCATCTTACTATGGAACGCGTACCAACCCTTTTACGGGCAAACTACAGTTTCATAAAGGCATGGATTTTGCGGCAAAATCGGGTTCTGAAGTTTTAGCAGTGGCTGGAGGCGTCGTCACCTGGTCTTCTAAGCGTTATGGCTATGGTAATCTGGTGGAAATAAACCATGGAAATGGTTACAAGACTCGATACGGGCACAACTCTAAAAACCTGGTTGAAGTGGGCAATACTGTCAATAAAGGGCAGGTAATTTCTTTAATGGGCTCTACGGGACGATCTACGGGCCCCCATGTTCATCTTGAAGTACTTAAAAATGGCCGCCAGATCAATCCTCAAAAATTTGTACAAAAGCGATAATAGGTCTATTTTATATCGCATTTATTGCTGTTTTTTTACACTCAGTGCTTAAGCAACTCAGCTTTCTAAGGCATAATAACAGCCCCATATATAAGCACTTTTAAAGTTATAAGGACACACAATGGCATCCAGTTTAATGCGAAAAATTTTTGGTAGTCGCAATGACCGCCTGGTTAAAAAATATCGCAAAATTGTAAACAGTATTAATAATTTTGAATCAGGATTAGAAAGTTTAACGGACGAGCAGCTGGGTGCTAAAACGCTTGAATTCCGTGAAAGATTAAAATCAGGCGAAATGCTTGATTCTTTATTGCCTGAAGCCTTTGCAACGGTTAGAGAGGCAGGACGTCGCACTCTGGGTATGCGCCATTTCGATGTGCAGATGATCGGCGGTATTGTCTTGCATAATGGCAATATTACCGAAATGCGTACCGGTGAAGGTAAAACATTAGTCGCAACACTCGCAGCATACTTAAATGCACTGTCCGGCAAAGGTGTTCACGTCATCACGGTGAATGATTATCTTGCACAGCGCGATGCTAACTGGATGGGAAAACTGTATGCCTTTCTGGGTATGAGTACAGGTATTGCTATCGCGGGCATGGATCCTCTACAGAAAAAACAGGCATATGCTGCGGATATTACCTACGGTACAAACAATGAATTCGGTTTTGATTATTTACGCGATAATATGGCTTTTAGTGTTGATGAGAAGGTTCAGCGTGGGCAAAATTTTGCAGTAATAGATGAGGTCGATTCTATTTTAATAGATGAGGCAAGAACGCCACTTATTATTTCAGGGCCAACCAATGATAACTCAGAACTATATACAAAATTTAACGAGCTGGTTAAAGAATTAGAACAAGGTGAAATGCCAGAGTCAAAAGAGGAAGAGCCCACTGGTGACTTCACTGTTGACGAAAAAAATAAGCAAGTACATATCACTGAACAAGGCCATGAGAAAGTTGAGAAGTTACTTATTCGTGAAAATATTCTCGATGAAAATGACAGCCTCTATAGCGCAACAAATATTAATTTAATTCACTATTTAAATGCCTCTATTCGCGCGAATGTAATTTATCAAAAAGACGTCCATTACATCACTCAAGATGGAAAAATTGTTATTGTCGATGAATTTACTGGACGTACGATGGAAGGGCGTCGATGGTCTGATGGCTTGCATCAGGCTATCGAAGCAAAAGAAGGCGTTAATATAGAGAATGAAAACCAGACGCTAGCATCCATTACATTTCAAAACTATTTCCGTCTGTATGAAAAGCTATCAGGTATGACCGGTACTGCAGATACAGAGGCATTCGAATTTCAGTCTATTTATGGCCTGGAAGTAATGGTTATTCCAACCAATGTGCCGGTTGCAAGAATAGATCATGGTGATTTAATTTACCTTACAGAAGAAGAGAAGTTTAATGCGATAGCTGAAGACGTAAAAGACTGTATTCAGCGTAAACAACCCGTTCTGGTCGGTACGGCTTCAATTGAAGCATCTGAACACTTATCCGGCTTATTGAATAAACTGGATGTCAAACATAGCGTTTTAAATGCAAAACAACATGAGCGCGAGGCGATGATTATTGCTGAAGCAGGTGTGCCTGGTGCAGTAACTATCGCTACAAATATGGCTGGCCGAGGTACAGATATTGTTTTGGGTGGCAATCTGGAAGTTGAAATTTCAGCTAAGGGTGAAATTAGTGATGAGGAAAAACAGGCCCTAAAAATAGAATGGGAAAAACGTCATCAACAAGTCCTGGATTTTGGTGGTCTGCATGTAATCGGCAGTGAAAGACACGAATCTCGGCGGATTGATAATCAGTTACGTGGACGTTCAGGACGACAGGGTGATGCTGGCTCCACGCGTTTTTATCTGTCACTTCAAGATGATTTAATGCGTATTTTTGCTTCAGATAAAGTTGCAGGCTTAATGAAAAAATTAGGCATGGAAAAAGATGAAGCAATAGAGCACCCGTGGGTATCACGTGCCATTGAAAATGCGCAGCGTAAAGTTGAAGGACATAACTTTGATATTCGTAAGCAATTACTTGAATATGATGATGTCGCAAATGACCAGCGTAAGGTTGTTTATCAGCAACGTAACGAGATGATGGCTGAGGATGACTTAAGTGAGATAGTCGAGTCAATTCGTGAAGATGTAGTAGAGGGATTGGTTACTACTTATGTTCCTATTGGGACTCACGAAGAGCAATGGGATCTTGAGGGTTTACAATCATCGCTAGAAGAAGAAACGGGTCTGCAGTGTGATCTGCAAAAGTGGCTAGATGAAGACGATCAACTAAATGAATATACATTGGGTGAGCGTATAACATCAGAGCTGCAAGCGTTATACCAGGAGAAGGAAGCGCAAATTGGCTCGGCAGAAATACGCCGTTTTGAAAAATATATATTGTTGCAGGTGTTAGATTCACATTGGAAAGAACATTTAGGTGCGATGGATTATCTACGCCAAAGTGTTAACTTACGCGCGATGGCGCAGAAGGATCCAAAACAGGAATATAAACGTGAATCGTTTGCAATGTTTACAGAGATGCTAGAACAAATTAAGCAAGAAGTTGTTTCTACCTTGTCTAAAGTTGAAATCAGATCTCAGGAAGAACTGGATGAATTAGAAAGACAACAGCAAATGCCTTCTAATATGAGTTATGAGCATGCAGATTCTTCAAGCATAGAAGCAGAAGAAAATACACAAGATTTAGCAGATGAAACCCAGCCATATGTTCGGACTGATAAAAAAGTTGGACGCAATGATCCGTGTTACTGCGGTTCGGGTAAGAAGTTTAAGCAATGTCATGGGAAGCTAACTTAAAATGTCCGTAGGGCTCATAGAACCAGATGTGCTTTTGCCTATAAGGGGTATTCGTTTAGCTTCAGTTTCAGCAGGAATTAAAAAAAATAAGAAAAAAGATCTGGTTTTAATAGAGCTAGCTGAAGGCAGTTCATGCGCTGCGGTTTTTACAAAAAATAAATTTTGTGCAGCTCCTGTTACATTAGCAAAGCAAAACCTTGCTGCAGCTTCTCCTCGTTATTTGTTAATTAACTCTGGTAATGCAAATGCAGGTACTGGTAAGCAGGGTATGATTGATGCTGCTTCCAGCTGTGAATTAGTCGCTAAACAATCGGGTTGTAGTGCACAGCAGGTGTTACCTTTTTCGACGGGTGTGATTGGTGAAAATTTGCCGGTGGATAAAATAGCTGCTGCTATACCAGAAGTGTTTAACCAGTTGGCAGATGATAACTGGATAAATGCTGCCCATGGAATAATGACTACTGATACTAAACTTAAAGGCATATCTCGTCAGTTTAAATTGCAAGGCAAAACAGTCAGTATCACCGGTTTATCAAAAGGTGCCGGAATGATTCAGCCTAATATGGCGACTATGTTGGCGTATGTAGGAACTGATGCGGCTGTAGATCAAAGCCTGTTGCAAGAGTGCTTAGAAGGCGCAGCAAATTTGTCTTTTAATTCTATTACGGTTGATGGCGATACCTCAACTAATGATGCTTGTGTGTTAATGGCAACAGGTCATGCGGGCAATAGTAAAATAGTTGAAAAAAATGAAGACTATTTGCAATTGTTTAATGCAGTCAGTGAAGTGTGTTTATATCTTGCGCAGGCAATTATTCGTGATGCCGAAGGTGCGACAAAATTTGTCACGCTACAGGTTGGTTCCAGCCGAAGCGTTGAAGATGCACGTCAGGTTGCCTATACCGTAGCACTCTCTCCATTGGTTAAGACAGCATTGTTTGCCTGTGATCCAAACTGGGGGCGCATCCTTGCCGCCATAGGCCGGGCAGGCGTTGAGTTCGATATTGATAAAATCAAAGTCTACTTAGGTGATGTTTGTATTGTATCTAATGGTGGACGTGATTCTGCCTATACAGAAGAACAAGGTCAGCAGGTTATGAGTCAGGACGAGATTTTAATTCGTATTGAGCTTAATACCGGTGACTGCCAGGCCAGTATATGGAGCAGTGATCTTTCTTATGATTACGTTAAAATTAATGCAGAATATCGAAGTTAATACATAAAATCTACTTCTGGAATCTGAATAATGACTTCCTCAGCAGTTCAAGTCGCCGTTGCGGTTATTGTAAACCAACAAAATGAAGTATTGATTTCACTACGACCAAACGCATCGCATCAAGGTGGTTTGTGGGAGTTTCCCGGTGGTAAGCTTGATGCAGGCGAATCTATTGACGATGCATTAAAGCGTGAGTTAATAGAAGAGCTCGACATCCATCTGTTAGAGTCTCAGCCATTTAAAGTTATTCATCATCAATATTCGGATAAAGCAGTCGTTTTAAATATTCATATTGTGAGTGCCTTTCGTGGTGAACCAAAGGGTGCTGAAGGTCAGTCTATACAATGGAAATCAATTGATCAGTTAAAGCCAATTGATTTTCCAGCCGCAAATCGGAGTATTATTCATGCTCTAAAATTTCCAGATAAGTATATGATTACTGGTTTATTTACGGATCAGAATAATTTTTTATCGAGGCTTGAACATAGTCTAAGGTCGGGAATAAACTTAGTACAATTGCGTTGTAAAAACATGGATGAAGAAAGTCTGCTTGAAATTTCTAAACAAGCCAAAATTATATGTGACGAATATAGAGCCATATTGTTATTAAATACACACCCCGAAATATTTCAGCGAACACATGCAGATGGCTTGCATTTAAGCAGTCAAATGTTGCATTTAGCGAAACAAAGACCAGTCAGTCTTGAAAAATTATTATCGGTGTCTTGTCATTCAATTGCTGATATAAAACATGCAAAAAATATAAATGCAGATATTATTTTATTGTCACCTGTTAAAGAAACGACGAGCCACCCAGGCGTTATAGGAATAGGCTGGGAGGTGTTTTCAAATTTAATTTCTGATGTAGATATTCCCGTATATGCTTTAGGGGGTATGAATCAAGCCGATATTGCAACAGCTATACAGTGTGGTGCACAGGGTGTAGCTGCCATTTCTAGCTTTTGGAAAGCCCCCGGAAAAATATGAAAACGGGATTAATTGTTCTAGCGCTTGTGTTTTTAGGGTCGTATTCCCTGGGCTTATTATTAGAAGCTGAGAAGCAGCCGGAAGTCCTTGCTTATAAATCCACATGTGATTTATTAAATGGAAGTTGTCACATAAATGATAACGATATTCAATATGAAGTTTCTTTTGACGGAATCCCATCACCATTAACTCCATTTAGTATTAGGCTTACTTCCTTAAATAAAAGTCTATCTAATGTAGAGGTAACATTCGAAATGGAAGGAATGAATATGGGAAATAACCACTACGTACTTAAAAATGATGGTGAGAGCTGGAGTGCTAAGGTATTACTGCCAGTATGCTCGTTAGGTAGGAATGACTGGATATTACAGCTAAGATTTTTATATAAAGAAAAAGTCCATTCAACTGAATTCAGGTTTACTCAGTAATTAAACAGGGACTTATAAAATACAGCAGGCGATTTTAAATTCAATATTTTGCTTGTTTTGTTCAGGCCTGCATGACGGATCGCAGGCGGTTAAAAAACGTATCGTAAAGCGATGTTTTCCAGCGCTAATTTCGGGAAAAACATTTGTGTTTTCAGGCAAAAACACACGAATCATTAGACATGTTTGATTCGAATCGAGATTTTTTTGATAAAAACCACTCTCAGCCATTTTGTCAGTAGGGTCGGTACTGTCTCGGATAACTTGTAGTATTAACTTGACGGCACTTTCTAATGTTGTGAATGGTTGAAACCAGTTTTGTAATACAGTTATGCGTTTTTCATGTGGTTGATTTAACCAATGGGAATATATTGGTAGATCAAATGCACAAAGGCCCCCCGGCATATTTAATCGCTGACGTATGGCATTGAGTAACTCGTTTTGTAATAGTTCCTGACCAATATTGTTGCTTATTTCGTGAAGTTTTTGCAGACATACTTCTTGTTCACCAATAATATCTTCGAGTCTTCCCTGATTGATACCAGGAATTTCCATAAAAGTTTTTAAGGTGACGTGCTGACGTTCCAGCTCTTTTATGGTTTCACGTTTAATGTCACCACGGCCTAGCAGGTTCATTATATCTAAAATATTTTTTACAGCGCTATGCGTGTCCCAATCTGAGTTGTGATTGAGGTGTTGATTAAACTGGTTGAACAAATGTTCCAGGCGTAAAAATGTACGGATTCGCTCATTCAATGGCTGTTCGAAAATGAGTTGATCTGACATGTGTCTACCGTGAATAAAATGTATTTACACATTTTGGCATAAAAAACCAATAAACATAAGTATTATGCCCAATAGTAATTGAGCTACTGTATATAAGTGTGAACTAAACGCGATGATTCTTGTTGTTAGCGAGTCTCAAATATTTTTCATGGTATTGTTCAACCCGATCTTCTAATGATGTCATATCAGCTGAATTTTCAATCACATCATCCGCATAAGATAGCCTTTGCTGTCTAGTTGCTTGAGCTTTCATAATGGCCTCAATCTCTTTACTATTTCTATTGTCACGGCTTAAGGTGCGCGTACGCTGCAGTTGTTCATCACAATCAATTACCAATACACGATCATATGTGGACTGCTGATTGGTCTCAATGAGTAAGGGGACGGCAATAATGACATATGCAGAGTTCTGCAATGCTATTAGCTGTTGTTCAACAGAATACCTGATCTTAGGGTGTAATATAGATTCGAGTAATGCCCGTTTATCAGGAGCAGAGAATATTTTTTGAGCGAGGGCTTTTCTATCCAGTGCGGCATTATCTAACAGTATGTCTTTACCAAAAGCAGCTGCAATTTCCTCTAGTGCAGGTTGTCCGGGTTTGACCAGTTGATGGGCAATAAGGTCGGTATCAATAACCGGAACATTACGTGCTGTAAATAGTTGGCAGGCAGTGCTTTTACCACAGCCTATACCTCCGGTTAAGGCAACCGTTAACATGCTTTAAATATTAAGCCAAAGGCGGTTAATATCCTGTCCCCACAAAAATGCAATCCAGCCAGCAATAGCGAGGTAAGGGCCGAATGGAATGGGTATGTTTTTATTGTGACGGGTAAAAGCAATCATAGAGATGCCAATTACAGCACCGACTAATGATGAGAGAAGAATAATTTGTGGCAGCATTTGCCAGCCCATCCAGGCGCCTAGTGCTGCAAGTAATTTAAAATCACCATAGCCCATGCCTTCCTTTCCGGTAATAGCTTTAAACAGCTTGTATATGCTCCATAGAATCAGGTAGCCAACTATGGCTCCAAACACTGAAGACTCTAAATCAGTATACACAGCTGAGGTGTTTACAAGTATGCCTAGCCACAATAAAGGCAGTGTGATGTTATCTGGTAGCAACTGCGTTTTGGCATCAATAACGGTTAAGCTAATTAATGCCCATGTAAGTATTAAACCCCAAAATGTTGCGGCGCTTACACCAAATTTCATTGCAACGAATATACAGAGAATGGCGGTAGTGGCTTCAATAACAGGATATTGTGCAGAAATATGAGCTTTACAGGAAGAGCACTTACCTCGCAGAAATATGTAACTAATAACCGGGATATTTTCCCATGCGCGTATTTTATGACCACAGCTCGGGCAGGTGGAATCAGGCTTTGATAAATTGAAGGTGTCAGTTTTATCGGTCGATTCAATCTCTAAAAATGACTGGCATTCACTTCTCCATTCATTTTGTAGCATGACAGGCAGCCTGTAAATAACAACATTTAAAAAGCTGCCTACGGCAAGGCTAATAAAAACTATGCTTGTGTAAAAAAGCCAGGGGCTGTCATTAAACGCTTGTATAGTCAGGGTTAAATAACTGTTATCCACCAACAACTTCGCCCATTTTGAATATTGGTAAGTACATAGCGATAACTAAACCACCAATCACAACTGCAAGAAATGCCATGATAAGTGGCTCCATTAAACTTGTAAGTGCGTCAACAGAGTTATCTACTTCGTCTTCATAAAAATCCGCCACTTTTGCCAGCATATCATCAAGCGCACCGGACTCTTCACCAATTGCAACCATCTGTACTACCATATTAGGGAACAAATCAGGGAATGTTTGTAAGCTGCTTTGCAATTGTAAACCACTAGATAAATCGTCGCGCAAAACCAGTATGGCTTGCACGTATTCATTATTTCCAGAAGCCCCGGCTACAGAGTCCATGGCTTCAACCAATGGTACACCGGCAGTAAACATCGTAGAAAGTGTTCTTGAAAAACGTGCAATAGATGAATTTTTGACAAGCGCGCTTACAACGGGAATTTTTAAATAGGTTTTATCTAGAAAATTACGGAATTTTTTAGAGCGTTTAAAGGTTTGTGAGAATGCGGTAACCGCTATCGCTATGCCGCCAAAAATGGCCCACCACCAGCTAACCATAAAGTCGGATAAATCGACAACAAACAATGTGAACGCAGGAAGATCGGCGCCAAAACCGGCAAACATAGAGGAGAATGTTGGCACAACAAAAATTAACAGTATGGCACTTACGATAAAGGCAAAGATCATCACAGTCATAGGGTACATCATGGCTTTTTTGTTTTTTGCTTTAAGAGCCTCTGTTTTTTCTTTATAGGTAGCTATTTTTTCGAGTAGCGTTTCAAGTGCGCCCGATTGTTCACCTGCGGCAACCAGGTTACAAAACAGGTCATCAAAATATAAAGGGTGCTTGCCGATGGCTTCGGCAAATGAACCACCGGCCTCTACATCACCTTTAATGGTGAAAATAAGTTCTGACATATTTTTATTGGCATGGCCGGCACCAATAATGTCAAAGGATTGAACCAATGGAACCCCCGCTTTCATCATCGTAGCCATTTGGCGACTGAATACTGAAATATCTGATGATTTAATCGGTTTGCCTTTGCCGCCCCCGAATAGTCCTGCTGTTTTTTTCTTTACCTTCTGTGGGACTATGCCTTGTTTTCTGAGCTCTGCCTTTACAAGATCCTGACTAGTAGCATGGATTATACCTTTTAATATCTTTCCAGCCTTATTTTTGCCTTCCCAGGTAAAGGTGGTTTTTTCGGCTTTTTTTTGTTTTTGTGCCATGTTTAGTCCTTAGTCACTCGGTTTATTTCTTCAAGGCTGGTTACACCAGACGCCGCTTTCTTCAGCCCAGATTGTCTCAGGTCAGGAATGCCTTCCTTTTGTGCTTCGTCGGCAATATCTATTGCATTACCACCTTGCATAATGATTCTGCCGATTTCTTCGGATATGGGTAATACCTGATATATGCCGACACGGCCTTTATAGCCTTTATCACATGCGTCACAGCCAACCGCTTTGTAAAGCTTAATGCCATCTTTAACCTGAGCTTCTGTGAATCCTTCTTCAAGCAGCGCTTCACTGGGAATGCTGTCTTCAGCCTTGCAGTGCTCGCACAGTCTGCGAGCAAGTCGTTGGGCAATAATTAAGTTAACAGCCGATGCAATATTAAAGGGTGGAACACCCATATTAACTAAGCGTGAGAGTGTTTGCGGCGCGTCGTTTGTGTGCAGGGTAGACATTACCATATGACCAGTTTGCGCGGCTTTAATGGCAATTTCAGCTGTTTCCAAATCACGAATTTCGCCGACCATAATAACGTCAGGATCCTGACGTAAAAAGGCTCTTAAGGCTGCAGCGAAATCTAAACCAACTTTAGTGTTTACATTAACCTGATTGATGCCTTCAAGGTTTATTTCAACAGGGTCTTCAGCCGTTGAAATATTGGTATCCTCGGTGTTTAAAATATTCAGCCCGGTATAGAGCGAAACGGTTTTACCACTACCGGTTGGTCCGGTAACCAAAATCATCCCATAAGGATTGGCTAAAGCGCTTAAATAAAGCTCTTTTTGTTCGGGTTCATAACCCAGCATATCAATACCAAGGCTAGCACTGGATGCATCCAGAATACGCAGTACAATTTTTTCACCAAACAACGTAGGGCAGGTGTTAACACGAAAATCTATGGCTTTGTTTTTGGAGATGCGCATTTTTATGCGGCCATCTTGAGGTACTCGTCTTTCAGCGGTATCCATACGTGACATAACTTTAACACGCGCAGAAAGCCGGCCACCCAGAGCAACCGGAGGCGATGCCACCTCACGTAGCACACCGTCTATGCGTAAACGCACTCGATAGCGTTTTTCATAGGGTTCGAAATGAATATCAGACGCGCCTTTTTTAATGGCATCAAGCAGTACTTTGTTTACAAAACGAACAACAGGTGTGTCATCAATGTCTGAAGCTCCACCGCCACCACCATCGTCGGATAGGTCTGCCTCAGTATCTTCAAAGTCTACCTCATCTAAATCATCATCTAGTAAGCCATTCATGCTGCTTTCCTGGCTTTCCAGGGCGGCTGCAATGAATTTGACGAGTTTATCTACTTCTACTAAAACGGCTTCGGCACTAATGCCTGTCTGGAACTTTATTTCATCAATTGCAATGAGATTCGTGGGCTCAGCAATAGCGACATAAAGACGGTTGCCTCGTTTGTAAAGCGGAATGGCCTGGTGTTTTTTGATTAAATTTTCGTTGACTAGATCTTTGGGAATAACCTCTTTATCAATTGCGTCGAGGTCTATTAGCGGAATACCAAATTCATTAGATGCAATGGTTGCTAGCTGATTAGCGCCAATAAGATCTTTTGTAACCAGATACTGGCTCAAGTTGAGCTTTTCTTTTTTAGATTCAGCCTGTGCGGAAAGAACAACGGCTTCGTCTAAAAGCCCATCGAGGACAAGGCGTCGAGATAGACCGCTAAGTTTAGTGTCAGGTGGCATAAAAATAAGGCTCGGCTAATAGTGACAATTAGGCTCGAGATCTACATTCGAGCCTAATAATTTGTAGTTAATACTAGGGAAATTGTAGCCGAAATCAAGTATTTAGCCAGTATTGTGAGTTATTTTATTAAGTTTGTGTGAAACAGTGAAAATAATCGCTTATATACCGTCAACTATTGGCTCAATATCAGCGCAGCCACCCACGCCTGATACGGTTACCTTGTATGAATTTGAAATACTACCAGTAGAACCTGCTTCTACAATATATTTGAATTCATTATTGTCATCAGGGTTCCAAAATAGAGGGGCCATCGGGTTGACGTGATCCATATTTGACAGGGTAGATGTACCTGGGTTTAGCCCGTCATGGATGCCCGCTTTGTACGTACCGTATTCAATGTTAGCCGCTTCTTCGTGAGTGCGCAGTGTTTGCAGGTTCATACCAGCGGTCGACATGCAGGATGTTTTGATATAGCCGTTATAAGAAGGTATCGCTATCATGGTCAAAATACCGATGATGCCAACCACTATCATGAGTTCAACGAGCGTAAAGCCTTTGTTGTTTTGAATCATGTCGAATCCTCTAACTTAAATTATTTGGTTTGTATTAGATTACTCTATTAAATCTAAAAAAAAGAGATAAACGGGGTAAACGGTTGTTAATTAAAGATTAAACGTAAAAAAGCCAGGGAGGTTACCCTTCCTGGCTTTTTAGTCATGTAAGTTTTGGAGGCTTACTGATTAAACGTCTTAGTAGCACCTGGTAGCACTCCGTATTTGGGTGTAGTAACTGTGATTGTAGTTACATTAGTTGTTGCATTTTTAGTGAGAGCGACACCGACAATACCATCAGCGTCTACTGCTGCTGCTGCAAATGCATCTTTACCAGTAGGAGACTTAGCACCTGTTGAGCCGTTTAAATGAGAAAACAAATTTGCGGCAGATGCATCTAAAGCTTCAATCGTAGTTGCAGTACCAGTAGCGTCTACAAGAAAGTCACGGTTAGCTACAACAACATTCAATGCACGCTGAGTTTTGTTCTTAGAAATTTCATTTTTAATAATACGCACGGCTTCGGCTGCGTTGCTCGTCACTTGTGTCATATTCGCCGTTGCGATGTAGTTGTTATACGAAGGAATCGCGATAGCCGCCAGAATACCGATAATGGCAATAACGATCATTAATTCAATCAGGGTAAAACCTTGTTGTACTTTTCTCATGGTGTATCTCCGAGTTTTGGTGGTGTAGGTAAACGACATATTCGTTGTATGTCTCTACCTTTGTTAATTAAGTCCTCATGTAGAGGTTGTTTAGTGTAATGCAGTCGCCGTGCCAACTTTTTAAAATTGATATAAATGCATATATAACAGTTGGTTATAGGTTGTTATGGGTTTTTTCTGATTAGGTGAAAAGTGACAAATATCATTGTCACTTTGTCACAAAGTGACAATTTTGTTATTAATTGTTCATTCTAGGTGGGTGGGTGGAGCTTATCTTTAGTATTAATAAAGAGAATGTAGTCTGTCTAATTATTCTATATCGAGTTTGCTTAAGCGATAACGTAGTTGCCTGAGGCTTAGGCCTAATAGTTTGGCGGCAGCTGTTTTATTCCAGTGAGTTTGCTCTAGTGCCTGGGTAATCGTTTGTTTTTCCTGCTCTACCAGGCTTAAGTTATGTACGCAGTCTTTTGATGGTGGCTCTAAAGGGAAGGCGCTTTTTGCTTGTGGCTCGGTTATTGAGTCAGCCGTACTATTCGAAGTGTGGTTCGGCAGCTGTAAATCATCTATATCAATAATATTGTTTTCAGCCAGGGCGATCGCTCTTTCCAGAATATTTTCCAGTTCGCGGACATTTCCAGGAAACGTATAATTGGCCAATGCCTGTGCAGCCTGAGTGGAAAGTTCAGGTATGGGTGAAGATGACTGGTTTGCTATACGAAATAGCAATGCCTTAGTAAGTGTCGGAATATCTTCGGGGTGCTCTCTTAAACCAGGCACATCGAGTTCTATTACGTTTATCCGGTAGTAAAGGTCCTGACGAAATTTACCCTGTTGTACCAGGGCGGATAAATCCTTATGGCTGGCGCTTAATATGCGTACATCAACAGATTCTTCATGCTGCCCACCAACGGATCGAATGGCTTTTTCCTGAATCGCGCGGAGTAATTTAACTTGCATCTGCAATGGCAGGTCAGCGACTTCATCGAGGAATAATGTGCCGCCATTAGCGGCCTTGAACAAACCATCCTTATCTGCAGTGGCGCCAGTGAAGCTGCCTTTTATATGCCCGAAAAATTCGCTTTCCATTAGCTCAGAGGGAATCGCTCCACAGTTAACAGGAATAAAGGCTTTATTTGCTCTGGTGCCTTGCTGGTGAATAAGGTGTGCAACCAGTTCTTTGCCGCAGCCGGATTCACCGTGAATAAATACCGGCGCCTGACTGCGCGCTAGCTTGTTTGTTTTTTGCCTTAATTGCTGGATAACATCGGAATCACCGAGCAACTGAAATTGACCTGAATCTTCTGTAGCGGCGTTTGTTGAGCTGGGTAAAGTGATGGCTGCGGTGACTAAATTTCGCAGTACTTGAAGGTCTATTGGTTTTGATACGAAATCAAATGCGCCGGCTTTTAAAGCACGCACAGCCGATTCCATATTTCCATAAGCGGTAATAACGGCAACCGGTGTTTGAGGATGATTTTGCTGAATGTGTTTTACCAAATCAATACCGTTGCCATCCGGTAAGTTCATATCGGTCAGACACAGATCAAAGGTGTCTGATGAGAGTATTTTTTTTGCAGTACTAATATCATTTGCAGACTGAGTTTTTAGCCCCATTCTGTTTAGCGTTATTTCTGCAAGTTCACAAATGTCAGGCTCATCATCTACGACCAGCACAAGTTGTTGATTTGTTTTTTTATCATTCATGATTTCAATATTCTATATGGCAGATAAAAGATGTATTGTGAAACAGCTGCCAGATTCATTGTGTCTGGCATAACGAATTTTAGCGCGGTTACTTTCAATGATTTCTTTCGAAATATAAAGTCCTAAACCTGAACCTTTTGGGCTGGTGGTGAAGAAAGGATCAAAAACTTGTTCAATAATTGCTTCCGCAATGCCTGGTCCATTGTCTATTACTTTTATAAACGGTTGATCATTTTTTTGGTCATAGCCGCATATTATTTGTATTTTAACCAGTGCAATCTGCTTATCGTTATGTGAAATTGCGTTTGTACATAAATTACTCATTACCTGGTTTAAATGGCTAGAGTCGAAGAGCACAAAGATATCGTCATCGACTACTTCCAGGGTTATCTGTTCTGAGTTTAGATTATTGCTGAGTAAAAATTCTTCACGAAAGCTATTTAACCATTGATTTAATTCAATCGTTTCAGTACTGCCTTTTTGTGGACGTGATAGTTGTAAAACATTCTCTACTACTTTATCGAGTCTTTGCACCTGCGTTGTAATAATATTGGTTAGTTTTTTATCAGCTGCATCTAGCTCAGCCTCCTGTAAAAGCTGTGAGGCATGATTGATTGCGCTTAATGGGTTACGAATTTCATGTGCAATACTCGCGGTAAGACGCCCCAATGATGCGAGTTTTATTTGTTGAAAGCGCTGGTTCAGCTGTGTTGCATCTTCTAAAAAAATAAGCGTATCGCCCGTGCCTCTTCCGGTATGGTGTAATTCGCGAAAGCCGGGCTGTATGTCGGGCAATCCCTGTTCCTGGCGAATGGATTTTTGGTGCATATTGGGTTGATCTTTCCATTCTAGAAGTCGTGTATCGAGTGCCGGTAGTATATTTTTAAGCAATGGATTGTTCTGTAATGGAATATTTCCGAGTAAGCTTTCGGACGAGCTATTCGACATACGTATATAACCCTTATTATCGACCACAATAATACCCGTGCGCATATTCTGAATAATATCGTCATTGAGAATCTCCAGGCTGATAATATCTTCTTCGCGTTCCGTTGCCAATTTTTCAGAGCGACGAACTCGACTGGAGAGTGTAGAGGCAAGAAAGCTGGTCGAAAAAAACACCAGGCCAAGTAGACCTGCATGGGTATATTCGGCTGCGTCACTTGATTTATTCAGGAAATTAAAAGTTTGTTCACTGAGTACGGCTATTGAGGCGAGAGCCGCAAATACAAATGGGTGCTTGCCTTTTAAAAAAACGCCTGTAGCAGTGACATTAATAATAAGTAGGATGCTTAATGAACTGCTCAAGCCTCCGCTGGAATGCGTTAATAGTGTAATTAATAAAATATCACTGGCGTTTGACAGTATCACCTGTGTTTCTAACTTAGGATGCTCCCTGATACTTAAAAACAGAAAGACTATGCTGCTGCAAAGTAAGGTGATGGCAGATACAAGGAATATCCCCGGGTGCTCACTGCCTAGAAAATTTAGCCAGCCACCTTTAAAAAACACCACTAATAAACCTAAAGCCAGAAGCAAACGGTATTGGTTTATTTGTCGAAGTGGGCGCCAGGTAAGCGTTTCATCATTACCATTCGATAGCGAAGTGACTGCCTGATTGAATATATAGCTCAAGCCGATTTATTCCAGTCTTCTAAATGTTGGCTGGAGCAGAAGCTTTTGTCGCCTTTTATAATCGCATCTTCACTGGGAATGTACAT
Organism: uncultured Gammaproteobacteria bacterium; assembly: GCA_963924875.1. GTDB lineage: Bacteria > Pseudomonadota > Gammaproteobacteria > SZUA-229 > SZUA-229 > SZUA-229. Next base: position 125,097 of record CAWUSX010000022.1, read on the forward strand.
TTTGCATTGAGCACATTGCCGCATATTTTTATCATCGGGTTTATTTTGGCTGCTTGTGGGCTTGTTTTTTAGTCGCATGGTAAAGCTTCGAGCGGCCCATAATATGAGTGCGACAAAAATAATAATTAAAAGACTCTTAAACATCTTGCTGTTGTGCTCCCCATTCCTGATAAAATCAGGCTTCTATTCTAATCCAGATACGTTGTTATGAGTGAAGTTGTAAACATTTGCATGGTCCAGGATCACTTTATGGTAGGTGATATTAAAGCGAATACGCGGAAAATCATATCACTGGGGCAACAAATGCAGGAAAAAGGTGCCGATTTAGTCCTCTTTCCAGAGTTGGCGTTAAGCGGCTACCCCCCAGAAGACTTATTATTGCGCAGTGGTTTTATTCGTCAAATAGGCGAGGCCGTACAGGAAATAGCCAAAAGCTCGGGATCGGCACTTATCGTATTTGGAACACCTATTAAGGCAGTGGATGGTGCGCTGTTTAATGCTGCAGTAGTTTGTCAGCACGGCAAAGTGATTGCCGAATACCATAAATACAGCTTACCTAATTACGAAGTATTCGATGAAAAACGCTATTTTCAGGCGGGGCATCAGCCATTAGTTATTGAATGCAAACAGCGGAAAATGGGCATAATAATTTGTGAGGATGCCTGGTTTGATGAGCCGGTAAATCAGGCACTAAATGCGGGCGCTGAGATGCTGCTGATATTAAATGCATCACCGTATCATCGAAATAAATACCAGCAACGCCTGGATATGTTGCACAGTCGCCAGCAACTTGCACCATTGCCTATCTTTTACCTGAATACAGTAGGAGGACAGGACGAGCTGGTTTTTGACGGTGACTCATTAGTATTAAATGCCAAAGGTGAGGTGACAGGGCGAGGGCCGGATTTTGAAGCGGCAAATTTACACTATCAAATTGATGTTAATAATATCATTACTGCTATTAACACCCCCTATTCACAACCGCAGAGTGAGCTAGCCAATATTTATAAGGCGTTGGTAACCGCGGTGCGTGATTATGTGAGAGGAAATGGCTTTGACGGTGTAGTGATTGGTTTGTCCGGCGGGGTTGATTCAGCTCTTACCCTGGCGATTGCGGCGGATGCACTGGGGGCTAGTCAGGTGCATGCGGTGATGATGCCCTCGCGTTACACAGCGCAAATGAGTTTAGATGATGCTCAGGCGGAGGCCGATATTTTAGGCGTGGATTATAAAGTGATATCAATAGAACCTGTCTTTGAGGCATTTTTAGACACACTAAAAGATGAGTTCGCAAATATGCAAGTGGACACCACGGAAGAAAATATACAGGCACGTTGTCGAGGTGTTTTATTAATGGCCTTGTCTAATAAGCTTCGTCGCATGGTACTTACCACCGGCAATAAAAGTGAAATGGCGGTGGGCTACAGCACTTTGTATGGTGATATGGCAGGTGGTTTTGCACCACTTAAAGATGTTGAGAAACAATTGGTGTATGCATTGTGTGATTATCGAAATTCGGTTTCATCCGTTATTCCGCAGCGCGTGCTCGACAGGCCGCCATCGGCAGAGCTACGTGAAGATCAGGAGGATCAGGATAGCCTGCCGGATTACGCAATACTCGATGCAATTCTTAGAATGAGTGTTGAGGGCGATATGCCAAAGCAGGATATAATTGCGGCAGGGTACGAGGCGGAAACCGTGGAAAAAATTATTCGCATGGTTCAGCTTAATGAGTATAAGCGCCGACAAGCACCGCCTGGCGTAAAAATCACACAACGTGCATTTGGGCGAGATCGTCGTTACCCTATAACATCAGGTTATCGACGCAACTAAATTTGAGTGTAAGATTAAGTGCTGTTTTTGCACGCGCAGAATAATAATTTGAAGCTACATAATGAAAAAAATAGAAGCCATAGTTAAACCGTTTAAGCTGGATGATGTGCGTCAGGCGTTGACCGAAATGGGTATTACCGGTTTAACAACAACAGAGGTGAAGGGTTTTGGCCAGCAGCAAGGGCATACTGAGCTTTACCGAGGCTCAGAATACGTGGTTGATTTTATCCCCAAGGTAAAGCTGGAAATTGTGCTGGATGATGCTCAGCTGGAGCAGTGTATTGAGGCTATTTGCACTGCGGCAAGAACCGGCAAAATTGGCGACGGGAAAATTTTTGTGTCGAATGTGGAAAACATCATGCGCGTTCGTACGGGTGAAAAAGGCCGGAAAGCTATTTAGCTTCCCGCCTTGCAATGCTTATAAGGTAATTAATTAGAGGGTGGCTGAAGCTCTTTTAAACTTTCCGCCTGAGCAACTTGCTGGTTGCTGTTAGTGTTTAGCACGAGTTGTGCATCGGTTGCTAGTTGCTTTAAACCAAGCTCGTTATATGCTCTAACCATAATGGCCAATGCTTTTTGGCTTGCCGGGGTTGTCTGATAGTTCTCCACCACATATTGGCCACGCTTTGCTGCAGCGAGCCACGCCTTACGTTTAATATAGTATTCAGCGGCATGCAGTTCTGCCTCTGCCAGCTTATTGCGCAAATGTACCATGTGCTGATGGGCGTCAACTGCATAACGACTATCGGGATACAGTCTTACCAGGGTTGAAAAACTACGCATGGCATCATGCATTGACTGGTTGTCGTGTTGAGAAATATCACGTGGTAAATAATCGTCTAAAAAACCTCTGCCACGGGTAAAGTCTGCACGGCCCTTGAGGTACCAGGCGTAAGCAACATTAGGGTCTCGTGGGTTAATACGAATAAAACGATCGGCAGCGGAAATAGCTGATTCTGGTTCGTCAAACTTGTAATAGGCATAGGCCACATCAAGTTGTGCCTGTCGAGCATAAGGGCTAAATGGAAACCTGGCTTCCAGATTTTCCAGATAAGTTATAGCAGCTTCGAACTCAGCATTTTTTAGTGATAAACTGGACTCCCTATAAAAATCACTGGCCGACCAGCCGGCATAAAGGTCTTCCTTTACGCCGTCGCCGCTGCAAGCAACCAAAAACAAAGATAAAATAGCTAAAGGTAATAATCGCATCATATACTCAAACTTAAATACTGTTAGTGCACATTATACAAGAGAAGCCATCTATGTCCGATGATATTTCCCAGGATAATCGTCATGAAGTGCGCATTCAAACAATTCCCATAGAATATGCAGCTCAGCGGTTAGACGCCGTTTTGGTGAAATTGTTCCCCGATTATTCACGCAGTCGTTTGCAACAGTGGATTAAAGCAGGGCAGGTACTGCTGGATGGGCAAGTACCAAGGCCACGAGATAAGGTGATTGGTGGAGAGCCTTTAGAGGTTCATATTGAACATGAAATATGCAATGAAGATGTTCTGGCCGAGCCTGTACCTTTAGATATTGTTTATGAAGACGACGATATTTTAATTATTAATAAACCGGCTGGATTAGTCGTGCACCCTGCAGCGGGGCACCCTGGTGGGACCATGCAAAATGGCTTGTTGTACCATGATGAAAAGCTGCACGAGGTACCGCGCTCTGGCATTGTGCACCGCCTAGATAAAGACACGACCGGCTTATTAGTAGTGGCACGTAACCTTAAGGCGCATAAATCGCTGGTGGCTCAGTTGCAGGATCGATCTATGCATCGTGAGTACCAGGCCATTGTTTTGGGCGTGCTTACCGCGGGTAATACCATTGATAAGCCAATGGGTCGACATGGTCGTGATCGGAAAAAAATGGCCGTAAAACCGGAAGGTAAAGAGGCTATAACGCATTTTAGGGTACTCGATCGGTACCGTGGGCATAGCCGTATTAAAGTCAATCTGGAAACCGGGCGGACACATCAAATTCGTGTGCACATGGCCTATGTGAGGCACCCATTGGTGGGTGATCAAACCTATGCAGGGCGTTTGCAAATTCCTGCTGGTGTGAGTGATGAATTGAAAGAAATGTTGCGCGGTTTTAACCGGCAGGCGCTTCACGCTGGGCAGTTAGGTTTAATTCACCCAGGTACCGGGAAACTTATGGAGTTTAAGGTGCCGCTGCCGGATGACATGAAGGCGTTAATTAAAGTATTAGAAGCAGATATACATGTTAACTATGAAGATAATTCATATATTGATGATTTTTCTGATGAGTACCCAGATGAGTACTACGAAGAATAGAAAGCTCAGTGAGGATTTAAATGTGAACAGGGAACCGTTAGCTTGGACATAAAAGCTGAGTTGGAGATTATTACGCCGAATTGGCCTGCGCCAGAGAATATTCATGCTTATAGCAGCACGCGTTTTTCAGGCGAAAGCCAGGGTGTTTATGCGGGTTTGAACCTGGCGCAGCATGTCGGTGATGATCCGCAGATAGTTGCGCAAAATCGCCATCAGTTATTAGTGGCTTTAGACCTGCCCAATGAGCCGTTCTGGCTTAATCAAGTGCATCAGACAAGCGCATTGAATACGTCCATTCAGCAAAATGGCGTAGTGCAGGGTGTGGCGCCAAATGCAGATGCATCATTTAGCCTGCAGGCAAACCGCGTTTGTGCGGTGATGACCGCCGATTGCCTGCCGGTACTCATTTGTAACAGTAGAGGCAATAAGGTCGCGGCGGTTCACGCCGGCTGGCGAGGTTTGGCTGAGGGTGTAATAGAAAATGCTATTGCCGCACTCAATGAAAGGCCAGGGCAGTTGTTGGCATGGCTGGGTCCCGCTATAGGGCCACAGGCCTTTGAAGTGGGTGAAGAGGTGCGCAGTGTTTTTGTTGAAAAATTCGCAGCGGCCGAGTCGGCGTTTATAGCCAATAGATCGGGGCACTATTTGGCGGATATATATCAGCTGGCACGTCTGGTTTTGAGTAACATCGGCGTTAAGGCTATATACGGTGGTGAGTTCTGTACCTTTAATGACGCAAATTACTTTTATTCATTTAGGCGTGATGGTACAACTGGTCGTCAGGCAAGTTTGATCTGGTTCAGTTAATGGCCAGATTCAATAATAGAAATTGGAGATAGAAATGAAGTGGTCTGTTTTAACATTGGTAGGTGCTGACCGGCCCGGCATAGTCGCATCGGTAACGAACGCCTTATATAAGCAGGGCTGCAGTTTGGCACAGGCATCAATGATGCGATTAGGGGCTAATTTCTCCATTATGCTGCGCGTCTCTCATGCGGCTGAAACCGATATTCGACAGGTGCTAGGCGATACATGTGATGAGTTGGGGCTGCACTTACATATAGATGATGATGCAAGTAATGGCGCTGCGCTAGCAGAACCCGATGTACAGGTAACGGTATACGGTGCAGATAGAAGCGGCATAGTTGCACAGGTGACATCGGTACTGGCAGAGGCGGGGCTTAATATTATTGACCTGGAAACGGATGTTGGAGGGAGCGCGGATAAACCACTGTATATTATGACGCTGGAAGGCGTTGCCAAAAATGGAATCGAACCTTTGCAGCGGGCTTTAGAAACACTGGATGCAGACATCGACGTTAATCTAGACGAAATTAATACATTGCGGGGTTAGGTGCTGATCTATGGAAATTCTTATTTATCCAGATCAGCGGCTTAAGCAAATCTCGGAACCCGTAGAAAACATAGATAAAGAGTTGCTCGACTTTATTTATCAGCTAGAGCAGACACGACAATCTGGCCCTGGTGCTGTGGGCATTGCTTCGCCACAAGTTAATATGTTTAAGCGTGTGGTGATTGTTGATGTGTCGAACATGAGAAAGCCCGTGGACAATCATGGGCATATGATTATGGTGAATCCCGAAATTACAGAATGGGACGGTATGTCGATGGGGCGTGAAGGCTGCTTATCGGTACCGGAATTTACCGGCAACGTTATTCGTGCAGAAAAAATAAAATTAAATTATACGGATGAGGCAGGGCTTCAGCATGAAATTGAATCTAGTGGTTTTGAAGCCAGGGCGATTCAGCATGAAATGGATCACCTGGATGGCCTGCTGTTTCTAGATCGTCTGGTGAGCAGGCGCAGTGATTTATTTAAACGCAAAGTGTATAAAAAATAGCTGTAATTCTATTGATCGGCGACATGTTACTTAATACTCATCTATTATTATAAGATCTGTACAGGGAGTTAGCACGCAGTGTCATCAGCCTTAAATATCGATACACAACAATCTAATGCGCTAGCATTGAGCTTATGCAACGTAGGCCTATGTGATTATTGCTTGCCACCCTATACACAATTAAATTTCACATCCAGTTGGGCAAAAATACTCGGTTATAGCGTAGATGAAATTCCAGCCGCTGAAATATTTCAAAGCTGGTGGGAACAACAAATTCATCCGAATGATCATACCCGCATTATTGATTTGTTTAATAGTTTGTACTCTGGGGCTATAAAAAAACTCAGCTGTCATTTTCGCATTAAGCAAAAACAGGGCGGCTGGTGTGAAGTTGAAGTGCTCGCAACGGTTTTAAAACGCAATGAACAAGGTTGGGCTAAACATGTGTTTAGTGTGATGCGCGATTTGGGAGCAAGTGGGAACAGATATAAACGAATTGTTGAAAATTTAAATGAAGGTATTTGGGTAATAGATAGATATAACAATATTAAGTTTGTAAATCAGGCTTTATCAGAAATGCTTGGCTACAGTGTGAATGAACTATTGGGAATGCCGATATTAAATTTATTAACGGATGTAAATCAGGCAGTTTTCAAACAACAAATTTCGCAACGTAAGCAGGGTATTCCAAATATTTATGAAATAGAGCTACTGCATAAGGATGGCTATGAGGTTTTAATGCAAGTCGAGTCTTCGGCAATGTTTGATGTTCAGGATAATTTTGACGGCTTAGTCGAGGGTATTAAAGATTTAACCGATATTCGTCAGCAACAGTTACAGCTAAAACTATTATCATCTGCCGTTGAACAAAGTGGTTCGATGGTGATGATTACCGACGAAAATGCAGGTATTGAATATATAAATCCTAAGGTATGCGCAATTACCGGGTATGATAAAACAGAATTAATCGGCAGAAATATGCGTGTTTTCCAATTAGATGATTTGGAAATTAAGATTTTGTCGGAGCTATGGGGGAATATGAAATCAGCTAATGAATGGCAGGGAGAAATACAGCTACGAAAAAAAGATGGTAATGCTATATGGGTGTTAATGTCTGTTTCTGCGGTAAAAAACGAACACAGGCAGATAAGCCATTTTGTAACGGTATGTGAAGATGTGTCTCAATTAAAACAAGCGCGTTCACGTATGGAAGAGTTGGCGTATGTTGATAGTTTAACGGGGCTGGCAAATCGTTTGTTATTTCGTGATCGGCTTGAGCAAGTATTGAAAGGTTTGTCGCGGACTGATACGAGTGCCGCATTACTGTATCTTGATCTCGATGAATTTAAGCGAATAAATGATTCTATGGGGCATGATGTTGGCGATGCATTGCTAATGAAGGTTGCAGAAACATTGCGTCAATGTGTAAGGCATCAAGATACTGTGGCGCGAATGGGTGGTGATGAGTTTGTAATATTGTTAACAGATATTGATGGTATGTCAGGTGCATCTGCGGTAGCCAGAAAAATCATTGAGAGTATGTCGTACCCAGTTAAATTACTTAAAAATGAAATATTAATAACGCCGAGCATTGGTATTACCTTAGCGCCTACAGATAGTTTGAACGCAGATATTTTATTAAAAAATGCCGATATGGCAATGTATAAGGCAAAATCTTCTGGGCGGAATAATTTTCAATTTTTTACAGAAGAGATGAATGCACAAATAGTCGATCATCTAACAATAGAAAATGATTTACGGCATGCTATTGAAAATAATGATTTATATATGAAGTATCAGCCTAAGTGCAATATTAAAACTAAAAAAATGATTGGTGTAGAGGCATTAGTCCGATGGAATCATCCAACAAAAGGTGAGCTTTCTCCGGCTTATTTTATTCCCATTGCGGAAACTGCAGGCTTGATGGTGAAGCTAGGAAAATGGGTATTGCGAGCGTCTTGTCAGGGCATTAAACAACTAGAGTTACAAGGTTTACAAGGTGTTGATTTGGCCGTTAACTTATCTACAAGGCAATTTAGAGATCCACATTTAATTAAAACCATTTTGGGCGTTTTGGAAGAGACTAACTTTAAAGCGGTTAATCTGGAACTGGAAGTTACCGAAACAACCTTGATGGAACAAATAGACCTGGCGATAGAGTTACTGGATCAAATAAAATCATTAGGCATTACAGTGACCATCGATGATTTCGGTACTGGTTATTCGTCATTGAATTATCTGAAGCGCTTGCCCATTGATACATTAAAAATTGATAAAGCATTTATAGATGATATCCCAGATGATAAGGATGATATGGAGATCTCATCTGCTGTAATAGTAATGGCGCATAAATTAGGTATAAAGGTTGTTGCTGAGGGTGTTTCAACTCAGGCGCAATGGGATTTTCTTGCACAAAATAAATGTGATATTGCACAGGGGTATCTTTTGGGTGAGCCCATGGAGGCGCAGGAGTTGCTTGAATATTACTTAAATACCCAAAAATAGACGCTTGAGTAGTTTGTTTTAAATCAAATGTTAGTTATTAATGACTAGTCAAATTTTCATACCCCTTGAATTTAGCTTGAAAACCCACATCTCCTAGTCAATAGAAACACTTAATGAGGCTATGCCATGAGAATGGATAGATTAACCAGCAAGTTTCAAACCGCACTTTCTGAGGCGCAATCGCTTGCTGTTGGACGAGATCACCAATTTATAGAGCCAGTTCACCTAATGCTGGCCCTGCTTGATCAGGATGGTGGCTCAGTGCGTCACTTACTGACTATGAGTAATGTGAACGTTAATGGCTTGCGTTCAAAGCTTGGCGAAGAATTAGAGCATTTACCGCAGGTTGAGGGCAATGCAGGTGATGTTCATTTATCAAATGACCTGTCACGCTTACTTAATGTCACAGACAAGCTTGCTCAAAAACGTAAAGATGATTATATCTCCAGTGAGTTGTTTGTGCTGGCCTGCATAGAGGAAGGTTCACGTATTGGTGCTATTTTACGTGAATTTGACGCAGATAAAAAATCCCTGGAAGAAGCTATCGATAAAGTACGTGGTGGGCAAAAAGTAAATGACCCGAATGCAGAAGACCAGCGTCAGGCATTAGAAAAATATACCGTTGATGTAACTGAGCGTGCTGAGCAAGGCAAGCTTGACCCTGTGATTGGACGTGATGAAGAAATCCGTCGTACCATTCAGGTATTACAGCGACGTACTAAAAATAATCCAGTGTTAATTGGTGAGCCCGGTGTCGGTAAAACTGCAATTGTTGAAGGTCTGGCGCAGCGTATTGTTAATGGTGAAGTGCCTGAAGGTATAAAAAACAAACGCTTATTATCATTGGATTTAGCCGCATTGATTGCGGGTGCAAAATTTCGGGGTGAATTTGAAGAGCGTTTAAAAGCGGTGCTGAACGACCTATCTAAACAAGAAGGTCAGGTCATTTTATTCATAGATGAAATTCATACTATGGTGGGTGCTGGAAAAGGCGAAGGCGCCATGGATGCGGGTAATATGTTAAAGCCTGCATTGGCACGTGGCGAATTACATTGCGTGGGTGCAACCACACTGGATGAATATCGAAAGTATATCGAGAAAGATGCAGCTCTGGAGCGACGCTTCCAAAAAGTTATTGTAGATGAGCCAAGTGTTGAAGATACCATTGCGATATTACGTGGATTAAAAGGTCGTTATGAAGTTCATCATGGTGTAGATATTACTGACCCTGCAATTGTTGCGGCGGCGGTTCTTTCGCACCGTTATGTGACTGATCGCCAACTGCCCGATAAGGCAATTGATTTAATTGATGAAGCGGCTAGCCGTATTCGTATGGAAATCGATTCTAAACCGGAAGTAATGGATCGTTTAGAAAGACGTTTAATTCAATTAAAAATTGAACGCGAAGCACTAACTAAAGAAAGTGATAAAGCATCAATAGAGCGCTTAGCAAAATTGCAAATAGCGATTGATGAATTAGAAATAGAGTATCAGGAACTGGAAGAGGTTTGGGTTTCTGAGAAAGCCGCATTGCATGGTAGCGCAAGCATTAAAGAAAAACTTGAGCAGTCAAGGCTCGAGCTGGAAACGGCGCGACGTGCGAATGATCTGGCACGTATGTCTGAGTTGCAATATGGGCGCATTCCAGAGTTAGAAAAACAACTGGATATGGCGTCGCAGGTAGAAATGCAGGAAATGACCTTGTTGCGTAACCGAGTCACTGAAGAAGAAATTGCTGAGGTGGTATCACGTGCTACCGGTATTCCTGTGGCTAAAATGATGGAAGGCGAAAAAGAAAAGCTACTGCATATGGAAGACGCAATCCGTAAACAGGTGGTTGGCCAGGAAGAGGCTGTTGCATCTGTATCGAATGCAATACGCCGTTCACGTGCGGGCCTGTCTGATCCCAACAGGCCTAATGGATCGTTCCTGTTTTTAGGCCCAACTGGTGTCGGTAAAACAGAATTAACCAAGGCCCTGGCCAAATTTTTATTCGATACAGAAGATTCCATGATTCGTATTGATATGTCAGAATTTATGGAAAAACATTCGGTGGCACGGCTCATTGGAGCGCCTCCAGGCTATGTTGGTTATGAGGAAGGTGGCTATTTAACCGAAGCGGTAAGACGTAAACCTTACTCTATCATCTTGCTGGATGAAGTTGAGAAGGCGCATCCCGATGTATTTAATGTACTGTTGCAGGTATTAGATGATGGTCGTCTTACGGATGGTCAGGGGCGTACCGTAGATTTTAGAAATACTGTGATTGTGATGACATCTAACCTGGGTTCACAAAAAATACAGGAATTTTCTGGAAAGGATGACTATGCAGGAATGAAGGCGGCGGTTATGGAAATTGTTGGCCAGCATTTCAGACCGGAATTTATTAATCGTATTGATGAATCGGTTGTATTCCAGCCATTAGGGCGTGAGCAAATTCGTGCAATCACTGCCATTCAGATTGAGTATCTACGTCAACGATTACAAGACAAAGATATGGATTTACATTTGAGTGAAGAGGCGTTGGATAAGTTAGGGGAAGCTGGTTTTGATCCGGTGTACGGCGCAAGACCACTGAAACGAGCCATTCAACAGAGCCTTGAAAATACCTTGGCACAGCAGTTACTACAGGGTGACTTCATGCCAGGTGATGTGATTGAAGTGACTTTGGACGGTGATGAATATAAATTTAGTCGTGGCGTTAAATCGGATGAGGTAGCGGCTTAAGTTATATGTAACGCTGAATGTTAATTGAAATAAAACAGGGTATGACGTGATACTTGCAGGACGTTAGGCAGGCATTACTCATACCTTTCGTTTTTATTGAAGTTAACTTTAATATACTCAACCGCAATATCGACAGCTTTATGAGCATCTTCGATCATCTCGGCACGCACAGATTCTTCTAGATAGAACACCATGTCTATTTCGTGTCGCATGTAACGAGCGGGTAGTCTGGACAGGGCGTAACAGGCCACATCCAGAAAAAAGTCAGTGGACTTGTCTGGCATATCAGGAATGATTGTTGTGTGTATATAATCCGTTACCAGATGTTCGTAATAGTTGTGTATGCCGGAAAAATCCATAAAAAGTATCCATCAATAAAACTATGATAATTATAGACCGTTTTCGTCGATGTTATATGATTGGTCGACAATCTCGCGTATATATTTAAAGATAGCGCGGAAGGATGCGGCGGGTTTATTGCGCTTTTTTTCCTGAGCCACATTGCGTACGAGTTGTCGTAGGTACTGCCTGTCAGCATGAGGATACTCTTCAAGAAAGGCCGTGATGCCATTATCCCCATCATCAATTAGGGTATCACGCCACTTTTCCATGCGTTTAAATGCCGCACTAAAAATATCATGTTTGTGCAATACGAGATTCAGTTGAGCCGTAAGAGGTTCGATGTCTCTGCCGCGCATAAGCTTGGCGATATAGTGTTTCTGACGCTTTAATGCACCGTGTGATTTTATTCTCTGGCCTTCTTCAAATGCATGGCGTAACTCATCATCCATATTAAACTGCGCGAGCTCATCTTTGGTTAGGGCAAGTATTTTTTCACCTAGTTCAAGCGTGTCATCGCAATCTTTTTTGCGTGACGTCCGGCTAATGTAATTGCCGTCATCATCATATAAATCAGTCATATTGAAATCTTTTATTTAAGTCGCTTATATTGTTTAAGCGTCATGCTAACGTTTAGTTCATCGTCTTTGTACTGCTCTATCCTTAGAGGTAAATAATCGAAGCTCTTTGCAAGCCATACATAGGTGAATCGGTTGCTACCCTGGCTGGTTATTTTAAATTTCAGGCACGGCTGTGTTTTACCGTCAAAATCTATGGAGTCATGGCTTACAATAGTGAAGGCGTAATTTTCCAGCTCGTTTTTATCGATAGTTAGAAGGCTGTCGCCTGTGGTTTTATCATTTTTTAGTAAATAACTGCTCATTAAAATAGGCAGTAATTGACGTGACCAGACATTTTTTTCGGCCGTTAATGTAACAGATTTATTTTTGTATGAGCTGGATATGTCAACGTGATTCATAGTGGGCCAGTTGAAAGAAATTTTCTGGTCCTTTTTTGTCTTTTTTGTATGCTGCAGGGTGTAGCTGGTTTGTTGCGGCGATTTTATTGTGTCGTCGCCAGGCCAGTATAACTGGCTGGTTTCTGCAATGGTTTCTTTATAAAGAAGTGCGGCAAAACCCGTTGCTATTGCTTCGGAGGTGAAGTTGATCTGCTGATCATGGTATTGAAAATTATTTGTTATTTCCCCAACCACAGTTCCATATTTTGTAACGTCGTAGATAGTTTGGTGATTTTCAGGCAGAGGAAAATCACTAGCCGCAAAGCTATTGCTGGTAACTAACAATAGCAGGCCGATGCTTAAAATACGCAAAGGTTGAGTTATGTAATAAGTTGCTTGTTGATCCATTTTGCCGGGCTTGTCAGTCTTTGTTTGTTTAGGTAAACCTGCTGGTCAATTATTTCTAGTTGGTGCTGTGCTATCCATTCAATAACCATAGGATAGATTACATGCTCCAGACTATGAATGCGTTGTTGCAGTGACTCAATTGTGTCACCGGTCTGTACATCCATCACTGCCTGTAAGACTACAGGGCCACCATCGAGTTCATTGCTTACATAATGAACGCTTACACCATGTTGACTAACTTTGGCCTCTAATGCGCGTTGATGGGTGTTAAGACCTTTAAATTCGGGTAGTAATGAAGGATGAATATTTAGCATTCGGCCATCGTAATGAGCCACAAATTCATCCGTGAGTATGCGCATAAAACCCGCTAATATAATGAGCTGCGGCTGGTATTGATCAATCGTGTGCATGAGTTGCTGATCAAACTCTGCACGGTTTTCAAATTTGGTATGGTCAAATGTGTGAGTAGCAATGCCCGCCAATTTGGCTCGTTCAAGCCCTTTAACATTAGGACGGTTGCTTATAACTGCACTGATTTTGGCGTGTAACTTACCTGCATTAATAGCATCTATTATTGCCTGTAAGTTGCTGCCGCTGCCGGAAATTAATACGACAATATTTAATGGAGGTGTATGCATCTAAACGCTGTAGTTAAATTGAAATTTATTCAACAATAACGTCAGCATCACCTGTGGAACTGGTTATTTCACCCAGTTTAAAGGCTTTTTCACCGGCTTTATTCAGTGTTTCGATAGCAGTGTCTGCATCTTCAGCGTTTACTACGATAACCATGCCGACACCACAGTTAAAGGTGCGGTACATTTCTTGAGAGTCGATATTGCCCTGCTCTTGCAGCCACTTAAATACCGCGGGTAATTCCCAGCTAGCGGCATCAATTTGCGCGCGGGTATTTTTAGGCATTACACGCGGCAAGTTTTCCAGTAAACCACCGCCGGTAATATGTGACATGGCATGCACATCAACTTGCTCAAGTAGTGCGTGAATGCTTTTCACGTAAATGCGTGTTGGCGTTAGCAGGGCCTCGCCTAATGATTGCTCACCGCAGGCCTGGTTCAAATCAGCGCCGCTGACTTCCAGGACTTTGCGGATTAATGAGTAACCATTTGAATGTGGGCCAGAAGAAGCAATACCAATAAGGGCATCGCCAGCGGCTACTTTAGTGCTATCAATAATCTGGTCTTTTTCGACAATGCCTACGCAGAAGCCGGCCAAATCGTAATCGCCCTTGCTGTACATGCCGGGCATTTCGGCGGTTTCACCACCGGTAAGTGCGGCACCCGCTTGATGACAGCCTTCTGCAATACCTTTAATAACATCTGCGGCAACGGCATTATCTAGCTTGCCGGTTGCGTAGTAATCCAGAAAGTATAGAGGCTCTGCACCTAAGACCAGTATGTCGTTCACGCACATGGCAACTAAATCGATGCCAATGGTGTCGTGCTTGTTCATCTGATTTGCCAGTTTAAGCTTGGTACCTACACCGTCTGTGCCCGATACCAGTACGGGTTTTTTATAGCGATCGAGAGGAATTTCAAACAATGCGCCAAATCCGCCCAGCCCACCGATTACTTCGGGGCGCATGGTGCGAGCTACATGTGGTTTGATATCTTCTACAAACTGGTTGCCTGCATCGATATCGACACCTGCATCGCGGTAGCTAAGAGATTGATTGGTGGATTTTTTTGAGTCAGTTTGAGACATTACGAACCTGATAAGCATCACGATTAAAAGATGTGGTATTGTACATCTTCCGAGCCTAGTCCACGAATGAAAATGAACCGCAAATCGCTTTTTTTCAGCACAATTTTACTTTTAGTTATATCTGTGAAGCTGCAGGCAACAGATATAAAGCATATGTATGAAGCTAGTCTACCCGTAGTAAGCCAGGACATCGATATCCGTAAAGCCGCGTTTGAACAGGCTTTAATCGAGGTTGCAGTGCGCGTTTCGGGTACCAGTCTGGCGCCAACACAATTCAATTTATCCGATGCAGGACGGCTGATTAGCCAATATCGCTATCGCGCATTAAGCGATTTTGAAATAAATACCAATGCTGAAAAAGCACCTACCCTGGTACAGCCTAAATATAAGCTGTGGGTTCAATTTGATGAAAATAAGCTTAAACAATTGTTACATGACAATGGGTTGCCACTTTGGGGCTATCAGCGGCCGAATGTACTGGTGTGGCTGGCGGTTAAGGATGGGCGTAATCGATATTTGTTAAAGCGTGCAGATCAGTCACAAATAAAAAATGTTATGGAACAAGGTGCTGAACGACGTGGTTTACCCATTATTTGGCCGGAATATAATGCAGCAGATCAGCGCTTAATCGAGTTCACTGATGTCTGGGGACAGTTTTGGGAGCCAATAAAACAGGCCAGCGAGCGTTATGCTGCCAATGCTGTTCTCTTAGGGCGTATGAACTGGAACCAGGGAAGTTGGCAAGTAGACTGGTCTTTGATGCAGGCCGATAAAATTGAGAACTGGAGCGTGAATGCCGATGATTTAGCATTATTAACAAGCAGTGGCATTGGCATCGCAACGGATAGTATTTCAAGTCGTTTTGCGGTGTTTGCAGATAGTTTTAATGATGCTGGCTTAATTGTGCGCGTGAGCAATTTGGATAATGTGAAAAAATATTCACAAGCCGCTCACTATTTGGCCTCATTGGCACCGGTCAAAAATGTATATGCCAGAGAGGTCAATAAACAGCAGGTTGATTTTTATATTGATCTGAATGGTGACGAGAATGATTTGCGGCGTATTATTGCACTGGGAAAGGTGTTAACCGTGGATACCCGCGCAGAGTCAATCGACGAGGTTAGTAAAACATCACGTAATAGTGAACACGATATTATGCCTGTAGTCCTGCGTTATAATTTGGGTAAATGAGTCCTTTAATATGGCGTCTTTGAGTGATTCACAAAAATGGATGTTTTTACTTGGAACATTAACGCTGCTATTTGCCCTGTATTTATTGGCGCCGGTACTTACGCCTTTTTTTGCGGCTGCTTTGTTAGCCTATCTGGGCGATCCGCTTGCCGATAAACTAGAGCAAAAATTGCCCCGTAGTTTGGCTGTAAGCATTGTGTTTGTTGTATTGTTTTCCAGCTTAACGATTGTAGCGCTATTAATTTTTCCATTATTGGCTCAGCAACTAAGCTATTTGTTCTCAAACATGCCTGCGTATATTGATAATATTCAGCAAAATTTTGTACCTATGGTGGCGCAAAAACTGGGTATTAATATTAGTCATATCAATTTCGATTTTATTAAAAAACTATTCACTACACATTATGCAGAGGCCGGCGGTATAGTGACCCAGATCGTGTCCTCGATTGCTGCGTCAGGCATGGTTGTTGTTGCATTATTTGCCAATTTACTACTCATCCCGGTCGTTACATTTTATTTATTGCGAGATTGGGATAAATTAATTGCGCGTATTGATGAGCTGCTTCCACGGAAATATCAGCCCGTGATTATGAAGTTGGCAAAACAATCTGACGATGTTCTGGCGGCATTCATACGCGGTCAATTTTTAGTTATGTTAGTGCTCGGTGTAGTGTATTCCAGTGGTTTATGGTTTATTGATATAGAACTGGCGTTGTTAATTGGTATGTTGGCAGGTCTTGTGAGCTTTGTTCCTTACTTAGGATTTATTGTTGGCATACTTGTGGCGAGTATCGCCGTTTTATTGCAAACGCAGGATGCAATGATGCTGATCCCCGTGTTTATTGTATTTGGGGTTGGGCAGGCATTAGAGGGGATGGTGCTTACACCATTGTTGGTCGGTGATAAAATTGGTTTGCATCCCGTTGCTGTGATTTTTGCGGTATTAGCAGGTGGTCAGTTGTTTGGTTTTGTTGGTGTGCTACTGGCATTGCCAGTAGCTGCTGTATTGGCTGTACTGCTCAGGCACCTGCACAGTGAATATAAATCCAGCGCAATTTTTAATAATACTCCTTAGTGGTTTCTATTGATTCATGTATACCCAATTAACCTTAGATTTGCAGTTAAAGGACAGTTTTACTTTTGATAATATTGTAAACGGTGAAAATAAACTGCTAATCGATTTATTACAAAGTCCAAATTTAAATACTGAAAAACAGCTTTATATTTGGGGCGCTCACAATACGGGTAAAACACATTTAGCACAGGCTCTGTGTCAGAATCTTTCGCAACAAAATAAAAGCGTTAGTTATTTGCCATTAAAGCAACTCATTGAATATTCTCCTGAAGTATTTCAAGGACAGGAAGCAATGGATGTTTGTTGCATAGATGACGTACAGCTCTTGCAAAACAAGAAAGACTGGCAAGAGGCGTTATTTGATTTAATTAATCGCAGCAGAGAAAATAATAAGCAGTTAATTTTTACCGCCGATCAGCCGCCTTCCGACATTAAAATTCAACTTAAAGATTTAATGTCGCGGCTGCAGTGGGGGCCAGTGTTCAAATTGCTTGAGTTAAATGATGCGCAGAAGTGTGAGGCATTGCAACAACGTGCAGATGCGCGAGGTTTTGAGCTTGCAGATAATGTAGCGAGTTACTTATTGAATAATTATAATCGCGATATGGCTGATTTATTTGAAATGTTGGATGCATTAGATAAAGCGCAGCTACAACAGCATCGTCGTTTAACAATACCCTTTGTTAAAAGTGTTCTTTCAGATTGAATGTGTTTGATACACTGAGCAGTATAATAAATAGATTTAGCTTTCAGTTAATTCGAACTTACTGATTCTATAGCATCAAATAGACAGGGTTCATCTATGATGAATAGAGGTCCTGTCTTTAAAGTGTATCCAGCCAGTCGGCGATTTCCTCTAACAACGCCTTTCCACGGTTGGTGAAATAATGATCCGACTTAGGCACCATTCGTTGAGCAGATTTAGAATTGCCAGCTTGGCGCATATTTTTTAATCGCTGAGGCGCTTTTGCAATGACAGCGGGATAATCATTTTCACCACGAATATCTAAGATTGGAATTTTTATGTCCTCTAATGGAAAAGGTTCAAGCATTGGTTGACCGATATCAGTTGATCCCATACCTATACCAATAAATGCATTAACACCTGCATTAGGGTGCTTATGTAACCAGTCAACGGCCATGTGCACGCTGCAGCTATGAGCAAGCAAAATAATATTCTTTATATCTTTCTGTTGTAAAAATGTGATGGCGGCTTCGATGCGAGGCTGTGTTTCTTCTTTAATATTCAAGTAATCATAAAAACTGGCGTCATTGCTCAATACTGGGACTTGTATTGATAACGTATGCCAGCCAAATTCGGGCAATCCAGTGCGTAATGGATAAACGACCTCTGCCCAGTTAGGGTGATGCCCCCGGCCATGCATAATGATGACGGCACCCTTTGCTGTGTCTAAGTCTGATTCGGTATAAATAGATAAAAAGTCATGTCGAGCCACGGCATCGTGTAGCATGATTGCTTCACCATCCATGATGTAGTCAATAATTTCCTCTTTCATACGAATTTCTTTTTGCAGATCGGAGGCGTAAGTGAGCGGACTGAGTGATATCAGCAGAGCGGTACTAAGAATATATAATTGGTAGCGAAAATGGGTAAACATTCTATTTATCTGTAGTGAGCTAACAGAAGTTTAGTTGTAATTATACAGAATCGCAGGTGTATTTTTTATCACCTTTGCCCAGGTGTGTAGCTGGGTACTAATCAGACGTTGAAAGTGCTTCTGATTCAACCAGAGGAAACATTTTTTCAGTTTCAAATTTAATGCGTTGTCTTACCTTGTTTAATATCTCTGGCGTTTGCTCACAAAAAGCCTGCTGATGATGTTCGGCACCAGACGCCTTGCACCAGAGCTTTACGTAGTCAGAAAATTCTTTTCGCACAGCTTTGGTAGTAGTGTGAAAGCTTTCAGCCAGTTTACTGATATCTGGATTATGATGCCTGGCGAGCTCGCTATAAAGTGAGTTATCTTCAAATACCAGATGCATCCACACTTTCTCGTTGAATCGGCAAACCAAATCGCACACAAACGGGTTATTAACCAGGCGCTTGTCATTAATTAATACGTCCAGTACATCAGCTAAATCACTAATTTCCTGATTCTGTTTTTTTAACTCGCCGAGAGTGTACATGGTAGTGCTCCAGTAAATGTTTATTAGCTAGCTGAAGTATAGGTTAGCGCTGTTGCCCAAAGAGATACTGATACAGATCAATTAAGCAAAGCTAATTAATCTCTATCAAGAAAATTAATAACTAACTTCCAGAATCCGATTCAGCTTCACGTAATGCATTTTCAGCCATACCCTGAAAACGCGTATAGAGCATGGTGCCTATAAAAAACATAACACTTAATGTGCTAAAGCCGATGCCAAAACCACGTGTGCTTATATCGCCGGCATACCAAATGCCGCAAACAAAATAAAACAAGGCTAGATACATTGCCCAGGCATGGGTATAAACCCGGCCATGTAATATGCCGCGTAGTGGAAACAGTAAAGGGCCTACCTGTATTAATAAGGTCATGGATACAAATTTTGCTTCAATCGGAACAATGAGTAGGTGCCACAGTGGAATAAATATCATCAGGCCAAAAAAGCCGAGTAAGGTTAGGGTTCTTGCTAGTTGTATTTTATTCATAACCGTCTATTTTAAGTCGTTTCAAGCTTTTGTGCCGCTTCTGCAACCCTGCGGCCAAGCGCGAGACATAGTGTTTTTTCATGCTCATCCAATGGCGCATTATCATTGTTATTAAGTCTGCTCGCCCCGTATGGAGTGCCACCGGTGATTGTTTGGTGCAATGAGGCTTCACTATAAGGTAAGCCCATTAGTACCATGCCATGGTGTAGCAATGGGACTAACATACTTAATAGTGTCGATTCCTGTCCGCCATGCATACTGCCTGTGGATGTAAATACGGCGGCGGGCTTGCCGATCATTGCACCCGACATCCATAAACTGCCACTGCCATCTATGAAGTGCTTGAGTGAGGCGGCCATATTGCCAAAGTGTGTAGGACTGCCAAGAATTAGGCCGGAGCATTCTTCTAGATCAGCGAGCTCTGCATAAGGAGACCCTGTTTCAGGGACAGCGGCCTCGGTGGCCTCGCATACCGTTGATATAGCGGGCACTGTACGTAGTCGCGCTTGCATACCGCTGACTTCTTCTATGCCGCGAGCGATGGCCCTGGCCATTTCTGCAGTCGTACCGCTTTGGCTGTAATACAGCACTAACACCTCAGACATATTAAAGTATCTCTAGTATCGTTTCTGGTGGACGACCAATTGCGGCTTTGCCATTGCACACGACAATCGGACGTTCTATTAATTTGGGAAATTGTATCATGGCTTCAATCAACTGCTCCTGGCTGAGGGATTCATCTGCTAAATTGTTATCTTTGTATTCAGCTTCGTGAATTCTCATTAGCTGCCTGGGCTGCAGGCCCAGCATGCTTAAAATTTCTGTTAGATCTTTTTTGCTAGGCGGTGTCTTCAAATACTCAATGACTTCTGGCTGCACACCTTTTGCTGATAATAATTCCATTGTTTGTCGAGATTTTGAACAACGAGGATTGTGGTAAACCTTTATAGAGTTAGCCATATGCATACCTTAAAAGTAAATTACTATTGAAGGGGCGAAAGAATAGCTTATTTATAGGGCTATTGGCAAAGAGGAAGTTATTCACACATGTTAAAAGAAACATCGTCTATTTGCCAGATTAGCTTGACACTTAGGCATCTCATTGCTAATTTCTTCTTAATAGAAGATATTAACGAACATTAATGCATCGGGGACGATCAACATGAAATTTACTCAACTTATCAAGCCGCTATTTATCGTAATGCTTGCACTCGGCTTGGTTGCTGGTTGTGCAACTGATGGCGGTACAAGTGATTCATCAGGTTATACAGCAGAACAGGCAATTGCGAATGCAAAATCAGCAAATGCTCAAGCCAAGAAAATGGGCGCTGAATGGCGTGACACAGGCAAGATAATTAAGAGCGCAGAAGATGCACTGGCTGCCGGTGATGAAGAAAAAGCGAAGACATTAGCTGGTAAAGCACAGCGTCAAGCTGAAATTGCAATGGAACAAGCGAAGAGTGAAAATGCACGCTTACTTGCAAGTGGTGCTATTACGGGTTCTTCAGACATGTCTGGTGAAGCTGGTGTGATGGCTGGTGATGATTCGTATCAGGTAGTGACGGGTGATAACCTGTGGAATATTTCTGGTAAAGAAGCGGTTTACGCAAACCCATATCAATGGCCGCTTATCTATAAAACAAACCGTGACAAAATCAAAGATGCTGACCTGATTTATGCAGGCCAGGTATTTGAAATTGACCGCAACGCATCTAGCTCTGATGTTGATGCAGCTGTTGAACATGCAAAAACACGTGGTGCATGGTCGGTTGGTGCAGTTGAAGCATCAGATGAAGCATATCTGGCTCAATAACCGAGGTCTAAATTTAGACTGTGAAATAGGGCTCGCATTAGCGAGCCCTATTTTTTTGCGCGTAATATATGCTATTAATAGGAGCTAACTGGGTTTTTGACAATCAACAGGTAGTGAGCTTTCTTTAAGGTGGAAATGTCTGACGAAATATTTCGTAAGTGCGTGATCAAGGTTATACTGCCAGTATGCTCAATGTAGAAGAGGACGCCGAGTAAGATGCCTAAACGATTGAATACATCCCTGTTTGTACTATTACTGTTATTTATTCATCTTTCAGCGAATGCTGCTGAGTTGGAATTTTTTGATCAGAGCTTTGGTGATTTTTCCGAAGAATTGTCATTAGCAAAAGAAGAAGGTAAGTCGGGTATTTTTATCTTTTTCGAAATGGATGAATGCCCATTTTGTCATCGTATGAAAACAACCATTTTGAATCAACCGGATGTCGTAGCCTTTTATAAAAAACACTTCAAAATATTTCAGGTAGATATTGAAGGGGATGTTGAAATGACAGATTTTGATGGCACGGTCACCACGCAGAAAGAATTCGCAGAAAAAAAACACCGAGTGAGAGCGACACCAGTATTGGCATTTTTTGATTTAACTGGTAAACGAGTAATGCGTTATACCGGCGCGACATCGTCAAAAACCGAGTTTATGCTATTAGGTGAATATGTGTTGAATCAAGATTATAAAACTACCAGTTTCACTCGTTATAAAAGGCAGCAGCGTAAGACACAATGATGCGTTTAATTATTGTCTTTCTTGGCTCGCAACTATCTGTTGCAGCTGCTGATTCTACACAGGTATTATCCGACCCATTAAGCTTGCAGCAAGTTATGCAAATGGCGGAGCAGCCTGATTATTTCACACTTATTGATGCACAATCGAAAATAGCACAATCTCAGTCGGCGTTAGAACTAGCAGAATCATCATTAGGCTTTAGCGCACAACTTGAATTGCAGGCGGCATATGTAGAGCCCCCTAGTATTGCATATGATCAATCGAACAATGATAGCACAGCAACTTTATACCTGATTAAACCACTCTATGATTTTGGTGGCAGCGGTAAAAAAGTACAGGCAGCTAGTATTGAGCAACAGGCATGGCAAGCTAATATGTCATATGTTGTAGCGAATAGAAAAATAGAAATAGCCAAATATTTTTTTGAAGTCATCTTGTCTGATTTAAAATATGCATGGGATAACGAATCATTGGCGATTGCATATGTTCAACATGATACGGTGAAAGATAGGCATGCGCTTTTGCAAATCTCAGATTTAGAGTTATTAGAATCAGAAAACCGATATATGGATGCTCTACACGCGCGCAGTTTAAGTGAAATAGAGCAGCGTCATAGTCGCGCAACTTTAGCGGAAGTTTTAAATAGACCTACTCAGTTGCCTTCGAATTTAGTGCTGCCTGAATTCGATTTTTTACAAACAGAGCTCCCAGACTACGCATTACTAATGGATAAAGTTCTTTTGTCGAACCCACAAATTTATCTCGCTGAACAACAATATGCAGCAGCCGAACAAAGGCTGGAGGCAGAAAATAAGCAGATGAGCCCTTTATTAAGTGCGGAACTCACAATATCTGAATACGCGCGAACTACATCCAGTGATGATATGCGTGCGTCTTTAAATTTAACAATGCCTTTGTATGAAAGTAGCAGCATAAAATCGCGTATATCCGGGGCACGTGCTAATTTATTGAGTCAGCGTGCCAAGCTATTAAGTACAAAGTCACAAATAAGAAAGCAGACACTAAATTTGTGGCAGACGGTGGTATTGCTGCAGACGCGGCAGCAGCAGTTGCAATCTAAGCAGGATTTGCGAGAGCTTGAATTGGATAAGAGTCGGGCACTCTATGAAATGGAAGTAAAAACCGATTTGGGAAATTCAATGGTTGCGATTTCTGAAATACGTTACTTACGCGCAAAAAATGAATATGAACTGGCACTGGCCTGGATGCAGTTACGCCTGCTTGCGGGCGAGAAAGATATCATAAATGCTACTTTATAAATGGTTTATTAATAATGGAACTGGCGATGAAACAAAATAGTAATTTACTTTTGTTATTAATATTTTTTAGCTCACTATCAATGGCGGAGGATATTAAAGCGAATCTATCCTGGGCTGATATACAAAAAATTGGTTTTCCGGTGACAGGTGTCGTTGAATCAGTTGCGGCCAAAGTGGGCTCGAAAGTAAACAAGGGTGACGTGTTAGCGAAGCTAGATACTGCACCATTTAGTTATCGTGTTCAGTCTTGCAAGGCAGCAATAGAAAAATTACAGCCGCTTGTTTTTGATGCAAAAACAGAGCTCGACCAGGCGAAAGAACTATTTGAGCGCACTGTATTATCAGAGGTCGAATTATCTAAAATCGATGGTGTTTATAAGTCACTTAAAGCCGAAGAATCAATGTTAAATGCGGAATGCAAGTTAAAGCAGTGGCAGGCTGATAGAGCGGTATTGAAAACGCAAAATTCTAGCTATGTACAGGCATCTAATATTTACCCGGGTATGGTTATTTCGGCTGAAAATAAATCGACTGCTATTATACAGTTGGTATCAGCTACCAGGGCATCAGCAGTGTCATATGTTAGCGCCAGTCAGTTACAGCAATATAAAGTTGGTGACCAGTTAAAAGTGATCATTGACGGGCAGGAAATAACGGCAGAGGTGCAATCGATTTCTCTACAGGAAAACACCACTAGCCAGTATCGACTTGAGGCGGTTTTTTATTATGCACAGATGGTTGAGCCAGGTAAGGCTGTAAGCTTAAGATTTTAGTGCGCGATTAATACAATTAAATTCCAATTGGCAGACATACAATGAATGCAGTCATGAAGCAAAACGATAAAGTATTAGATATACAATCCGTCATTAACTGGCTTGAAGAAGATGCCATGGTGACTGCTGAAAATGCAAAAATGTTACGCACTCTGGCTGTGTCACCGCAGTATCATGAAAAAAATGCACTGATAGTAATCGCCGAACGCCAATGGATAGATCAGCGTGACGGACGAAGTGTACTTGATCTGGAGTCACTTACAGTTTGGCTTGCAGATAGAGCTAAACTGCCTTATTGCAGGATTGATCCATTAAAAATTGATGTTTCGAAAGTTACATCGGTGATGTCTTATGCGTATGCATCGCGATTTAATATTTTACCCATATCCATTGACGACCAGTTTATTACAGTGGCAACTGCAGAACCTTTTGTCAAAGAATGGGAGCAGGAACTCTCACGTATTAATCAAAAGTCTTTCAAGCGTGTTGTTGCTAATCCGGATGAGATTTCTCGTTATCTGTTAGAGTTTTACACGGTTTCTAAATCCGTTAATCGAGCGGAATCTGAGTCACAAAAAAATGCGGCAGAGATAGGTAACCTTGAAGGTTTAATGGAATTGGGCCGTGCAGGTAAACTTGATGCCAATGATCAGCACGTTATTAATATTGTGGATTGGTTATTACAATATGCCTTTGAACAACGTGCCAGTGATATCCATTTAGAACCGCGCCGAGATTTAGGTAATGTGCGATTTCGTATTGATGGTGTAATGCATCAGGTGTATCAAGTGCCAAGCACAGTCATGGCGGCGATATCAAGCCGCATTAAAATATTGGGCCGAATGGATGTTGCGGAAAAACGCCGCCCACAAGATGGCCGTTTAAAAACACGTACACCAGACGGTACAGAAATAGAGCTACGTTTGTCTACCATGCCAACCGCATTTGGTGAAAAATTGGTAATGCGTATTTTTGATCCGGAAGTGCTGGTTAAAAACTTTAAAGAGCTGGGTTTTAGTCAGTCGGATGATGAACACTGGCAATCGATGATCAGCCGGCCCAATGGTATTATTCTGGTTACTGGGCCAACCGGTTCAGGTAAAACCACAACGCTGTATACCAGTTTAAAACAGTTGGCAAAACCAGAAGTAAATGTGTGTACGGTTGAAGACCCGATTGAATTAGTGGAACCTGCATTTAATCAAATGCAGGTACAGCATAATATTGGCTTAGATTTTTCCGCGGGTGTTAAAACCTTATTAAGACAAGATCCAGACATAATAATGATTGGTGAAATCCGCGATAAAGAAACGGCAGATATTGCAATTCAAGCGGCACTAACCGGACACCTGGTGGTGACAACATTACATACAAATGATGCGCCTTCGGCAATTACACGCCTAATGGAAATTGGTGTGCCTGCGTATTTAATACAATCTACCGTGTTGGGTGTGTTGGCTCAGCGTTTAATAAGAACCCTGTGCCCGCATTGTAAAGTGGCAACTGAGGTAGATGAGGCAACGTGGAAGGCGTTGGTTAAACCCTGGAGTGCCACCAAGCCAAAACAAATATTCAAACCTGTTGGTTGCCTGGAGTGTCGTAATACGGGCTTTATGGGGCGTATGGGTATTTACGAAATGTTTACATTTAGTAACCCGGTGAAAGAGCAGATAACCGAAAATATGAATATGTCAGCGTTGAAAAAAGTCGCGTTAAAAGAAGGTATGAAACCTTTGCGTTTAAGTGGTGCGCAAAAAGTGGCTGCTGGTTTAACTACAATAGAAGAAGTATTGCGTGTTGCGCCACCCGTTGATGGGTTTTAGAAATATTAAGTTGCATGGTTTTTTATAGCTCAAGTTGATGGTGGCTAATAATTTAAGAGGGCCTGAGCTTACGATAATCGATATATGGGTTTGAGGATATTCAGTGAGCTGATTGGAGTGATGTCAAAGTTAATCTTTTCGAGTAGGTATCGCACTATAAATATTCCCATGTTGATAGCAATACCGAAGCCAGTCGAAAGCGCATAGTTAATAATTCCGCGTCATTATAAGGGTTTAGAGACCCTGTATTTTTCAGAGTTTATTTTCAATCAAATCATTTATACTTCCCCTGGTTACAGCTGCCCTCATAATGCAGGACAAAATATTTTGGAATTTTAAATGCATAGTCACACCTTAGAAAATTGGCAACATAGTCATGAATTCGCAGTTAAAAATAATAAGGGTGAACGTCGAACCCTCTACGTTTTAATTCTGACGGCTATAACAATGATTGTGGAGATATTTGCAGGTAGTATCTACGGATCAATGGCCTTGCTTGCAGATGGCTGGCATATGGGAACGCATGTCGCGGCCTTTATGATTACGATCTTTGCCTATCGTTATGCCCGTAACCATGCAAATAATCCGGCCTACTCTTTTGGTACCGGTAAAGTAAGTGTGCTGGGTGGTTTCGCTAGTGCTATAGCTTTAGCTGTAGTGGCTTTAGTTATGCTGGTTGAGTCAATGCAGCGAATTATAGACCCGCAAATTATTCAGTTTAATGAAGCCATTGCCGTTGCTAGTCTCGGTTTGCTTATTAATATTATTAGCGCATTCCTTTTAAAAGATGACCACCATCATCACCATGAACATGAGCACAGCGATAATCATCATCATGACCATAACTTACGCGCGGCTTATATGCATGTGCTGGCTGATGCGCTGACATCGCTGCTAGCTATCGTTGCATTAATATCAGGAAAATATTTTGGCTGGAATTGGCTCGACCCAATAATGGGGATAGTTGGTGCAATTATTATTACCCGTTGGTCATATGGTCTACTCAAGCAAACAAGCCCAATTTTGCTAGATGGAAGTATTGGGGAAGGCTACCAATCAGCGATTAAAGAGACCATTGAAAAAGATTCTGATAATCGTATTTCTGACATTCATATATGGAAAGTAGGTGCAAATCATTATGCAGCGATAATTTCCATAGTGACGCACTACCCTAAATCGACCACTTACTACAAAGACTTGCTCAAGGAATTTCATAAACTATCTCACACTACTATTGAAGTGAATGCGTGTGAGGGCGATCCTTGTGTTGCACAAGGTGAGCACTAACACTTAAAAACAGGTGTTGCCAATATTGAATGCTGGCTATCAGACTGGAACCGGTAATTTTGCATTAAGCTCGGTGCTTTTCAAGCTCAATCATCAACATCTTCGCTGCATTTGATAGTGTGCGCTGTTGGTGGCTTACTACGCCTAGTAGTCGTTCAAATTCCACACCCTCTATATCCATACGTGCAATATCACTTGATAGCATAGAGACCGGTAGCACACTCCAGCCGAGACCAATGGATACCATCATTTTTATGGTCTCCAGATAATTGGTTTCCATTGCGATATTTAAATTCTGTTCATTTAGGCCTAATGCCTTTTCCAGTAGTAATCGGGTAAAGGTATTTTTAGCCGGCAAAATAGCCGGCAGTTTACGCAGCTTGTTCACGCTGAGTTTTGCTGTGTGAACATTGGGGTGTTGTGAGCTAATGACGATGTCGAGTGGGTCATGCCAGATGGTTTGATGTTGCAGGTGTTTCCATTCATGATCAGGCAGGGTAGCAATGGCCAGTTCGACTTCACCTTTTAATACCGATTGACAGGCCTCTTCTGAATCCATAAAGCGGATATCTATATCCACAGCAGGGTAATCTGTAGTGAAGGCGCGTAGTACTGGAGGTAATCGATGTAATCCAATGTGGTGACTGGTGGCTATTTTCAGGTGCCCGCTTACTTTCTCATTTAAGTTACCAATGGCGCGCTTGCTATCATCTAGTTCAGCTAAAATACGTTGTGCACTGGGTAATAGTGCGTGGCCCGCTTCGGTGAGCAGGACTTTTTTACCAATGCGATCAAACAGATGTGTGTTGAGCTCGGATTCTAGTGAAGAGATGCGTTTACTAACGGCGGGTTGTGTAATAAACAAGCGCTCGGCGGCTCTGGAAAATGAACCAGTATCACTAACTGCGATAAAGGCAGATAAATTTTGAATATCCACGGTCTGTAAGCCTTATATGATCATCTATTCCTATATGGAATAGCTTATATGAAAAAGATGAATTTGTTTTATGTTTTATGTGCGCATAGAATGCAAAGCCTGAAAGAATAAGCCCTGAAGCGGATAAATAGCGCTTCATAGCAGGAGTTAAGAGAATGGCCGGTAAAACCTTATACGATAAATTATTTGATTCTCATATTGTGCGTAGCGAAGACGATGGCACAGCATTGCTTTATATCGACCGCCATTTAGTGCATGAAGTGACTTCACCTCAGGCGTTTGAAGGTTTGCGTCTGGCAAATCGCAAACTCTGGCGAGCAAACGCGGCATTGGCCGTGCCCGATCATAATGTGCCAACGGTTGCAATAGAGCGGGCCAAGGGCATTGCTGATCCGGTTTCGCGTATACAGGTCGAAACACTGGACAAGAACACCAAAGAATTTGGCATTACGCAGTTTGCTATGAATGATATTCGTCAGGGTATTGTGCACGTGATTGGGCCTGAGCAGGGCGCTACCTTGCCGGGTATGACACTGGTGTGTGGTGATTCTCATACGGCCACGCATGGTGCGTTTGGTTCTATGGCATTTGGTATTGGTACGTCCGAAGTTGAACATGTATTGGCTACTCAATGTTTGCTACAAAAACGCATGAAGAACATGCGCGTCAATGTAGATGGAAAATTGGGCGCAGGCGTAACGGCAAAAGATATTGTATTGGCGGTAATCGGTGAAATCGGTACAGCGGGTGGCACAGGCTACGCAATGGAGTTTGCCGGTTCAGCAATTCGTGAATTATCGATGGAGGGCCGTATGACCATTTGTAATATGGCGATTGAAGCGGGTGCACGTGTTGGCATGGTGGCGGTTGACCAAACCACGATTGATTATGTTGAAGGCCGACCTTACACACCAAAAGGTGATCAGTGGGATATGGCCGTCGCTGCATGGTTTGATTTACACAGCGATGATGATGCCTTTTTTGAACATGAAATCTCACTTAAAGCAGAAGACATCAAACCGCAGGTTACCTGGGGAACGTCGCCAGAAATGGTGGTGTCTGTGGACGCTGAAGTGCCGAATCCAGCGGCAGAGTCTGATGCTGTAAAGGCCGATGGTATGCAAAAGGCCTTGAACTATATGGGCCTAACGGCAGGCACTCCGATGGATGAAATTTCAATCGATAAAGTGTTTATTGGCTCGTGTACTAATTCACGGCTTGAAGATTTGCAGGAAGCCGCCGATGTTATTAAGGGGCGTAAAGTAGCCAGTAACGTAAAGTTAGCGATGATTGTCCCTGGCTCGGGTTTGATTAAGCAGCAGGCTGAAAAGCAGGGGCTGGATAAAATATTTTTAGATGCAGGCTTTGAGTGGCGTGAGCCGGGTTGCTCCATGTGCCTGGCGATGAATGCAGATCGTCTGGAGCCAGAAGAGCGTTGTGCCTCTACTTCAAATCGAAACTTTGAAGGACGTCAGGGTTCAGGTGGACGTACGCACCTGGTGAGTCCGGGCATGGCGGCTGCCGCCGCAATTGCAGGGCATTTTGTTGATGTAAGAAATTTTTAAGTGAGACCAGCCATGAAAAAAATGTTGAGTGTTTTATTGATGGGTTTGATGTTTATAGGCTTGCTGGCAATTTCGGCCTGTAGCAACACGCTTGAAGGTGTTGGCAAAGACATCGAAAAAATGGGTAAAGAAATTCAAGACCGTTAACGGCTGAATGAATAAGTTGAACGTCGTTAATTTTCTGAACAGGTGAAAAGACTATGGAAAAATTTACAAAAGTGACGGGCATAGTTGCACCCATGGATCGACCGAATGTTGATACTGATGCAATTATTCCCAAGCAATATTTAAAATCAATTAAGCGTTCTGGTTTCGGCCCAAACGCATTTGATGACTGGCGCTATCTTGATCCCGGTGCGCCGGATATTGATAACAATACGCGTCGAATTAATCCTGATTTTATTTTAAATCAGTCGCCATACGATAAGGCGAGTATTTTAATCGCACGTGAAAATTTTGGTTGTGGCTCATCTCGAGAGCACGCCGTTTGGGCATTAGAAGATTTTGGCTTTTGTGCCGTTATTGCACCGAGCTTTGCAGATATATTTTTTAATAACAGCTTTAAAAATGGCATGTTACCCATTGTGCTGGATGCAGAGATAGTAGAAGATTTATTTAAAAAAATAGCCGCGAAAAAAGGCTATGAGCTAACGGTAGATTTACATACGCAAAAAGTCATTACTGAAGATGCCGATGAATACGCATTTGAAGTTGAAGCCTTTAGAAAGCATTGTTTGTTGAATGGCCTTGATGATATTGGCTTAACCTTGCAGCATGCTGCAGAAATTAAAACATACGAAGAAAAAATTAAACAAACAGCTCCCTGGTTGTTTTAATTTAAATTAATAAATTGGTGTAGAACCGCAGAGGTTCTGTGTCAAAAAGGTATTAAAAGATGACACAAAAAATTGCAGTATTACCCGGTGATGGCATTGGCAAAGAAATTGTTGCTGAAGCGGTAAAGGTAATTAACTTTTTAAAAGCCGATGGTGTCCTGGATGTTGAGTTAACCGAGGCACCTGTTGGCGGTGCAGGTTATGATGCGGCGGGTGAACCATTGCCAGCTGCAACGTTAGAACTGT
Source organism: uncultured Gammaproteobacteria bacterium (assembly GCA_963924875.1). Lineage (GTDB taxonomy): Bacteria > Pseudomonadota > Gammaproteobacteria > SZUA-229 > SZUA-229 > SZUA-229. Next base: position 155,977 of record CAWUSX010000022.1, read on the forward strand.
GCAGAAATTCAGATGCAATTTTATTAGGCGCTGTGGGTGGCCCGCAATATGAATCGCTGCCACGTGACAAGCGTCCGGAAAAAGGTCTATTAGGTTTGCGTTCTGAGCTGGAATTATTTTCTAATTTACGCCCCGCCATTCTTTATCCTCAATTAGCCGATGCATCTTCCTTGAAGCCGGAAATTGTGTCTGGTTTAGATATTATGATTGTGCGTGAATTAACCGGCGGTATTTATTTTGGTCAGCCACGTGCAATCACTGAAAAAGATGGTGAACGCTATGCTTATAACACGGCCGGATATAAAGAAAGCGAAATAGAACGTATTGGGCGTTCTGCATTTGAAATTGCGATGAAGCGCGACAAACGTGTTTGTTCAGTTGATAAAGCCAATGTGCTGGAAGTGTCTGAGCTTTGGCGTGAAGTAATGGAACGTGTAGCGAAAGATTATCCTGAGGTTGAGTTAACTCACATGTATGTGGATAACGCGGCAATGCAATTAGTGAAATGGCCAAAGCAGTTTGATGTGATGGTAACGAGTAATTTATTTGGTGATGTTTTATCGGATTGCGCAGCAATGTTAACCGGCTCAATTGGTATGTTGCCATCTGCCTCTTTAGATGCGAATGGTCGCGGCATGTATGAGCCGATTCACGGTTCGGCGCCAGATATCGCAGGAAAAGGTATCGCCAATCCATTGGCGACGATTTTATCTATTTCTATGATGCTGCGTTACAGCTTAAACAATGCGGCCCTTGCACAACGCATCGACGATGCAGTGGGCAAGGTTTTAGACCAGGGATTACGCACGCCGGATATTATGTCGGATGGCTGTACTGAAGTGGGTACAGCGGCAATGGGCGATGCGGTGGTTGCAGCGTTAAAAAATTAAAGTCTAAGCAGAGTCTCAGGGCTTTCGGTTAAAGTATAAAAAATTTATAAAGGTAAGATCATGAGTAAAACATATGATGTGGCTGTAGTTGGCGCAACGGGTGCAGTAGGTGAAACGATGCTGTCTATTTTGGCAGAGCGTAAATTTCCTGTGGGCAAAGTTTATGCATTGGCATCTGAGCGTTCAGTGGGTAAAAAAGTTGAGTTTGGCGATAAGAGACTGACGATTGAAAACCTCGCGGACTTTGATTTTTCAAAAGTACAAATTGGTCTGTTTTCTGCAGGTGGATCTATCTCGGCTGAATTTGCGCCTAAAGCAGCTGCAGCTGGTTGCGTAGTTATTGATAATACCTCGGAGTTTCGTTATGTAGATGATATTCCATTGGTTGTGCCAGAAGTTAATCCGCATGCGATTGCGAATTACACAAACAAAGGCATTATTGCGAATCCTAATTGCTCAACCATTCAGATGATGGTTGCTTTAAAGCCAATTCAGGATGCGGTTGGAATTACACGCATTAATGTCTGCACATATCAGGCGGTTTCAGGTACTGGTAAAGAGGCTATCTCGGAATTGGCGAGCCAGACAGCGCGTTTACTGAATGGCTTGCCTGTTGAACCTGAAGTTTATCCCAAACAAATTGCATTTAATGTATTGCCGCAGATAGATGTGTTTATGGATAACGGCTATACAAAAGAAGAGATGAAGATGGTTTGGGAAACCAGGAAAATCATGGAAGATGAAAGCATAGAGGTTAATCCAACGGCTGTACGGGTGCCGGTATTTTATGGTCATTCTGAAGCCTTGCATATTGAAACAAAAGAGAAATTGACTGCACAGGCATGTAAAGATCTATTGGAAAAAGCACCTGGCGTGCAGGTGATGGATACGCGTGAAGATGGTGGTTATCCAACGGCTGTAACAGAAGGCGCGACCCATGATCCGACCTATGTAGGGCGAATTCGCGAAGACATATCCCACGAAAGGGGGATAAATATGTGGGTTGTATCAGATAATGTGAGAAAAGGCGCAGCATTAAATAGTATTCAAATCGCAGAGATTTTGATAAAAGACTATTTATAATCTATAGTTACACCTAAATGCTAAAGTTCATTCTTAGCAGTTGGGTGGAAATGTATGTTTCTTTCGCCCAGATATGTACTAGATATAGTTAATAAATAGAAATTTACAGGATCGAGTGAGGGGACTACTTGTGCGCAAATTAACACTGAGCCTTGCCGTGATGGCTGCCTTATTGCCAGCACGCGGCTATCCATTAGGGTTGGGTGAGATAGAGCTGAATTCGGCGCTAAATCAGGAACTTAATGCAGAAATAGAAGTACTATCAGCGTCGTCTGACGATGCGAATCAAATGATAGTTCAGTTGGCGAACCGAGACGCATTTATTCGCGCAGGTATGGATCGCCCTTATCTTCTACAACAGCTGCAATTTAAAATTGTTGAAAAAGAAGGCCGACCTTTTGTAAAGGTGTTTACCAAGTCGGTTATTCGCGAGCCATTTTTAAGCTTTCTAGTAGAAATAGATTGGCCGCAGGGCCATTTGTTGCGTGAATATACGCTTCTATTAGATCCACCTGTTTATAATTCTTCTACGGGTGCGGCTTCTGCTTCATCGGAGGAGGCTCATCCTTTTATTGATCCGGCTGATGTTAGAGCGCAGGCACAGCCGGGAGCTTCACTGCAGCAAGGTGGGCGGTCAACAGGTACCCATACCTATTCAACGGCGCAATCAGGCTCGATTAGTTCAGGTTCTGGCCGCAGTATGACGTACAGTGCACCACGATCTGCTGCTGCAGCACCTACTTCAATAGTTACCTCTCCTGTTACAAATCAATATCGCGTAAAGCAAGACGACACTTTATGGAGCATGGCCAATCGCATGCGGCCTGATAATTCGGTAAGTGTTGAGCAGATGATGCTGGCATTGGTGCGTAAAAACCCAGAAGCCTTTATTAAAGAAAATATTAATGGTGTGAAACGCGGCTACATTTTGCGCATGCCAGATCGTAATGAGCTCAGCCAATTGGATCGCCAACAGGCAGTTGCACAGGCTAAAAAACACGCCGCTTTATGGCGTGAATATAGTCAGAATTCGATGGGTCAGGCGCCGGCCTCCTCAATGGAGGGGCAGGCACCATCTGCTGGTACTTCAGCCGTTGAAGAAGATACTGCTGGTCATTTATCTATTGTTGGTGCGAGCAAGGCTGACGGTAGTGAACATGCGGGTGCAAATCAGCACCCAGATTCAGAGCTTGGCCGTCTTAAGCAAGAGCTTGCAATGGCAAGAGAACAACTTGAATCTGAGCGTGTTGAAAAAGAAGGCTTACGCACGCGGTTGTCTGATTTAGAGCAAAAAGTTCAAAGCGTTATCCAGATGGATGATGGTGAATTGGCCAAGCTGCAACAAGAGCTACAACAGCAATCCCAAACGTCTGAACAGCCTGTAGCTGAAGAGATTATTGAAGAAGTGGTTGTTGAGCCAGCTGAAGAGGGTGTTGTAGTAGAAGAGACGGTAACCGAAGAGGTTGCTGTCGAGGCAGCTGCGGAAGATGCAGAAGCGGTAGTTCAGGAAGATGCAGCAGATGCGGTGTTTGTCGATGAATTAGAGGTAAGCGCAGATAGCGAGATGACTGAGGCGCCAGATGTTGCCGACGAGACTCCGTCTATTGAGCCGCCTGCTTTTGCACAGCCCAAGCCTAAAGGTTTCTTTGATAGTTTGATGAATGATCCAAAATCACTCGGTATGATTGGCGGTGGTTTGGCATTTGTTCTGTTGTTAATTGTCTTGCTCTTAAAGCGTTTAAGGGGTGGAAAAGAAGAATCACAAGATGATTTTGCAACAGAAAATGGATTTTCAGATGCGGCAGATTCAACCATGCAATTCGATGCGATGGATACATCCGCTGCAGATGATTTGAGCATGGTTGATACTCAAATTGATGTGCCCGCAATGGACGAAGATACGCTCCTTAACCTGAATGATGATGAGCCTGCTGCGGTAGATGATCAGCAAGACGATGTTTTAGCAGAAGCAGATGTTTACATTGCTTATGGCATTTATCAACAGGCAGAAGACTTGCTGAAAAATGCTATCGATAAAGATCCAGAGCGTGATGACTATCGAATGAAGTTAATGGAAACATACTTCGCGGCTAAAGATGCGACAGCATTTGAACAAACAGCAGCCCAGGCTCAGGCACGTAAAGGTAACGATGAGTCATATTGGGGACGTGTTGCTGCGATGGGCTCTGAATTATGCCCTGGTAGTGAGATGTTTTTTGATACGGGTGAGGTTATTAGTGGTTTTGACGCCGATGTATTAGTGCCTGAAAAGCCTGAAACCACAGATCTGGAGCTGGATGTTGATGAGGCTAATCTGGGTTTAGATTTAGGCGCAACAGCAGAAGTTGATGCACTAACAGATGACTTAGAGCTAGATGGTGTGCCTGATCCAGGTGAAGGAATGTCTTTTGAGTCATCTGAGACAGATGAATTTGATCTTGCGGGTGATCTTGCTGATATCGCGAACCAAACCGAAGAGCCACCTGCTGATGATGAAGTAGCCGAATCTCTTGAGTTTGAATTAGGTGAGCTTACTCAGGAAATACCCGTAAATAAGGCCGAGGATGAGGTGGTATCAGCTGAGGACGAGATGGATGATCTTGATATCGATGAAGACTTCTCGCTTGACTTTGCCGCCTCAGATTTAGGCTTCGAGGAGCCAGAAGAAGAGTCGACTTTAGAAACTGTTGTTGATGAAACCGACGACCTTGATTTGAGTGCAGATTTAGATTTAGGTTCGAATATTGATGAGCCCGCAACGACTGATACTGAAGAATCATTAGTTGATGATGAGTCGATGGAAATGGATTTCACTGACGACTTAGGCGATAGTTTGAGCGACGATTTAGGTGAAATCCATCTTGATGATTCAGAACTGGATCTAGGTGATGATCTGAGCCTGGATGAATCAACGGATGCTGCAGAGTTAGAAACTAATGCGCATAGCGTGTCTGTTTCTGATGATGAGGAATTTGATATTTCAGAGTTGTCCGAAGATCTTGATGAAGTTAGTACTAAATTAGATTTGGCAAAGGCTTACATTGATATGGGCGATCACGAAGGTGCGCGCAGCATACTGGAAGAAGTTAAGGCTGAAGGTAATGACGAGCAGCAGAAAGAAGCTGAATCGTTGCTACAGCAAGCTGGCTAGAAGCTGATAATTAGGTAGTACTATAACGGCATCGGTCTTGTACTGATGCCGTTTTGTTTTATGAAGATTAAATAAAGTGGCATATTGTTAAAAGCGTATGTTAATAATGGCTTTCTGTTTAAGTGATTTTTGGGTGGAGTTGGGATAATGCGAATAGCATTAGGTGTTGAGTACGACGGTAGCCACTTTTCTGGTTGGCAAATGCAAAAAGATGGCACCCGCACTGTGCAAGAATGTCTGGAGATTGCTTTGTCTACCGTTGCAAATGAAAAAGTACAGGTAGTGTGTGCCGGTAGAACGGATACGGGCGTGCATGCTACAGGTCAGGTAGTGCATTTTGACTGTGCATCATATCGTCCAGAAAGAGCCTGGGTGATGGGCGTTAATGCGCACCTGCCGGATGATATTTCCTCACTATGGTCAGTGGAGGTTGATGATGAGTTTAGTGCGCGTTTTAGTGCAACGGCCAGGCAGTATCGCTATGTCATACTGAATCGTAATTCAAGATCCGCTGTCTTAAGTAAAAAAGTAACCTGTAAACATGGGTCTCTGGATGCTGATTTGATGCATCAGGCCGCTCAGTTATTAACTGGGGAGCAAGATTTCTCTTCTTTTCGTTCAGCGGCTTGTCAGGCGAATCACGCGATACGCAATGTGCATTGGGTAAAGGTGAGCAGGGTTGATGACTTTATTTATGTTGATATAGAGGCGAATGCCTTTTTGCACCATATGGTACGCAATATTGTAGGTACCCTGGTGATGATTGGCGCCGCTGAGAAGCCAGTTGAATGGGTCTCTGATTTAATTAAAATCAAAGATCGTAATTTGGCTGGGCCAACAGCTGCTGCCGATGGCTTGTATATGGTGAAAGTAACCTACCCTGACAGTGCGGGTTTATTGAAATCGGCTTATTTGCCTCGATTTGTGTGACTTTAGTCTATAAGTTGTCGGTTATATTTACATAATCTAATAGGAGAGTGTAATGTTTTTATTACATTATCCACCTGGGCCAGGTTTGGTAGAATTGTTTGGTGTGAGCCGCAGTCATAAATGAGTTGAGTATCTGGTTTGCAAAGCCAGCTATTTTAGAAAAGCCCCTTCAATACTGAAGGGGCTTTTTTTTCGTAGGGAAATATTTTAAAGCACAATTAATCGCTTAAGTTTCGAAATATTGCGCTTATTTTCTGTTAAAATGCTGTCTTTCACACGACCTCCAATAGTGCTTAAGTTGAATACGGCTTTAAAATCAAGAACGCGCGTAAAAATATGTGGCATTACCCGAGCAGAAGACGCTGTGGTTGCAGCCCGACTGGGTGTTGATGCCATTGGCCTGGTGTTTTATGCGAAAAGCCCACGTAACGTAATGATTGATCAGGCAAGAGCCATATGTGACGCGCTCCCTGGCTTTGTTACTACGGTTGCGTTGTTTTTGAACCCTGATGATGCACTGGTTCGACAGGTGTTAACCAAGGTGAATATAGACTTGTTGCAGTTTCACGGCACTGAAACCGCTAGTTTTTGTGAGTCATATACTAAACCCTACATTAAAGCCTTAGGTGTAAGCGGTGAGGATAATATTGCTGGATTGGTGGATTCATATGCATCGGCGCGTAGCGTATTGCTAGATAGTCATGTGCATGGTGCGGCCGGTGGTACAGGTGAGGTATTTAACTGGTTATCTATACCTGAACAGTTAAGGCGAAAAATTATTTTGGCTGGCGGATTAAACCCAGATAATGTCGCGCAGGCAATACAGCAGGTTAAGCCGTATGCCGTAGATTTAAGCTCGGGAGTTGAATCGGCTCCGGGTATAAAAGACATTAATTTAATGACCCGTTTAATGCAGGAAATTAAACGGGTTGATTGTGAGTAGAGAGTAATGAGCGAAAACAGCGGTAAAGATTATTATTCAATGCCAGATGAGCGTGGGCACTTTGGTGTATATGGCGGTAAATTTGTTGCAGAAACCTTGATGGAGCCCATTGAGGAATTACGTCAGGCCTACGAAAAATTCAAAAATGATGCAGAATTCCAGGCCGAGTTTGATCGCGATTTAGCGCACTATGTGGGTCGCCCCAGTCCTTTGTATCATGCCGAGCGCTGGTCTAATGAATTGGGTGGTGCGCAAATATATTTGAAGCGTGAAGATCTTAATCACACTGGTGCACATAAAATTAACAATACGATTGGTCAGGCCCTGCTGGCTAAGCGTATGGGAAAAAAACGTATTATTGCAGAAACCGGTGCCGGCCAGCATGGCGTGGCATCAGCTACCGTGGCTGCACGCTTTGGTATGGAGTGTGTGGTGTATATGGGTGCAGAAGATGTAAAGCGTCAGGCGCCGAATGTATACCGCATGAAATTATTGGGTGCAAAAGTGGTGCCTGTAACATCTGGTTCTAAAACATTAAAAGACGCATTAAACGAAGCAATGCGGGATTGGGTAACCAATATAGACGATACGTTTTATATTATAGGTACAGTTGCGGGGCCGCATCCATACCCAGCAATGGTGCGTGATTTCCAGACGATTATTGGCCGTGAAGCGAAGCGTCAAATACTCGAACAGGCGGGTCGTTTACCGGATGCCTTGGTTGCCTGTGTGGGTGGTGGTTCAAATGCGATTGGTTTATTCCATCCCTTTTTGGGCGATGAGTCAGTAGAAATTTATGGTGTTGAAGGGGGCGGTGACGGTGTAGATACGCCAAATCATGCGGCACCTTTATGCGCAGGTAAGCCAGGTGTGCTGCATGGTAACCGTACCTACTTAATGGAAGATGATAATGGACAGATTATTGAAACACACTGTGTATCTGCCGGTTTAGATTACCCCGGCGTTGGCCCCGAGCACGCCTGGTTAAAAGATACAGGTCGTGCAAAGTACGATAGCGTAACAGACAAAGAAGCTCTGGCAGCCTTTCATAAGCTGACACGCACAGAGGGTATTATTCCTGCGTTAGAATCGAGTCATGCTTTGGCGTATGTAGAAAAGTTGGCGCCAACCATGGATAAAGACAAAATAATTATTGTGAATTTGTCTGGTCGTGGCGATAAAGACATCAACACGATTGCAGATTTGGAAGGTATTGAATTGTGAGTCGGTTAAGTACAAAGTTTGCATCACTAAAAGCGGATAATAAAAAGGCATTGATTCCGTTTATTACCGCGGGTGATCCACATCCATCAGTTACAGTAAATTTAATGCACGATATGGTAGCGGCCGGTGCCAGTATATTAGAATTAGGCGTGCCTTTTTCAGATCCCATGGCCGAAGGGCCCGTTATACAGGCAGCATGTGAGCGCGCACTTGAGCATAATGTAAGCCTAAGAGATGTACTGGCTATGGTGGCGGAATTTCGTACAAAAAATAATGACACGCCCATTGTGTTAATGGGATACGCAAACCCAGTAGAAGTAATGGGTTATAAAGTGTTTGCTGAGGCCGCGTCTACGGCTGGTGTTGATGGTTTGTTGTTGGTTGATTTACCACCCGAGGAAGGTGCAGATTTGGTTGCCGCTTTAAAGGCCAGGCAATTAGATATGATTTTTTTACTTGCACCTACAACGACAGACGCTCGCATGCAATTGATATGTGATCAGGCCAGTGGCTTTGTGTATTACGTATCACTAAAAGGTGTAACCGGCTCAGCTAATTTAGATGTTGATGCGGTTGTGCAAAAAGTTAATCAAATTCGTGGTCATACATCCATTCCGGTTGGTGTTGGTTTTGGTATTAGTGATGCCGCTACTGCAGCAAAGGTTGCTTCGGTAGCGGATGCAGTTGTGGTGGGCAGCGCACTTGTTAAACGCGTTGCAGAAAATGCAGATGACCCTGAAAAAATTTCCAAAGAAGTTTGTGGGCTTTTATCCTCCATGCGTCAAGCTATGGATAATAACTAAAAGCGCTCAATAGCTTAAGATAAGGTTTAGAAATATGAACTGGTTTGAAAAATTAATGCCTTCACGTATTCGTACGGATGCAGGTGAAAAAGGTTCTGTTCCTGAGGGACTATGGACCAAGTGTGACTCATGTAGTGCAGTATTATATCGTGCAGAAGTAGAGCGTAACTATGAGGTTTGTCCAAAGTGTAATCATCATATGCGTATGGGTGCACGTAAACGATTAGAGAGTTTTTTAGATGAAGAACCGCGCGAAGAAATCGCAGAAAATTTAAAACCGCTTGATATTTTAAAATTTAAAGACAGTAAAAAATATAAAGACCGTATTAGTAGTGCTCAAAAAGCCACCGGTGAAAATGATGCACTGATAGCGATGAAGGGACAGGTGAAAAACATTCCATTAGTTGCGGTTGCATTTGAATTTAAATACATGGGCGGTTCAATGGGATCGGTCGTGGGTGAAAAATTTGTACGTGCGGCTAATATTGCATTGGCGGAAGATCTTCCGTTAGTGTGTTTTTCAGCATCGGGCGGTGCACGAATGCAAGAGTCTTTGTTTTCTTTGATGCAGATGGCAAAAACATCGGCGGTATTGCAAAAAATGTCGCAACGCGGGTTGCCGTTTATTTCGGTAATGACCGATCCTACTATGGGTGGTGTGTCTGCCAGTTTAGCTATGTTGGGGGATATTAATGTTGGCGAACCAAAGGCATTAATTGGCTTTGCGGGACCGCGTGTAATTGAACAAACGGTACGTGAAACTTTACCTGAAGGCTTTCAACGTAGTGAGTTTTTATTAGAGCATGGCGCAATTGATCTGATCATTGATCGTCGTGATATGCGGGACAAACTGGCGAATTTGTTAAGTATGATGCAGAACAAACCAGCGGCATAAAAACAAATCAAAGAGCTGGGTGTATGGATTTCAGCTCTTTGATTTTCTTTTTCAATCTCATTACGGCTAAACTAAATGCGATTTAATACACTCGCTGAATGGTTGAACTGGCAAGAAAGTTTAAATCCTAAAGAAATTGATCTGGGTCTTGATCGTGTGACCCGTGTTCTTGAACTACTTAATTTCTCTGCTGATTTTTTTTGCCCCGTTATCACCGTTGCAGGCACTAATGGTAAAGGTTCAACAGTTGCCTTTATAGAATCCATATTGCAACAGGCTAAACTCTCCGTTGGTTGCTATACCTCTCCCCACCTATTTTTATATAACGAGCGCATCCGCGTAAATAATCAGTGTGTATCCGATGCAGACCTGTGCGAAGCCTTTGAGGTTATTGATCAGGCCAGAGATGGTGTTCCGTTAACTTATTTTGAGTTTGGAACGCTCGCGGCATTGGTGGTTTTTAAAAAATACAATATTGATGTGGCGGTGCTAGAAGTAGGGCTGGGTGGTCGTCTGGATGCGGTAAATGCGATTGATGCAGATGTATCCGTGATCACCAGTATAGATATTGATCATGTGGATTGGCTGGGCGATAACGTAGAACTTATAGCAAAAGAAAAAGCTGGGGTTATGCGTCCGCATAAACCATCGATTGTGAGTTTGTTTAATCCGCCTGCTTCATTATTGAGCCATGCCCAGGCATTAGATGTACCGCTGCAGTGTTTGGGCAAAGATTATTTATATCAGCGGCTGGCAAATAATCTTTGGCAGCTCAAGGGGCGTAATGTGCAGTTAGACAATCTGCCGCTACCGAGTTTACAAGGTGGCTTCCAGTTACAAAATGCAGCCGCAGCGATTATGGCGATTAAATCACTCAAGCTATTGGCTGAGGATAATACAGAGCGTGTTCGGAATGAGCATATACAGCAGGGCTTACAAAATGCCAAATTGTCCGGTCGCTACCAACGGCTGCACGATAAACCCGAAGTGCTTGTAGATGTTGCGCATAATGAGCAATCGGCGGCCAAACTGGCCGAGTTGTTAAGCGATAATCCCATTGCGGGTAAAACGATTGCGGTGATTGCTATGCTAGCGGATAAAGCAGTAGATGAAGTAATAGCAAAAATGCAGACAGAAATTGATATCTGGTTTACTGCGGGGCTGAGCGTGCCGCGTGGCATGAATGCAAAAAACATCTTTCAAGCGGTGCGAGGAGTAGGTGCAGATGTTAGACTTAGTGCCTGTGATTCGGTGACAGATGCATGTGCGCAAGCACGGGCTTTAGCGGCCGCAAATGATCGTATTATTATCTTTGGATCATTTTATACGGTGGCTGAGGCCATTACTTTTTTTAATGAAAATAGCTAATGGCTAGCAGGCTTTGGACTAATTAGATTGGATAAGAAACTAAGAAAAAGGTTAATTGGGGCAATTGTTCTTGCGGCCTTTTTAGTGATTTTAGTGCCTGAATGGCTAGATGGTGCAGGGCACAGCTCACGCTATTCCATGGATGTCAGTATCCCAGAAAAGGCTGAGCTTAGGCCTATCTCTGAGTATATGGGCGCTTCTGATACGCCGGCCACGATTAATAAAAACATTAAGACCACAGAATCAACTATTCATGCATGGGCCCTTCAGGTCGGTAGCTATAAGCAGGAAAAGAATGCTGAATTGATGCGCGACAAGCTGAGAGCTAAAGGCTATGCAAGTTATGTAGATGTATCGAAAAAGCCGGGAAATACCCGTTATCGTGTGCGCATAGGTCCAGAGTTAGATCAACAGCACCTCGAAACACTACGCGAAGTCATTCTGCGAAAAGAAAAAATTAAGGGTATGGTGGTGCATCATCCGTAATGCCCCATATAAAGCGCAATTCAGTGTAGATTGTGCTGTAGCTTCAGGCTCAATTTGTTATCATTGCGCCTTTATATGCTGGAGTCTTAAATGACCCTCGTTGATTTTGGAATTGTTACCATAATTGCCGTTTTATTGGTGTTGGGTTTAATCTGGGGGTTTGTCAAAATCGCCATTGCACTGGGCACATGGGTTGCCGCCAGCACTATCTCATTTGGTTTTGCGCCTAATTTAGCATCGTCCTTATTAATGACTATAGAGTCTCCATCAATGCGCCTGGCCGCGGCCATGGGTATCTTGTTTATTCTCACTTTAATGGTCGGGGCACTTGTCAGTTTTGTGGTGCGCCAATTTGTCAGTAAGACGGGCCTAAGTGGCCTGGATCGTGTATTGGGTCTAGTTATTGGTTTATCGCTCGGTTTGGTCGTAGTGATCGCGATGGTTTTTGCTGCGGGCCTTACAAATGCGCCCAGTTATGATTGGTGGCAATCATCTCTGCTAATTGAACGTTTTGAATCATTGGCAATGTGGCTGCAAGGTTACTTACCTGATGATGTTGCGAAGTATTTTTCTTATTAAGCTTAAATCTATTGTAGATTTGTTGAGGTATTTATGTGCGGTATAGTCGGTATTGTTGGCCGAAGTCCTGTTAATCAGTTGTTATACGATGCGTTAACTTTATTGCAGCATCGTGGACAGGACGCAGCGGGTATTGTTACCAGTGAAGGTAATAAATTTCACCTGCGTAAAAACAATGGACTAGTGAGCGATGTGTTTGGTGCCGATAGTATGTCCCAGCTAATGGGTAATATGGGCATTGGGCATGTGCGCTACCCAACGGCTGGATGTTCTACTGCCGCTGAAGCACAGCCATTTTATGTAAATTCTCCCTACGGTATTGCTTTGGCACATAATGGCAATTTAACCAATGCAGAAGAGTTAAAAGCGCAGTTATATAAAGACGATTTACGGCATATAAATACTGAATCTGACTCAGAGGTTTTATTAAATATATTCGCCCATGAACTACAGGCGTTAAAAAAACTTAAGGTAACAGCCGAAGATTTATTTACAGCTGTTGCAGCTGTGCATAAACGTTGCCGAGGTGGTTATGCCGTTGTTTCGATTATTGTCGGCAAAGGTGTGCTGGCATTCCGTGATCCATACGGTATTCGTCCGGCCTGTTTCGGTACACGTAAGACAGATGATGGTATTGAATACATGGTGGCATCTGAGAGTGTTGCCCTGCACGCATTAGGTTTTAAATTAGAACGTGACCTGAAGCCGGGCGAAGCGATTTATATTGATATGGATGGCAATATGTCGACGCAGCAATGTGCAGAAAACCCTCAAAATGTGCCGTGTATTTTTGAGTACGTTTACTTTGCCCGACCTGATTCAATTATTGATGATATTTCAGTTTATAAAGCACGTTTGCGCATGGGTAATACTCTGGTTCAGAAAATATTAAGAGAAAGACCAGATCATGATATTGACGTGGTTATTCCCATTCCGGATACCAGCCGTACCTCTGCACTGGAAGTGGCTTACCACTTAAATGTTAAGTATCGCGAAGGCTTTATAAAGAATCGATATATTGGCCGCACATTTATTATGCCAGGCCAGACCCAGCGTAAAAAATCAGTGCGTCAAAAATTAAATGCAATAGACCTTGAGTTTAAGGACAAAAATGTATTACTGGTCGATGATTCTATTGTACGTGGTACGACATCGAAACAGATTATTCAAATGGCCCGGGATGCCGGTGCTAAAAGTGTCTACATGGCATCCGCGGCACCCCCGGTGCGTTTTCCTAATGTGTATGGCATTGATATGCCATCACCCAAGGAGTTTGTAGCTGATGGCCGCGACATAAGTGAAATTTGCAAAGAAATAGGCGCTGACTGGCTGGTTTATCAGGATCTTGAAGATTTAATACAGGCCGTACATTTAGGTAATGAAAAAATCAATCGTTTTGATAGTTCATGCTTTAACGGTGAATATGTGACGGGTGATGTAGATCAGGCCTATCTGGATCTTCAGGAACAACGTCGTTCAGATAAGGCAAAATCCAAGCGTGATCGTTTAGATAATTTGGCCGGAATTGATCTGTATAGCAACCAGTAGTTGTTGGTTTAATTTAATGTTTATTAACATGTCATATGGATTATAAAAAAATACAGCATTATTTTTTGGGCTTATTAACAGCGTTGTTGTTAATGCCGTTTTCCGTGCAAGCTGTTGCGCCGGATATGACTGGCGTGGCTTCAATTGAAGATCAGGACAAGCTGTTATTTGCACAGGCGCTTGAGTTATCTGTTGCGAAGCAATGGCTTGCAGCAGAGCCCATATATCGCGATTTAGTTAAGCGCAATAAGGAATGGCCAGAACCGAAGAATAATCTGGCTATTCTGCTATTAAAAACTAATCGCCTGGAGGAAGCCAAATCAATGTTCGAGGAAGCGGTTAGCAGTTCACCTAGTTATCGTATCGCGCAAAAAAATAGAACTCAATTATATGACTTTTTAGCCGCACAAGCCTATGGAAAAGCATTGGAAAAGCAGCAAGTCTCTAGATTGCCGGAAATGGATTTTATTGAGCAGATTTATCGGCCAGTAAAAACGCTTGAAAAAATTGTAGAGAAAAAAGTTGAAGTTATCGTAGAAAAAAAGGTTTTTGTTAAATCGACACCTGTTCAAAATACTTCAAATACAGAAGTGGTTAGCGATATTAGGGAGCAATTACTAAATTGGTCCCATGCATGGTCTCAGGGCGACTATGACTATTATATTCAGTCTTATGCAGATAATTTTGTACCCGTTGATGAGCGTCAGGGGTTTACCGAATGGAAAAAAACACGTAAAGCTAAGCTTAAGCGTGGTGTAAGTGTTCAGGTAACAGTTGATAATTTAAGGGTTTTTCTAGAGGCTTCATCGAATTATGCCCTGGTTGAATTTATTCAGTACTATACTTCACCTATATATAGTGACAGTGTTATAAAACAGCTATATATGCAAAAGGACCAGAATAACTGGAAGATATTATCTGAGAGAGTGATTAAAACCTTATAAGTTTTATCGACTATTGATTATCATGAGATGTTTAGCCGCCATATGTTTGTTTTTTTACTCAGCAATAACTGCTGCAGTGAGCGCTCATCCAGAGGAAAGGTTACTGGATGCAGTGCGCTATATTCAAGTATCTGAACTTAATCAGGCAGAACAAACGTTACAGGCACTGCTTGTTGATCGGCCAAATTTCAAACTGGCACAATTGGTATACGCTGATGTGTTAAAGGCCAAAGCGGGCGCTGTCACGCAGATGGGTTTAGGATTACCAGATACGCACGATAGATCAGTTTTACTTAGCGAAATTAAAAAACGTTATAAAGCCTCCGCTGATAAGCAAATACAACAAAAATACCCTGCCGTTCTGGCAAGGCTAGACGACAACTATAATTATGCGTTAGTAGTGGATCTTAGTAAGTCGCGCTTATATGTATTTGATAATAGCCTGGAAAAACCCTTATTAATTGAAGACTTTTTTGTTTCCATGGGTCGTGCTGGTTCGGGCAAAATAAACGAAGGTGATTTAAAAACCCCGATGGGCGTGTATTTTGTTCAGTCATATATTTCACCCACACAGCTGGAAGATAAATACGGTGCAGGTGCGTATCCCATTAATTATCCCAATGCGTGGGATCGCATAAATGGTAAAACAGGCCACGGTATCTGGTTGCACGGTACACGAAGTGGAACCTATAACCGACCAATATTGGCTTCAGAAGGTTGCGTAGTTTTACCAAATGATGACTTGCTTGAAGTAGGCTCGTATATTGATTTAAAAAATACCCCGCTATTGATTGGTGAAAATCTACAATGGTTATCGGAAGATAAATGGTTAGAACATCAGGCGCTTATTAATCAGATACAACAACGCTGGAAAAAAGACTGGGAAAGTCTGGACGTTGAAGAATATTTAAGTCATTACTCTCGACGGTTTACCAATGGAAAGAAAAACTTTTCTTATTGGGCTGAACATAAACGACGCATTAGTAAGAACAAAACATTTGTACACGTTGATTTATCCAATGTTAGTTTATTGTTGTATCCCAACGAAGATGTCATGGTAGCTACTTTTCAGCAGTCTTACAGCAGTGATAATTACACCAGCCAGAGCTGGAAACGTCAGTACTGGAATAAAGAATCAGATGGTGAGTGGCGTATTGTTTTCGAAGATGAAATTGCACCCCCAGCTGCAACACAACTTGCTCGGAATACCCTGTAAATTTAAGGCTGCGGTGTTTTCTGAGGGGTATGGCTTCTTAGCCATTTAATTAAATCTATCCAGATACGATTAACTTCCCAATCACTTGGCATAATTCCAGCGTGTGGTAATTCAACCGTCACCACAGGGATTTGTTGTTGTAAGCCCGCATAGTTGCCTAATGAACCAGGATACGTACCCAATAATTTTAAATGCAATGAACCCAGGTGAGCCGGTGGTTTGGGCGGCCCGTCAAAATCGACGATGCCAAAAGGTGCATGTACAGCAACAATTACATCGGGTTGAAATTCTTTAATAAGTTTGACGATCCACTGTGTTTCAGGTTCGCTGGTGGGGCGCGGGCCGGGATAGCGCCTTGAATCGCTGTAGGCTTTTTGTTTCCAGTATTCAAGGCTTGCATGTGGCTTGTCATTATTTGGAAAGTTGCGGTTTAAATCGACGCCATTAGCATTTACTCGCCGAGATTTTTTTTGTAAAAGACCATCGGGGTTAACCAGTGGTGCAACCTTCCAGTGAAATAAACCGCTATGGTATTTATCTAAAATATGCAGCCATTTAAACATAATCGTTACGGATGAATATTCATCTCCGTGGATGCCGCCAAGCAGTAATACCCTGGCTTGTGGCTTTCTTTTGTTGAGCAGTGGTGGGTATTCTTTTATTAGTAAAGGGCGCTGCTTGAAAGAGACGGACTTAGATGTCTGTAAATTGCGTTGTGAACATTCCGCCAGGCTTACACTCGCTAGCTTATTGGATATCTCTAAACATGCCTGTTTCGCGGGTGAGGGCATTATGTCGTCAATTGCCATGCCGTTACTGTAGGCCGGGTGACAGACTAAGAAAATAAGTGAAATCAGATAAATGCGTGTTAGCATATGGATGTATAAATTAAATATTTTGTTCAATTGCTCGCACAAGTTTGAGTCATGTCACGAATTAGTCATATCATTATAAAAATAAATCAGCAAAAACTGTACTGTTGTGATGACGAGGAAAAGGTTATTTTCGAATATCCTGTATCCACATCCAGTTTTGGCATGGGCAATCAAAATGGTAGTTTTAAGACGCCTCTGGGTGAGCATAGTATCGCACAGAAAATTGGCGCTGACTGCGCTATAAATGAAGTATTTATAGGTCGAGTTCCCCAGGGGGAGCTTGAGGTTTTACAGGCTGCAGGTAAAACGCTGCCGGAAGATATAATTACATCCAGAATTCTCTGGCTAGAGGGTAGGGAACCAGGCGTTAATAATGGCGAAGGTATCGATAGCTATCAACGCTATATTTATATTCACGGAACATCAGAAGAAGAAAAAATAGGCTTACCAGCTTCACATGGATGCATAAGAATGCGTAATCAGGATGTAGTCGATTTATTTAATCATGTCGATGAAGGTTGCCGGGTATTAATACAGGAATAAACAATGAGTGATTTTGAAGAACTAGAGGCCGAATGGTCATTTGCTACGCAGGCAGTAAGAGCGGGTCAGCAGCGTACGCATGAGCAGGAACATAGTGAAGCTATGTTTCTTACATCGAGTTTTGTATTTTCATCGGCTGCGGAAGCTGCGGCTCGTTTTTCCGGTGAAACACCGGGTAATATTTACTCTCGTTTTACTAACCCTACAGTGCGCACCTTTGAACAACGTCTGGCTCGATTAGAGGGTGCTGAACGTTGTGTGGCTACGGCTTCTGGCATGGCCGCCATTTTGTCGACCTGTTTAGGCTTATTGAAAACAGGTGATCATATTGTTTCGTCGCGGAGTATTTTTGGTACAACAACGGTTTTATTTACAAATATATTATCTAAGTTTGGTATTGAAACGACCTTTGTTAATTTGTCCGACCTAAGCGGGTGGGAAAAGGCGATTCAAAAAAATACACGTTTATTATTTTTAGAAACACCCTCTAACCCGTTAACTGAGATGGTGGATATTAAAGCCCTTGCAGTGCTATCGCATGCGAATGATTGCCTGCTCGCCGTAGATAACTGCCTGAGCACGCCTGCGTTACAGCAGCCAATAAAATTAGGTGCCGATATAGTTATTCATTCGGCGACTAAATACATAGACGGGCAAGGTCGATGCATGGGTGGTGCCGTACTGGGTACAGAAGAAATAGTTGGCGGCGGGGTGTATGGTTTCTTACGCAGTGCCGGGCCAACAATGAGCGCATTTAATGCGTGGGTGTTTTTGAAAGGACTGGAAACACTGGATATTCGTATGAAGGCACATAGTCAAAATGCAATGCATCTGGCAAAGTGGTTAGAGCAGCTACCGCAAGTTGCCAAAGTGTATTACCCGGGGCTTGAATCGCATCCGCAACATGAATTGGCCAAATCACAGCAGTCTGATTTTGGTGGCTTGTTATCGTTTGAGCTTAAAGGTGGCAAGGATGCTGGCTGGGCCTTAATTGATGCGACTAAAATTTGTTCTATTACGGCTAATTTAGGTGATACAAAAACAACCATTACACACCCTGCTACAACTACCCATGGGCGACTCACAGCAGAACAGCGTGAGGAGTCAGGTATCGCGGATGGCTTAATTCGTCTAGCCGTTGGCCTGGAAGATATAGAAGATTTAAAACGAGACCTGTCGCGCGGCATGTGATTTTATCGTGCTGTAAGATGCTCTGTTAATTAACTAAACGTAACCTGATTAAAATGAATAGGCTAACTTTTTTGTGCCAAATTTAAATAACAATCTTCTGATGGCGAAGCGAGAAACACCTTTGCTGCTAGTGGTAGATGATGATGTTGTCATTCGTAACATGTTGATGAAGTCGCTACAAAAACAAGGTTTTAATGCCATTGAAGCGCCAAATGGTATGCAAGGGATAGAGCTATTCCGTCAACACCGGCCTGATATGGTGTTGCTAGATGTGTTGATGCCAGTAATGAATGGCTTTGAAACGTGTCAGGTATTACGTGAACTTGATCCCGAACGCACGGTACCCATCATCATGTTAACAGGGCTTGATGATGTAGTGTCTGTTGATAAAGCGTTTGATGCCGGTGCTACAGATTTTATTACCAAGCCCATTAACTGGAGCTTGTTTTCTCAGCGTGTACGTTATGCACTGCGTTCCCGTGAAATGGATTTTGAATTAAGAAAAAGCAGGCGCCGTGTTGATCATGCTCTGAAAGTCGCCATGCTAGGTTACTGGGATTGGGATTTAAAAACCGATGAATTCACTATCCCGGTGGGTGTGCTGGATATGCTAGGTATAGATCGTAACCATCGCCTAAAATTGGAGGAACTGATTAATTATGTGCCTGATGAAGATCGTGATCGTGTCCTCTATGCGTTTAACGATGCGCGCGAACGAGGGACTCGTTTTATTATAGAGCATCGAATGCAGGGCATTGATAATAAAGAGCGCTATGTGTATCAGCAAAGTGAAGTCATCATGGGTGAAGATGATAAGCCGCGTTATGTATTAGGCACCATACAGGACATTACTGCGCTGAAACGCGCCGAAGATATGATACTTCATCAGGCGTATCATGATTTGTTAACTGATTTGCCGAATCAAACACTATTTAAAGAACGTCTTACTCACGCCATAAAAGTTGCAGAGCATTCAGGCCATCAAGTTGCTGTAGTAGCAATTGATATTGATCGTTTTCAGTTAATTAATGAAAGCCTGGGGAATGATATTGGTAATGAGTTGCTAGTTGTATTTGCTGGTTTCTTAAGAGGTGTTGTACACGAGGGTGATACGGTTGCACGAATAGGCGGAAATGAATTTACTATTTTATTAGAAAGCCCTGCGTCTACCGAAGAAATTACCGTTATATTAAATAAGCTAAATCAGCTACTCAGAGAAAATACATTTGATTTGGCAGGACAAAAAGTCATGGTTTCATTGAGTATGGGAGTGGCCCTGTATCCTAATGATGATATTGATGCGAACAATTTAATACAATGTGCTAATGCGGCCATGCGAAAGGCCAAAGCATTAGGCGGTAGCCAGGAACATTTTTATACAAACGATATGAATCGTCGTGTTGATGACCGTTTGCGGATGGAAAATGACTTACGTGAAGCGCTGGAAAACGGTGACCTTGAGTTGTTTTATCAGCCACAGGTAGAAGTGGATACACGAAAAATTATAGCCACAGAGGCATTGGTTCGTTGGCGGCACAAAGAACATGGTTTAGTGTCACCCATCCGCTTTATTCCACTGGCGGAAGAAACTGGTTTAATACAGTCTCTGGGTCAGTATGTAATGGAGCACGCAATCAGGCAAACCAAACAATGGAATCAACAAGGGCATAATTTGAGTGTTGGTATTAATTTGTCAGTTCGCCAGTTTATGCAAGCAGATTTAGTTGAACAAATAAAAAAACTCATAGACAAATATCAAATCGACCCCGCCAATATTGATTTAGAAATTACTGAAACAATTGTTATGCAGGATGCAGGCAATAGTATTAATAAGATGCATCACCTAAAAGAGTTGGGGGTGAAACTATCGATGGATGATTTTGGTACGGGCTATTCGTCACTCAGTTACTTGCATCAGTTTCCTTTAGATATATTAAAAATTGACAGGTCATTCGTAAAAGATATTGTGGGCAACAAGGGTGATGGTGCAATTGCAAAGGCAGTAATTGCTATGGCTCATAGTATGAATTTGAAGGTAGTAGCGGAAGGTGTTGAAACTGAAGAGCAGTTTGAGTTTTTAAAAGCACATGATTGTGAAGTGATACAGGGCTATTTAATTTCTCGTCCTATACCTGCGCAGGAACTAGAGTTATTACTGTACTGATTCAAACTGCAAAGTCTTGTCGAATTTTATTCTGCGCAATAATAATAGATTTGACTACGAAGCATTCCAGTTTTTTGGGAACTTACCGGTTAAAATATAAGCAAAGGCAATAACCTCTGCTATTACACGATATAAATCTTCAGGTATTTCTTCGCCGAGTCCTAGTTCTGCAAGTACATTAACTAACTCATTATCCTTTTGTAATGGAACGCCATGTTGCTGGGCGATTTTTAATATTTCATCGGCTATAACACCTACTCCACGTGCGCTCACTTTCGGTGCGCTATTACCATCGTACTCTAATGCTACGGCAATATTTAACGGTCGTTTCATTATATATTCTCATCTAATAGGTGAGTTTGCGTATGCACAATCATACTTTCCTGTATAGGGTTTGTTTTGACCAGCGTTCCAGCATTAATAAAGCCGGCCTGCTGCAGGTTTTTTTCAAATATGGGTAAAAATTCACGAATGACATTGCTGGTGCTTTCGCTCTCGCTGAGAAATATGGTCGATACCTGGTGATCTTTTAAATGAATATTGGATTGAATCTTACCTAATGACTTCAGCTTAAAGTTTAAGATGACTCGCCAGCTTTCAGTTTCAGTATCGGTTTGTTGATTTTCCTGCTCGATGCGAAAGCCAATATCAGATGAATGCTCTTTATCTTTAAAAACTAAATTGAACAGCAGTAAAGTAAGTGTATCGACTTCGCGGCTTAATGGTTGCAGCTGGAAGCTGGTTATCTGGCTGAGAGAGCGATCTACCTGCTGAGATAGGTCGAGTAGCAATAATTTTGTATGCAGTAAATTTGATAGTTCATTAATGTTTTTTTGTGAATTTGTAGCTTGTTGCAGTGTATGTATGAGCATGTCTGCCAGTGTTTGTGCCTGAGATGTAACCGGAAAGTTGGTGCTGCTGCCATTTAATAAAAAAACAATTTGTTGCAAAAGTGGCTTGGGTAAATTTGAAATAAGTTGGTTAGCCAGAGTGTTCAGAGTATTAGAACTACTCTGCAGCATGTGTTGAATGAATTCTTTAATTTGAGGTGTGAGCTTTATATTTTCTGTCTGAAAAGGTGTTGTAGGTAATATATTATTCGATAGTAATGACCTGGTTTGCAGCAGGGCATGTTTGAAATCGCTGGATATGGCATTGTTTAAGTTTGAGTTAAGTGTTGCCGCCATTTTCAACTTTGACTCCAGGAATATCCCGCTATTTTCAATTAGCTGCTTGAGTTGATTGGTTTGCAGAAGATCTGCATTTACCTGCAGGCTACTTTGCAGTGTTGTGAGCTGGTTTATCAGCTCTTTTGGCAGCAGGTTGGTGACCTGTTTATTCGCAAGTAAATTTTGAGCGGTTTGCTGGGTGTTACTAAATGAGGCCTGAATGGCAATAAACTGGCGTAGTTTAATATTCGCCAGTTGGGTTTTGTCCAGCGGCAAGCTTTCAGTTGGTGGCAATATACTGAGTAGGGGCAATTTTGTCAGGCTATTATCGTTTACCACTTTAACCAGCAGCTTAATATCTTGCCCAGTTTCAAGCTTAATGGGGGTTTTAGCTTCTAAGGTATGCTCGCCCAGGCGAATAAGTACTTTTGATAAAGCGTCTCCACCCTGCTGTGTGGTGGCATTTAATATCTGTCCTACCTTCCACGTTTTGCTGACATCGCTAATTACCTCAGGTTGTATAGCTGTAGTGGATTTTGTTGGTGGAATATTAATCATGGAGCAAGGCCTGGTTAATGACAGTTTTTTGGCGATATGTACACACCTTATCTAGTTTAGCGGCCAAATTCACGATTTTTATAGTCATATGCTACGGTCATTATTATCTCGATGTTTTTATTGAAGGGCTTTTTAGCATGCAGAGCATGCGTAAAGTAAATTCAATTAATGGTTGTATTATTAAGCTATCTTATTGAAAATAAATAGAATAAAACTATGCTTATGGCATGCGCAGAGGATTTTTTCTGGTTATGATAGGTATTTCATGTGTCATTTCATATGAGGTGAAGTCGAATAGGCATGGTCTTTGCATTTATTGCGTTTAACAACAGGGGAAGCTAAATGGCTGACGAAGAAGAAACAGAGTTGGAAGAAGGTGAAGAAGGGGGAGTTAAAAAATCCGGTGGAATGATGAAAATCATTTTACTCGTTAATGGCCTGCTTTTAATTATTGGTATAGGTGTCGGCGCTGCGATGTTTTTTATGGGGGGCGACGAAGAGAAGCCGGTTGCTCAGGCCGATACTGAATTACTAGAAGGTGCTGCAGAAGCTGATGTTGTAAAGAAAAAAACCAAGAAGACGCCACTTTATATACCCCTACGTCCAGCATTTGTAGTTAACTTTGAAAATCAGGATCAGGTGAGTTTTTTACAGGTTGATATACAGCTAATGACATATGACGGGTCAGTTGAGGTGGCTATTAAAACGCATATGCCTGTTGTTAGAAATGAGCTGTTATTGTTGTTAGGCGGGAAGCAATACAATGAAATTAATACACGCGAAGGTAAGCGGGCGCTTAGCCAGGAAGCAATACAGGTAATACAGGATGTATTAAAAGATGTGGGTGAGCCTCATTCAATTGAAGCCTTGTACTTTACTAGTTTTGTAATGCAATAGAAGACCAAATATGGCAACAGCAGATGTATTAAGTCAAGACGAAATCGATGCCCTGTTACACGGGGTAGACGATGGTGATGTCGATACAGATGGCGATGAAGAAATAAATGATGGCACGGCCAGATCATTTGATTTTAACTCACAGGAAAGAATCGTTCGTGGGCGTTTGCCTACACTGGAAATGATTAATGAACGATTCGCACGTAATTTTCGTGTGAGCATGTTTAATCTGTTGCGCCGTCAGGCCGAAATATCGGTAGGCGGTGTGCAGATGATGAAATTTGCAGAGTATGTACACAGCTTGTATGTGCCGACCAGTTTAAACATGACAAAAATTGATCCGCTTAAAGGCACCGGTCTTTTTGTAATTGATCCAAAGTTAGTTTTTATTGTGGTAGATAATTTCTTTGGTGGTGAAGGCCGCTTCTATAACAAAATTGAAGGCCGTGAATTTACGCCAACAGAACAGCGTGTTATCAGTATGTTGTTAGAGCAAATCTTTAAAGATTTGGAAGATGCCTGGAAACCAATTAAAGCATTAAAAATTGAATATCAGTCATCAGAAGTTAATCCTCATCTGGCAAATATTGTTAGCCCCACAGAAGTTGTAGTGGTAAGTACCTTCCGTGTTGACCTTGAAGGCGGTGGTGGTGACTTACATGTGACAATGCCTTATTCAATGATAGAACCTATACGCGATTTATTGGATGCGGGTGTTCAATCAGATATGTCTGAAATAGATGATCGCTGGCGATTA
Organism: uncultured Gammaproteobacteria bacterium; assembly: GCA_963924875.1. Taxonomy (GTDB): domain Bacteria; phylum Pseudomonadota; class Gammaproteobacteria; order SZUA-229; family SZUA-229; genus SZUA-229. Next base: position 180,191 of record CAWUSX010000022.1, read on the forward strand.
TCTTTACGCGATGAAATTTTTGAATCTAAGGTGGAAGTTAAAAGTTTTCTTGCGGATGTTGAAATCAATCTATCAGAAGTTAACAAGTTAAAAATTGGCGATATCATTCCATTTGATATGCCCGACCAGATTATATTGGAAGCCGAAGAAATACCTTTGTTTCGTGGGCAAATTGGTGTTTCCAGAGGTAATGCAGCCGTAAAAATTATCGAACGTGTATCGCGTGCTGACTTGAATTATATTGATGAAAAAACCGATTAAGTATTGAGAATAAAATTATGAGTGATGAAGAAGATCCATGGGCAGAAGCGCTTAGTGAGCAGGCAGAATCTGAAGCAGCAGATGCAACCGCGGGAGCGGCCAGTTTCGATGAACTTACTGATGAAAGTATTCCGGGTACCGATGTTAATCTGGATGTTGTATTGGATATTCCAGTTAACTTATCGATGGAAATCGGGCGTACAAAAATTAGCATTCGAAATTTATTGCAGCTTAATCAGGGCTCGGTTGTTGAGCTTGAGAGGCTGGCGGGCGAGCCAATGGATGTGTTAGTAAATGGCACACTGATTGCGCGTGGTGAAGTCGTCGTGGTAAATGAAAAATTTGGTATTCGTCTGACAGATATAATTAGTCCGGCAGAACGTGTTAAAAAACTAAAGTAATATTTACCTTGTGTAATAAAAATAGAAACATATGATTAAAACTGTTATCAACTTTTTCTTTTCTTTGTTAGCCGGCCTGTTGCTTTCACTGCCTGCTATGGCAGTTGAAACAGACGTGGTTAAAAAAACCTCTCTTGATGCTTTTTCAATGATGAATATGCTAAACATGCTAATGGGTTTGGCTGTTGTTGTTGCATTGATTTTAGGCCTCGCCTGGGTGTTAAAAAAGTATGGCAAGGTCTCAGGCAGCAATGTCGTTGATATGAAAATTTTGGGTGGTTTGTCACTGGGGACCCGTGAAAAAGCAATTTTAATTGAAGTGGATAATACTCGTTTGCTTGTTGGTGTAACGCCTGGTCATATACAGACATTACATGTGCTGGGTGATAATAAAGCAGTGAGCGCATCATTTAATGAAACTCTGAACACGCAAATTAATAAAGCACAACTAGATCAGACAAAAGAGCAAAGTAATGCTTAGGTTTTTAATGTTACTGCCGGTGCTCTTATTATTTAGCAATGCCGCTTTTGCAGAGGCAGGATTGCCCGCTTTAGTCGTACAGGATATGGCGTCAGGCGGTAAAGAGTATTCACTATCTATACAAGTGTTAGTGTTTATGACCGTGCTTTCGGTGTTGCCGGCATTATTGCTAACCATGACATCGTTTACGCGTATTATTATCGTGTTGTCTATTTTGCGTCAGGCTTTAGGAACGGCACAAACCCCCTCGAATCAAATTTTAATTGGTCTGTCACTTTTCTTAAGTTTTTTCATTATGTCACCGGTGTTTACACAGGCATATGAGGAGGCATACCAGCCGTACATTGCAGAAAAAATTGGTGGCGATGAAGCGATTGCGAAATTAACCGCGCCATTTCATAAATTTATGGTTGAGCAAACCCGGGAAACCGATGTGCAATTGTTTGCTGGTTTGGCGGGTGATGATGCATATGACGGTCCAGAGTCCGTGCCAATGACCGTGCTTATGCCTGCCTTTTTAACCTCAGAGTTAAAGACTGCCTTCCAAATTGGTTTTATGTTGTTTATACCCTTCCTTATTATCGATCTGGTGGTCGCCAGTGTTTTGATGGCCATGGGTATGATGATGTTGTCTCCGCTGATTATTTCGCTACCTTTTAAGCTTATGTTGTTCGTCCTGGTTGATGGCTGGAGCCTGGTGGTGGGCACATTAGCTGCAAGCTTTGTTGTTACCTGATAAAATCTACTTTCTAAATAATTACTGTAGGTAGAGCTATGGCTCAGGTACGCATGTACAGCACTAGATCGTGTCCATATTGCCAACGCGCTGATCGTTTATTAAAAAAACGCGGTGTTAAAAAGATTGAAAAGATCGATGTAGGCGGGGACAGAAAACTGTGGAAGGCAATGGAAAAAGAAACCCAGCGTAACACCGTGCCACAAATATACATTGGTGATGTCCATGTCGGTGGCTTTGATGAACTTGCTGAGTTAGATAGAAACGGTAAATTACAGGCACTCTTAAGCCAATAACTCCCTTACATACTATATTATCCATATAAGCCATAGCTAATGGGATATAGACCCCGCAAGCCTTGATCACTACTATACTCGGTTAACTCCAAACTTGAGGATTCCACGTGGATTTCCTACCTTTATTTTTTGATATGAAGCAAAAGCCCTGCCTGGTTGTCGGTGGTGGTAAAGTCGCAACGCGTAAAGTTGCCCTGTTATTAAAGGCACAGGCCGTAGTTACGGTTATTGCGCCTAAGCTTGAACTCGAGCTGTCTGAAATGCTCAGCGATGGCAAGTTCACTCATGTGGCTCGAGAATTTGCGGATGCAGATATTGCAGATGCAGCCGTTCGACCTATGCTGGTGTTTGCGGCAACGGATGTAAGGGCTGTCAATAAGCGTGTAGCCGAGATGGCGAATGAGCGTGGAATTCCGGTTAATATCGCCGATGATACTGAGAATTGTAGCTTTATTACACCCTCTATTATTGACCGTTCTCCTGTACAAATTGCCGTCTCAACCGGCGGTGCGTCGCCGGTACTGGCGAGAATGATTCGCACCAAATTAGAAGGTTGTATTCCAGCAGGCTACGGTCGCCTGGGTGCATTAGTGTCAAATTTCCGTGAAAAAGTTAAGGCCAGGTTTGAAAATGTTGGTCAGCGACGCACCTTTTGGGAAAGCGTACTCAATAGCACGATTGCAGATCGCGTATTCAGCGGTCATGAAGGTGAGGCCGAGCTGGCATTGCAAAAGGCTATTGATGCGGCTAATCCTAAACCAGAGTTTCAGGGTGAAGTCTATTTGGTTGGTGCAGGGCCGGGCGATCCTGATTTATTAACTTTCCGTGCACTACGGCTTATGCAAAGCTGTGATGTGATGGTTTATGACCGATTGGTATCCCAGTCTATCCGCGATATGGTGCGTAGTGACGCAGAGCTAATTTACGTCGGTAAAAAGCGTGATGACCACACTATGCAGCAGGAAAATATCAATGAGCTGTTGGTACGTTTGGCGAAAGAAGGTAAGCGTGTATTACGTCTTAAAGGTGGGGATCCGTTTATCTTTGGTCGTGGTGGTGAAGAAATTGAGTTGCTTGCACAGGAAGGTATTCCGTTCCAGGTGGTGCCAGGTATTACCGCTGCTGCAGGCTGCGCGGCTTACTCGGGTATTCCTTTAACCCATCGTGATTATTCACAGGCCTGTGTGTTTGTAACCGGGCATCTAAAAGATGGTACGGTTGATTTAAACTGGAAGGCGCTGGCTCAACCTAATCAGACGGTTGTGTTTTATATGGGTTTACACGGCGCACCTACATTATGTAAAGAAATGATAGCGCATGGCATGCCGCCTTCAACCCCGGTTGCGTTAATCCAGAAAGGTACGCGTCCGGATCAAAAAACCATTATTTCTACTTTAGCTACCTTAGAAGAAACAGTGAAAAACCATAAGTTTGAACCACCAACCTTAATTATTGTGGGGGAGGTTGTTTCATTGAAAGAGAAACTGGATTGGTTTAATCCAGAAGATACTCAGGGTAATGCCGTTAAGGCAGGGCAGTTAAAGTTTTGAGCTAATAGGCTTAATACAGTGGATAAACAAAAAAAGGGGTACTGAAGTAGCCCTTTTTTTGTGCCTTGATTTTATTGCCTGCACCTAAAGCGCTTTGATTTTATCCAGTACTATTTGAGCATGACCATCCGCTGCTACGCCGTATTCGACATCCGCTAAATTGCCGGATTTATCAATAATAAAAGTAGAGCGCACAATGCCCATTTTTTTCACGCCGTTCTTTTCTTTTTCCTGCCATACACCGTAGCTTTCACATAGGCTGCCATCAGTATCGGCCAGCAAATCGATTGTTAAATTGAATTTATCGATGAAGGCCTGGTGGCTATCACATGGATCTTTGCTTACACCCAAAATAAGCGTATCAAGTTTCGCGAATTCCGCCGCAAGAGCCGTAAACTGGTTGGCTTCTATAGTGCAGCCTGGGGTGTCATCTTTGGGGTAAAAATACAGTACGATATTTTTTTTGCCGGCAAAGTCGCTGAGTTTTACAGATTCGTTATTTTGATTAGGGCTATCAAAGTTCGGGGCCTGATTATTTGCTTGTAGCATTTTCATCTCCATTAGTGATTGGCTTTATTTTATTGATTCTAATTATAAAAGTAAGTGCTGGATTAATAGCGATACAAAACGTGGTGGTAACAAAAAAGCTGACATAGGGTTTTGTGAGGTTTAAATGTAGCGTAGTGCACTTTCTGCAAATGATAGTTATTTAAATAAGAGAATGTTCGCAGTGAATCAATATAAGTTAATTAGTAAATAATGAAATAGTTAATATAGTTTTCTCGATTGAGTAAGTAAATAAGAGAGTTGCCCCGCGGAATAGCTCGTGATTGTTTGAGGTAAATCAATTTTTAAATAGTGACATAAATATTATTTGATCAGCTAACCGAAACTTCAATTTCAAAACGTGCTTATTCAGCGGAGAAAAGTCTCACAAATGGATGTCGTAAGCACAATAGAATAATTTGCTGGCACAACTAGAAGTTGCCATTTTAAAGCAATATCAATATATAGAGCATATTGATTGTGGTGTTGCATATAACGCCAGGTAATTGAAATCGTTTCATAACTCTAGTGGAGTTGAAGGAGCGATTAGACAATAAGTCCTTACTATATCCAATGCTATTGGCCAATTAATATGGTATATTCGCTTGCGCACTGCAACCAGCTTCTAGCACCTATTATTGCAGGGCCAGATCAAAGAGTAGTGGCAAATCCGTAGGGCGTGGAGTTTTTATATAGGGCAATAAGTTTTCTATACTCGACGTCTAATAAATTCTAAGTATAATCCTACAACTAAATATTTTAGGAGAAGCAAATGTTTACGAGTAATCCCTTTGTCGAGCTATCGGCTTTGATACCAGCTGCAGTAATGCAAGGGTATATCATCTTGATGGTGCTGCTGGTGATTGGCGGTACAGTACTAGACATGATTCATAAGAAGAGTGCGCAGTACTTTTTTGAAAATGCAAAAAAAGCCAAAAAGAGTGCAACGCGAAACGTCGATACCGGCGAAAAAGCATCGATTGCAATTAAGGTGCTAGCGAAAGAAGTGTTAACTTCTGGTGAGTTCTGCAATGTTAAACGCAGAATTTCCCACCTTTTCACTATGTACGGTTTCATTATATTCGTTGCAACTACCGCGATTATGATTTTTGGTTATCTAACACCAGCCACAGCTACACCTGAAATCTTGCCAGTACTTTGGCATATTGGTGCATTGATGTTGGCTTTTGGTGGATACTGGTTCTGGTTTGCTATACGAGTAGATGTGTCTGCAGAAGGCTTGTCATGGTATCGCTTTGAACGTGCAGATCTATTTATTGTTTCGTTGCTGACTACCGCGACATTCGCATTAATCTGGTCTTATACACAGTCGCAAGGCATTGAAGGATGGTCAACACTGTTCCTGGTTTTGTTCATTGCTTCAAATACTGTACTGTTTGCTGGTGTACTTTGGTCGAAGTTCGCGCATATGTTCTTTAAGCCAGCTGCAGCATTTCAGAAACGCGTTACTAGAGCAGATGGCTCAAGAGAGAATTTGCCTATTGATTTCGATCTGACTGATCCTGCAGTGCAAGCGAAGTTTCCTGATATCCCTCAATATATGGGTAAGAACCCAGAATACATGGGTCATGGTATTAAGCGTGAGTCACCAAACCACTACTAATATTTATTAAAGAACAATTATTTAAGAAAGAGAGAATATATTATGCCAACTTTTGTATATATGACTCGTTGTGATGGTTGTGGACAGTGCGTTGATATCTGCCCATCTGACATCATGCACATCGACAAAACTCTTCGTCGTGCGTACAACATCGAACCGAACATGTGCTGGGAATGTTATTCCTGTGTAAAAGCCTGCCCTCATAACGCAATTGATGTGCGTGGCTATGCCGACTTTGCTCCACTGGGCCACTCGGTACGAGTGAACCGTGATGAAGAAAAAGGCACGATTGCGTGGCGCATCAAGTTCCGCAATGGCACAAAAGACATAGAGCTACTTGCTCCAATCACGACTAAGCCTTGGGGCAAGTTCATTCCTCAACTAGCTGACGAAGCAGCACCTGCTGACGCAATGCGTAACAGTGAGTTGCTATTCAACGAACCTAAGTATGTTGCTATGAATGACAGTGCATTACCTACGCTGAAATCGAATGGCTTGTCACTTAAAGCAGGAGTGTACTACTAATGGCTTACAAAACGATTATTGAAGACGATATCGACGTTCTAGTTGCAGGCGCGGGCCTCGGTGGTACCGGTGCTGCATTTGAAGCAAGATATTGGGGCAAGGACAAGAAAATTGTTATTGCTGAGAAGGCAAACATCGATCGTTCTGGTGCAGTAGCCCAGGGTCTGTATGCGATCAACTGTTACATGGGTACCCGCTGGGGTGAAAACAATCCTGAAGATCACGTACGTTATGCGCGTATGGATTTGATGGGTATGGTACGTGAGGATCTGGCCTTTGATATGGCGCGTCACGTAGATTCAGCTGTGCACCAGTTTGAAGAATGGGGCCTGCCGCTGATGAAAAACCCTGATACGGGTAGCTATATGCGTGAAGGTCGCTGGCAGATTATGATTCACGGTGAATCTTATAAGCCTATTGTTGCTGAAGCCGCTAAAAAATCAGCTGACAAAGTGTTTAACCGTGTTTGTGTAACCCATTTGTTAATGGATGATGCTAAAGAGAACCGCGTTGCGGGTGCTGTTGGCTTCAATGTACGTACCGGTAACTACCACGTATTCAAGTCTAAGACTGTTATCTGTGGTGCTGGTGGTGCTTCTAACATCTTTAAACCACGTTCAGTTGGTGAAGGTGCCGGCCGTGTATGGTATGCACCATGGTCTTCAGGTTCTGCGTATGGTCTTATGATCAACGCTGGTGCGAAGATGACACAAATGGAAAATCGTATCGTATTGGCACGATTTAAAGATGGTTACGGTCCTGTTGGCGCATATTTCTTGCACCTCAAGACTTATACACAAAACTGTCTGGGTGAAGAGTATGAATCTAAATGGTTCCCAGCTCTAACTGAAATGGTAGGTAAAGAATACCTGGATACAGAAGGTCAGCATTTATCTCACAAGCCTATTCCAACTTGTTTACGTAACCATGCATTTATCAATGAAGTAAATGCCGGTCGTGGTCCTATCCACATGGTTACTATGGAAGCATTCCAGGATCCGCATCTTGAGGAAATTGGCTGGCACAACTTCTTAGGCATGACGGTTGGCCAAGCGGTACTTTGGGCTGCAACTGACGTTGATCCTAAATACGAAAACCCTGAATTAACAACTTCTGAGCCTTATGTAATGGGTTCTCACGCAACAGGTTGTGGTGCATGGTGTTCAGGTCCTGAAGATGTTTCGCCAGATGAATATTTCTGGGGCTACAATCGTATGACTACAGTTGAGGGTTTATTTGGTGCGGGTGATGCAGTAGGTGGTACACCACACGCATTCTCATCAGGTTCTTTCACTGAAGGTCGTCTGGCTGCTAAAGCTGCTTGTAAGTATATTGATGATGGCAAAGCAAAAGGCATTCGTGTTACTGATAAGCAGATTGCTGATCTTAAAGCGACGATCTACAAGCCAATGGAAACGCATAAAGTCTATAGCAACGAAGTTGTTGCCGGTTCTGTTAACCCTAACTTCATTAATCCAAGACAGGGTCTTGATCGTCTGCAGAAGATGATGGACGAGTATTGTGGTGGTTTTGGTGTTAACTATATGACCAACGAAAAGCTACTGCAGATCGGTCTTAGAAAGATGAAGACTTTTGAAGAAGATCTGGAAAAGATTGCTGCTTCAGATATCCATGAGCTATTACGTGCATGGGAGCTGAAACATCGTTTCCTTACCTCTGAGAGTGTATTCCAGCATACGTTGTTCCGTAAAGAAACACGTTGGCCTGGTTATTACTACCGCGGTGATGCGATGAAGCTTGATGATGAAAACTGGCATGTACTGACAGTTTCACGTCGTGATCCTAAGACTGGTGAGTACACTATGGAAAAAGCCCCTCTTTACCATCTAGTAGATGATGAGTAGGGTAAAGCTTAAGTAAAATCAGCAACGGTTTTACTTATCTTTAAAAAAGAGGCCAACATATTGTGTGTTGGTCTTTTTTTCTATCGTTTACAATATGCAGTTTTTAAGATGGGGTTTACCCTGTAAAACAACCATGTTTTAAATGAAGAATAGAATAATGAATATTATTGAAAAAACAGACGAAGAGATTTTAGAGATAGCGCAACCCATGTGGGCGGATCTTGTTAAATACTCGAATGAATCAAACTACGGTGCTTTCACACGAAATTTTTCAACGGCTATGCAGATGGGCGCGAATGAAATTGAGATGGGTAAGCAGTTTGCAAGAAGTGACCTGGCGAAAAATTTGTCAGCAGATTATGAATATCTTGGCATGATACGTCGTGGCGAACATGTCACAGTGCTATATAAACAGACTAACAGCAAAGATAAAAGCGAATGGCTGGGTAGACTGGTGCTGGGTTATGAGAATGAAAAGGTAAAGATTTTTGGTGCTACGCTGTTTTAAGACGGCTTTATCTATAAACAGGCTTTTCTAGTTATGTCAGATACAATACAAAACGAAAAATTCGTTGAACTCAATTATAAGGTCGTCGATAATAAAACCGGTGATGTACTCGTTACGGTAGATTATCCTCTGGGTTATGTTCATGGTGTGAATGATGTTCTGTCTGAAGCTGTGACAAAACATCTGGATGGTAAAAAAGTCGGTGATATCATTGATGTACCAATTGACACTAAACTGTTATATGGAGAGAGAGACGAGTCGCTGGTGTTTACCGATAATATCGAAAATGTCCCGCAGGAGTATCGGGAAATTGGTATGACTATCACCATGGAAAATGAAAAGGGTGAGCCGAAAAATTTTATCGTCACTCGTTTCGATGACAAAACATTAACCGTCGATGGCAATAATCCACTGTGTGGTAGAGAAGTCACTTTTATGGTGGAGGTCTTAACTGTACGTGAAGCTAGCGATGAAGAACTCGACCTTGGCGGCGCGGTTGGCGCCGATCCGGACCTCAATGAAATTCTCAGTAATACATAAATGAAATTCGCAAAAACTTATATTTTTTACCCGGACAATAAGGCGCTAGAACTCGCAATTGCCAACGCTATAGGCATGCTAAGTGAAGACCTGGCGGCAGCTGCTGTTGCGGATACAGGGGTAACCACCGCTGATAATTTTCTTTATACCCGGGGAAATTTTGAGCAGCATCGTTTCAGTTCCAATATTTTGGAAAGTGCACGTGATGCACTTGAGCAATCGTTGACAGATGACTATCGCGATCAACAGCCATTGGCCTGGGCGGAGACGCAGAATAGTCTTGGTAATATTTTAGCGGCAATTGCACAGCAGATGCAGGATGAAGTCTTATACGAAAAGGCCATTCAATCCTTTAACCGTGCGCTTGAAGTGTTCGATCAGCAAACGTCAGCAATGGATTGGGCCGCAACGCAATATAACCTGGGCACTGCAAGTCAGGCAGTGGGTCGGCAACTGGGCGATACGAAAAATCTGAAAAAGGCTACTGATGCCTATACCAATGCCTTGCTGGTGTGGAGCCGAGAAAAAAATCCCATGGAATGGGGTTCAACCATGCATCGGCTCGGTGCCACTTTGCATGCACATGGCAAATTGCTTAAAGGTAATCGTACTTTACAAAAGTCTGTTGTCGCCTACAAAAATGCACTTGCCGTCTTTGATGCAGATATCACGGCTCTGGAATTAGCCGCCACGCATAATAATCGCGGTGCGGTATTGCATCATCTGGGTCAATCAGAAGCCAATGCAGATCGGCTGGAAGAAGCAGTACGATCTCATGAAACGGCGTTGACAGTTTGCATGGAACAACAACTGCCGATTCATCTGGCAGTACTTTGCAGGGTAAATAAGACTACTGCTCGCAGTACACTGGCTGAGTTAACAAAAGATGCTGCACTCGCAGAGGATGTGGCTGACGAGTTTGAATTAATTATTGAGTGTTTTCCGCATGCCCTGCAACCACTGTGTTTAAAACATTGCGAGGAGCAGCTGGAAAATACGCGGCTGCTGATGGCAGCGTTTAGCGGTAAAGACGAAATTAAAACCGCTTAGAAACCCCCTGGTTTCAGCGGCACTACATGCAGTGGCTATCAAAGGGCCTTCTGACATTAGATTAATAAAATATTTAGACCCAAGGTATTGATTGTGTCGACGGAAGAAGAGAGAAAAAAGCGAGACCCCAACAACCCATGCTTGTTTTGTAAAGATGCAAAAGGGGTATCGCTGGATCACGAGCTTGCATACAGCGCTCGTGATAGCTACGCGGTGAGTCCGGGACATGCCCTGGTCATCCCGAAACGCCATGTCGCCAGCTTTTTCGACCTGACGCCTGAAGAGGTTCAGGCCTGTATGGAGCTGATTACAGAGGAGCGTAAGCTACTGGATGAGGAGTTCAGTCCTGACGGCTACAACATCGGCGTTAATATAGGGCCGGCAGCCGGGCAGAGTATCCGCCATGTTCATATTCACCTCATTCCCCGCTATCAGGGAGATGTTGAGAATCCCCAGGGGGGAGTGCGGCATGTGATACCCAGTAAGGGACATTACAAACGATAGATAGTATAATTCACGTCAGTTTAGTGGGAGGGACTGACATATGTTGATTTTCCTCCCGTTTCAACCATTTAGGAGTTATGACAATGAGCGATGCACCAAAAGCCAGACCAAAAGTTCCAGAAGGTAAGTCACGTTTTCTGACAACCACTCAGAAAGAGGCTAATGAAAAGGGCTACGTAGGCTATACCACTACGTGGGAACCTTTCCAAAAAGAAGTGCCTTACAGCACTCCAAAGCGGCCTTAAGCTAATTAGTCGCGCGCGTACCGTATGGTCGCGCGTGGCCACTTTGCGTGAAACGTTTAAGTAGCCATAAACATGGCTACTTACGTTCATTTGTTTCTGCCGACTGACAGATATATTTCATTTACGAAAACTTAAATCCGTTCAGAAAGTTTATATTCCACATTAATAAACGCACCAATATCGGCCAGAAAGCGAACTGCCCTGCCGCCAAAGCCAACATCTGGACATTCTTCATCTTTATCTACAGATAAAGTCAGTACTATTCCCATCCTGGGAGATAAATTATGGCTTTTACATACTTGAAGAATCTTCTCTTCGACCGGTTCCAGCTGCTTAATAATAATGTCCGTCAATTTATAAACATCCACATCATCAATAATATTATCTGTTGATAACTCCCATGAACTGATCACAGGTTTATCCAATGCACTGTTTGCACCAGCAGCATTGATAGAGGTGGGCTCGATGCCAAGCAGACGAGTGATGTCATCGGGATTGAAATGATAGCCACTCAGTGTGAAGTGCGCACGACCTTTATTAGATGCCAAGGTATTGTCCTTTTAATTGATGTAAATATAACGGAAGATTATAGCCATAGAAAAAAACCGCAGCAAATGTTTGCTTTATCGGTTGACGAGATAATGTGTAACGTCTCCTGTTATCTATTATTTATAGATATTCATCTTATCATCCTTGAATATTTTTATCGTAAATTCAATAATTAAATCTCCTCATCCACGAATGAATTCCGCTGACACTGTAGAATGG
>CAWUSX010000023.1:0-13083 GCA_963924875.1 uncultured Gammaproteobacteria bacterium
TCATCACCCTGGGTGGTGCAACGTATTACCTGTTTATAAAATTTAATGACTGGATGAATCAATTAATGCCCGATTTTCCTGACTGGTTAAGCTGGCTGGAAACGGCCATTAGCTGGGTACTCTGGCCATTATTTTCCACGATGATTTTATTGGTGATTTTCTACAGCTTTACCTTTATTGCCAATTTAATTGCCGCCCCCTTTAACAGCTTACTGGCTGAAAAAGTAGAAAAGCTAGTGACCGGCAAACCACTAAATGTTGGCCCAAGCTACCCGACATTCGAACAGATTAAACGCAGCCTGGGTTCTGAAGTGGGTAAGTTGATTTATTTTTTAAAATGGTGGCTTATCTTATTTATTCTCACCCTTATTCCAGGCCTTAATCTAGCTGCGCCATTTATTTGGGTAGTGTTTGGTGCGTGGATGCTATCGTTAGAATATCTGGACTACCCTATGTCGAATCATAACCAATTTTTCAAAGACATTAACAAACAGGCCATGTCGAAACGCAGTTTGTCATTTGGTTTTGGCGGTGGTGTATTATTAATTACCAGCATCCCATTTATCAATTTGATTGCTATGCCAGCGGGTGTAGCAGGCTCAACTGCATTATGGGTTAAACACCGAGACGAGTTAATATGAACGGTGACTCACATGGCGAACAACTTGAAGAAAAACTAATCGACCTTGAAATAAGGCTGACTCATCAGGAAGACCATATTCAGGCACTGGATAAAATAATCTATGCACAGGATCAGTTACTCAGCGCGCTTACTGAAAAGATAAAGCAACTGGATAGTAAGCTTAAGTCTGCGGGAGATGAAAACATATTATCAACCGCCGATGATAAGCCACCGCCGCATTATTGATGTGTATTTTTTAAATACACTCAAACGTACCGATAAACTAAGGCGGATGGCTTTCATAAACCAATAGCCTTAAAAAAATAAAACCAGCGAAATCAATGTTTGGCTTCTATCATGTATATCACTTTATGAAGCAATATTATCAATATTTATTGCCCACAAAAACTGTAAAAATAATCCATTAAAATAGTTAATACCTGTTCACAATTTATAGGCATGTTCTTCTGCAAAAATAAGGTAAAATACACCTATTTGAAGACTTTAAGAATATGTTCTCGGCCTGATATCCAAAGATGCTTAGCAAAGCAAAACACCAGGAAACACGGCCTTACCAATTTAGGCAACTCCAAAGCAATGGATATAATAAGCTGCGAAAACATCAGTTACACAACATAATTTAAATTTACAGCACTCTACTATTAGGTAAACCAACATCAGCACCTCTACTCTTAAAAGCAAATTAGGCATTTACTTCCCCTTTATCTCAACTCTTCTTGTTGCAATGTGTTTGCTAATGCTTTCAAGAATTGGCCTGGCTCTATGGCACTTAGACAGAGTCAATGACTCTAGTGGCTGGCTTTCCATATTGTTCAATGGTCTGCGTATTGATTTAGCAACGCTTAGTTCGCTTCTCGTTGTACCTGCTTTTTTAAGCTGTTTTTTTGCGGGTAACACAACATCAGGGAAGGCCTGGCTATTTTTTGTACGCATATGGATTGTACTAGGCCTATGGCTTCTGGTTTATATGGAGCTTGCCACCCCGCCTTTTATTATGGAATACGATGTCCGTCCTAATCGTTTATTTGTTGAATATCTAAAGTATCCTGCAGAAGTATTTGGCATGCTTTGGAGTGGTTATAAATTAGAACTGTTAATTGGCCTACTTGGCAGCATAGCGAGCATCTACTTCGGCTGGAGATTCTCAAAACATGCCGTGAGCGGACTCACTTTTCCTAAATGGTACTGGCGCCCGGTATGGGCATTGATGATATTAATTATTGCCGTTATGGGGGCAAGGTCAACATTTGAACATCGGCCCTTAAACCCGGCCATGGTTGCCTTTTCCACCGACCCATTAATGAACGACCTTGTATTAAATTCAACCTATTCGCTTATGTTTGCCATCAAGCAAATGCAGGATGAAGCCAATGCGGCCAAATACTATGGCGAAATGCCCGAGCAGGAAATAATCTCACAGCTACGCCAATCAACCAGTATCAAACCTGAATTGTTTATTTCTGAAACCACCCCGACACTTAGCAAACATATTGCAAGCTATCAGGGAAAACCAAAAAATCTGGTGATTTTGCTACAGGAAAGCCTCGGTGCACGCTACGTCGGTGGACTGGGCGGGTTACCTCTCACACCTAACATCGACAATCTCATAAGTGAAAACTGGAATTTTACGCGCATGTACGCAACCGGCACTCGCTCTGTACGGGGTATAGAGGCTGTGATTACCGGGTTTTCTCCAACCCCTGGGCGCGCCGTTGTAAAGCTTGGAAAAAGTCAGTCTGATTTTTTTACCATTGCCGAACTATTAAAACGTAAAGGTTATGCAACACAGTTCATCTATGGCGGAGAAAGCCATTTTGATAATATGAAGAGTTTTTTTCTCGGTAATGGCTTTACGAATATTCAAGACTTCCCCACTTTCGAGAAACCTGAATTTGTCGGTTCCTGGGGTGCCTCGGATGGAGACTTGTACAACAAAGCACACCAGCAATTTCAACAATTTAGCAAGCAAGACAAGCCATTCTTCAGTTTGGTATTTAGCTCATCCAATCATAGTCCATTTGAATTCCCGGATGGAAAAATTGAACTCTACAATCAACCGAAGCAAACAAGAGAAAATGCCGCCAAATATTCTGACTATGCAATTGGAGAGTTTTTTAAATTAGCAAAAGCCTCTGATTACTGGGACAATACAATATTTATTGTTGTTGCCGATCATGACTCACGCGCCACAGGCAATCAATTAGTACCCATTGATCACTACCGCATACCGGCTGTAATTATAGGTAAAGATATACCTGTAAAAAGTGATTCACGTCTGGCCAGCCAAATTGATATTCCACCTACTTTATTATCTTTAATGGGAATCAATAGCCTCAATCCCATGATTGGCAATGATTTAACACAAAAAATTGAGCCGGTAAAACTCAGAGCCATGATGCAATATTTCAAAAATTTTGCCTGGATGAACAATGAAGATGACGTAGTTGTTTTTCAACCCGGAAAACAACCACAAGGCTTTCACTACAGCCAAGACGCTAAAAAATTAACTAAGCAAGATGTAACTAATGATTTAATTAAAACCGCAAAAGCCAATGCCTTGTGGGGCAGCCACGCTTATAATAAAGGCCTCTATAGTTCGAAAGAGATTAATTAAAAACGTCCATAAAACGCATTAAAAAACCGGAGAGATAAAATGAAAAACAACTTCCTTATACTACTCATACCCGTGCTATTTATTTTTGGCTGTGACTCACAACAAAGCTCTGCCCCTGCTGAGAAAGCAGAGGCAGTCACGTCAACATCCATACAAAATGAACCAGCCGCTGCTGAGGTTGAGGAAACTACAATGGATACGTCAGCAACAAGCACACAGCTTGAAGCCAAAGCAGTTGATAAAACAGTGCTCAGTGCCGCAAAAGCACCCATGAGTGGCGAACAGGTTTATACAAAATTTTGCGTCAATTGTCATAAATCGGGTGTTGCAAATGCACCTAAACTAGGCAATGCCACCGACTGGAAACCTCGTATAGCAAAAGGCGAAAGTACCTTATATCAATCAGCAAAATTGGGTATCCCGGGTACAGCCATGATGGCCAGGGGTACCTGTAGTGTGTGCAGTGAAGCAGAGCTGGAAGCAACTGTAGATTTTATGGTCTCACAATCAAAATGAGTATACGAAGGGGTTAATATCTATTTTTAACCCCTTCAATCGGCTCTTACCACCTCATAAAATATCTTATTGATTTGCATCCGCTTTATCCATATCAACACTGGCATCTGCCTGGCAGGCACTGCCTGATGCAGCACCGGCACCCGCGAATAACCCTACTACAGCCAAAAAGGTTGAACTGGGAAAAACTCTTTTTATGGACCCTCGCTTTTCGTCTACGGGTACCGTGTCATGTAACTCTTGCCACAATGTAATGGAAGGTGGAGACGATTGATAACGCCGCTAAAGCCGTTGCCGCATTTGAACGCACGCTTATCACTCCAAACAGCCCTTATAACAAATATGTTAACGGCAATAAAAAGGCCATGACGAGCCAGCAAGTACGTGGCATGGCGACGTTCAAATCTACAGGCTGCACAAGCTGTCACTCGGGCGCTGCTTTTAATGGCCCAGAGATGCCACTTGGTACAGGCTTCTATGCAAAATTCCCAACCTTTAGTAACGCATACGTCAGCAAATATAAATTAGCCGATGACAAAGGCCGTGAAGGTGTAACAGGTAACAGTGAAGATAGAAATATGTTCCGCGTTCAAACACTTAGAAATATTACGGATACTGCACCGTACTTCCATAATGGCTCAGTCAATTCGCTTGATGAAGCAGTAAAAGTTATGGCAAAGAGCCAGTTAAATAAAGACCTGTCTGCAAACGACGTTAAAGATATCGTTGTATTTTTGGGTGCTTTAACCGGTGAATACCCTGTAATAACTATGCCAAGGCTACCGGCCACATCTGGCACTAGTATTCTTATGCCTTAAGCACGGCTTCGGCGTAGATTGCAAACTTGAGAACGGGCGTTAATACGCCCGTTCTTTTCATTGTAAAAAACATATACAGCAACTTTACTATTTATAAGGGAGATCGGCCTTTAAAATAGGTTAAAATACCCGCCTCATTAAGTCTTCAACTATAAGTTTCCAACATCATGTCCAAAGATACCTCGCAAAACAGTAAGAAAGTCGGTTTTATTAGCCTTGGTTGCCCAAAGGCACTGGTAGACTCCGAAGTTATCATCACCAAATTACGCTCAGAAGGCTATGAGATCAGCCCTTCATATGAAGGCTCCGATATTGTGGTAGTAAATACCTGTGGTTTTATTGATGATGCGGTTGAAGAATCTTTAGATGCCATAGGCGAAGCGCTAAACGAAAATGGCAAGGTCATTGTCACCGGCTGTTTAGGCGCCAAGGGCAATATCGTCGCCAATAACTACCCTCAAGTTTTGGCAATTACCGGCCCTCATGCAGCGGATGAAGTACTTGAAGCAGTGCATAAACACTTGCCCCCTGAGCATGACCCCTATATCAGCCTCATCCCACCGGCCGGCATAAAACTCACGCCAAAGCATTATGCCTATTTAAAAATTGCGGAAGGCTGCAACCACCGCTGCACCTTCTGCATTATCCCATCATTGCGTGGTGATTTAGTGAGCAGGCCCATTGGTGAGGTGATGACTGAGGCAGAAAATTTAGCCAACAGCGGCGTTAAAGAATTATTAGTGATCTCACAAGACACCAGCGCCTATGGTTTGGATATTAAATACCAAACCGATTTCTGGAACGGTCGACCGATTAAAACTAAATTTGAAGATTTGGCAAAAAATCTGGGTGAGCTCGATATGTGGATACGTATGCATTATGTTTACCCCTATCCACATGTTGATAAAGTGATTCCGTTAATGGCTGAAGGCAAAATTTTGCCCTATCTGGATATTCCATTTCAGCACAGCAGCCCGGAGATTTTGCGCGCGATGAAACGCCCTGCAAGCTCTGAAAATGTTTTAAAACGTATCAAGCTTTGGCGTGAAATCTGCCCCGACATTACTTTACGCAGTACCTTTATTGCAGGCTTTCCCGGTGAGACCGATGATGATTTCAACCACTTGCTGGACTTCCTGGTAGAGGCGGATCTGGATCGTGTGGGTTGCTTTGCCTATTCACCTGTCGAAGGCGCCACGGCTAACCAGATAGCTCAACAGGTACCGGAAGACGTTAAAGAAGAACGACTTGCACGCTTTATGACATTACAGGCTGAAATCAGTGCCAATAAGCTCAGCAAGAAAGTCGGCCAAACCATACAGGTCATGGTAGATGAAGTGGACAACGAAGGCGTTATTGCACGCAGCAAAGCAGATGCCCCGGAAATAGATGGCCTGGTATTTGTTGATTCACAAAAGCAATACGAACCCGGCACATTGATTGATGTGAAAATTACTGGCTCTAGTGAGCATGATTTATATGCCATTGAAGTCGATTAGTTCATTTCAATAAACAAATTATTATCCTCTTTAATAATTGCTTAATTAGAGGCAGATCAACTAACGCTTTAACAAAACTAGCAATAATTGACCGCAACCTAAAACAAATTAAAGAACATCATGAGCACACTTGCCGATATACGCCGCGAATATGACTGCGATAGCCTGAGTAGAAACCAGTTAAATACAAACCCATTTAAGCAAATGGACGTTTGGTTAGAACAAGCTAAACAGGCTGAACTAAAAGATGCTACTGCAATGACACTAGCCACGGCCAGTAAAAATGGCATGCCTGACGCACGCATTGTAATGCTAAAACAATTCGATGAGAGCGGGTTTTGTTGGTATACCAACTACAACAGCCCTAAAGGCCTGCAACTCGCAGAAAATGCTCAAGCTTGCCTGTTATTCTACTGGCGTGAATTTGACCGTCAGGTACGTATTCAAGGGCATATTGAAAAACTCTCCGCGGCAGAGGCCGAAGAATATTTCCACTCCCGTCCATTACAAAGCCAGTTCAGTGCAGCGGCTTCAGAACAAAGTCACGCCATTGATTCACGAGCTACATTAGAAGCAAAAGTAGAAGCACTGCAAAGCATCAATAGTGAATCAGTTGAACGACCAGAGGCCTGGGGTGGATATCGTTTAATACCCAGTAGTTTCGAGTTTTGGCAGGGCAGAGAAAATCGCCTGCATGATCGTTTTCAGTTCATCCTGGATAACGCTGCTAACTGGTCAATCACAAGGCTGCAACCTTAATGAGTGATTAAGGTATAATTTATCCTTTACCATTAAAGACACTCCCCAGAGACAGACACATGAGCAATAAAATTTTAATATCCATTGGTAAAGCAAAAATTGAAGCGCAATTACTGGATACACCAACCGCTAAAAATATTAAAGATGCCCTGCCTTTTGCCAGCAAGGCCCAGATTTGGGGCAAACAGGTATTTTTTGAAACGCCGGTAATGGCGGAATTAGAAGAGACTGCCAGGGACGTAGTAGAGGCCGGTGAACTAGCTTTCTGGACAGAAGGTGACGGCATCGCAATTGCCTTTGGAAAAACACCTGCCTCACAAGGCGATGAAATTCGCCTCGCCACAAAAGCCAATATTTGGGCGCATGCAATAACCGATGTCACCTTACTAAAAAACTGTAAAAAAGATGATTTTGTGTTTGTTGAATCTTTACTTTAAAGCCCTCTAGGGCACTGTTAATTTAAGCAGGTACCAACTGCTTTCATCTGCTCATTAACCAGCTGCCCTCACTTTACTTACCTGTTTTCCAGTTGCTAAGCGCCTATGAAAGTGAGAAACACCTCACAAAAACCCCTTGCAAAACTCAGTTTCTATAAAAAATCTTTACCAATTGTATAAATGGTAAATTTATACGGACAAAAGGTTTAATGCTCACCTGTTCAGGGCATAGACATCTCACTACCTGCATAGGATTATGATGACCCGACGCTGATTAGCAGTTTCTTAGTTAAATTAAACTGCATTACTGTATAGCTCTATAAAATGATAATCGAATGAAATGCTCGAATAACCACTTCAACTCACCTGTAGGGTGATGGTTACTTCAAGCGAATAATAATAAGTTTAGGAAAAACCTAAACAAAAATTCGAATAAGGTTTGATATATGGAGTTTCAGCAAATGGAAAAAAACAAAATTGATCTACATCAGTCCAAATATAAAAAATCGCGTAGGATCAGCTTTTCAAATCAACTGAGCAGTTTTTTTAATAAAATTATTTTTAGTGGTCTTAATAAAAATCACGAAAATGATATTGATGCTCAACGTCTAGTTTTAATCATCAACTTATACTGCGTCGTCGGTACAATTTATCTTCTTCCATTTGCTATTCAGTTCTTTATAAGCAATCAACTGGAACTCGGCATTACATTGGCTTTATGCGCATTTATTGCCATCACTAACAGCGTATACCTGCATAACACTGGAAACTACAAACGTGCCGGTGATATTGTTGTGGTAATGTCGACGATTCTATTTTTACACCTTATCAGTACCGGCGGAGTTGATAACACGGGACCGTTATGGAGCTATATTTTACCTCCATTAGTTTTATTCATTTATGGTTTAAGCAAAGGTAGCTTCGCCCTTTCTCTGTTTATATTGGCAAGTATGGCTTTAATGTTCATTCCTGATAATAAAATTTTAACCACGGACTATTCATATAGTTTTGAAGTCCGCTATTTTTCAATATTTTTGAGTGTATGTTTAATATCATCAATTTGTGAATACTCACGTTACCATTCAAATAACCTCTTAAAAGAACTACAAAAAACTATTCAACTAGAGGCTCATACCGATGTATTAACAGGGCTTTATAACCGTCGTTACATGCATGAAAAAATAGATTACTTAATCCATCAGAAAAGCGTATGTAAAAAAAAATACAGCTTACTGTTATGCGATTTAGACCATTTTAAATCTATTAATGACAACTATGGTCATCCCTGTGGTGATCAGGTATTAATTGAAACAGCCAGGCGGATGAAAAATTGTCTACGCAATGATGATGTGGCTGCACGTTGGGGGGGCGAAGAATTTATGATCATCCTGCCAGAAACTGATCAACAAGCAGGCTATTTAGTGGCCGAAAAATTACGCACACAATTATGTGAACAGGCCATCTACTGTAGCAAAGAAAGTTTGCCTGTAAGTATGAGTATTGGAGTACTGGAGATATCCCAAAAGCATAATCTGGAAGATATTTTAAATAACGTAGATGATGCTTTATATGCCGCAAAAAGAAATGGTAGAAACTGCACGCAGATTTACAATCAGTAAAAACAGGCTTTTAGGCGTTATAGACTAACGCCTAAATAGCGATAATTTAATTGCCCTTATAGCTTAATTGTCTTCTCTATAATTCCTTAAGAAACGGTGCATTTTTTCAATCACCTTCTCCATGTCTTCGCGACGCGACAAAGAAACCAGTCTCACATGATTGGTATCCGGCCAGTTAAATGCGGTGCCCTGAACCAATAAGACTTTTTCCTGCTGTAATAATTTCAATATGAATTTTTCATCATCATCAATTTTATAAATGGCCGGGTCTAATTTAGCAAACAAATACAGGGCTCCCTTAGGCCTTACACAGCTAACACCCTCTAGTTGGTTAACCATTTTCCATGTGTAATCCATTTGCTCATATAAACGCCCTCCCGGTGCCACCAAATCATTAATACTTTGATAACCACCTAATGAAGTTTGAATTGCATGCTGACCGGGTACATTTGCACATAAACGCATTGAAGCCAGTAACTCCATGCCTTCTATGTAATCCGTTGCATGCTTTTTTGCACCACTAATCACCATCCAGCCGGCACGAAAACCCGCCACACGATATGATTTCGACAGGCCATTAAAACTGATCATTAATACATCATCAGCCAGAGAGGCTATAGCAATATGTTCCGCATCGTCATAAATTATTTTATCGTAAATTTCATCAGCAAAAATAATCAGCTTATGTTTGCGCGCAACGTCTATTAATTTAAGCAATGTATTTTTACTATAAACGGCACCCGTTGGATTATTTGGGTTAATGATCGCTATGCCACGGGTCCTGGGTGAAATTTTGCTTTCAATATCTTCAATGCTGGGCTCCCAGGCATTATCTTCATCACACAAATAATGAACCGGTGTTCCACCCGACAGGCTAACTGCGGCTGTCCATAATGGATAATCAGGAGCCGGAATGAGCATTTCATCGCCATTATTCAATAATGCCTGCATCGACATTACAATCAGCTCACTAACACCATTCCCCAAAAAAATATCATCAATATCAACCGCTGGAAAACCCTTTTCCTGACAATATTGCATAACGGCTTTACGCGCGTAGTAAACGCCTTTTGAATCTGAGTAACCCTGACAATTCGCCAGATTTCGAATCACGTCTTGAATAATTTCGTCAGGTGCATTTAAACCAAAAGCCGCCGGATTACCAATATTAAGCTTGGTAATTAAATGCCCTTCTTCTTCTAATCGTTTGGCTTCATGCAATACGGGACCACGGATGTCATAACAAACCCGGTCTAACTTGTCTGATTTTAATATGCTAGTCATAAATTAAATTGCTATTCAAAGAATTTAGTAATGCGGCATGATACCGCCAGCTTTAGGGGATTAACAGCAGTATGCGGAGTAATCATTAAAATTTTTATCAATAAGGTTATGAACATAGCGCAATTAAGCGCAAACCAGGCACAACATACCGGTGTTATTTGTACGCAGATGGTAGAAAAAATTAGTTATTGCTTGAAAGACATAAAGTCTTAAGCGCGACATGTATCTGGAATGAAGAAAGGAGCAAACTTGACGTCAGCTTGCAAATGAGTATAATTCTCATTTGCAAAAAACTAACAAGGACTCGTATGAATGACTTACTTAGCACGTTACTCGATTGCCCAAACCTGAGCCTGCGCCTACTGGATTCAAAAACAGGCCGTTCTGTAAAAACAATCAATCACGATCAACTACAAAAAATGCTAACGGATCAACAACCAGGTTGCGCAAAAGATTGCGGCAATATGAGCTGTCAAAATCGCTCATATGAAGATTAAGTTTTACCTTGAAAGCAGTTTACACAACTAACAACTAAACGCTTCTTCTCACACGAACCGCCTCAGCCAAATCACGTAATAAAATTTCCGTCTCCTGCCATGCAATACATGCATCGGTAATGCTCTTACCGTATTCTAGACTGTCTATATCAAGCACATCCTGACGACCTGGCTGCAAATGGCTCTCAATCATCACGCCCATTATATTATTGTTGCCCGTCTTAAGCTGATCTGCCACATCCTGGCATACATTAATTTGACGATTGTGATCTTTCTGACTATTTGCATGAGAACAATCAATCATCAGGCGTGTATTTTGCCCACTCTTTTCTAATTGATCCGTTGCCGTCTTCACACTGACCGCATCGTAATTAGGTTGCTTACCACCACGTAAAATAATATGGCAATCATCATTCCCCGTGGTTGAGAAAATAGCGGAGTGCCCTTGCTTGGTAAGTGACATGAATACATGCGGGCGAGAAGCTGCTTGAATAGCATCTACAGCGACTTTTAAACCACCGTCGGTACCATTTTTAAAGCCAACCGGACAGGATAACCCAGAAGCTAGCTCGCGATGCCCCTGACTTTCAGTGGTACGCGCACCAATGGCGCCCCAGCTGACAAGGTCTGAAATATATTGCGGACTAATCAGGTCAAGGTACTCGGTACCCGCTGGCACACCCATATCCGCGACATCTAACAGAAAGCTGCGCGCCAAACGTAAACCGTGATTAATATTAAAACTATTATCTAAATGAGGGTCATTGATCAACCCCTTCCAACCCACTGTAGTTCGTGGCTTTTCAAAGTACACCCGCATCACAATGCAAAGCTCATTTTCTAGCTCATCAATCAGGGGTTTTAGCTTAGCCGCGTAGTCACGACCGGCTTTTGTATCATGGATAGAACACGGGCCTACGACCACCATCAGGCGGTCACTTTTCCCGTGCAAAATATCATGAATAGCCTGACGGGTTGTATGTACAGTATCCGATGCCTGATCGGTAATCGGGTATTCACGATGCAGCTCTTCTGGAGCCAGGACTTCTTGTAGGCCGGAAATACGTAGGTCGTCAGTTTTATACTTCATGAATCAACAGAGCTCAAGGCCGTTTAAGGTTTAGGAACGGGGCATTATATATTAAAAATAGACTGCCTGTCTTACTCTGCACCCTTCAGATCACGCAGAAGCATTATAGAACTGATCAGAGGGATCCTTGGCTTTTCATTATCCAGTTTTTAAGCTGATACAGGTCATCAAATTGTTGCCTGGGTGTCTGTTGGTTGGTATCCCAAACCCGCTGAAAGCGGTTTATCCACACCGCATCGACTCCCGCATTTCTCGCACCTTGAATGTCATGTATCGGGTGATCGCCCACATGCAATGTCTCTTGCGGCCTTACCTCGGCTTGTTGCATGGCTCGAATAAACATAGCGGGATGCGGCTTTGCAGCGAGCACATCGGCAGCCGATACCTGAAAAGAAAAATATTCAGCCAGCCCCGTATGCTTTATATGGGCATTCCCGTTGGTTAAAGCCACTAGAGTGAAATGCTGCTTGAGCTCTAGTAGCACCGGTATCACATCGTCATACAGGGCGACTTTTTGTCTTGCCTGATAAAACACCTTGAAGGCCTCATCCACCCAATCAGCTGAATCATTAAACTCTTCCGCGAGGGCTTTTAAATGCACTAATCTCGCAGCAGACAAATCATTTATTAATTCGGCTTGATCGTGGATTAGTACTTTTCGTTTATCACGTAGTTGTTCTATAGAATATGCCTGTGTAATAGCGGGCTTATGCTCCACCATCCAGTCATAAATAGCCTGTTCCGCACATTGAATCGTCGGCATACAGGGCCACAACGTGTCATCTAAATCAAAGCAAATTAATTTATACATAACAGGCGTGTTTACTGCCCGATAACCACGTAAGCAGGAGAGGAAAAGAACGTTTGATATTCTTTTAATTTTTCACGCGCTTTATCACGTTCATCATAGCGCCCCACTCGTACATTATATTTTACGGCGCCGGAGGATGAGACAAAGTCACTTATATAAGCTTCAAATTTTTCTACTACTAATTTTTCAATAAAGCTTTCAGCATTATTTCTACTGGCAAACATACCCGCTTGAATAGAATACAATCGCTTATTATCAACCGGCTTATTCTCCTGTATGAAACTATCAGATGGTATTGCCGATGAATCTTCGACTATTTGCGCTGAGTTTTTTGCCTTTTCAACTGCTGCCCTGGCTTCTGCTTCTGCCCTGGCTTTGGCCTCTGCCCTGGCTTTGGCCTCTGCCCTGGCTTTGGCCTCTGCTTTAGCTTTAGCTTTAGCTTTAGCTTTAGCTTTAGCTTTAGCTTTAGCTTTAGCTTTAGCTTTAGCTTTAGCTT
>CAWUSX010000024.1:0-27888 GCA_963924875.1 uncultured Gammaproteobacteria bacterium
GGGAACCCTCATCTGCTTTTTGATGAGGGCAAGTGACCGGGAACGGCAGTCTTTTGCTTACTTTTCTTCTGCTGCTGAAAGATTAAAAATGTTTGGAACATTTTTGAATATGCTCGCATAGCCCGAAGGGTGAAAGCCAGGGATGGCTTTCATAGAAGTAAGGCGCCAGCAGGCGAAACTTAGACGTTCAACCAGTGACTACGTTGTGCGCCCAGAATAAAAATCCACCAATTGCCCAACAACGGTGGATCCACTTCGTTTGATCCACCCTACTTCCACTAAATCAACAGGGGCAAATTTTTCTTGTACGATTTGATTTCCGCTTTTGATCTGCCCTCCCCATCAGCCGAGCTGATGAACGAGTGATTTTTGTGGAGCTTTCCGCGAGGATGTCTGAGCGAATTGGCTTTTTAATTCGTGAGTTCCGCAGTGGCCACAAAAATTGGGAGTGAAGAAGGGACTTTATTTTTGCTATTTAAAATAAAGCTTGGCTGGGGTCATTGAATGTATTGCACTAGAATCTGGTAGTTCATATAAACACAACGCCGGCGGCACTCTTTTGGTTACTTTTCTATTGCTGCAGATAGAAAAGTGACTCGCCAACAGGCGAACCTTAGACACTCAGCCAGTGACTAAGTCGTGCGCCCGTAACAAAAATTCAGCCTGTCAAAAAAACAATAAACAATTAACCAACCACCCCAAAACCGATATAATCCCCCTTTAACCAAAAAAATGAACACCCATGCCATTTATCCCCGCCATATGTAACGACATCACCTGTAGAGCCATCTACCCATCTGATTTCACCATTGATAAAAAACACGAAGCCAACTCACAGGGCGGCACAAATATCCCCTGCCCTACCTGCGGCGCTACTGGCAACGTAGCAAATACCGATTACAACACACTCACCCAGCTACTTGCAGACAAAATAATCAGCACCGCCGATATTCAACTGTGTAAAAAAATTCACAAGAAAATCGATAAAACACTTAAAAAGAACAAACCACATAAAACCTTAAAAGAACTCGAAAAAGTTGCTGCTAGCTGGCAGGATATCTGGAAACTGATTCCTCAAGACACCGCCGAGGCATATGCCTGTTTACGTTTGGTTTTTTCATTTGTGAGTACGGCTATTACAACACATGCCGAATTGGCAAAAGTTGCCGACAAAGTAGTTCTCATCAACAAATCATATAATCATTATTACCAGCTGGTTTCACCTACCCTCAGCAGCGCCAAAAAACGGCCACAAATCAAGGTATTAACAGGCGCTATAAGAAAAACACATTAATTCTTTTAGATTCACAGTTAAAAATATGCTTTACTAATATTGCTCCAAATCAAACGTCTGCTATTATTTATTTTACTCGACCGTCCATTAACGCAGACTCAAGAGATGTATCGAACCATAATACGGAAGTGCTATGCACAAAATATACAACGGAATCATCATATTACTGCTACTGATTATTATTGGTGGCATCTACAAATTTATATTCCAGGGTAGCGTATTGCCTAACCCCGATGGCCGCAGCAGCGTCCAGTTAAATATAAACGAAAGAGATCTTATACTCACTGAAATGCGTGCATTTTTAAGTAGCGTACAAAAAATTACCCAGGGCATTTCTGAAAATGATATGCGGGTTGTCTCCGAATATGCGCTACAAGTTGGCAAGGCCTCACAGGCAGAAGTACCGGGCACATTAATTGGCAAACTGCCACTGACATTTAAAAGACTCGGATTTGATACACACAGTAAATTCGAACAGTTGGCGATGGATGCCAATGATCTGGGTGATGGCTCTCATGCATTAAAGCAACTCTCCGACTTGATGCAAAATTGTGTAACCTGCCATGAGTCCTATCGTATTGATATTGCAACAGAGTAATTCAAAACGAATCTATATAAATTACGCCACCGTTATTCACTCAGCATGCTATACATTTAAATATTTTTATTTTTGATATTCCCTCTGATAACACTCTGCAATCAACTTTTAAAATAAAAAGTAATTTTGATTTAACTGACATACATCATCAGATGTAACTCGATATTTACAATGTTTGTGTTTAGAATGATCTTATGTCATACATAGAGAGACGAGCCCTTTGAATCGGGCTTTATTTGCGTTACTAAAATCAATGATGAACAGCTTGCGAGATTTGCTGCCCATTATTCTTGTAATTGCTTTTTTTCAGTTGTTTGTATTACAGCAACCTATTCCAAATTTTTTAGATATTATTATTGGCACCCTGTTCGTAATTATGGGCCTAACCTTTTTCATTTATGGCTTAGAGATGGGTCTGTTTCCCATTGGCGAAAGCATGGCCAATGCCTTCGCCCGTAAAGGCAGCGTCATATGGCTGCTGATCTTTGCTTTTGCGCTTGGCTTTGGTACTACGGTGGCCGAGCCGGCACTTATAGCCGTTGTTGATGAAGCCTCACAAATTGCCGCCAGCGGTGGAATGATTGAAAATACCGCCGAGGCAATGAAGTCTTATGCCTCTGGCCTGCGTTATACCGTCGCCTTTTCTGTTGGCCTGGCTCTTGTTATTGGTGTTATGCGTATTTTAAAGGGCTGGTCTATTCAATATATGATTATGGGCGGCTATGCACTGGTGGTTATTATGACTGCATTTGCTCCGCGTGAAATTATTGGCATTGCTTATGATTCTGGCGGTGTAACGACATCGACTATTACGGTACCGCTGGTGACCGCTTTGGGGATTGGCCTGGCGACGGCTATTAAAGGGCGTAACCCGATGATTGATGGCTTTGGCTTAATTGCCTTTGCCTCTTTAACCCCGATGATTTTTGTAATGGGTTATGGGATGATTATTTAATGGAATTACTTACGCAAATATTCCATACCACAGCAAACACTATTTACGACATTCTTCCCATTGCGGCTATTATTTTTGGTTTTCAATTTCTGGTTATCCGCCGCCCTGTCCCAAATTTAAAACGTGTTTTATTCGGCTTTGTTTATGTATTAATCGGCCTGTCATTATTTTTATTAGGCCTGGAAAAAGCATTATTCCCTCTCGGTCGCTTAATGGCAGACCAGTTAACCAACCCTGAATTTATTCATGGTGTGGGCAATGCGTTGCAAACCCTTCATTGGTCTGATTATTACTGGGTATATATTTTTGCTTTTGCGATTGGCTTTAGTACGACGATTGCGGAGCCATCACTCATGGCCGTTGCGATTAAGGCCAATGAAGTATCTGGCGGCGCCATTGGTATATGGGGTTTACGTATCGCCGTTGCCATTGGTGTCGCGGTTGGTATTTCACTGGGTAGCTTCCGCATCGTCACGGGCATACCCATTCACTATTTTATAATTAGCGGTTACATTATTGTTGTTATACAAACTTTTTTTGCACCAAAAATGATTGTGCCACTCGCTTATGATTCCGGCGGTGTTACAACTTCAACGGTAACCGTCCCATTAGTGGCGGCACTTGGACTTGGTTTGGCAGAGACGGTACCGGGTAGAAATGTTTTAATCGATGGGTTTGGGCTAATTGCATTTGCTAGTCTGTTCCCCATAATGTCAGTTATGGCCTATGCGCAATTATCAGAATATCGTGCCAGGCGTTCACAATAATTAAATGAGAGATACAGAGCTATGCATTTCAAACTAATCATTGCTTTTGTTGAAGATTCAAGAACCGACATAGTAATGAAAGCGGCACGCGAAGCGGGTGCCACTGGCGCTACTGTAATTGGCAACGCGCGCGGTGAGGGATTAAACAAAACCAAAACATTTTTCGGTTTAACCCTGGAAACCCAGCGTGATGTTTTGCTTTTTCTAGTTGAAGAGCATCTTAGCCGACATATTCTGGAAACAATAAATGATGTCGGGGAATTTGATACCGGGCCTGGTTCAGGTATTGCTATTCAAATTGATGTTGAAGATGCCGTGGGTGTTGCACACCAGGTGGAAAAATTAGTATCCGTTGTGGAGGATGAGCTGTGAGCAATAGAACAACTATTCGTGTTAGAGACGTAATGAAAACCGAGGTGGATATTGTTGACGGCAAAATGACCGTCATGCAAGCCCTGACTAAAATGAAGCATGTTGAGACTAAATCATTAATTGTTGAAAAACGTAATGTTGATGATGAATATGGAATGGTATTGCTCTCAGATATCGCCAAAGATGTGTTAGCAAAAGACCGCTCACCGGACCGCATCAATATTTTTGAGATCATGTCCAAGCCGGTAATTAACGTAGACCCCAATATGGATATTCGCTACTGTGCACGTTTATTTGAGCGCTATGGTTTATCCAGGGCACCCGTAGTAGAAAACAAACAGGTTATAGGCGTTGTTAGCTACACTGATATGGTGTTAAAAGGCCTGGTTGCATTTGATTAGGGCAAAAAAAAGCCGACTAATGTCGGCTCCGAACTGTACGGATTCCACGCTATGCTAAAAAGTTTGACCCGACAAATCGCTTCCTGAGGAATTTTGATGCTTGTGCCACACCAGCATCAATTTAGCGTGAAAAGAGGTTTATTAACTCAAATTTAGCGCCCAAATTCAATACCTATTATCTGTTACCGATATATTTAATCAGCCTTACCAACTAAGGCTGTATTATCTGTAAAATCATGTTTCTATATAAGATATATTCTATATTTACCTCTAACATTACGCGAACCTCGGCGGTTTCAGGTAGAATCAGCTAATATATATTTTTCCACATTCTGGGCACAAATGACTGAATACGCTCTCATTTTAATCAGCACTATCTGGGTTAACAATTTCGTTCTGGTGAAATTCCTTGGTCTGTGCCCATTTATGGGCGTTTCCCGCAAGCTGGAAACCGCAATAGGCATGGCTTTAGCCACCACTTTTGTGCTCACCTTATCGTCTATTTGCAGCTATCTGGTGAATGAGTTCATTCTTATACCCCTCGATATCGCCTATTTACGCACCATTATGTTTATTTTGGTGATTGCTGTAGTCGTGCAATTTACCGAGCTGGTGGTGCACAAAACCAGCCCACTGCTATATAACGTACTGGGTATATTCTTGCCACTGATTACTACCAACTGCGCTGTATTGGGCGTTGCACTGCTTAATACTCAGGAAGAACACGGTTTCCTACAGTCTGCCTTTTACGGCTTTGGTGCCGCCGTTGGCTTTTCAATGGTGCTTATTCTATTTTCTGGTATTCGTGAACGCATTGCCGTGGCCGATATACCCGAGGCCTTTCAGGGAACGTCGATTGCAATGATAACTGCGGGCATAATGTCGCTGGCTTTTATGGGCTTTATTGGTTTGGTACATTAATCCCCTATGACAATCCTAACCGCTATTTTAACCCTTGCGCTGATTGCCGCTTTATTTGGCTTACTGCTCGGCTATGCCTCCGTTAAATTCCACGTAGAAGGCGACCCCGTTGTTGATAAAATTGATGCTATATTGCCGCAAACTCAGTGCGGCCAATGTGGCTTTGCTGGCTGTCGTCCTTACGCCGAGGCAATATCCAGCGGTGAGGCAGAGATAAATTTGTGCCCACCTGGCGGTGAAACCACGATGTTGGCCTTGTCGGATTTACTCGGTGTTGAGCCACTTGCACTGGATGCAGAACATGACGATATCCCTGAAAAAACCGTCGTGTATATTGATGAAGAAACCTGTATTGGCTGCACTTTATGCATCCAGGCCTGCCCGGTTGATGCCATTTTAGGTGCCGCTAAACAAATGCACACCATTATCGAGAGCGAATGCACCGGCTGTGATTTATGCATTCCACCCTGCCCGGTCGATTGCATTCACATTAAGCCCGTTAAAGTAGAACCCGACACCTGGCGCTGGCCATTACCTGACCACGTTAGCACTGCGCCGCAGGCAGGGTAATCAATATGTCTCTCAACTCTCGTCACTTATGGCATTTTCATGGCGGCTTAAAGCTCCCCAGCAATAAAGCCGTTTCTACCACCAGGCCAATTACCAGGGCCTTATTGCCTAAGCGCCTGGTGATCCCTGTGCAGCAACATATTGGTGAAGCGGGAAAGCTTCTGGTTAAAGTGGGCGACAGCGTGCTAAAAGGCCAGGTTTTGGCGCAGGCCAGCAGTTATGTCAGCGCCTCAATTCATGCCCCCAGCTCCGGTAAAGTAGTAGAGATTGAGGAACTGCCCGTACCCCACCCATCCGGCTTAAGTGCATTAAGTGTGGTCATTGAAACGGATGGAGAGGATAAATGGATTGAATTATCGCCGTTGCATCACCCCAACACCAAATCACCCACAGAATTACGCCAGCTCATTCGTCAGGCCGGTATTGTAGGTTTGGGTGGTGCTGCCTTCCCGACCGCGGTTAAGGTAAACACCGGGCCACAGGCAGAAATTGATACGCTGATAATTAATGGCGCTGAGTGCGAACCCTCCATCAGCTGTGATGACATGTTGATGCGCCATTACGCCAGCGAAGTTATATCCGGCTGTGGGCTTATTCAATATATTGTTTCTGCCCGGCATTGTTTAATTGCCATTGAAGATAATAAGCCCGAGGCAGTTGCAGCACTGCGTGCTGTGATCACTGAAAAGGCACTGCATACCATTGAGGTAGTTGTTGTTCCCACCATTTACCCCACCGGTGGCGAAAAACAACTGATAAAAGTGCTTTCAAATAAAGAAGTCCCAAGTGATGGTTTTCCATCCGACATTGGCGTGTTAGTGCAAAATGTTGGTACTGCGGTTGCGGTACACAAAGCCATTTGTCTGGGCGAACCACTTATTTCGCGCATTGTTACGATTACTGGCGAAGGCGTACAACAGGCACATAACATGGAAGTGCTCATTGGCACACCTATGTCAGAATTGATTGAGCAATCCGGTGGTTACCATGAAGATGCTGCCAAATTAATTATCGGCGGCCCCATGATGGGCTTCACCTTACAAACAGATCACTTGCCAGTGACTAAAGCCTGTAATTGTTTATTAGTTAGTAACGCGGCCGAACAAATAGCAGATGCAATGCCCTGTATTCGTTGCGGTGCTTGCGCAACAGTTTGCCCTGCTCAATTATTACCGCAGCAGCTTTACTGGCATGCTAGCTCTAAAAACTTTGATCTGGTTCAGGAATATCATTTATTTGATTGTATCGAGTGTGGCTGCTGCAACCATGTGTGCCCAAGCCAAATTCCTCTAGTGCAATATTATCGTTTTGCCAAAACCGAAATCTGGAATCAGGAACGGGATCGTATTAAATCAGATCACGCACGCATTCGTCATGAATTCCGCCAGGAACGTTTAGATCGCGAGAAAAAAGAACGTGATGAAAAACTTCGCAAGAAAAAGGAATTACTCGCAAAGAAAAAAATAGCTGAAGCAGCGACTAAAGAAACCGTTGGCGCAACAACAGACATCGATCCTAAAAAAGCAGCAATAGAAGCTGCAATGCAACGTGTAAAAGATAAAAAATCCGCCCAGCAGACTGAAAGCAGTAACGAAAAAAGTACACAAGAACAATAACCGGAAACCAGATGCAATTTAAAACCGCCACCTCACCACACCTTGCACAACAAAACAGTGTTCAATCTGTTATGTATAAAGTGCTATTGGCGATGGTTCCCGGCACCATCGCAATGGTTGTATTTTTTGGCTGGGGCGTTCTGGTGAATATTATTTTGGCCAGTGTGGTTGCTTTGAGCTGCGAAGCCTTAATGCTTTTATTACGCAAACGCCCGCTTAAACCTTATCTGCTTGATGGCAGCGCTTTACTCACCGCCACTTTATTAGCCCTGGCATTACCGCAGCTTGCACCCTGGTGGTTAACGCTTATAGGCACTGCATTTGCAATTATAGTGGCTAAACATTTATACGGCGGCCTGGGTTTCAATCCATTTAACCCTGCGATGGTTGGTTACATCGTGGTTATTATTTCCTTCCCAAGAGAAATGACGCAATGGGTTCCTCCCCTGCTCGATGACTATACCTTACTTACATTTAGTGAAACATTGCGCGTTATTTTTCACGGCGAACTACCACTCACCCACGGTTGGGATGCCATTACGATGGCGACACCACTCGACACCGTAAAAACTCAACTGGGTTTAGAGCTCAGTATTAATGAAATTGAAAACCACAAAGAATACGGTTCAATGTTTGGTTCAATCGGTGGCTTTGGCTGGGAGTGGGCTAACGGTTTATTTTTAATGACTGGTTTATACCTCTGCATAAAAAGAATTATTGACTGGCGAATTCCTGCCGGCATTATCGCTGCAATATTAGTGCTATCAAATCTGTTTGCTTTATATGACTACGCCTCCTTCACACCACCTACTTTTCATTTATTCAGTGGCGGCTTTATGTTGGGCGCATTTTTTATTGCAACCGACCCGGTAACAGCAGCCACTACAACAAAAGGCCGCTGGTTGTATGGGGCCGGCATTGGTATATTTATTTATATTATACGTACCTGGGGCAGCTACCCGGACGGCATCGCCTTTGCGGTTATTCTTATGAATATGACCGCACCTTTGCTGGATTACTACACAATGCCTCGCGCCTTTGGGCATCGCTGGAACGAGTTCCCTCATCACCACTTAGGAGATAAGGATGAAGAATAATCGCTATATTTTAATTAGCGGATTAATTCTTAGCCTGTTTGCCATTATTGGTACGGCACTTGTGGGCATTACATACGAAAGCACAGCAGAGAAAATTGCTGACAATGAACGCCGCGCATTATTAAGTAAGCTCAACCAAATTTTACCCAGCGATTTATACGATAACGATTTATTACACAGCACTTTTAGTATTGGAGCCGATCAACGCCTTGGACAAAAAAAAATCTCGACAGTGTATGTTGCCAAACGAGAAGGGCAAATAAGCGCAATGATTTTTTCTGTGGTTGCACCCAAAGGTTATAGCGGTGAAATCAAAATGCTAGTCGGCACACATATGGACGGCAAATTAGCCGGCGTGCGCATTGTTAGCCACAAGGAAACGCCCGGCTTAGGTGATGGCGTTGAAATTGAGCGCAGTAACTGGGTGCTCGGTTTTAATGAAAAATCACTTGAAGATCCAATTGAGCGTGACTGGAAAGTTAAACGTGATGGCGGCGCATTCGACCAGTTTACCGGTGCGACAATTACCCCACGTGCAGTAGTACAAGCCGTTCACTTATGTTTGGTATACTTTGATCGACATAAAAAAGATTTAATTCAGCAATACACTGAACAGCTAAAAAAAGCACCTACAAAAACCAAGCCGAGCGTTACGCACTGAGTCTCCTATGAGCGATACTAACTACACCGAAATCAGCAAAAGCGGCCTTTGGAACAATAACGTTGCCCTGGTTCAAGTATTGGGCTTGTGTCCTTTGCTTGCGGTGACAGGCACCGTTATTAATGGCCTGGGTTTAGGTTTGGCAACGATGCTAACGCTGATATTATCAAATGCAATCGTATCAATGATTCGTCACTGGGTTCGCCCTGAAATACGCGTGCCTGTTTTTGTTATGATTATTGCATCTGTGGTTACGGCAATTCAATTGGCGATGAATGCCTGGCTTTATGATTTATATATTGTGCTGGGTATTTTTATTCCCTTAATAGTAACCAACTGCGGCATTCTTGCCCGTGCAGAAGCCTTTGCCTCCAAAAACAATGTATTACCTTCAATTATGGATGGTTTAATGATGGGCGCAGGTTTTATGTTGGTACTGGTTGTGCTGGGCGCTATCCGTGAAATATTAGGTTACGGCACCTTATTCAGTAATGCACACTTAATGTTCGGTGAAATGGCACGCGACTGGACACTGGTATTCATTGACGATTATTCCGGATTTTTATTAGCTATATTGCCTCCCGGTGCATTTATAGGTATGGGATTAATCATAGCGCTAAAAAATGTAATTGATAAACGCGCAAAGAAAAAGCCGGCGATTGGTAACATTGAAGCAGAGCCTTCAGCTATCCCTGCTGCTTAATAAATATTATTCACCTTCGTTATGAACAAACAAAAACGCATTGAAATATTTTCTCGTTTAAAGGCTGAAGACCCAAAACCAACAACCGAGCTTGAATACACAACACCCTTTGAACTTTTAGTGGCCGTCGCATTATCTGCACAATCCACCGACAAAGGCGTCAACAAGGCAACTCGAAAGTTATTTGCTGTTGCCAACACGCCTGAATCTATTTTAGCCTTAGGTGAATCAGGTTTAAAAAATTACATAAAAACTATTGGCCTGTACAATACAAAAGCCAAACATATATTAAAAACTTGCCAACTATTAATTGATCAACACAATTCTATTGTTCCGGACGATCAGGCTGCATTAGAGGCATTGCCTGGCGTCGGCAGAAAAACAGCCAATGTTATTCGTAATACGGCATTTGGGCATCCAACCATTGCCGTTGATACACATATCTTTCGTGTCTCTAATCGCACCAAAATTGCACCTGGAAAAAATGTACTTGAGGTTGAAAAGAAACTAATTAAATTTGTGCCTGATGAATTTAAACTTGATGCACATCATTGGCTTATTTTACACGGTCGCTACACATGTATTGCACGCACACCACGATGTGGCTCGTGCATTATTGAAGACCTTTGTGAATTTAAACAAAAGAATATTGATTAACCATTAAAATTTCCCCCCACAATAAACGGAATAAAAAATGTTTGGTACCGATAGAAACCAACTTAGACAAATGTACAAAGAAACATGGGATAAATTTCTACAGAAAGAAACGCTGAGTGCACTAGAATCACAAATAGCTGTGGTAATACAGGAACACCCCGAATACCACGATTTTGTAGTTCAAATAGATAAAGATTTTTTGCCCGAGCTAGGCCAGGCCAACCCTTTTTTACATATGGGATTACACCTCGGTATTAGAGACCAGATAGGGACTAACCGCCCTCAGGGTATTAAGCAGATCTTCGAACAACTAGCGCCTATTACGGGAACTGCACATGATGCAGAACACCGTATGATTGACTGTCTGGCTGAAGCCATGTGGTCAGCTCAATCGAATAACCAGCCACCTGATGAAGAAAAATACCTTATTTGCCTGCAAGCACTCCTTACCAGTAAGAAATAGTCACAATAGCATTACTAAACACTAATATATTGAAGCAAGTAGTTAACTTGCGTCTCGATTTAATCTCCTATTAAAATGCAACTACGCTTTAAATATCTGTCTAATTTTGTGGATGATTAAAAAGTGTGAACTTGTCTTCAATCCTGCTGACTTACAACTTGTCATTTATTGAAGCTTAGGGATACACTCTGACTCTTAAAATAAACCCATTATTTAGAAGGCGTTAAAAAATGAAAAAATTACTTAAAAACTCGGCAATCTCTACATTAGGTTTTTTGCTTGTAATGGCATTTAGCCCATTAGCAAGTGCAGCTGAAAACCCATTTGGTACGAGCAAGACTATTACTAATATGCACGTTGCTAGTAACGACGACGAAAGAAAATGTGGCGATTCTAAGAAAAAAGCTATGAAAGATGGTAAATGTGGCGAAGGCAAATGTGGCGACTCTATGAAAAAAGCCATGAAAGATGGTAAATGTGGTGATTCTAAGAAAGAAGCTATGAAAGATGGTAAATGTGGTGGAAACTAATCACGATCCAGCTTGATTAAGTTTTTGCAAAATCAAAAAAGCCCTGATTTTTCAGGGTTTTTTTATGCCCATAAAAAGCATTATTTTATTTTTAAAACTGCATTACTTCTCATTTACTGCTATTTTCAGTCTATATATTGATACAAAAATAAAATTACATAATAACAATAAGTAGGCAAAAATGATTGATAGTCCATTCCTGATTAATACACTAGAAATACTCGCTTTTTTATTCGTCGTTTTTATTGGCGTTTCCATTGCAATAATCGCTATCATTTACGTTATTGACCGAAATCAAACAGTACATGCTATCCGTAGAAACTATCCTGTTATTGGACGATTCCGTTACTGGTTCGAACACCTGGGCACCTTTTTCCGTCAGTATTTTTTTACTATGGATCGAGAAGAACTTCCTTTTAACAGGGCAGAACGCTCCTGGGTATATCGTGCCGCTAAAAACATTAGTAACACCGTTGCATTTGGATCAACACGTGATTTAAAACCATCAGGCACGGTCATTTTTGTAAACTGTCCTTTCCCTACTTTAGGAAAAGACGCTGTTACAGCAGACGCGGTAACCATTGGTGCAGATTGCGCAAAACCTTATACGACTTCATCTATTTTCAATATATCTGGAATGAGCTTTGGTGCACTTTCCAAACCAGCAATTATTTCCCTTTCTCACGGTGCACGAAAGGCAGGCGCATGGATGAATACCGGCGAAGGCGGGCTTTCCCCTCACCACCTTGAAGGTGGTGCTGATATTGTTTTTCAAATAGGCACCGCAAAATATGGTGTGCGTGATCAGCAAGGCAATCTTTCCGATGAAAAATTACGTGAAATAGCGGCAATTGATCAAGTAAAAATGTTTGAAATAAAACTCAGTCAGGGCGCCAAACCAGGTAAAGGCGGCATACTTCCCGGCGCAAAAGTAACCGCAGAAATAGCAGCTATACGCGGCATTCCACAAGGCGAAGACTCTATAAGCCCAAATCGTCACCCCGATGTCGCTAATACTGACGATTTATTAAATATGATTCATCATATTCGTGAGGTTACTGGCAAGCCTGTTGGCTTTAAGGCGGTGATTGGTGCCTATGGATGGATTGGTGAATTGTGCGAAAAAATTCAACAACGTGGCCTGGACTATGCGCCTGATTTTATTACCATAGATAGTTCAACAGGTGGTACAGGCGCTGCGCCAATGAGTTTAATTGACTATGTTGGCCTGCCAATTCAGGAAAGCCTGCCCGTTGTCATCGACAACCTCTCCTCTCATGGGCTGCGTGACCGTATAAAGGTTATTGCCTCTGGGAAATTAATCACCCCTGCAGAAGTTGCATGGGCATTATGCATGGGTGCAGACTTTATTGTTTCGGCACGCGGCTTTATGTTTGCATTGGGTTGTATTCAAGCATTACAGTGCGACAAAAATAGCTGCCCTACCGGTATTACGACGCATAATAAAGATTTACAACGTGGTCTGGTACATTCCCAAAAATCATGGCGCGTAACGCATTATATTCAAAACATGATGTATGAAGTCGGCATGATTGCACATTCTTGTGGCGTTAAATCTCCACGTGAATTAAGCCGTATTCATGCACGTGTAGTGCAGAATGACGGCCGTTCTAAGCCCTTAAATGAAATATACCCTGGCATTAAAAATGAGATTTAACATCATTAATTTCTTTTATTTGAACTCGTCTACTGATTAATATATTTTCTTGGCTTTTCTGCACAATCACCCACACACCTAGTTCAGAGCACTAATTACATGAGGACATTACAATGGATATTCCTATGTCAGATGTCATGTTACACATAGTTGAAGAGCTAAGTAGTGAACAACAAACCATTCTGCAATCGCGGGTACGCAATCAAAAGGGCGTAGTGGGTTTAGGCTACCACGATACTCGGCCACATTTAATGATTGTTGAATACAATCAAGATATGACTACACCAAAAGAACCATTACATACGGTAAATGATCCTGGTTTACACGCAGAACTTGTTGGTTTGTTATAAAGGTTTAAGTGATTAGGCTTAAATTGCCTTAATCAAAAAGCTTTTGCCACCAACGTCTACGATTGTTGGCGGGCTGTAGTGCCTCTTGCAAATTAACAGGTTTCATTTTTGACATAACCCAACCAGGTAAAGGTGGATTTTCACTGAAGCCACAACTCACACCTAAATTATGCGGATCAAATATTTTTATAAAGTCTGGCTGCTGATGATTATTAGCATATACAATGCCGCAATAATCTTCTTCATGTTCACGCCTCAGCAACTCATCGATTTCATCAATAAATTTTAATGCCTGTTGCTTACTCACGGGTAAGCTGGGAGCCGCTTCACCAATGGCATAAACAAACCAGCTATCATCAATTTGCGCGCGCAGGCCTTGCCAAAATTTTTCTAGCTGCTCCCAGCGCATTAAAGATTCAAAGCGGCCTTCTTTAAAACGTTTTACATAAGGATCTGAATATTGCGATTGTTGTGTCATCAAAAGCGCCTTTAATGTTTATGCATATTCATTATAAGTTTTATTAGAAAGCATATGCTTTAGCCAATTTTGTATTTCATCAATACCATTGTGTAAAAATTCAGCATCCTTATACACATTAGCTAACATGATTACGCCTTGCATTTTTGCCAGTAAGTTAAGTGAAATTTGATGAGCACGCGCTGACTGAT
Source organism: uncultured Gammaproteobacteria bacterium (assembly GCA_963924875.1). Classification (GTDB taxonomy): domain Bacteria; phylum Pseudomonadota; class Gammaproteobacteria; order SZUA-229; family SZUA-229; genus SZUA-229. The sequence continues at coordinate 14,303 of CAWUSX010000024.1, forward strand.
CTAATTGATTCAACTGTTGTTCAATCCATGACTTCAATAAATCAAATACCGCTGTTAAAGGGACTTGAGATATTTCTGTATCCTGTTTTTTCACCAGCTCATAACTAAGGCTACCGATAGGGCATCCATATTTTAAAATTTCACTTTCTTTTTGCAGCGGAAATCGCGTCAGACTAAATAAGCGTTGTAGCGGATCAGTACTAGTTTCTTCACATGCTTCAAGCATCTGTTGAAAATCATTTAAGCGAGCATCGACAACAGCTGCCAAAATATCTTCTTTAGTCTTAAAGTAATAATAAAAATTACCTCTAGGTATACCGGTTTCATCGGAAATATCACTAAATGAGGTTTGGTTATAGCCGCGTGAATAGAATAGATGGTCAGCGGCATCAACGATACGATGGCGGTTAGCTGATCCTTTGGTTCCCATAGTTTTACCTGTGTAATTATACAAATGCAGTGTGTTAGCCTGCAGAAAAAAACGAGGGTTATCTGCCAAACTATTCTCAGACAATCGTATGATTATTTACTGCTTATTTCAAGAACAAACGGATAAATGGATGTTTTCTCATATATAATCAATAGCTTATTCCACTATTCACTAAATTCGGGCCAATCAAACCTATGCATGCTTTACAGATAAATAATCTACAGAAGACTTATCGTAACGGCACAGTCGCCTTGAAAGGCGTGAATTTAACGGTAGAAAAAGGCGATTTTTTTGCTTTACTGGGCTCTAACGGCGCGGGTAAATCCACGACTATTGGCATTATCAGTGGTCTGGTTAATAAATCTGCCGGCCAAATAACGGTGTTTGGCCATGATTTTGATAGCGAGCTATCTAAAGCCAAATCGTGCATTGGTTTGGTACCTCAGGAATTTAACTTTAACCAGTTTGAACCCGTTATTGAGATTTTGGTGAATCAGGGTGGCTATTATGGCATGCCCCGTTCTTTAGCCTATGAACGAGCAGAAACGTATCTCAAGCAACTAGAGCTTTGGGATAAACGTAATGTAATCGGCAGGGAATTGTCTGGCGGGATGAAACGCCGGCTGATGATTGCCCGCGCGCTTATTCACCAGCCTAAACTGCTTATCCTTGATGAGCCTACTGCCGGTGTTGATATTGAAATACGCCGAACCATGTGGGAATTTTTAGCCAAAATAAATAAGCAAGGCACCACCATCATCTTAACTACCCATTATCTGGAAGAAGCAGAGAGCCTGTGCAAAAACATTGCCATCATCGATCATGGCATAACCATTGAACACAGCAGCATGAAAAATCTGTTAAGCCAGCTCAACACCGAGACATTTATTTTTTACTTAGAGTCACCCCTAAAAAACATTGATTTACTACATCACAATGAATTCACGCAGTTTAATATACAACAGATTGATGACAGTACGATTGAGGTGAGCCTGGATCAACAGAGCCATATCAATAGCTTAATAAATCTACTGACTAATCACGGCATTAATATTTTAAGCATGAGAAATAAAACCAACCGACTTGAGCAACTCTTTGTTTGCCTGCTTGATAAAAATAGACATAATCCTGAATTAGCCAAAACGCTGCAGCAAACAGTAAAAGAATCCTCTCAGGTGGATGCGTTATCATGAACTGGACACAACAATTTAACGCATTAAAAACCATTGTCATCAAAGAATATTTACGCTTTATTCGTATATGGGTGCAAACTATTTTACCACCGGCAATTACTACAGCACTGTACTTTATTATTTTTGGTAATTTAATTGGCTCACAGATAAGTGACATCGATGGTTACAAGTACATGGATTATATCGTACCAGGGCTAATACTGATGGCGGTAATAACCAACTCATATGGCAATGTAGTGTCATCTTTTTATAGCGCCAAGTTTCAAAAAAGTATTGAGGAATTATTAGTATCCCCAACACCCAATGCATTAATACTAATCGGCTATGTTTCCGGTGGCGTTGTACGCGGTATGATAGTGGGGGTTATTGTCACTGTCGTTGCTATGTACTTTTCTGATATTAATATCCATAGCTATGCGATGAGCTTATTAATATTTTTTTTAACAGCCACTTTATTTTCTATTGCCGGTTTTATTAACGCGGTACATGCAAAAAGTTTTGACGATATCACCATTATCCCAACTTTTGTTTTAACACCCTTAACGTATTTAGGCGGAATATTTTATTCAATAGATATGCTGCCCGAATTTTGGCAAAACCTATCATTGGTTAACCCCATTCTTTACATGATTAATTCATTTCGTTACGGCATGATTGGCACTTCAGACATTAATGTAAGTACGGCACTTATCATAATTGTAGGTTTTAATGCAGCGCTCTTTACCTACGCAATGTATCTACTCAACCGTGGCATTGGTATTCGACAGTAAATTAGATGCAAGTGATGGTTTGGTTTATAAAAAATCAATCATCACTGCCATTAATTAAATTTTTTCTACTTGTACTTTCCTTAACTTTTCCCTGTAATTTCCATCACATAGACTACAATTAACAAATCATATTCGCTCTATTCCACAATTGGAAATTCACAAATGCAAGCATCAGACCTATTTGTTAAATGCCTCGAAGAAGAAGGTATCGAATATATTTTCGGCGTTCCCGGCGAAGAAAATGCCGACTTTATGATGTCGTTGGAAAAATCTCAGAGCATTAAGTTTGTACTCTGCCGTCACGAACAAGGCGCCGCTTTTATGGCCGAAGTTTATGGGCGACTAACAGGTAACCCGGCATGCTGCCTCGGCACACTTGGCCCCGGTGCCACTAATTTAATTACTGGCGTTGCCGATGCCAATATGGATCACGCACCCATGATAGTGCTAACAGGCCAGGGCTCTTCGCAACGCCTGCACAAAGAATCGCATCAGGTAATGGATGTCGTGATGATGTATACCCCAGTCACCAAATGGGCAACCAGTGTTTTACATCAGGACAATATTCCTGAAATTATACGTAAGGCAGTGCGTATCGCACGTTCTGAAAAACCCGGCGCCGTATTAATTGAGCTACCTGAAGACATCGCAAAATTAGAAGCAACAACTAAACCAATAACACCCAGACGCTTTCGTCGCCCCGGCCCGGATGAGAAAATAATTAATGAGGCTTATGAACTGCTTAAAAAGGCAAAACGGCCCATTATTCTTGCTGGTAATGGCGCTATTCGTCGTCGTACCAGTAAACGCCTACGCCTTTTCTGTGAGGCGACAGGCATTGGCGTTGTCAGCACATTCATGGGTAAAGGCAGTGTAGATATGGATGCCGACTATTGCCTGTATACCATTGGGTTACAGGCCAAGGATGTCGTTGCCTGTGCTGTGGATGCCGCCGATGTAGTTATCACTCTGGGTTATGACATGGTGGAGTACCATCCTCACCTGTGGAATAAAGACGGCAACAAACACATTATTCATGCAGATTTTCAACCCGCAGAAATCGATGCCGATTACCACCCCGAGGTTGAACTTATTGGTGACCTGGCACATACCCTTACAAAATTACTGGAACGCGTTCAGGCAGATGGTGGATTAACCTATGACATGAGCCAGCAAAAGGCCACTCGCGCACAAATGCATGAAGAACTGGCGATGTATAAAGATGACGATGCCAGCGACTTAATAAAGCCACAAAAAGTATTATGGGATACACGCGAAGTAATGGGCCCCGACGATATTCTACTATCAGATGTAGGCGCACATAAAATGTGGATCGCTCGTCATTACCAGTGCCATGAACCTAACACCTGTTTAATTCCCAATGGATTTTGCTCCATGGGTTTCGCATTACCCGGTGCGCTCGCGGCTGCAATCGTCCACCCTGAACGACGTATCCTTGCTATTTGTGGTGATGCTGGATTTATGATGAATGTTCAGGAAATGGAAACCGCAAAACGCCTCAACCTGAAATTCACTGTGATGGTATGGGAAGATAAGGAATATGGATTGATAGCCTGGAAACAGGATAATCAATTTGGTCACCACACCGACCTTGCATTTAATAATCCGAACTGGATGCAACTGGCTGAGGCATTTGGCTGGCATGGACATATGGTAAAAAAATCATCTGATATAAAAAATATTTTAGAAACATCCTTCAATGAAGATGGTCCAAGCCTTATTGTTGTCCCCATCGATTATCGTGAAAATAATAAACTCACTGATCGCCTGGGTGATATTGCCTGTCCTATTTAAAATTATCAGATATTTAAAGGTTAAATAATGACTTCACATTACTCACATATGATTGCTGGAAACATTAAAACCAGTGGCAAACGGGAAGTTAATTCGCCATATGACGGGCAATTAATAGCAACGGTAGACACCGTTGATAAAACAGCGATTGAACAAGCACTAGCAACAGCAAGCGGGCTTTTTAATGACAAATCTAAATGGTTAACTGCACCAAAACGCATTGAAATATTAACCAGGCTGGCTGAATTAATGCGTCAAAATTATGATCGCCTGGTATTAATTGCAGCACAGGAAGGCGGCAAACCATTACTCGATACACGCGTCGAAATGGATCGCGCTATCGATGGCATAAATAATTGCATACAATGCATTCGTACCAGTCATGGTGAAGAAATTCCGATGGGCATTAATGCCGCATCCATGAATCGTATAGCAATGACACACCATGAACCGATTGGTGTTGTGGTCGCGGTGAGTGCTTTCAATCACCCCATTAATTTAATCGTCCATCAGGTCTGCCCTGCCATTGCCACAGGCTGCCCGGTTATTGTTAAACCCGCAGACGACACGCCGCTCTCCTGTTATGAACTGGTAAAACTGGCGCATCAAGCGGGTCTACCCAAAGAATGGGCACAGGTCGTTACACCAACAGATCACTCCGTCTCTGAGGCCTTAGTTACTGATAGTCGTGTTGGCTTTTTTAGTTTTATTGGCAGCGCAAAAGTAGGCTGGATGCTACGTTCAAAATTGGCACCTGGCGCACGCTGCGCTTTAGAACACGGTGGTGTCGCACCCGTTATTGTTGAGGCCGATGCAGATTTACAGGCCGTACTTCCATCACTTGCCAAAGGCGGCTTTTATCATGCGGGCCAGGTATGCGTCTCGGTACAGCGCGTATTTGTACATAGTGATATTGCACGGCAGGTGGCAGAAGAATTAGGTGAACTGGGCAATGCAATGAGCGTAGGCGATCCTACTTCAGCTGATACAGATATTGGCCCACTAATTCGTCATGCTGAGACAGATCGTATCTCATCTTGGGTGGATGAAGCGATTGCAGCGGGCGCTGAACGAATTTCTGGTACGGGTAAGATCTCTGCAAGCTGTTACTCACCCACGGTATTGCTAAATCCTCCGGCGGATACCTCCGTCAGCTGTAAGGAAATTTTTGGTCCAGTAATTTGTGTTTATGCTTACGATGATATTGATGAGGCCATTCAACGCGCCAACTCATTAGAGTTCGCTTTCCAGTCAGCGGTTTGTACCACCAATATCAATACTGCAATGCATGCCTATAAGCACTTAAACGCATCTGCTGTTATGGTTAATGACTTTACCGCCTTCCGCGTAGACTGGATGCCATTTGCTGGCTTACGTCACTCAGGCCTTGGCGTTGGTGGCATACCACATACATTTGAAGATATGCAGATTAAGAAAATGCTAGTTATTAAGTCAGACAAGCTGTAACGGCTACCGCATAGGATATATTGATATCCTATGCGGCTTCAACATGTGGCCAGGTAAAAAATAATCCGGCAGATAAAGGCATTTACATTTATAATATTCAGCGAATTAATTCCACTTTATACCGCGTTGAATCAATATGAATCAAATTCTGATCCCAATATCACCTGGTGAATTACTAGATAAAATCACCATTCTTGAAATTAAATCTGCACGCATCGAATCCGCTGAAAAAAAAGCCAATGTAGATAATGAGCTTGGCATGCTGAATAAGGTATGGACTGATGCGGTTACTCAGGATGCTGAAGTTATAGCCATGCGCGCTGAACTAAAAAGCATCAATGAAAATCTATGGGATATCGAAGATGATATCCGCGATGAAGAGCGAGCCAGGCGTTTTGGCGAGAAGTTTATCCAGCTTGCACGCAGCGTGTATGTCACCAATGATTTACGCGGTAATGTTAAAAAAAGAATTAATCTGCACCTTAATTCAGATATCGTTGAAGAGAAGTCCTATCAAGATTACTCATAAAAAATGAATTTACTTGCATGTACTTCTTCTAGCTCTTCATACAACAGCCTGCGCCCTGAGCTTGAAATATATATCAGCCTGGCGAAGCTCGGGCATAACGTCACCCTGATAACAAATAAGAACAGCGAATATCTACCTCGCTTAATTGAGCACGGCATAGACGTCATCGAAGAGCCTATTACTAAAAAAATAAGCCTGAAATCTATTTTTCTGATCAGAAAAATTATTAAGTCCAGGGCAATTGATATTGTCTATGCAACCAATTCAAAATCTATTCCCAACTCTGCCTTTGCATGCATTGGACTCAATGTAAAACTGGTCGCCTATAGAGGAACAGCCAGCGGATTATACCTGCACGACCCCAGCAACTACCTAGGTTTATTCCACCCTCGAATAGATGGAATTATTAGCGTATCAAAATATGTCCACGACTTTGTTTGCTCAAAAAAAATATTAAAAAACAAGAGTCTTATCCATATATACAAGGGGCATGACCTTGGCTGGTATACAAAGCAGCCAGCTGATTTGAGTGAATTCGGCATAAAAAAAACCGACTTCACTGTGGTGTGCGTTATTAATTCACGGCCTCACAAAGGTCTGGATATTATACTTAAAGCCGCCAATCTACTCGCAGATTTAAAAAACTTACATTTATTACTGGTAGGCAATGGCACCGAAAAAGAGCCCTATGCAAGCTTGATAAAAAATAACAAAATTAAAAACAATATACACGTCGCAGGCTATCGAAAAGACGCACCGGAGCTAATTGCGGCAAGCAGTGTGCTTGTTCAACCATCCACGTCTGGTGAGGGTCTGCCACGAGTCGTTTTAGAATCATTGGCATATGGCACACCTGTCATTGCTTCCGCCAATGAAGGCAGTAAAGAGATTATCGAAGACAATTTCAATGGATATATTGTTCCCATAAAAAATCATGAAGAAATAGCCAATCGTATCCGCGATATGTATAACTCGCCAGAAAAACAGCAACATCTGATAGATAATAGTAAGGAAGTTCTGCAGGGAAAAATGTCACACCAGTCAACGGTGGAAAAATATATTCAATACTTTGAGTCGCTATTAGAAAACCGTCATTAACTATCGAGTAATTTATTTAATTTTTCACACACCATCTCAAGCGAAATTAAATCCATCACACCGGGTTGTTCAATTTTCTTACCCCAACGCAACTCGGTAACAGGCTGTTTTAAATATCGATCTGCCGCCATTTCAAACTGATCAACACAATGTTCCAGTGAGTTATATGGTCCACTCCTTAAGCTCCACGTACACGCATATAGTCCAATAACCGGTACGCCGATGGCATTTGCCAGATGTGCTGGTCCAGAATCCGGTGAGACGACTACTGTCGCCCTGCTCAGTAAGCCGATTAATTGTTCAAGCGTATCTTTGCCGACTAAATTTAATGCCTTGCTCTGCATTTCCTGCATAATCTCATCGGCCATTTCCAGGTCGACAGAGCCAGGGCCACCACTTAAAACAACCTGCATGCCGTGTTGAGCAATCGCATAATCTGCTAGCCTGGCGTAACGCATTGCACTCCAGTTTCTTAGTTTATGACTCGAGCATGCCGAAATAATCATTAACGGCTTATCGGCATCTATATATTTACAGGCAAACTCCAGCGCTGCTTCTGTAACAGGTATATCCCACTCAGGCTCATCAACATTCACACCCAATGCACGAGAAAAAGATAAAAACCCCTGAACCTGATGCTGTTGAATGGCCTCTTCTATATGTTCATTAATGCATAACTGGTGAAAATCCCGTGACCTGTGTTTATCCCAGCCTAATTTAATATCCGCCTTTATGCCCAGGCTAGCTATATTTGCACGTGCCGCAACCTGCATTTGCATTAACACATCAAAGCGTTGCCCCATCAGGGTTTTCCATAATTTGAAGTACTCTTTCACGCCTGCCTTTTTATCAAAGCAAATAAATCGTACGCCATCTATCAAACGCAACAATTTGTACTCAAACGTCCCACAAATCCATGTGATTTCTGTATTGGGCCATTGCCTCTGAATTGCCCTCACAACAGGTATTACGTGCGTTACATCACCTAATGCAGATAATCTTAGAATGCAGATTTTTTCAGGTGGAACACTTAATGGTAATTTAGAATTTTTCATCAGTCTTTTGATATGCATCACAGGTGAAATAACGACTTACAGGCTATTACACGAGTATACCTCGTTGGCCTGTCCCTTACCCTGTTCTCTTATATAGTTTTAATCATTAAGGTATAATCGAAAAGTTATGAAAGCCCCATACCAGCACTATTTACCTTTAAATATACAAGTGAACACATAATGGTACTAAATCGAGATTCCGTCTCATATGATAATAAATCATCATATTTTCAAATGAGCATTGTCGCCATATCACTCATTATCTTTCCCGCTTCAATATTAATTTTTAATAATATCAATGGCCTAATTTCAATTTACTTCTTCCTTGCTGGGAGTTTTTTATACCTTAAAAATCGAAAAACAGCGCCTCAGCCAAGCCGTGATGAAACCTTGCTCTACTTTGCAGCCAGTTTATTTTGCTGGGTGAGTATCCTCATCACATACAATTTGAGTGATAATCTTGGCTATTCAAGCCGATTTCTATATTTATTTGCCATTATCCCAAGCTATATATTTTTAAAAAACACTCGAATAAAACTGCATTTTTTCTGGTACGGGCTCACCATAGGCAGCTTCATTGTTGCGGGCATCGCTATATACGAAGTTGTTTTCTCTCATGCAGACCGTGCAAGAAGCATTACACACCCTATTATTTTTGGCGACCTCTCTCTAGCAATGGGTGTCATGACGCTAGCTGGTGCAGGGTGGTTTAGGTCTCAGGCTAAATGGCAAATTTTATTACCCTGCATTGCTCTTATATGCGGGGTATTGGCAAGCGTATTATCTGGATCTCGCGGAGGCTGGGTAGCCGTACCTTTTCTATTTTTAATCTTCCTTTGGTATATCAAAAATATATTTTCATTCCAACAAAAGATCACATTAGTAACTGTTTTCACACTGACGTTATCCGCCCTCTATTTTACACCTCAGACTCGTGTCAGCTACCACATAGATAGAACTATCAATAATGTTAAACTCTATATGGATAGCGATATAGATTCACCATACAGATCCTCTTCTTCATCTATCGGCACCCGATTTGAAATGTGGCAGGCATCTGTTAGTATTTTTCAGAAACACCCAATCATAGGTGTTGGCTGGGGAAATTATAAGGAGAACGCATCATTATTGGTAAAACAGGGACTGCGTAATAAATCCGCTGCATCGTTTGAACATCCTCACAATCAATTTTTCTCTGCCTTAGTAAAGGGCGGGCTACTTTCTTTTATCAGCCTTATTCTTTTTCTCACCGTACTAAGCAAATTTTTTATTAAAAAAATATCTCGAGATCAAAATAAGGATATACAACGACTGGCTTTAGCAGGCTTACTTCTAGTTATTTCATTTATATTCTTTGGGCTTTCAGAGGCCATATTCGAACGATCTCGACCGATTAGTTTTTTTGCTTTTTATATAGCCGTAATCATTGCGTTTATTTATCAACAGCAGCGTTCAGCTCCTAAACAAACATTTAACAGAAAGCACTCTTTGTCCGTTACTGTTATTACCAAAAATGAAGAAGACCGATTAGACGCATGCCTTCAATCGGTACATAACTGGGCAGATGAAATCATCGTGCTGGATAGCGGATCAACTGATGACACCGTTAACATTGCCAAACGTTACACGGATAAAGTATTTGAAACTGACTGGCCTGGTTATGGCATTCAAAAACAACGCACACTGGAAAAAGCGAGTTGTGAATGGGTGCTATCACTTGATGCAGATGAGCGAGTTACGCCCGAACTACGAGCAGATATTGATGAGGTACTAAGCGAAGACACTCCAAAACATACTGGTTACAAGACTCCCTGGGCTGTCATGCTCTACGGTCACCGCATGGATTTTGGACGAAGCGCACGCGCACCACTGCGTTTATTCAAACGCGAAGGTTCTCGCTTCAGTGACGACCAGGTTCATGAACGAATTATATTACCCGCCTCTAGCTCTACTTATAAATTAGAAGGTCGATTACTTCATTTTACGCATAGAGACTTTGGACACGGCCTGTCTAAAAGCTGTCAATACGCCTGGCTTAGTAGCCAAAAATACTTTACACAAAACCGCTGGGGCGGAGGTCTAATTGGTGCAACACTCAGAGCTGGCTGGACTTTTGTTCTTATTTATTTTCTCAGGCTTGGACTGCTAGATGGAAGCGTAGGATTTTTATCTGCTATGAGCTATTCTCAAAATTCATTTAATAAATATGCTGGGCTATGGAGCCTAAAACGAGAAGAGCGCATGAGGAAGATCAACCACTAGTTAACTAAAACTAGAGTTAGAACTTATAATACGACATTTTTTTTCTCATCTGAAATTTACGCCATAAATTCAAGGGTTTCGCCTTCAACTTATCATATTCGTTTTCTATAAAATAATCTGTCGCCTGCAATACCCGTTCAGATGAACTCCCATCAAAATACACATGAAGCTTTTCACTAAATTTTTTCGCCTCAAGTAGCAAGTCCTCTGGCATACTTAAAGCATAGGTTAGTGCAGACTCGATCTCATTCTCATCAGTCACGTTAATAACATGTGGCCCGGGCACTTTTGCTTTAAATGTAACCAATGGTTTATTCAGCTGTAAAAACTCTAAGCCAATGGATGATGTATCACACAACATAGCATCAGCAACTCGCAATAATGGCAATACGTCATAACTGCTGTCAACATATGTAAAGTTATCCCCTTGCATAGCTTTATACTGAGCAACTACTTCTTCAGGCATCTTGGGATGTAAAGTCACTAACCAGTGCCATTTCGAAGACTCTGACAACTTACGTATTACCTCAATTAAATACGGCGCAGATGTTAATGAAGGACTAAATGTTGACGCATATAATATAATAGGTTTATCTACTTTAGTTGTATTCCTAAAGTCATCATAGGGGCTAAGATCTCGTAAGTCAGAATTAAATAAGGGATCCAGCTTAGGCCATCCTGTTTCCGCCACACTAAAAGTTTTGTACTTTTTCGCCAGTGCCTGAAATTTTTTTGTTACTTCTGGGGCATGAGTACAATACAAATCAAATAAACCGCGAATTCGATAGTGCCCTTTCTTACCCGTTTCATCATTAGCCAGACCATGAAAGACTTCAACTTTTACACCTGGAAAAAAATCAGGAACCCAATTGCCAGGCACGTATACTGCAACAGGATTGTACTGCCTTACTTCGGCAACAGTATGTAATTGTTTTTCATCTGCTCGAAGACAACTATCATCTGTCCCTTGTACAAACCATGCAATCTCATCTCCACGATTACGAATAGCCTTTTGTAATGGACGGAGTATGTCATAAGAATAAGAATGATTAACAAAGAAAAGATATTTACGCATAAGAATTCTTCATAAGAATATTAGATTTTTTATTCAAACTATAGTTACTATAAATAAATTCTATTTCTTCTCTTATATTGTTTTTAGACGAAATTATTTTAATAATAATTTTTGAATATTAATATTTATAACCTAAAGGAATTATAATTTCTCAACCCTTTTATATGGTTTTTTATGAGCAAGTACGTGTCTTATTAATCGCGTATGCCATTTCTCACTTTTATTCTCACCATAATTTTTATCAGGGCCATTATAAGGAGCACGCTCAGTATGAAATATATATAGTATTTCATCAATAAAACGCGCCTTATCACCTGATATTTCTAACATCGGATAAGAGAATGCCTTATCATCAATTCTCCTTATAAAATTTCCAGACTGATCATGCAAATCTTCAGCTTTAATATCTTTCCAGTGATACCAGCTACGAAACTGCATTGTAAATATCGTTCTAGTTAGTGCCAGCCGTACATCTCTATCAGAAATTTTAAATATATCCATATTCAATTTTTTCCATAATTCATATCTAAACGTTTTCAAATGCGATGCTAGCCATTTTGATTTACGATAACTATTATTGTTTATGACATCTGCTTGGTAGGGACGACAGTTTCTTCCTCGGTCACCCTGCGAATTTTCATAAGACCCATATGTCATCCAGCAATTTTCTTGCTGATACACTTCTGCAACATGCTTCAATACATCTTTATGTGACAACCTGTCATCACCATCCACTATAACGATAACATCTTCATCATCTGGAATAGCAGCATCAATTGCCTCAACTACATTACGTGCTTTATATTTTTTCTTCTGATTAATAATTAACTTAAAACGGTTATCACCTTGAATTTTCGACTGTACAATCTCTACAGTTCGATCTGTAGATATATCATCTACCAATATAACCTGAATATTTTCATAGGTTTGCTCTTTAATCCACTGGATGTTTTCCTCAATCCACTCTTCCACATTGAACATAGCTATGATTATATGAAATTTCATATCGTTTTATATATCCTAAATCAGTTTAATGTATTATCTCGCGGATTTTAGTCATAAGTGCGCCACGCATATTTCATGATGCCATTTTCATTGCTTCATAAACTTCTTCAGGTGTTTTAAAACCCAGGAGTTTTCGTGGTCTCTGATTTAATCTTGTTTGTATATCGATAACTTGTTTAGTGGTTACTTTATCCAATGGTTTATCTTTGGGCAAGTATTGTCGAATAAGACCATTATGATTTTCATTAAGTCCTCGTTCCCAGGAATGATAGGGGTGTGCAAAATAAGTATCAACATCTAAGGCTTCAGCGATTTTTTCGTGATAGGCAAATTCTTTTCCATTGTCAAAGGTGATGGTATGTAATTCATCACGATACGGCTCTAGCATACTAATAATGGCTTGGGTTACACCCTCCGCGTGTTTTGAAGGAACGTGTGCAATTAGGTTTAATTTACTCACACGTTCGGACAGGGTAACTAAAACACCTTTGTGTCCTTTACCTATGACTGTATCAGCTTCCCAGTCACCAATACGGGTTTTTTCATCAACAATGGCAGGGCGTTGTTCTATGCTGATGCGGTTGCATATCTGGCCTCGTGTATCAGGCGAACCGGTTCGGTTTCTATATTTTTTATGCCGAAGATGTTTATATAAATCACCGCCACTTGCTTTGTCCTGTGCAATAAAATCATAAATGGTTTTCGGACAAACCGCTGCTAATCCTTGTTCGAGTAACCGGCCCTGTAAATGTGCTTGCTGTGGCCGATAACCACGCAATCCAGTATTTCTGGCTAATTCTCTTTTTATCGTGCTCACATGACGTCCAAGTTCTTTGGCAATAAAGTTGTTAGAAAATTCTGCTTTCTTATACGCATGAATCTGGTAT
>CAWUSX010000025.1:0-11606 GCA_963924875.1 uncultured Gammaproteobacteria bacterium
TCACGCCGCTCACGCATCACACGGTATACCGCACTGATTTCCTGTTCAGTAAAATCATTCATGGCAAAAATATTCTCGTACTTGTTTCAGGGCTGGATGGAAGCGCAAAGAGTAACACGCATTAATGCGTTATTTACAGAAGGTTTAATTTTTCAGGCTTCCCCTACACTCTCACCTTGTCTATTAATCGCGACCACATCAACGTGACAAGTCGACGGCACGACTTTTTCTGCAACAGCTTGCGCCAACTTGCAGATTTGATTGCCCAGTGCTGGGCAAAAGCTTAACGCTTCGATACTGGTATTGGCTTTTAATATTTTTGCCTGCACTGTTTCATCGGCACCCACGATTGCGGCTTGTTGTGCAAGAAATTCAAATTCGATACTGGATACTCTACTATGCAAGTCTTTATGACCCGCCGCTAGTTTTGAAATCTTACCGAAACCACCGCAGATGGTTAAGTGTTGCATGGGCACTTTTTTCAAACGCTTTAACACCGCGCCGATGAAATCTCCCATTTCTACCAGCGCCATTTCGGATAGATTTAATTTTTCTTTAATAAACGCTTCACTGCTTGAACCAGTACAGGCTGCTATATGGGTAATTGAATTGGCGTGTGCGACGTCTATTCCCTGGTTAATTGATGCGATGTAGGCTGAACAAGAAAAGGGCCTGACAATACCCGTGGTGCCTAAAATTGACAAGCCATCGACAATACCTAAACGGGGGTTCATGGTTTTTTTTGCAAGCGCTTCACCATTAACGACACCGATATACACATCAAAGCCACCGCTATAGGCGCACTCTTCTGCTAGCTGCGTTAAATGCTCAGTCATCATTTTTCGGGGTATCGGGTTTATTGCGGGCTCACCCTTAGGAATGGATAAACCATCGCGGGTGACTATGCCTACACCTTTATCGGCAAAAAAATGAACGCCTTGGCGTTTAGATAATTTAACGCGAGAATATATATTCGCTTTATGGGTAACGTCAGGATCATCACCCGCATCTTTTATAGTACTTGCTTGTGCTTCAAACTCATTTAATTGTTCGCAAGTTTCTAAATGGAATTCAACATACTGCCCCTTAGGTAAGGTAATGGATAAAACTTTCGAGGCGTGTTGTTTTAGTAATAACGTGGCTGCGGCTAAAGAGGTGACGGTAGCGCACGCACCGGTAGTAAAACCACTGCGGAGTTTTTTATTTGCTTCAGCCGTCTCTTCACGCATTGTAGGCAATGATGGCTAAGCGGATTATTAGTGTGGCTAAGCTGAAAATAACCAATAACCGCCAAAACCAATTGATAGCGAGGCTAACGTTAAACGACTCACATCAAATAAACGACAGCTGTAATTTTTCAAGGTGTTCTGAAATTTATTAAAACATAAACCAAACACCAACATGGTAACGACCACACCGAATGAAAACATGGCAACATACAGCAGGCCAAACCAACCGTTACCCGATTGTGCCAAAGGTAAAATTGCAAGTACTGGTGCACTGCCCGCCAAACCATGCGTTATACCCACGAGTACCGGGCGATGATCATGTTTAGCATTTTTTTGGTTTTTATTTATAGTGCTATCTGAATCTGAAGTGCCATGATCCAGATGCACATGGGTTAAACCTTTATGACTGTGAACGCGCAGTTGCAATCTGTTTTGATAAAACTGCCAAAATATCCACACGCCTAGAGCAATGAGAATAACACCGATAGCCTTTTCAGCTAGAGACGACACTTGAGCGGGGATAGCCACACCGGTAGATAACACCAAAACAGCCAATAACAGTAAAATACCCCCATGCCCGATGGCCCACTGAATACAAAAACGCACGGTTTGCCAACGACTGCGCCGCGCAGAACTATCTTTGCTATAGGCCAGCGTGGACACGGCCATAATATGATCCGCATCCAGCGCATGCAGGAGACCGAGACCAAATCCGAGGCTTAGCAAGGCCAGTGTACTTTCTTGCATAGTGTTCTCTTTATTAGTGGTGGAACAATTATAAACGGATGGTTAAACTGATGTCATCCTAATTTCCATTTAAATGAAGTTAAATCACCATGCCCACCGTAACCTGCCCTGCTTTAATCATTGCATCCCCTTCATCAGGGCAAGGAAAGACCACCTTCACCGCCGCTCTGGCAAGAGCCCATAAACAACGAGGGCTTAGAGTTGCCGTTTTCAAAATGGGCCCCGATTATTTAGATCCAATGATCCATGAAGTGGCCTGCGGCCAAACAGTATACAACCTCGACTTGTGGATGATGGGTGAGGCGCACTGTCGTGCGCTGTTATTTGATGCTGCCAGCCATAATGACCTGATACTGATTGAAAGCTTAATGGGCCTGCACGATAACCAGCCCTCTTGCGCCGAATTTGCGCAGCTGTTCAATATACCGGTGCTGTTACTAATGAATGTGGCCAAATACGCGCAAACTGCCGCGGCGATAGTGCACGGTTTGCATCACTACCCTGGTGGTGCTGCAGGTAATGCGGCACAACCGTTTACTTTATATGGGGTGGTGGGTAATCGCGTTGGCAGTGAGAACCATCATCGTATTATAGAAGAAACATTAGCCGATAAATATTTAGGCAGCGTTAAGCGCGATGATAACCTGCAACTACCGCATCGCCATCTCGGTTTAGTTCAGGCACAAGAACTCGATAATTTAGAACACACCTTAAACCATGCCGCTGAGCAACTAAGTAATGCGGTGTTTGCATCAGCAAGATTATTACAACTACCGCCTGCGGTTGAATTTATACAACCGCAATTACCACAGCCTGAACTTTCACAGCCAGCATCTTCACAGCGGCAAAATACACAAGAAAAATATATCAGTACAAATAAATATTTTGAAAATAAAATCATTGCCATCGCAAAAGATGCGGCATTTAGTTTTATCTATCCCGCCAATATCGATTACTTAAAATGTAATGGCGCGGCAATAAAATATTTTTCACCCCTGAAAAATGAACCTGTGCCCTTAGCCGATATGCTATGGCTACCGGGTGGTTATCCCGAATTACATTTGCCCTCACTTGCACAAAATTCAAAAACAAAACAAAGCATCGAGGAATTTTGTACAGCAAACAAACCGGTACTAGCCGAGTGTGGTGGTTTTATTTATCTGCTCGATTCCATTACAGACAAACACGGTAATAAAGAAAAAATGTGTGGCGTCATGCCGGGTGACGCCACATTGAAAAAACGCTTTCAAGGACTGGGATTACAAAGCAGAATAAATCAAGGCGCTGAGTATCGCGGACATAGCTTTCACCACTCATTAGTTTCTACACCACTACAGCCAGAGAGCTATTCCATAAGACAAAATAATGAACAAGCAGAAGCCGTTTATCGTTATAAAAATATTACTGCTAGCTACCTGCATCACTACTTTTATTCTTGCGAGGATTTTTTCTGGTAAAAGGCTTTATTTTGTAAGCTAAAATTTAAATCCGAATGGCGTGCGTTTAACACGTCATCATGTTAGCTAAATATATCTACAATAGCGTTGGGGTTGGACGGAAAGTACAGGTGTAAATAGCTTGCTAACAAGCCCTTTGACCTCACGATGGCTTCACCGGGAGCAGGGTGGCGCAAGCGCCGTCCATAAGCGACAGGTTCAAGCGTGTTTTCTGAACGCGAGCGATGATGCGCATGCCCTTTAATTTCACCCGCAGGATTATTATTGCCTAATATTGGCGCGTATTGCATTCCCTGACAGCCACCTCGATCACGCATGAAACCATCACCTGGAATAAGGCCAGCCATAGTAAAGCGCTGCCCCGCTAAGTTAGAAAAGGTCTCTTGTAAATACAGCATACCGCCACATTCTGCTAGAATTTTATTTCCAGCGGTAAAAAAATCGCGGACCTCTGACTGCATTGCGACATTGTTTTGCAACGCCTCCATATGCAGTTCGGGATACCCGCCCGGAAACCAAAGCGCATCAACACCCGGTAAAACGTCGTCCTTAAGGGGTGAAAAATACACCAGTTCTGCGCCCATTTGTTGCAAAAAACGCTCATTGGCTGCATAGATAAATGAAAATGCATCGTCTCTGGCTATGCCTATTTTCTTACCGGCTAATTTTCCATTAATAAGTTCATCTGCATACGGCTCAAGCGTAGCGGGTAGGAATTTAACGCTGGCGGGCAATGCACTTAATGCCGTGTTGGCAATGGTATCCGCAATGGCATCCAGCCGTTGCTCAATGTCGATGACTTGGTGGGGAAAAACTAAACCGAGATGGCGTTCGGGTAAAATCAGTGTCTCGTCACGTTTCAAACAAGCAAGTAATGGAATATTTTCAGGCATTGAATCGGTAATTAATTCAGCATGTCGTTCACTTCCCACTTTGTTGGCGATAACCCCTGCAAACACTAACTCAGCAGAATCATTATCCTCATAGGTCGACACCGGTTTATATGTCGCCAAACCATAGGCCAGTGCACCGAAGGTTTGCGCCATGGCGCTGGCGTCGATAATAGCGACAACCGGAATGCCAAAATATTGCGCCATGTCAGCACCACTCGGGTTTCCATCGAACATGCCCATAACGCCTTCGATTAAAATTAAATCAGCTTCCAGTGCCGCTTCATATAAATATTGTTTACAAAGCTCAGTGCCAACCATCCATAAATCAAGCTGTGTAACTGGCTTGCCTGAGGCTTGCGCTAATATCAGCGGGTCTAAATAATCTGGGCCCGTTTTAAAGACCCGCACATCCAGGCCTTGGTTTTTATGGTAGCGCGCAATGCCCGCAGTGATCGTGGTTTTACCTTGGCCTGAAGCAGGCGCACAAAAAAACAGTGCCGGGCAAAGAGCCGGACAATGTACTGGTGAAAGTGCCGCATCCGCATGCGTCGATTTCGATTTCGATTTCGCTGAATTATTCATGAATAAGCTCAAGCATTACCATTCAATACCGGGCTGCGCTTTAACACCAAGGCGAAAGGCATGCTGTACATCCTTCACATCACTAATGGTATCGGCAACTTCGAGCAAACTATCATGCATGGTGCGACCTGTAATCATCACATTCTGATGTTCTGGGCGGGCAACAATATCTTTCACGCACTCATTAACATCAAGGTATTTATATTTAAACATATAAGAAAGCTCATCTAAAATGAGAATATTATAAGATTCATCCTGCAACATTATTTTTGCAACTTCCCACGCTTTCTTTGCTGCGTCGATATCCTGATTGATATCTTGGGTTTCCCAGGTAAAGCCATGCCCCATTACATGAAAATCAACCCTGGGATGATCTTTAAAAAAAACATGCTCGCCTGTTTCCTGTCGACCTTTGATAAATTGTATAACCCCGGCTTTTTGGCCATGCCCAAGTGAACGAGCCATGGTGCCGAAGGCAGACGAACTTTTGCCTTTGCCATTACCTTTTAACAAAATCAATACACCGCGCTCATCCGTTGCCTTGGCAATGCGATCATCGATAATCTTTTTCTTTCTCACCATTTTTTTCTGGTGCTTTTCTGCTACCGATAACTCGCCTTCAGCAGATGGTTCTTTTTCTAGCCCTGAATTTTCTTCCAGCGCTGTTTTTTCTTTAGGCTCTAAAGACATATAACATTCCTAATGATTTTTAAAATTCACTGCTATCAGTAAATAGTATTTAGTAAATAGTATAATAGCGTCATTGACGCTGTAATTACAAATGCACATACTGTGCATTCAAACACTGAGCCAATTCTTTGCCTAAGCCTAACTTTATCGCTGAATTCTCCGTGTCGACCAGCATAATATCGCAACTCATAGGTAGCGAATCAATAGGCTCACGGCTGCGCCCGTCCGTAAACAGGTATAATTTACATTGTTCAAACTCGTAAGCTTGTTTACGAATAAATTCGCTTACTTGTATTAACGCTTTTCGTAATGGCGTCCCACCTCCCGCAGCGATACTCTCTAGCAATGGCTGGATGTTTTTTGGTGCCCGTTGCGGATGCAATATTATTTCTATGCGCTCGTTACCGAACGTCATTAAACATATTGACTGGCGTTTTAAATATGCTGCTTCAGTCAGATTTTTAATCACGGCTTTTGCATTGGACAAACTGTTTCGCGCAAAAGTAGATGCCGAGGTATCTAACAAAACAATTATCAATTCAGTGTGTTTTTTAATCGGCTTTAAAAAATGCAGTTTGCGCTCGTTAAACTCAGTCACAGCGAGTGAAGCAAACCAATTAATTCTTTTAACCGGATCAAGTAAATTTGCATGACGAACGAAACGGTGATTAAAACTGTTTCCCGCATATGATCGAGCCGCCTGTGCGATTCGATTTTTATTAACTGACTTTAGGTTGGCTTTTTTTTTTGATTCGCTGCGGGTTTTAATTCTGGCAACCCATTAGCCTCACCGACGGCAACGGCCTGTGCTTGCATTGCGCCCCAGCTACCTTGAATTGATGAGCCGTTAGCATCTTCTTGCGGGGGTTGACTTGGCGTATCTGCAGAACTATTCGTTTCAGGTGTAGCAGGAGGAGTATGCTGCTGACTTGGTGGCATAGCATTACGTCGATGCACCAATACAAATTCTTTTACCGCATCGACATCTGCGATTAAAACTTCACTGCGCTGATGCAGGGCAGTATACGCACGTGCAGCTCGATATAAGGTGATATCACCTCGCAAGCCTTCTGCGTTAGACGCAGCACATGTTTCTGCAATCAGCATTTGTATTTCAGGCGACACGATAACACTAGATAAACTCTGCTTTGCCGCTTCTATTTGTGCAATGATGTATTGTTGTTGCACTTCAAACTGCGCACAGAACTGCTCAGCCTGTTCATCAAAGGCCAAGCGGCGTTGCATGATTTGTTGACGTTCTTCAATTGCATAATGGTTAGTCAAACTCACCATTAAACCAAAACGATCCAGAAGCTGTGGGCGCAGCTCACCTTCATCAGGATTCATTGTACCAATTAATAAAAACGCGGCTTCATGTTGATGGCTGATACCATCCCGCTCTATTTGATTCACCCCGGATGCCGCGACATCTAATAAAATATCCACTAAATGATCTGCTAATAAATTCACTTCATCAACATACAAAATACCTTGATGGGCTTTAGCTAACAAGCCTTCTGAAAACACAACTTCATTCTTCGATAACGCTTTATCCAGATCTAAACTACCAATAAGTTTTTCTTCACTTGCGCCCAAGGGTAAGTTTACAAACACATGCCCTTGAATTAAATCCGCCAGACTGCGTGCAATCGTTGATTTAGCAGAGCCGCGTGGCCCACTGATCAACACCCCGCCCATGCGCGGATCGACAGCAGAAATCAGTAACGCTGTTTTTAAGCTGAGTTGATTGGTGATTGCTGAAAAGGGGTAATTGATTTTGTTCACGCTGTATTATGCCGACTGTGTTTCTAGTTTAATGAATTTATTCACCAAAAAACCTGAAATGACACCTAGTACAAGGAAGAACAGTGCAGAGCCAATCGCGCTCATCAAATAAAACTGCTGGCTAAGTTCATTTAATGCCGCAACGGCAACTGGGTCAGTCGTTTCAAAAGCAACCGGTACCCATAAAGAGAAAGGCAAAGACGAAGCGGCTATTTGCGGAAGCAGCACAATCACCAAACCAATCATTTTCAACTTCAGTGGTGCATAATATAAAAATGCGCTGCCTAGCACTGTCGCAATAACAGCAAACAACCACCAGGCTTGTTGTTGTTCTAATGCGGCAGCCACGGTGCCGGGCACTTTAGGCTGCAAGCCAATTAAGGCAGGTGCAACAAAAATAGCTAACATCGCCACCGCTCCCCAACCGACGCCATGCAGTGCATCGATTTTCGGCTTGCTGGATTTTAAATCATGTACGGCCATGAGTGACAACATCACCAGCGCAAAACTAATGCCGGTTAAAACATTCACTAATAATGTCAAAATAACGCGTTCACTGCCCTTTTCTGGGCTCAATGCTGTTTGAGAAAGGGAGCTATGTTCATGGGCGTGATCATGTTCATGCCCATGATTATTCTGTATGGATTGATTTATTTCAATTTTTTCAGCTGCGTAGATAATGGGACTCAGCTGACTTTGCTGAAACACGCCATAAATTAGACCGGATATAATTCCAACCAAAATAGCAGTGAAAACAATATTTCTAAAAATCATTTTATTTATTCCGATCAAGACAATGGTTTATACAAACCAAATACGGTTAGATATTTTTTATAAAATCTTGTGCGGAATTAATGACAAGGAAAAGCAAAAGTATGACGAGAGTCGTGAGCGGCGCTATGCGCTACATCAGAAGATGAAAAACCCACGCCATAGAGTAATACGGCACCTAAGATAATGACGGCGGTAATTTGTAAACCGGCTGACAGCGTTAAAGTAGACGTGCGCGTAGTAGATAAGTTAGTTGTTTGCATGTTTGTCTCTCTTAGTACACACACCCGTGTACAAATAATGATTAAATCGTAGGTAGGCGGGCTTTAAAATACATATCATTATGTACTCAGCACCACTTGTTATTATTAGGGCAGGTTCCGGGCTTAAGACACATACAAGTGTCTATTACCGTTGCGGGGGCAGCGTAGGCTTAAAGGGCAAACTCCGTACCTAACTTCCCATTTACTCATTACAATCCAATTAGATGACAGTTGGCTTGTAATAACTCCCTATTAATACGCCCTACACGATACAGGAATTAAGACACATAGAAAAGATATTAGTAAGCGGATTCCGATAAGATTAATCACCAACAATGCAAATAATTACGTTATAAGGATGGTTTACACTCGAAATGCTGATGAGTCGGACTAAAAGGCCACATTGTTCATAAAAACATGTCAATCGTGGTCTAATTCATGGTTATTGAGTCACCCATAAGCAATCTATCGCGATTAATAGCGCGCTTTCACGCCGACAAGACATTGGGGTCAGAGCCGGAACAGCATCTGGTCCGCCCCCTAGCGTGAGCATGTTTTGAAGATTTAAAAGCAGTTAGGTCCGCAAATGAACGCGAATATGAATGTGTGATGACTAAGCTGTATTAATTTTTTTATTAGCGTTCATTTGCGTGTTTTGCGGACACCTGTCTTTGATGTTTTTAAGCTTTTGATGTGTACAGATTTACTTGACCACTACATGGTGCAATATAATAAATTTATGTAGACTGCAAAATTAAACTATTGAGAGGCCTCAAGACTTTCATCTATTTCCAACAATACATCCGTAATCGATTGTTGATACTCGTTTGGACTCTGCCACAAACCACGTTGTTGTGCTTCTAGTAATCGCTCCGCCATTTCTTTCATGGCGTGGATATTATGTTCTTTTAAAAATTGTTTATTTTTTTCATCCAGCAATAACGCATCCGTTACCATTTCATATTGATAATCATCAATAAAACCCGTGGTCGCATCATAGGCAAATAAATAATCCACCGATGCAGCCATTTCAAAGGCACCTTTATAACCGTGTTGCTGCATTGCCGTTATCCATTTTGGATTAACCACGCGAGAGCGAATGACTTTGTTTAACTCTTCTTTTAAGGTTTTAATTTTCGGTGATGCTGGGTTGGAATGGTCACCATGATAGACCTCGGGCATTTCACCTTTTAAGACCCTAATCGCATTGGTCATGCCACCCTGAAATTGATAATAATCATCGGAGTCTAAAATATCATGTTCGCGATTATCCTGATTTTGCACCACTACATCGAGCTGGCTTAAGCGCTTTTCGAATTCTTGAAATGCTTCACCACCAAAATTATCCTGCGCATAAACATAACCACCCCAATTCACATACGCCTTGGCAAGATCTGCCTGATTATCCCACACCCGCTCATCAATCAATCCTTGCAAGCCAGCACCATAGGCACCTGGCTTCGAGCCAAACACACGCCACTGTGATTGTTGATGTGCTTGTATTTCATCGCAACCCTGTTCGATTAATTTTTGCTTATCCGCTTCGATATGCTGACGAATCGTATTATAGTTGCCCGGTTCGTCATGGTTCGCCAAAGCCTTCACTGCGGTATCAAATAATTTAGCTACATTCGGAAATGCATCGCGAAAAAAACCAGAGATTCGTAAGGTTACATCAACGCGGGGGCGATGCATTTGCATCGCGGAAATAATTTCAATATCCACCACTCGGTTGGACGCCTCGGCCCATATCGGCCGCACGCCCATAAGTGCAAACGCTTGCGCGATATCATCACCACCGGTGCGCATTGTAGAGGTCCCCCATACGGAAACACCTAATTGCTTAGGATAATCACCGTGCTCCTGCATATAGCGTTGCACTAATAATTCTGCGGACTGCTGACCAAGGTCCCAGGCACTGCGAGTTGGAATAGCGCGATTATCAATCGAATAAAAATTTCGCCCGGTGGGTAGAACATCTAAACGCCCACGCGTGGGTGCACCGCTAGGGCCGGGCGGTACAAACTTACCGCTCAGCGCGCCAACGAAGTTTTTAATTTCATCTTCAGCCGATTGATTCACCGCTTTCAAAACAATGTCATGCGTGTACTTTAATAATAAAGCTGTTTTAGGTAACTGTTGTGGATACTGTTTTTTCTGTAAGACATTAGCAATAAGCTGTTGAGCATAGCATTCTAAACGTTCACGGGTATCTGCACTGGTACGCCAGCTTTGCTCACTTGTTATTTTCAAGCACTCAGGTTGATGACCTTGCCAGAGTGCACTGGCTTCAAAATCTAGCGGGTTGAAGAGTTCGTCATTAACGGCACAAAGCTGTAAGTCATCAACCAGTGCATGCAGGATGCCTTGATCATTAGCGGCCTCGCCACGCGGCAAGCGCATTAAGGCAACTAACGTTTCTTCTAATGTTTCACCTGTTACGATTTTCCCGTACACATGCAAACCATTGCGAATTTGCGCTTCTTTTAATTCGCATAAATAGGCATCAACTTCATTCAGTAATACTTGTTCTTCTGCTTCTTCGTCTAAATGCAATTCAACTTGTAAATTAATTTCACTTATTAAGCCCAGAATTTTTTTACGTAAATAATCTTCACGGCGCGGGTCAACACCCAAGGCTTGATAAAACTCATCGACATAGTTTTCTAAAACTAATAACTCGCCATAGGTTTCGGCGCGCGCCATCGGCGGCATTAAGTGATCAAGTATCACTGCCTGGGTTCGACGCTTGGCCTGTGCACCTTCGCCTGGATCATTCACAATGAACGGATAAAGATGCGGCATGGGCCCTAATAATAGGTCCGGCCAGCAGGTCTCGCTTAAGGCTACACTCTTGCCTGGTAACCATTCCAGATTTCCGTGCTTACCAATATGCGCGATGGCATCAGCCTCATACTCGTGGCGCAACCAAAAATAAAACGCCAGGTAACTGTGCGGCGGAACCAGATCCGGATCATGGTAGTTCGCAACCGCGTCAACATTAAAACCTCGTGCAGGCTGAATGCCTACGAAGGTTAATCCTAGCCGGATACCGGCAATCATGATTCGACCGTTTCGAAATTTAGGATCGTCTTCCGCATTTCCCCAACGATTAAAAATAGCGTCCTGGTTCTGTTGCGGGATCGCCTGAAAATATTTCTGGTAATCTTCTAAGGCGATACTTTGCAA
>CAWUSX010000026.1:0-15442 GCA_963924875.1 uncultured Gammaproteobacteria bacterium
TAAAGGCAAAGCAATATCTGAATTTAAGTATAAGGATTACGGTTCTTTGGTTTCATTGGGTAAATACAGTACGGTTGGTAACTTAATGGGAAATTTAACCGGTAATATAAATGTGGAAGGCTTTTTTGCACGCATGGTTTATTTGTCATTGTATAAACTGCATCAGCTGGCGTTATTTGGTTTTTACCGCACAATGATGCTGAGTATTGCGCATACCTTACGTTCAACCGTAGACCCTGAAATTAAGCTGCATTAAAACTATAAAATGCGCAGCGGGCTACTTGCTGTGTTTTTTTAATATGGCTGTCTAAATTTAAAAATCAGCATATCCTCTAGCACAATCTCTAAACATTCGAAAATAGATCTAAATCAATTAATAACGGCTAATAAACGGCTTCGTTTGAACAAGTTGATGTATATCAACGTGTAATGTTCATCATATGGTTTACTCGCCTTAAATAGGTGCTTAAAACACATAATTATAAATCCTCAAAGGTGAGGAAAAGTTGAAAACACAAACTATCAATCGTCGTCAGTTGTTGCGTGGGCAATTCGATGGACAATCTGTTATCAGGCCACCATGGGCAGTTAATGAGTTAATGTTTACAGAAAACTGTACGCGTTGCTATGAATGCGCCAATGCCTGTCACTCCAACTTAATCGTAAAAGGCGGTGGTGGCTTCCCAGAAATTACATTTAATCGTCAAGGCTGTGATTTTTGCGAAGCGTGTGTACGAGCCTGCCCTGAAGATATCCTTTATATCGATAAACTAAATCAACATACTGCGTGGCAGCATACAGCGGTTATCAGTGATGAATGTTTTTCAGCGCGTGGCATTGTTTGTCGCTCATGCGGTGAAATATGTGAATCAAGAGCAATCCAGTTTAAACCCGGAATCGCTGGGCGTACTCAAGTTAATCTAGATACAGCAGTCTGTAATGGCTGTGGTGAATGTGTGCATGTGTGTCCTGCAGGTGCAATTAAAATTTCAAAAGATTCAGCAATGGGGAAAAACCATGAGTGAATGTAGCGTGGATGAATACAACGTATGTGGCGTGTTAGTGCATGCGCATAACGATCAACTTGATCAAGTTAAAAAACTTCTGGAACAGCAGGATGGCGTTGAGGTACATGCTGTTACGGAAAATGGTCGGTTAATTGTAACGGTAGAGAATAATAAGCGTAAGACTGTTGGAGATCGCATTATGGGGTTTTATGAAGTGCCGGGTGTGCTTTCAGCGGCGATGATTTACCAATACAGTGATAATGATTTAGATGTAGACGAATTAGAAATTGATAGTGCAAAGCCTAAAAATATTAAGCCTAATAAAACTAATCCTAGTGAAATAGAGACTAGCAAAGTGAGGATGTCAGCATGAGCCAGCCAGAGAATAATACTTCGAAAATGTCACGTCGTGACTTTGTTAAAACAAACGCAATAGCGGCCACTGCAACCGCAGCCGGTATAACCATACCCGGTATTAAAGAAACTCTGGCGGCATCCCAGGCATCTAGCGATAAAATTCGCTGGGATAAAGCACCGTGTCGTTTTTGTGGTACAGGTTGCTCAGTATTAGTAGGTACGCAGGGTGGCAAGATAGTTGCCACTCAAGGTGACCCTGATGCACCAGTAAACAAAGGCCTAAACTGCATTAAAGGTTATTTTTTATCAAAAATAATGTACGGAAAAGATCGCCTAACTAAGCCTTTGTTGCGTAAGACAAATGGACAATATGATAAGGAAGGCGAGTTTACAGAAGTTAGCTGGGATGAAGCCTTCGATATTATGGCGGTTAAGTGGAAAGAGGCTATGAAGAATGACATGGCTGCTAATGTTGGGAAACCAGCGGATAAACTAACATCAACCGTGGGTATGTTTGGTTCAGGTCAGTGGACTATTTTTGAAGGCTATGCGGCTTCTAAATTAATGAAGGCGGGTTTCCGTTCCAACCATATTGATCCTAATGCACGTCATTGCATGGCATCCGCTGTAGGTGGATTCATGCGTGCCTTTGGTTCTGATGAGCCAATGGGCTGTTATGACGATTTAGAACATGCCGATGCCTTTGTGCTTTGGGGTTCTAATATGGCAGAGATGCACCCTATTTTGTGGACGCGTATCACTGATACACGTTTAACTAAACCGGGTTGTGAAGTTCACGTACTGTCTACATTCGAACACCGTTGTTTTGACCTCGGTGATAACAACATGGTGTTTACACCCCAAACTGATCTGGCCATTTTAAATTATATTGCAAATTACATTGTGCAAAATAAAGCCTACGATGAAAATTTTATTAACAAGCATACAAATTTCAAGAAAACACCAACCGATATTGGCTATGGTTTGCGTCCAGAGCATGAGTTGGAGAAAAAGAAAACAGGTACGGGTGGTAAGTTAAGTAGTATCACGTTTGAAGAATATGCGAAAAGTATAAAAGGTTATACGCTTGATTATGCGCATGAAATTAGTGGTGTTCCTAAGGCAAATTTATTACGTTTAGCTAAGTTATATGCGGACCCTACAAAGAAGATAACATCGTTATGGACTATGGGCTTTAACCAGCATACACGTGGCGTGTGGGCGAATGGCTTAATATATAATGTGCATTTATTAACCGGTAAAATTTCCCAACCAGGTAATGGTCCATTCTCATTAACGGGCCAGCCATCGGCCTGTGGTACTGCACGTGAAGTCGGTACTTTCTCACATCGTCTTCCTGCTGATTATGTGGTTAAGAAAAAAGAACACCGTGATCTTGCGGAAAAAATCTGGGAATTACCTGAAGGGACTATTCCAGGAAAACCTGGCTATCATGCGGTACTACAAAACCGTATGTTAAAAGACAGTAAGTTAAATGTGTACTGGGTAATGTGTAACAACAATGTACAGGCCGCGGCCAACTTAAATGAAGAAACCATGCCGGGTTATCGTAATCCAGATAACTTCATTGTGACATCTGATCCTTATCCTACTGTAACGGCTATGGCATCTGATTTGATCTTGCCAACGGCAATGTGGACAGAGAAAGAAGGTGCCTATGGTAATGCGGAACGTCGTACACAGTTTTGGCGTCAGCAAGTTAATGCGCCGGGTGAAGCAAAGTCTGATTTATGGCAGTTAATGGAATTTTCAAAACGCTTTAAAGTGGAAGATGTTTGGCCTACAGATTTAATTGCAAAGTCTCCTCAATACAAAGGTAAAACATTATTTAATGTGTTATTTGAAAATGGTTTTGTTAATCAGTTTAAGCAACAAGTTGTAACGGATGATCGCGGTAATACATACGCCAATGATGAAATGGAGGCCTTTGGGTTTTACCCTCAAAAAGGTTTATTCGAAGAGTATCGTCGCTTCCAGCAAGAAGGGCCTAAGAAAGGTCATGAGCAAGCACCATTTGACACATACCACAAAGTACGTGGCTTAAGATGGCCTGTAATAAATGGAAAAGAAACCTTGTGGCGTTATGCAGAAGGTTATGATCCTTACGTTAAAAAAGGTGAAGGTATTCGTTTCTACGGTAATAAAGATGGTAGAGCGAATATTATTACCGCACCTTATGAGGCGGCTGCAGAAAGCCCAGATAAAGAATACGATTTATGGTTGTCAACTGGCCGTGTTTTAGAGCATTGGCATTCCGGCTCTATGACACGTCGTGTACCAGAGTTATATCGAGCCTTCCCTGATGCGGTTGTATTTATGCACCCTGATGATGCAAAAAAACGTGGCTTGCGTCGCGGCATGACAGCAAAAATTATTTCACGTCGTGGTGAGGTTGAGTGCATGGTGGAAACCCGTGGGCGTAATCGCCCACCGGTTGGTCTGGTATTCGTCCCCTGGTTTGATGCCGGTCGCTTAATCAACAAGGTGACACTTGATGCCACCGATCCGTTATCTAAAGAAACGGATTATAAGAAGTGTGCAATCAAGATAGAAAAAGTGGCTTAAGGGCTGGATGAGCTGCTGTGAATATATCAACCGATAAAACCTTGCAAAGCCGCCGCCGCTTTCTGGAGAATATTTCCAGAGCGGCGGGTGGTGCGGCTTTGTATGGCATTGGTTTAGGTTTGTATTCACAGCAGGCGACTTCTTTGCCTGCGCAGTCACTACGCCCACCCGGTGTTGTTAATGAAAGTGATTTCTTGTCAGCCTGTGTGCGTTGCGGATTATGCGTGCGTGACTGCCCTTACGACACATTGAAATTATCCAGGTTAGGTGATGATGTGGCTCTGGGCACACCTTACTTTGATGCGCGAAAAGTTCCCTGTGAGATGTGTGAAGATATTCCCTGTGTCAAAGCCTGCCCAACCGGAGCACTTGATCCTGCAATGCAAAATATTGATGATGCACGCATGGGGCTCGCGGTTTTAATTGATCAGGAATCCTGTATAGCATTTCAAGGTTTACGCTGCGAGGTTTGTTTTAATGTTTGTCCCTTAGCCAATAAAGCGATTAGCCTAAACCGCACGCACAATCAACGTACGGGCAAGCACGCCTTAATTGTTCCGGTGATTCATTCAGATGCATGTACAGGTTGTGGAAAATGTGAGCATGCCTGCATATTAGAAGCAGCAGCAATAAAGGTTTTACCTGCTCGATTAGCTAAAGGTGAGTTAGGTCATCATTATCGGTTGGGCTGGAAGGAAAAAAAGAAAGCAGGTGAGAGTTTAGTGACACCTGACTTACCACATAAATATAACCTGCCTGAAGGTGCAGATTATGATTATGAAGGTGAAGGATTAATTCCTGCGCCAGGTAATAATGATAGTCCGTTTAATAAAAGTGCAATTGATCGCTTGAATGAGGAGCTTAAATAAATGGGTTCTTCTGTCACATCATCAAAAAAAGCTGGACTAGAGGCTGTTAAAAATAAAGGCTGGATAAAGGCGCATAAATGGTTGTTACTAAGGCGCTGTAATCAGATTTTTATATTGTCATTATTTCTTATGGGGCCGGTGTTTGGTATCTGGCTTGTTAAGGGGAATATGTCTTCTAGCTTAATCCTGGATACGCTTTCATTGACTGATCCATATGTATTTATTCAGTCATTGTTAACTGGAAATGTAGCGGAGGCGACAGCTCTTGTTGGCGCCTTAATTGTTTTCGGATTCTATGCATTAGTTGGTGGAAGAGTTTATTGCTCATGGGTTTGCCCAATAAATATTATTACTGATATCGCTGACTGGTTTTATAGGAGATTAAATATCAAATCCCCTGTAAATTTTTCTAAAAATAATCGGTATGCACTACTTCTGGCTATTATTGTAGTTACTGTTGTAAGCGGGTCAATGGTTTGGGAATTAGTAAATCCGGTGACTATGCTGCAAAGAGAGCTGGTATTTACAATGGGATTTTCCTGGTTGGTAATTTTAGCAATTTTTATTGTTGATGCTTTCATTAGTCGTCGTGCATGGTGCGGCCGATTTTGTCCGATGGGCGCCTTTTATGGGTTTCTCGGAAGGCTCAGCTTAATTCGTGTAAATGCTCTCAATAAAAGTGCCTGCAACGATTGTATGGATTGTTATGTGGTTTGCCCGGAACCTCAGGTTATTAAACCTGTATTGAAAAAATGTGATGATTTAAATCCGGTTATATTAGCTGGCAACTGTACAAATTGTGGCCGTTGTATAGACGTTTGTTCTGAAGATGTGTTCTCTCTTGGAATGCGTTCGGCGAAATTTATAGATATGAAAAATAATAATGATTAGCTTAATAATTAAAACATTATATTTAAACTTCAAAGGTGAGGTTCTATTATGAAATATTCAATTCTAGCAGGCTTGGTTTTAGCGGGGTCATGCATTTTTACTTCGACAATTACAGCGGCTGAAGAAGTTAAATCTTTACGTGGCTCATCTGATATTGACGCGCCTTCAAATGCAGTTGAAATCAAAAAAAATATTAATGATAACGGGGTTATTCTACGTGATTATGTTCAGCAGCCTCCGTTAATTCCGCATAAGATTAAAGGCTACAGAATAAATTTGAAATTCAATAAGTGTTTAACCTGTCATAGTTGGGCGAATTATACGAAATCGGGTGCTACGAAAGTATCACAAACTCATTTTACCGGACGTGATGGTGAGGCGCTTTCAAATGTATCGCCAAGACGTTATTTTTGTACGCAGTGCCATGTGCCTCAGGTAGATGCCATGCCGTTGGTAGAAAATTCGTTTAAGTCTGTACCTACGATTAAATAAATATAAAAGGATATAAATTATGAATATAAAATCCTTAATTAAAAAAATGCGCAGTCCGAGTACAGCAACACTTGGCAGCTTATTGGTGGCTGGTTTTGTATCGGGTATTATCTTTTGGGGTGGTTTTAATACTGCAATGGAGGCAACAAATAAAGAATCTTTTTGTATTGGTTGTCATGAGATGAAAGATAATGTGTATCAGGAGTATAAAGATACAGTGCATTATTCAAATCGGACAGGTGTGAGAGCAACATGTCCGGATTGTCATGTTCCAAAACCCTGGATACATAAAATGGTACGTAAGATTCAGGCGAGTAATGAGTTATTGCATAAGGCGCTGGGTACTATTGATACGCCAGAAAAGTTTGAAGAAAAAAGATTGCATCTGGCGCAAAATGTATGGCGTTCAATGGAAAAAACCGATTCGCGAGAATGTCGTAATTGTCACGACTATGAGTCTATGGATTTTATTGAACAACAGCGTCGTGCTATGACCAGTCACAGTAAAGGTTTAGAAGAAGGTAAAACCTGTATCAATTGCCATAAAGGCATCGCTCATTCACTACCTGCCTTATATGAGGTAGATCCAAGTGCTGTTACAGGTAATGCAGGAAAATAAACGTATAAAGTAGTGTGCAAAAAAGGCCGTATTGAATAATACGGCCTTTTTATATTCTGTTAGAGCAAAGCCGTATAGCACGACTTCATGGAATGTGTGTATTGCTGTTTTCAAGCAGAGCATTCGTTGAGGCTGAGATGCTCATATTGTTAGAAATATACACTGTGTAATTGACCTTCTGGTTTGATTAGGTGGGTCTCATCTGCACAAAATGATTAACTACCGTTTCATCACAGGTTCTGTGATTAAGCTCGACATACCGCTATCACTATTAGTAGAGTCCGTTAATTCCTCGGTATAAATAATACACTTAAATATTTTACCAATCATACCCGCCATAATGCCGGTGTTTTCTATGGCTTGCAGAGAAGCCTCAAGCATGTTTTCGAATCGAGCAAAGAATTATGTATTGGCACGCTAAGACCAGGTAATGAAAAGTGTGAGTGATAAGGGTAAAATTCCAAAAAATGTATTAAGCGGGTTTTCTTTTGCATTATATTGCTCTGCAATTTTTAAGTTTGCGAGGCATAGCTGTATAATAAAATACGAGTACATTTGTAGGGCAGGTTTATAGGTTATTTTTGGTTAAGTTGTTAAAATATATGAAATAATACCATTTATCTTTTATAGCTTTTTGGGTATACACTAGCCCTGTTAAGCAAAAAACATGTAGCGGAGAGCACTAAGTGAAGTTCACGATTGAAGAATTTCGAGCCTGGAAAAACAAAAAGGTTACCTTATTAGGCATGTCAGGGGTGGGTAAAACCTATCTATCAACCATGTTGAGAGATAGTCACTGGTTCCATTTTTCGGGTGATTACCGCATAGGTACGCGTTATCTGGATGAACCTATTCTGGATATGATTAAGCAACAGGCGATGCAGGTTCCCTTTTTAAATCAGTTGCTGCGTAATGACTGGATTTATATTCG
Source organism: uncultured Gammaproteobacteria bacterium (assembly GCA_963924875.1). Lineage (GTDB taxonomy): Bacteria > Pseudomonadota > Gammaproteobacteria > SZUA-229 > SZUA-229 > SZUA-229. Next base: position 7,753 of record CAWUSX010000026.1, read on the forward strand.
TAATAATATAAAGGTGCATGATCTGGGCCCGGTATTAAGCTTTGTTGGAAAGCTGGGCAATCCTGAATTGGGTGGCGTTGAGCTGGATGATTTTGTGAAGCGTCAGGCCATGTATCGAGAGGCTGAAATTGCTACCATGTACGATGTTCCGGGGTTTATTAATAAGGCGCAGAGCATTTATGGTTATGATCATTTTGTAAATGATGTTGGTGGCAGCTTATGTGAGCTGGATGAGCCGGGTGTTATTGAAACCCTTACGGAGCATACCTTAATGCTCTATATACAGGTGACAAATAAAGAGGAAGAAGCGACGTTGTTAGCTCGCGCACAAAGTGCTCCGAAGCCTTTATATTATCGTGCTGAGTTTTTACAGGAACAGCTTGCTGATTATTTAAAAGATAATAACTATCAATATGCAGCTGAGATAGATCCGGATGAATTTACTCGTTGGGTCTTTCCGCGCTTATTTCATTCGCGCATTCCTCGATACGAAGAAATTGCCAAGCAAGGTTATACCGTTACTTCTGAGGAAGTATCAAACGTTAAAAATGAAAATGATTTTCTTCAGTTGCTAGAGAAAGCAATTGAAAGACAGTCGTAAATTTTAATTAGGAATTGTTAATCTAATGCCATTAGTTGCTCATAATCAGTTACCTTCATTTAATCGCCTACGAGGCGAGGGTATTAAAGTGCTCGCGCCGGATGCCGCAACGCACCAGGATATTCGGGAGCTGCATATAGGCTTGCTTAATATGATGCCAGATGCCGCATTGGCAGCGACTGAGCGACAGTTTTTTAGATTGATAGGTGAAAGCAATCCAATTGCGCAATTTTATGTGCACCCTTTTACATTAAGTGAATTGCCGCGTAGCGAAAAGACACAAGCACATATTGATGACTACTACGAAACATTTGAGCAAATTAAACAACAGGGTTTGGATGCACTGATTATTACCGGTGCAAATGTCGTTGGTGCAGAATTATCTAATCAGGCATTTTGGCAGCCATTAATAGGCGTATGTGATTGGGCGCATGAAAATGTAACATCAACTCTGTGTTCCTGTTTGGCGACACATGCAGTGCTGGAATTTCGTTATGCACAAAAGCGTGTGCCACAAAGCATCAAAAAATGGGGTGTATTTTCACACAAAGTTACCAATAAGCTTCACCCATTGGCGACGGATATTAATACTCGTTTTGATGTGCCACATTCTCGTTGGAACGATGTGAGTAAAAATCAGTTTGAAGAAGCGAATTTAAATGTGCTCGCGGTAGGCAATGATGATTGCGTGCACCTGGCCACATCAGAAGATGGCTTTCGCACGATTTTTTTTCAAGGCCATCCTGAATACGATACCATTTCACTGCTAAAAGAGTTTAAACGTGAAGTGTCGCTGTATGTTGAAGGCGGCAGAGTCGATTATCCCCCTTATCCAGAAAATTATTTTGGTGTGCAAATGGCCGCTATTTTACGCGAGTACAAGAGTCGCTTATTACAGGCAATCAAAAAAAATTCGGATATACCTGAGTTTCCAGAAAATTTAATTGTTCAGTACTTAGACAACACCTGGCATGACACCGCAGGGGAGGTTGTTAGTAACTGGATAGGTTTGGTTTATCAGTTAACTCACTCTGATCGTAAAAAACCCTTTATGGATAATGTGGATATTAATAATCCATTAGGCATGTAAAACATATGAGTGATTTAGATAAAGATGAAGCAGTAAATGTTTTAGGTGAGCCACTCGAGGAGTGCGGGGCTAATCCTGTTACGGGTTTTTATAGAGACGGCTATTGTAATACCTGTAAGGAAGATGTTGATTCACATACGGTATGCATAGAGGTCTCACAAAGTTTTTTGGAGTACTCAAGTTTTAAAGGCAACGATTTGTCTAAGCCGATGCCAGAGTACGGTTTTGCAGGTTTAAAACCGGGGGATAGCTGGTGTTTGTGTGCTGCGCGTTGGCTGGAGGCGCAGAGGGATAATATGGCACCCAGAGTTCACTTAATGGGTACGCATAAAAAATCACTGGAAATAGTACCAATGGAAATTATGCGACAATTTGCCGTAGATTTAAATTAACCAACGTCCCTGTTGGTTAGTGATTTAATTCAAATATTAGTTTATTTATCTTCTAATTTTGAAATGCCCAGTGCCTTCAATACGTATTTTTCAAATACTGAATCTGTATTGCCTTTGTGCATTTTTCGTAGGAAGTATTTTTCAAAACCAATCTTTGCATGGTGAACCCATTTGCCTTTCTTAAACCAGGCTACATTGCGTGGTGGGATTTGTGGTAAAGCAACAAAAGCCGCACCAGTATCACCCATGTCAGCAAGACAGATAGCATTCCATGTACCGCATGCCTCAGGTTCTTCACCACGTAATTCATGGGCAATATTATGTACAATAGCAGTTGTCATGGTTTCAATCATGTAACCTGTTTTTGGAGCGCCAGTCGGCACGGGCGTTACCTCAACCGGTGGAATTGCTACGCAAACACCCGATGAGTAAATGTTTTTATAGGTTGGATTTCTTTGCTTATCATCAATTAATACAAAACCACGAGGGTTACAGAGGCCTTCTACATTTGCAATGGCATCGATGCCTTTAAAGGCCGGTAGCATCATTGAAAAATTAAAATCAATTTCATGTGCTTTGTGCAATTCGCCTGCAGAATCGAGTTCATCTACAAACATTTTTCCATCTTCAACCTTGGTTGTTTTGGCATTACTAATAAATTTTATATCATGAGCTCTTAAATCTGATTCCAGCATGCCTTTGGAGTCACCTACACCACCGAGTCCAAGATGGCCAATATAGGGTTCTGATGTAACAAAAGTCATAGGGTACTTATTGCGAATTTTACGTTTGCGTAATTCGGTATCGACAATGAACGCGAACTCATAAGCTGGGCCAAAGCAACTTGCAAATGGCATCGCACCGATAACTATAGGACCTGGGTTATCTAAAAGTTTCTGGAAATCTTCATAGGTGCTAAGTGCATGTTCAGATGTGCAGATAGAAGATGTATAGCCATCTGGGCCTGAGCCAGGTACCTCATCAAAGGCCAGTTTTGGTCCCGTTGCGATAACCAGATAATCATATTGCAGTGGTGGGTTGCTGGCAAATTTCAACGTGTTGTTGGCTGCATCAACCTCGGTCACCGTATCAACAATAAGGTTGATTTTCTTTTTATCCAATATAGGTTTTAGAGGTACCGCAATTTCAGTTGCTGTGCGCCAGCCAACAGCAACCCAGGGATTTGAAGGGGTGAACTGAAAGTGATCTCGGTTATTGATGATGGTTATTTCATGGTCCTTGCTTAGTTCTTCACGCATTTCATATGCGCAGGGAAGTCCGCCAACACCAGCGCCAATAATTGCTATATGTGCCATTTTGAAAGTCCTCATTATGCTTATTAATCAAAGTTAATAACTACATAACAAGTATTAGGCCAAAATTTTATTTTCAATTATTACAATAACTTAGATAATCGATAAGGTATGGATGGCGTGCTGTCATGTCATGTGCCAGTGAATTGACATGACATGACATGACGAGTGAGGCTTAAGAGAACTTTAGTGGATGAAACGATGGGGTTCGAAATACCTTCGTTAATTTAAATAGTCGTTGCATCGTGTACTTCGAGAACTTTTATAGCAAGTTTTGCATTTTTTTAGTGGGTGGTACATCTACTTTTATGCTATCGCTCGCTTTGCAGTCTTAGAGCGCACACTCTACCTGCTCAATTAAGCCCATATTGCTAGCACCATGCACGTAGTTAGGCGATAAATCGACGTGCTCTTCGACGTTAGCTTCACCATCTGAAATAGTGTAAGTGTTTTTTACTGCCTTGTTTGTTTGGATGCATTGAGCTGATATATTTGTAGTCATAATGTAAGTTATTGTTTAATAATGGAAAAAAATTAATAACTGTAGCATACAGCTAACATCACCATAATTAGTGCGTTTAATGCGCACATAGTATTGGTGTATAATTAATCCTAGTTTTAGTTTAAAGGTAGCCTAATGGAAGCATCATCATGTAGTAAAGCCGAACCCTTTGCATTGCAAGTGCTGGGTGATTCTATGCAGCCTGAATTTATGGATGGCGTGGTGGTTATAATCGATCCTGAAGGGATTATTCGTGATGAGTGCTATATTATTGCACTGGATAAAAATGACGAGTACACATTCCGCCAGTACCGCGTACATAATGAAAAACACTACCTGGTTCCACTGAATGATTTATACGATACAGAAGAGTTTGCGGGGCATGATCGTATTAAGGGCGTGGTTATTCAGCAAGCGGGTAAACACCGTAAGGATCGTAGATTTTATTAACTTGAGTTAATTCGACAATAAAAACACCTGATTAATCAGATGTTTTTATTGTTTGAGCTTATACCGAGGTTAGGTATCGGGCTCCATTTGATCTGCTCGTGGGCCTTTGCTGAAATAAGCATCGGCGGTGTCTTCATCAACTTCGTGTTCATTGATATCAAACAAGGGTTGCTCGTAATCAAACCAGCCACGTAGGCCTGTTTTTAGAGAACTGACATTGTTATAGCCCATCAACTGCATAGTGTGTGCGGCCAGGGCGCTACGATTACCCGATCTGCAAATAATGATTACTTGCCTATCGCGTGCCGCTGCCAATTCTGGAATGGTATCTTCATATCCCCAGTCACAACCAGATTCTAAAACACCACGCGGTACATTAATTGAGTTTTGAATATGCAGTGTGTCGAATTCTTTTGCTTCGGTAATATCTATGAGTAAAAGATCTTCAGCGGCGGTGAGTTTTTCTTCCAGATCCCAGGGAAAAATTTCTTTGATATCCGGTAGCACATCTGAAATAAGCGATTTAAATGTTTTCATGTTTTATGGCCGGCATGATAGTCATGAGGTTTTTGCTTAAGGCCTTGTTCGACAGCGATTACAGCTGCTTCTACGCGAGAATGTACTTCGAGCTTTCTTAAAATAGCCTTTACATGTAGTTTTACGGTACCGTCTGAAATACCCAGGTTACGTGCAATAACTTTATTACTTTGTCCATCGGCCAGTAAACATAAAATTTCTAGTTCGCGAGGCGTAAGTTCAGAAAAAGGTTTTTCTTTTTGCGCAACTTCGATAGGTTCACCCTGTACCATTTTCGCCAGCACATCTGTAAGGCCGTGGGCAACAACGCTTTTGCCTTTTTCAATGTCACGTAATGCGCTAACTAACTCATCAGGCTCCATATCTTTCAGTAGATACCCTTGCGCACCATTACGTAATGCTTCTACTAGATCTTGTTCTTCATTACTTGTGGTAAGCATAACAATGGGTGCTACAACATTTTGTTTTTTAGCCTGCTTTAATACATCAAGCCCATTCATATCAGGCATGCGTAAATCGAGCAGTATGATATCAGGCTTAAGTTCATCGATGAGCTGTAAGCCTTTTGCACCTTCAGCGACCGCATCAACCACTTCAATGCCACGCTGCTCAAGCAGACCTTGCAGGCCTACTCGAAACAGCGCATGGTCGTCGATAATTAATACACGCATACTCAAGAGCTAATCTCCGATAATCGTTGCAACGGGTCGTGATTGGTTTCGCTGCTATAAGTAAAATACAATTCTATTCGAGTGCCTTCATCTGGATCACTTTCAATGCGTAAGTCCCCGCCCAAATAATTTGCACGTTCTTGCATAATACTTAAGCCTACATGTTTGCCTGGGTGATCGCTAATACCAGGTGTTTCAAAGCCCTGACCATCATTTTCAATAAGAATATGGTGGTTGCCATTCTCATCACAGCGGAATATCAGGCGTACATTATTGGCATTACTATGCTTGCGTATGTTGTTCATGGCTTCTTGAACAATACGGAAAATATGCATTTCTAAATTGGGTGGTAAATCTGAATTATCCCATTCGCGTTGTAGCAGTATATGCATACCGGAATCTTTACGCATGCGAGAAATTAATTTTTCTACCGCAAGCATTAAACCCTGTTTATCAATTGGAGTGCGGCAGTGTGCGATAAGTTCACGCAGGTCAGAATAGGCTTCATCTAAACTATTTTCTACCTGTTCAATACCGCGAATGGATTGAAACTCTGAGGTAGGTTGCAGGGTTTCATCCAGTACACGAACCTGAAAACGCAGGCTGGCTAATGTTTGTGCAAGTGAATCATGTAGTTCATTGGCTATAAGGCTACGCTCTTGCATGATAATCATACGCCGTGATTCCTGATCTTGTTTGGCTTTTTCAATAGCGTTGCATAATTGAATCGCGAGGGTAGAAAATAATTCGTACAAATCGGCTTCATTGCCTAAAGGGCGTTGGTTAAGTTTTATACGAATAACACCTAGCGTATGAGACTGGTTATGCAATGGCAGGTAGTATGAACGATCATCATCAGATATGTCACATTGTAAAATTTCTGCAAGGCGTGTGATATGTTGATTATCATGGATGATAGTATTATTAATCAGCGTGTCAGCAAGTTCATCGGTTATTTTAATGCGCCTGGACTGAGAAACAATAATCGGATCAATACCTGAGCCTGCTATAAATTCTAACCAGTTATTTTCGGTAATTAACCAAACGGATACATTTTTTGCTTCTAATTCCTGATTGGTCTTTTTGCAAAACAGGGTTAGTAGTTCTTTTAGTTCATGCGCATTATTTACGGTGCTGGTAATGTTGTAAAGAATTTCCTGAGCTTTGTGATGCTGCTGGCTATTAAGATTTTGTTTTTTCTGGTTTTTTGTTGCAATGAATACAATGCTAAAAAATGACAAAACAATCAAGGCAATATGCACAGGTAATGCAATTGTATTTGACGTTTCAGTGTTAGCCAGCCAGATGCTACTGGCAATTAACAAACAGAGTAATATAAAGAGCGTAGAAATGCAGTTAAGCAAATGTCGGGCTGACATTTGCTTAAATTCCTGATGAATGCGCTCAGTAAATGACATAATAACTATTAGTGGCTATTATTTTTTTGCGGGTGGTACGTAGCCAGGGTCATTAGGATTCATGAATATAAACTCTTCTTTGTCTTCTTCTAAGGTGACGAAATCGATGGTTGTGCCATTCATGAACTCATTAGCTGTTATAGACACAATGACATCAATGCCTTCTGAAGTATGTGTTATATCACCTTCTTTAACATCATCAAAACCCATGCCATAGTGAAAACTTCCATCTTCCATTCGGGTACAGGCGAGGCGTAGTGGTAGTCCGTCTAAGTTAGATTCTTTAGCTGAGTGTTTTACCTGCTTAGCAGCAGCGGGGGTTAATGTAATCATGGTTTACTCCGATTTACTTTTTTACAATGCTGTACAAACTGAACGAATCGTTGTGCCCAGTGGTTGCTTGCGGTGTCTTGTAGGTGGGCATAGCAAGCCAGGGTATTATTAATAACAATGCCATCAAATTCACCTGTAATGCCTGCACCGCGTTTTACACGATAGGCAAATATAAGGTCAGGATGAAGATTTTCAAGGGCTGAGTAATGAAATTCATGACCAGCGATAACCGGTTCTGGTGTAGGTGAAAAAGCTCCCCAGGGATGTTCTGCTGTTTCTTCGAGTTTTATATAGCCACGGCCTTGTGGTGTTTTGTGCATCACACAATCTGCAGGTATAAAACCGACCATCTCGCCTTTATTGCCTTGCCAGCTTAAATTACG
>CAWUSX010000027.1:0-6248 GCA_963924875.1 uncultured Gammaproteobacteria bacterium
CACTGCGTACACTGCCGGTAGCACTGTTTAAGCCAGAGTGAATTGCCAGGTCATAACTGATGCCGTTTGATGTATTTGCAGAATACATTGCACCGGCTTCCCACCAGGTTGCAGGGATAATGTTCTTTTCAACGGGGTTACGTTCAACACCATAAAAAGCGGTGGGTTCATGTGTTTCGTTTATCATGCCAACAGGGATTAAGAAAACACCGGCTTTAATGATTTCTGTGTCGCTGATGTCCATTTCAATGTAGGCCTGTTCTAGCTCTATTTCTCCGCCATTAGATCCATTAGCCGTGTCTTTCACCAATGCATGTTCTAGTTCTAGCTCGGAGAAGAAACGAATTTTTTCATTAAAGTCATGGCTAAACTCCAGTACAAAACGGTGAAAATCGAACTCTTTTTTATCCGCCGTATCAGAGCTCAGGTTGTTGTAATGTAGTTCACCGTAACCACCGATTGTCGTTTCAGCAAAAGCCGTAGCTGAAGTCATCGTAGCGATAATAGATGCGCCGAGTAATGTTTTATGTAAAGTCATTCTGTTAATTCTCCGGATTAGTTATCTGAGGGGGAGAGGGTGTCCCTTCAATAAATTCTTAATGTGCAGGAATTATACATAATCTATATGAGAATGCAAATGATTCTCATATAGATTAGTATTGATGTGCTTGTGCCGGCAGTGTGTCGAATCGATCACATAGCCACGAATCAAGCGACGGCTCTCCGCATACGCCATTTGGATCTATTGTATGATATGGATTATGTAGCTATTTAAGCTTGATATAGAGATATGAAATTTTGAAAATTACGTCGCTAAGCAGTACTGAAAAGACCGGGGTTTCTCACAATCCAAAGATAAAAAAACAAGTGCTTATTTCAAATGGCGAAATTGAAAACTTAACAAATTTTTCTGAGGCTATATTCCCGTCAGGGGAAACCGCCTATGCACATTGTCATAGTGATATGGCTGAAGTTTTTTTCATTAAGTCTGGGAGTGGTACTATTTCAGTGAATGAACGGGTCATTCTTTTAGATGAAGGAATATGTATAACGGTTGAGCCTAATGAAGTGCATGAAATTATTAATACAGGTGTAACTGACATGATTGTTATGTGTATAGGTATTAAAACATCGCGCGGATAATTTTTTAAGAATGCTACTCTGTTTAAATATCCATTGCCATATTTGCCCAGCTAATAGCTTCAACATTTGCGATGAAAAAATCTTCTTCTGTTAATTTTTGAAAGTGAACATTTTCAAAGTCTGCAATTTCATATGCCAATGTGCATTTTAATGCGTCGCCTAATACACCTTCATGCTTTAATAAGGCATTTTCGACTTCATTATTTAATGGCAATGGAGCAATAATACTTTCGATATCGCGTTCCATTAAAATATCGAGTGCAGAAAATAAACCGACTGTAAAAAAGCTTTCTAATGGTTTAAGTCCAGATTTTTCCGCAAGCATCTCGCACATTTTTCCACGCACCATTGCAAGGTGAATCATTTCAGAAGGTCGGTCTTCCATTTTTGATAAGGCAATCATTGATGCCCAGCTAGATAACTGCTTGCGTCCGAGGATAACTATGGCCTGTTTTACAGATTCTACTTCCCGGGTAAAACTGAAAAAAGATGAATTGATAAGTTTGAGAATTCTATAACTGATCGAAACATCAAAACTAATAGCTTCTTCAAGTTCTTCTATCTCGGAGTTAGGGTTTTGTAAAACAGCCAGTAAATTAAGAATCGCAATTTTATTGGTGGGTAAGGCCTTGCTTCTGATGATGCGTGGTTTACTGAGAAAGTAGCCCTGATAATAATCAAAACCAAGTTTACGACAAAATTCATACTCGTCTATAGTTTCAATTTTTTCTGCAAGTAGTTTTATATCATATTCTCTAAGTATTTTGACATGCTGAATAATCTCCAGCTGACTCAGTTGCATGATGTCAATTTTTATAATATCGACCATTTTCATTAATGGTTTATGTGCGGGATTATAGATGTAGTCGTCCAGCGCAATAATAAAACCCTTTCGGGAAAGTCTTTCCACCGCTTCAAGTAATTCGGGCGTTATCGGGATATCTTCTAATACTTCAAGAATGACCTGTTTTGGTGAGATAGGCAGTGAATTTTCTTCAAGTAAAAATTGTTCGGTTAAATTTATAAAGGCATATCGATTGCCGACTAATCGCTCGAGGCCAATCTCCAGGAAGGTATTTATAATGGTGGTGGATGTGGCGCCATCGGCTGAAAATGGATCTATTGCAGCAACATTTTTTATGCCCGATCTAAACAGTAACTCATAGCCAAAAACGCTAAGGTTTTTATTGTAAATGGGTTGTCTACCGACATAGATATCTGGCATATTTATTAGACTTATATTTAAGTGTTTATATCGTATTGATGTGATAACCGATGTAATTGAAAATACTTACAGCAACTTTTTTGCGTGAAGTGCTTAAGGCTTAAGTTGTGCCATGCATTGACAGCTAAGCAATATGAGGGCTAATCAAGCTCGATCCACCTGTACAATTCAATGGTTTGTGGCTCGCAGCTATTGCAGCCTCCACCACAGGCTGAACCTTCAGGGAGTTTTTCAACTTTGCCTTTAGAGATCCATTGTTCAATGATAGGGCGTAAGGCATCTTGTTCCATACCGAACTCTAAGGCCATATCGCGTAGCGGCGCCTGCCTTCTTTGTTTTAAATAGTCTCGAACTTCGGTCAGAATCATGTGGGTGCCTCCGTTAGTTTGTTATTGATTTGGCCTGCTCGTCGCATATAAGCAATGACAAGTGAAAGGGCGATGGCAATCGCGACAACCCATGCAAAAGATGAAGCAGGGTGTTGATTAAAACGCGCCAGCTGATAAAACACAGTGGCTGCAGAATAAGCCATGCTGGTACTCCAGGCCAGTGCAAACCACATCCAGCGAGGACCCGCTTCACGGTAAATGGCCGCCGTAGCCGCAACACAAGGGGCGTACAATAAAATAAATAACAGGTAGGCAAAGGCGCCAATCTGCCCATCAAATCGCTTAACCATGGCACCAAATGTTGCGGTATCTACATCTTGTTCTGTGGCCGCGGATTGTTGATCGGATGCGCTATCTAAAATATTGAAGCCAAGTGGGTCGGTGAGGTTATTCGCTACATCAGTAAGATTGGCTGGAATCGTCGCAAGGGCCTCACTGATTGATGCCATTAGTGAAAACTCTTTTTCTACTACGGCTGTTGTTTTGGGTTGGTCAATGCCTGAATAGATGGCGTCCAGTGTGCCAACCACAACTTCTTTGGCGAGTATGCCGGTAAAGATTCCAACGGTGGCAGGCCAGTTATCTTCCTGTATGCCCATGGGTTTAAAAATGGGTGTAATGCTGCGGCTAATTTCACTGAGTACAGAATCCTCCTGATCTTCATTGCCAAAGCTACCATCGGTTCCCCATGAATTTAGGAAGTTAATCACCAGTACCATTAAAATAATGATTTTACCGGCATCAAGTAAAAAGCCTTTTAATTTCGACCAGGTACGTAATAAAACATCACGCGCTTTTGGCATGTGATAGGTGGGGAGCTCCATTAAAAAGGGTGAGGCCTCACCTGGAAGCAGTGTCTTTTTAATCACCAGTGCAGTTAAGATGGCGAAAATAATGCCCACAATGTACAGCAGGAAGACAATGTTTTGTCCACCCTCTGGAAAGAAAGCCGCTGCAAATAAGGCATATACAGAAAGGCGCGCACCGCAGGACATAAAGGGTGCCATCAGAATGGTGATAATGCGTTCACGATGATTGTCTAAGGTGCGTGTCGCCATAATGGAAGGCACATTGCAACCAAAGCCCACAATCAGTGGCACAAAGGCCTTGCCGGGTAGGCCCAGTGAACGCATCAATCGATCCACTACAAAGGCGGCGCGCATCATGTAGCCGGAGCTTTCAACGAATGATAGAAATAAGTATAAAAAACCAATAATGGGTATAAAGGTGGCGACTACTTGAACGCCTCCACCTAAGCCATTAGATAACAATACCCGCAACCAGTCGGGTAAACCTAAGGCGGCGAGTATCTCGCTGAAGCCATCAATGAATATCGCCCCGGCAGTAATATCAAAAAAGTCGACAAATGCACCACCCAGATTAATGGTGAACATAAACATAAGATAGATAACACCCAGAAAAATGGGTATACCGAGAAAACGATTTAATACGATGTTATCAATGCGATCCGATAAACTGAAACGATATCCATCAGGTCGTGAGATAACAGACTCTGTTACCGTGCGCGCAAAACCGTAGCGGCAATCGGTGAGTAAAATGTCGATGTCTTCATCGCACTCAGCTTGAATTTTATCGCGCAGCTGTTTTGCGTGTGCAAGTACTTCGGGTGGAATGATTTTAAAATCTTCAACGCCGGTGTCGCCATCTAGTACCTGAGCTGCCATCCAGCGACAATTTACATGTTCGCAGCTGGGGTGTCCCTCCGGCAGTGATGATTGCAGCTCTTCTATCGCCTTCTCAATAATATCTGAATAAGGCAAAACCCTATTAGGGGGCTGATGCTTTTTAGAGGCCTCCAGCATGGCCTGCTTTAAGGTGCCCAGGCCAATTTCTTTATGTGCTGTAATTGCCACAACGGGGCAGCCGAACTGTATTGCAAGGGCTTGCTGATCTATCTGGATGTCATGGTTATCGGCCAGATCCATCATATTTAGTGCAATAATCATTGGCACCTGCATTTCCAGCAGCTGCCCACTTAAATACAGATTACGTTCCAGATTAGATGCATTGAGTACGTTAACAATTAAGTCTGGCTCGGCAGAAAGAATGTAGTCACGGGTAACTTTTTCATCCAGTGAGCGAGCGCTGTTATCTAATGAATAAATGCCCGGTAGGTCAACGACATTAAAGGGGATATTCTGGTATTCGAACTCACCGATTTTACGGTCGATAGTGACGCCAGGCCAGTTGCCTATTTTTTGCCGTGAACCGGTAAGTGTATTAAATAAAGTAGATTTTCCGCAATTGGGGTTGCCGAGCAGGCCGATGGTGTAGTGGGAGCTTGTCTTAGGCGATTTTGGGTCTGTATCGCAGCATTCTTTACTCATAGGTAACTCTATATATGGTTCGATAGATAAAGATTTAAATGGTACTGACCATTATATTTTGTGACATGCTAGAACCGATAGCAATGCGGCTGGCATCGAAGCCAACCACGGTGGCGCCACCACGACGCTGAATAATACGTAGTCGAGAATTAGTTAGAACACCCATGCTAACCAGGCGCTTTTTGAGGTGCTTATTGGCTATCACACCCGTTACGCGCACTAAATCACCGGGGCGTGCCATAGACAGGCAATAGCTAGGATTTGGCGTGGTGTTCTGCTGCGTCATGGTGGATGTGCTCCAATTTCGTAATGTTCTGCTTAAATGTTAAACCAATCAAATACTATTGGCAAATGATAATTATTATCATTTGCGATAAAAGGTGTAACGATATTGGAGTTGATTATAGTTATCTTGAGTAATTAACATAAATTTTGAGGGGTATTTTTTTCAGCCGGCTAACAGCAAGTGTGTGTATCCGTATAGCTAAAGGTTGTGGGCCAATTGAGTGCATAATTTGCCTGCTTATGATCAGAGGCTGGCTTTTAGAGGATAAGCAATAAAGAACTGTTATGTCTTATTAGTGGGTACTCACATGATTGATTTGCTCGGGGATGGACCGCGCTTTCTGTGCTCCGTCCCCTGTGGTGATGCCGATCTGACTGGCAGAGCGATGAACGACTCCGCTTTGCTCTGAGTGGTATGGGTTGAGGGGACAGAGCGCCAAACAGCGGCGGTCTTTCCCCGAGGGAGATGTGCCCTGGCAGGGTGAATTCTGATCGTGTAAATTAAACTGTTGATGCTGCCTTGTAGTGAGAGTGAACTTTCAAACAAAATCTTGCGAGTGCTCACTTTGGGTCGAATGCAGACATCTAAAGTGATTTTGTGAACGGAATATCCGGTTTCACATTTTGATGCCGGGCAATTATTCCGGTTTATGTTGTTTGCTGGCCGCCAACACTTCGTCCACATGACCTTTCACTTTTACGCCGCGCCATTCTTCGCGTAAAACGCCTTTGGCGTCGATTAAGAAAGTACTGCGTTCTATGCCCATGTATTCACGACCATAATTTTTCTTGAGTTTTATAACATCAAAGAGCTTACACAGTATTTCTTCGGGATCAGAAATTAGCTCGAAGGGGAAT
>CAWUSX010000028.1:0-38847 GCA_963924875.1 uncultured Gammaproteobacteria bacterium
CTTAGATCCATTGTCTAATCCTCATTTAACCTTTTTAAATTAACCCTGACCCATCTGTAATGTTCGAAGCAACAACTCTTTTGTTGTGGATAGAACTTCAACATTGTTCTGATAACTTCTAGATGCCGAAATCATATCCGCCATCTAGAAGTTATCAGAACAATGTTGAGGTTTTATCTACAACAAAAGAGCTATTACTTCGAACATTACAGATGGGTCAGGGTTAATTTAAAAAGGTTAAATGAGGATTAGACAATGGATCTAAGTAGCGTTCAAAATATTTCAGGCATACGTACAGAACTAGACCAGGTAGCTAGTAGCAATGCAAATGACGAGTTAGGGCAGAATGAGTATTTACAACTGATGACCACGCAACTTGCCAATCAAGACCCTTTTGAACCCATGGATAATGGCGATTTTCTGGCGCAGATTGCTCAGTTTGGTACGGTGAATGGAGTGACTGAACTGGTCACACAATCGAAAAGTTTGTCTGACAGTCTATTGTCATCACAGGCACTACAGGCATCTAATTTAATTGGTCGACAAGTATTGGTTAATCACGATCAAGGTCATTTGCCCGAGGGTGGTGCTTTATTAGGTGCAGTAGAATTAGAGTCCGGTTCATCGGCTGTTACGGTAAATGTTTATGACGACAGTGGTGAGCTTCTGGCTAATGTTGATTTAGGTGCCAAGCAAGCGGGTTTAGTGCCGTTTAGCTGGGATGGCACAATGATTAATGGGCAACGCGCACCGAATGGTCGTTATCACATAGAAGTTGAGGCTACCTACGGTGATACAACAGAATCACTTACACCTCAGGTTGTTGACCAGGTTCATAGTTTAACTTTGGGTGGAGCAGGCCGTGAAATGTTGGTTGAATTAGAAAATCTTGGTACGGTAAGTTTTAGTCAAGTAAATCAAATACAGTAAATAAATTAAGCAAGCAATGTTGAACTCAGCAAGTGTTGAGAAACGTTATTTAGGTTTTAAGGCGAGGAATTAAGCATGTCATTTAATATTTCACTCAGTGGTTTAAACGCCGCATCTTCTGATCTGGATGTCACCAGTAATAATGTTGCTAACGTAGCAACTTCTGGTTTTAAAGGCTCACGGGCAGAATTTGCAGATATCTTTGCCTCTTCTGCCTTGGGTACTACTTCTAATGCGATTGGTGCCGGTGTTCAGTTGTCGTCGGTGTCGCAGCAGTTTGGTCAGGGTAATCTTGAATTTACAGAAAACACTCTGGACATGGCAATAAGTGGAGAAGGCTTTTTCGTGCTTAAATCCGACAAGACTAGTGATGATTTATCCTATACACGAGCCGGTGCATTTCAGGTAAATAAAGATGGTTATATCGCAAATAGCGCAGGGCAAATATTACAGGCATTTCCAGTTAATTCAACGACTGGACAAGTAGGCACAACGAGTTTATCGAGTACGGTTCCTTTGGCTGTACCTAATACAGTGGGTAGTCCGCAAGCAACCAATACAGTAAGTATTAACCTGAACTTGCCAGCAGGTATTGCAGAGCTTGCAACAGGTGGTATTGATGCAGAGTTTAATGCGGCATTGGGTACTGTACCCGTATCAACGGTTAATCCCGCCGTTTCTAATTACCATAATTCAACCTCGGCTACAGTATTTGATTCTCAGGGTAACTCACATATTTTAACCATGTATTTTATTATGACGGATGATGTAAATAACTCATGGGAAACTCGTTCTACTATGGACGGTTACCCTATGGAAATTAATGGTGCCGTTGCACCGTCAACCATATCGCCATCAACACTAGATTTTGATAGTGCAGGTCAGCTGGATACAGTAGCTTCTACAAATGGTGGTATCCTGAATTTTGCTGCCTTCCCATTAACAAATGGTTCAGCGCCCTTAGATGTATCCATCGATTTTACCAGTGCCGGTAACACCCTCACTCAAGAAGCTCAAGGTGATTTTACCGTACAGTCCTTAAGTCAGGATGGTTTTGCTACGGGCAACTTGAGTGGTATTGAAATTTCCGATAATGGTTTGGTTAGAGCTAGCTTTACTAACGGGCAAACAACCTCCCTGGGTAAAATTGCCATGGCACGTTTTGATAACCCGCAGGGTTTACGTCAGGTAGGTAATACCTCATGGGTAGAAACCGTTGAATCAGGTACGGTATTGGGTGGTGAGCCAGGTACGGGTAATTTAGGTTTAATACAGTCTGGTGCATTGGAAACATCCAATATCGATTTAACGGGTGAGCTGGTTAACTTAATAACCGCGCAGCGTAATTTCCAGGCAAACTCAAAAGCCATTGAAACGGCAAACACTATTACGCAAACAATTATTAACATCACATAATTGAATGTTAATTAGCGTTAATAAATTGAGGTTTAGAAATGGATAAAATGTTATATACCGCCGCCAATGGTGCAAGGCAAGCGATGCAGGCGCAGACAGCTGTCTCGCATAATTTGTCTAATGTTAGTACGGTAGGTTTTAAATCTCATTTCAATACCTTTACCAGCTGGAATGTTGAAGGCCCGGGTTTTAATACACGTGTAATGAACCAGCAGCAGGCTGATGATATAGATTTATCATCAGGTGCTATTGTAACGACTAATCGTGAGCTGGATGTTGCGATTAACGGCGACGGGTTTATTGCAGTACAAAATGAGCAAGGTGTGGAAGCCTACACACGTGCCGGTGATTTAAAGCTGGATAGTGTAGGGCGTTTAACAACAGGTACGGGCTTTTCAGTTGTAGGCAATGGAGGACCGATTGCAATACCACCGGCAGAAAAAATTGAAATTGGCCAGGATGGCTCGATTAGTATAAGACCGGTTGGACAGGCTGCAGATGCAATGGTAATTGCAGACAGAATAAAGTTAGTTAATCCAAAGCTGGATGAATTATATAAAAATGCAGATGGTTTACTACAAGTTAGAAGTGGATTGATAGAACCCGCTTCACCAGATGTACAGTTAGAGTCGGGTGTTATTGAACACAGTAATGTTAATGCAGTAGGTCAGATGATTGAGCTTATTACCAATGCACGACAATTTGAAACCAATATTAAATTGATGCAAGAAGCAAAATCTAACGATGAAGCATCGGCTAGATTGTTACGTAATAGTTAAGCACATGAGTGATTTGGAGAAGCAGTTATGAATCCAGCATTATGGATTTCAAAAACCGGATTAGATGCACAGCAAACACGTTTGTCTGTGATTTCTAATAACCTGGCGAATGTAAATACTACAGGTTTTAAACGTGACCAGGCGATTTTTCAAGATTTAATTTATCAAAATAAGCGTCAAGCGGGCGGGCAAAATACCGAAGATAGCCGACTACCGTCAGGTTTATCCGTGGGTACCGGCGTACGTGTTGTTGCGACTGAAAAATTACATACTCAGGGTAATATTACGCAAACTGGAAAGAGCCTGGACGTGGCTATTTTAGGCCGTGGCTTTTTTCAAATACAGCAGCCAGATGGCACAATTTCTTATTCGCGTGACGGTACATTTCAGATGGATGCTGATGGACAAGTCGTGACCTCGCAGGGCTTATTATTAGTACCGGCTTTAACTATTCCTGCAGATGCACAAAGCATCACTGTTGGTGATGATGGTTCGGTATCTGTTTTGGCCGGCAGTAGTACATCACCTTCAACGGTTGGTAATATCCAGTTGGCAGACTTTGTTAATCCATCGGGCTTGCAGCCTGAAGGCAATAACTTATTTGCAGAAACTGCATCGAGTGGTTCACCTACTACAGGTACGCCAGGTTTGACGGGCTTAGGCAGTTTACAAAGTGGTGCAGTTGAAACATCCAATGTGAATGTGGTGGAAGAGCTGGTTAATATGATAGAGACACAACGTGCTTATGAAATGAATTCAAAAGTAATTTCTACGACAGATCAAATGCTACAGTACGTTAGCAATAACTTGTAAGCTTGTTTGATAGGTGAATCATGAAGTTAATTGATGTAACAAAAATAATCGCTACAGCTTCTGTTATATTTCTCGGTGGCTGTGCAACGACGCAACATGAATTGGCAGATTTTGAGCCCATAGTGAGACCCGTCGCACCGAAACCACCTGTATACAATAACGGTTCTTTGTTTCAGGGCAACAGCCTGTCTATGTTTCAGGACCCTAAGCCTTATCGTATAGGCGATATCATTACGGTTAAATTACAGGAAAGTACCAGTGCGAGTAAATCGGCAGGTACCAATAGCTCGAAAGACGATATGCTATCTCTTGCAACACCGACTATTTTTGGTGCAAACCCAACTTACAATGGTAAAGATATACTGGCTATGGATATTGCGCCTACGCGTGAGTTTGCAGGCGCTGGTGATAGTTCACAAAGTAATAGTTTAACCGGTGAAATTACCGTAACCGTTGTTGATATTTTGCCGAACAATAATTTAGTGGTGCAGGGTGAAAAGTGGTTTACCCTAAATCAGGGTAAAGAATACATACGCATCTCCGGTGTTGTCAGACCGCAGGATGTATTACCAAATAACACCTTGTCATCATCCAAACTGGCCGATGCACAAATTGCATATAGTGGAGAAGGCTTTATTGCGGATGCAAATAATCAGGGTTGGCTAGGGCAGTTTTTCAATGGTAAATGGTGGCCATTTTAACAATCATAAAGTGCAGTTTTTTTGTAGTAGCAGACGTCAGGGAAGACTTTTTTTGATTTTTATTTAGCAGCTTATGCTTTATGTATACGCAGCCAGCCTGCTGAAGTTCCATTTGTTTCATAACGTCACCATCTTCTGAACAAGTAGTGTCAATTAATAATTAAATTTTAATTAACGCCTATTTTCGTCTGTTAACAACTACATCATTATCTATTTTTATTTCAGTTTTTTTATCTAATGTTTTCACACCGCTAATTAGCATGCTTATTTTGTGTGAATTGCTGTTGTGAATACATAAATAGCCTGTTTAAACGAAACCTGTAAGTTGGCCTTAGAATTGCAACTCTATCCATAGAAGACTTATTTATCTGGAGAATGCCAATGCTTTGGCGACGACTTATTATCCCGTTTGTTATTTTATTATTCGCCTGTAGTAGCGCTTATGCCGAGCGAATTAAAGATATAGCGTCTGTAGCAGGGGTAAGAGATAACCAATTGGTCGGTTATGGACTGGTTGTTGGTTTGGATGGCAGTGGCGACCAGACATCACAAACTCCGTTTACGGTTCAGAGTTTTAAAAATATGTTGCAGCGATACGGCATAGTTTTGCCGGAAGGTGTCACACCACAGCTGAAAAATGTTGCCGCTGTGGCTATTCACACCGATTTGCCGCCTTTTAGTAAGCCGGGTCAAAAAATAGATATTACGGTTTCCTCATTAGGAAATGCGAAAAGTTTACGCGGTGGTAGTTTATTGATGACACCACTTAAGGGTGCGGATAGAAAAATATACGCAGTTGCACAGGGGAATTTAATTGTCGGTGGTTTTGGGGCTTCAGGTAACGATGGCTCAAAGATCACGGTGAATATTCCCAGTGTTGGGCGTATACCCAATGGTGCAACAATAGAGCGTGAGGTACCAAATCCATTCGCCAGTATGGATCAAGTAGTACTGAATTTAAATCGCAGTGATTTTACCACGGCGAAACGTGTGGTTCATGCAATTAACAATATATTAGGCCCTGATAGTGCGCATGCATTGGATGCCGTGTCTATCCAGGTGTTAACCCCGCCTACGACTTCGCAAAAAGTTGAATTCATTTCATTCCTGGAAAATCTTCAGGTGTCACCGGATAATGGCCCCGCGAGAATTATTATTAATTCGCGTACCGGTACGATTGTTATTACAGATGATGTGCGTGTAAAACCTGCGGCCGTTTCACATGGTAGCCTGGTTGTAAGTGTTGTATCAGATCCTATTGTGAGCCAGCCCAATCCATTAAGTGACGGTGTAACAACGGTTGTTGGGCGTAGTGAAATCAATATTGAACAAGCAGATGCCAGAATGTTTTTGTTTCGTCCGGGGGTTAGTTTAAGAGAACTGGTTGATGCGGTGAATCGAGTAGGTGCCGCACCGGGTGATCTGGTTGCAATGCTTGAGGCATTAAAACAGTCGGGCTCATTAACGGCTCAGTTAATTGTGATTTAATTATGCAAGTCGTCGATCCCTCTGTTTATACCGAGCAATCATCATTAACGCAGCTTAAAAAAGGTGCGCGTGAACAAAGCCCGCAGGCAATTAAGCAGGTTGCCAAGCAATTCGAATCACTGTTTGTACAAATGATGCTGAAAAGTATGCGGGATACCGTGCCTGAAAATGAACTGTTTGGTAGTAACGCCGAAAAAATGTATCAGGACATGTATGACAAACAGTTGAGTACAACCATTTCTAATGCACGTGGCATTGGTTTATCTAATGTGATCGAGCGTCAGTTAGGTGGCGCGCCTGATGAAAACGTAAATATAAAAAATATTCAAAATTACATTGCCAGCGCTGCACAAAAAAACAGTCTGTCATCTCAAGAGATGAAAAGTCAGGTAAGTCTGCAAAAATTGACTGAGCAATCACCGCTTAAGTCTGCAAGTGTCGCGTCGAACCTGGATGCACAGCCATCGGCCTGGCATACACCGGAGGCCTTTGTGGATGATGTTTGGCCACATACCTTGCGCGCCGCTGAAGAGCTGGGTGTTGATGCGGATGTGCTGCTGGCACAGTCTGCATTGGAAACAGGCTGGGGTAAATACTTGCCGCTGAACGCGGATGGGTCAAACAGTTTTAATTTATTTGGCATTAAGGCAGACGAGCGTTGGTCGGGTGACAAGGTAGAAATTGAGACACGTGAATATCGCCACGGTGTGATGCAGCAAGAGAAAGCGAGCTTCCGTTCCTATGATTCGGTTTCCGATGCGGTTGCCGATTATGTTGATTTTATTCGTAGTGATGAACGCTATCAAAAGGCCTTAGAGCGCGGCTATGACGCCGATGCGTACGCCAAAGAATTACAAAAAGCAGGTTATGCGACGGATCCGAATTATGCTAAGAAAATCAATAGAGTACGCGGCAATGAAATGCTGCAGAACAAGGTGTCAGAGTTAAAGAATTTACACAATGTGCCGTTAACCTGATAACACTCAGGAAAATGGTCCGGGCATATTTTATATGCGCAGACAAATATATTAGGAAGTGAGGCGATATGCCTGATTTACTCAATACATCGCTCAGCGGTTTACGTGCCTATCAGGGCGCACTAACCACGGTGTCTCATAACATTGCCAATGTCGGCAATGAAGATTACACACGTCAACGCGTTGAGATTGATGCGCGAAACCCGATTAGATTAGGCAATAGCTTCTTTGGTCAGGGCTCGGAATTATCAGCAATCACGCGTGTTGTTGATGGATTTGTAAGTTCAAATATTCGTGGATTTACCTCCAGCCTGGGTAGACTTGAAGCATTTGACTTTTATGCCTCAAGGGTTGAGGGTGTTATAGCGGATGAACAGACTGGACTTATGCCAGCGCTGGATGGCTTTTTCAATGCAATGAATGATGTGGCGAATGATCCGTCCGCCAATGCGCCCCGTATTGCTCTAATAGGTGCCATAGAAAATGTACAGCAACGCATTTCTACCATGGCAACCGAATTAGAAAATATAGAAATAGAAATTAATAGTCGAATTAATAGTGAAGTTTCAGAAATTAATGCGATAACCGAACAAATTGCAGAAATTAATGGTGTCTTAACGAACTATACGGACGCAGGTAGTCAGCCCAGTGATTTATTGGATAAGCGTGATGCATTGCTTAAGCAATTATCTGAAAAAATAACCGTGACGGTGGTTGAACAGGCTAATGGAAGCATGAATGTGCTAGTGGGCACCGGCCAACTATTAGTAACCAATGCATCGGCTTTAACACTGGTTGCACAGGCAGATGAAAGAGAGTCCGATAAAACGGCTATCGCGATATTGAGTAGCGCAGGCACGGTTAATATTACACAAACCTTAACCGGTGGTGAGTTGGGTGGTCTGCTAGATTTTCGTGATAATTTACTCGACGAGACACAAAATAGATTAGGTCGTACCGCAATCGGTATTTCGGAAAGCGTTAATGCTTTGCATGTGCAGGGTTCTGATTTAAATGGTGATGCGGGCACGAATATTTTTCGCACGGTAAGCACCGGGCCATTGCAGGGTCAATTTGGTGGTGACTATTTAAACAATGGTTTTGATGTGGGTGAAACGGTAAGTTTTGATTTGCAGTTTGATGGTCGAACTGTAAGCCCATCTTATACCATCGGAGCAGGTGACACGAATCAGGATATTGCCAATGGATTGTTGGCGAGTATTAATACGGATGCGAATGTTACAGGTAATGTATTAACCGGTACCACACCTGGCCTGACTATGACGTTTGAGTTATACGGCAGTAATATAAAGTTTGAATCTGTCGGTGGGCCTAGCCCTGTTGATCATAACCTGACCATCAATAACATAAGTGATGGTGGACTAAATGATGCCGTGTTAACGCTATCATCACTTGGATCTAGTAGCACCCGATTTACATCGGGTTCCGTAACTAATGCATCCGCTGCGACTTTTATAGGGCCAATCACAAAGGCCTTACCTAATCTTGGTAATACGGGTACAGGTGTTGTTAACTATTCTATTACCGATGCAACGGCCTTAACTGTTTCAGATTATGAAGTGAGATATGACGGCACTAATCACAGTGTTGTCAGGTTATCCGATAATACGATGATGGCAACTGGCGCGGGGCCTTTTAACGTTGATGGTATGGATATAACGCTAGGTGGTGCATCTGCATTGGGCGATTCATATTTTATTCGCCCCACCAAAGATGGCGCGACGGACATGACTACATTAATTACTGACCCAGCTCGACTGGCCATGGCAACACCGGTGCGTTCTGTGGTTAACACGGGCAATGTGGGTTCAGCAGAAATATCACAAGCCACTGTAACGGATCCAACTAACGGTAATTTAACGCATACGGTTGATATCTTTTTTAACCCGGCGACTCCGGGTACATTCGATGTTATTGATAGAGATACAGTCCCTGCGACGGTATTAGAAAGTAAGACTTATTTTAATGGTGTAACGGTTAGTCAAAATGGCTGGCAAATTCAGTTAACGGGTAAGCCGGTAGTGGGTGATATCTATACGGTGCAAGACAATAGCAATGCCGTTTCTGATAATCGTAATGCACTCGCGCTTGCTGGTTTACAAGTAGAAGGCGTACTTGATGGTGGTAATTCTACACTTGCGCAGTCTTATAGTAGCCTGATATCTCAGGTGGGAGTGGTTACACAACAGGTAAAAATTAACCGAGATGTAGATGAAAGCCTATTGAATAGCGCGATTGAAAAACGCGAGTCTATTTCAGGGGTTAACCTGGACGAAGAGGCCGCAGATCTGATTCGTTATCAGCAGGCTTACCAGGCATTGTCTCGCGTTATCTCAGTATCCCAGGAACTTTTTGACTCCCTTATAAGGGCGGTGTAATTATGCGTGTTTCAACCAATCTTATTCATATGCAGGGTCTGGACAGTATTTTAAGGCAACAGTCCGAACTACTGCGTACTCAAGAAGAAGCCTCTACAGGTAAACGAGTTTTGATGCCGTCAGATGATCCGAGTGCTGCATCTCGCTTAGTTGATGTAGATGGGGCATTAAGTCAACTGGTGCAGTTTGATGAAAATATTGGTTATGCAACCCAGCGACTAAGTGCGGAAGAAACAAGTTTAAAAAGTAGCCTGTTAGTTTTACAGCGAGTACGAGAGCTTTCTATTCAGGCCGCCAATACGGCAAGTAATGATTTGCAAAACCAGCAAGTGATTGCCAGTGAAATGAAAGAAAAACTTAATGAGTTATTTGATTACGCCAATACGCGTGATGAAAATGGCGATTATCTTTTTTCAGGCTCTCAATCTAAAACACAGGCATTTAGTACAGATGGTATTGGTAATTATACGTACAATGGAGATCAGGGGCAGTTAGCTATGCGTATTGGCTCTAGCCGAAATGTGGTTGCAAGTGACTCCGGTGCAGATATATTTCAGTTGGTACGTACCGGTAATGGTGATTTTTCTGTTGATGCCAATCGTACAAATCTAGGGATTGGAAAAATAAGCACAGGTTCAGTACAAGATAACGCTGCTTTTCAACAACACGATTACACCCTGCGTTTTATTGATGCCAATAACTTTGAGGTATTTGATGATACTGCAGGCGCAGTCGTAGGCCCAACCCCAAGAGCATATGCCGAAGGTGGTATGATTACTTTTGATGGTATAGAGCTAGAAATTTCAAGTGCCCCCGCAGCGGGTGATGAGTTCACCGTGAAGGCCAGTCGCTATCAGGATGTGTTTACTACCCTAAGTGACCTGGTTCGTGAGTTAGATAATCCCGGTACCGGTGACCTGACGGGTAACTTTGGCGGGGCATATTTGGCGAATAATTTTGCCAGTGGTGATGCCATCGGCTTCGATATAAATTTTGATGGTCAAACATTAAATGTTGCAGCAACGGCAGGCGCTACCGATGCCGCAACGGCAACCAACATCGCAGCGGGTATTGTGGCTGCGGGTGCTACCGATAATGGTGATGGTACATACACATTAAATGGATCAACGCCTGGCCTCAGTGTCACCTTTGAAATAAACGCAGCCACTAATGCAATCGACTTTCGAACCTCCGGTGGTAATGGTGCAAACACCAGCAACTTAACACTCAGTAACCTGACCGATGCCGGCGGTGGTGATGCCGTTCTGCAAATGTCGCCTAATGGTAATAGTGTCTTATCCAGTACGTCCATTTCGGCCGCTGCGGGTGATTCAAGTTTCTTTGTCGCAGGTGAACCATCAGCTACCTTTTTATCTCAGCAAATTGATAATGCGCTAAATAATATAGACAGGGCAATGGATAGCATTCTCAATGTGCAAGCCAGTGTTGGTGGGCGTATGAACACTATCGATAGTCAATTGGCAGATAATGAGGCGCGTTCAGACAATCTGGAAAGTGTGCGCTCAGATATTGTCAATGTAGATATAACAGAGGCAATCAGTCGATTAACCTATCAAACGACGGCGCTACAAATTGCCCAACAAACCTTTGTAAAGGTGCAGGGTTTAAACCTGTTTCAGTTTCTTTAATGCTGTAATCTACTATCGGAATAGCGCCAGGCTGTTCTGCTTTATGGCATGTTGGAATGTTTTTCCCCTTAAATTTAAATCCCCTAAGTCTGTAGCTCCTCCGTGGCTAGAGGGTATTCATCCTTTTATACCCAGCCGATCTCGTCGTGCTACTAATCATTTGCCCCTACTCATGTTTCTATGTGCTTTCAGCTATAAGCTATAAATAGGAGAGGAGCGCGCCTTGATGCTGTTCGCCTCAAATTACGTGCTGAAAAGCGGCTAAAAGTTGGTGTTTTTCGATCATAAATAAGCGGTTTATATGTTTTTATTTGTAAATAAATCTCATATTAGAAAAATCTAATATAATTTATGTTTTAAAAAACAATGAGTTATATAAATCATTCCTTAAAACTATTTAGTAAAGTTTTATTAAAGGTATTTCCAGAATGGTCGATAACCTTATTGAGAACAAATTGAACCTAATTTGCTGAAACAAGTACAGACCTCTTCAGTCTGCTTGATTAGCGACTGAAAACCAGGAGAGACATCATGGCTCAAACGATTAATACCAATGTAGCATCGCTGAATGCCCAGCGTAACTTAAACAGATCACAAGGTGATTTAAATACTTCCCTACAACGTCTATCTTCTGGTTTACGTATAAACAGCGCAAAAGATGATGCGGCTGGCCTTGCGATTTCAGAACGATTCACTACACAGATTCGAGGCCTGAGTCAGGCATCGCGTAACGCAAGTGATGGTATTTCACTCGCGCAAACATCTGAAGGTGATTTGGCGCAGATTACAAATAACCTACAACGTGTTCGTGAGCTGGCGGTACAGTCTGCTAACGCAACCAACTCAGCATCTGATCGTGCAGCACTACAGTTAGAAGCAGCACAGCTGATCTCTGAAATAGATCGTGTGGCTTCAACCAGTGCGTTTAACGGTGTTAAACTGCTTGACGGCTCTTTCTCCTCACAGCAGTTCCAGGTAGGTGCAAACGCAGGCGAGACAGTAAGCGTAGCCTCTATTTCAAGTGCACGTACTTCGGCCATTGGCCAGGTATTAACAGCAGCACCGGGTGCAGGCACAGCGGTAGCGGGTGCACTTACTGCCGGTGAGTTAGTTATTAACGGTAATGATGTAGGCGTAGCAGCACAAGATGCACTAGCCATTGCCAATGCCATTACTGCAACCAGCAGCAATGTTTCAGCAACGGCAACCAATGCGCAAACAACGATTGCCTTTGGTGATGCTATCGGTACGGCTGGTGTAACCGTTGTTCCAACTAGTTTGGCGACGGGTGCAATTACTGATGGTGCGTTTGGTGATGCGGCGCAGGTTGAAGGTAGTAATGTACAAGCGGTTTCCAGCTTAACTGTTGGCGCTACAACAGGAACATTCGTTGTTGATGCAGGTGGTAACAATGTAACGGTTGATATAAGCGGTGTAACTTATGCCAGTGAGGCCGCAATGGTTGCTGCAATTCAGGGTGACCTTGATGGGGGTGCTTTGGGTGAGTATGTCGTTTCATCTCAGGGTACTGTTAGCGGTGCTAATTTTGAGATTACAATCGCACGAGATCCAACGGCTACTACTCCTAACGCTACTGATGCCGTTGCAATTTCTTCAACAGGTGCAGCCGCTATTACTGCGGGTTTTGCAGATTCAGCGGGTACAGCGGGTTCTGCAACAATAACCGATGGCGCCTTTGCAATCACCCTTGATGGTAACGCGATTTACTCAGAGGCTTCTGCTATTGGTGGTTCGGTTACTGATGCCGAAGTACAGGCTGGTTTAGATGCCTTCTTGCTTACAGCTGCTGGTGCGGGATACAGCATCACAGGTGGTTCTTTTGCAACCAATGATTTGGTATTAGCAAAAGCTGACGGTACAACCGCTACTTTCTCTATCGCAAGTAATGCGACAGGTACTCCATTTGCTTTTGGTACAGCTACAGCAACGGGTACGCCAGCAGTAACTGGAGCAGCTCCAGGCTACACACTAGACCTTGATGGCAACGCGCTTGATTTTACAACTGATGGTGCTGACGGAACCATTACAGGTGCAGAAGTAGCAGCACAAATTAATGCCTTGACGGGTTACACGTCATCATTTACAGGTGGTAATTTATCTATTACTAAAGATGACGGTAGCAACATAGTGCTAACAGAAGGTGGAGCAGATGCAGCCGGTGCTGAAGGTTTAGCAGGCGGTGCGGGCGCTACAACCTACTATGGTACAGTAACTGTAACAGGTATTAATGAAGACTTGGTGATTGCGGGTACAAATGCCGCCGATGCCGGTTTAACGGTTGGTACTACAACGGCTGCATTAGCCGGTACGACTATCGCGAATACCGATGTTTCTTCAGTAGCCGGTGCTAATGCCGCCATTGCTTCGGTGGATAGCGCACTAAACAATATTAACAGTAGCCGGGCATCGCTTGGTGCGATTCAAAACCGTTTTGAGTCAATTGTTTCAAGTATCGCAACGTCAACAGAGAACTTAAGTGCTGCGAGATCTCGTATCCTTGATGCCG
This sequence comes from uncultured Gammaproteobacteria bacterium, assembly GCA_963924875.1. GTDB lineage: Bacteria > Pseudomonadota > Gammaproteobacteria > SZUA-229 > SZUA-229 > SZUA-229. The sequence goes on from CAWUSX010000028.1 coordinate 13,680, forward strand.
ACTTTGCTTCTGAAACAGCGGCACTAACACGTAACCAGATCTTGCAACAGGCGGGTGTATCTATCCTGTCTCAAGCTAACTCGTTACCACAGCTAGTATTATCACTGTTGCAATAAGTTAAGAGTGAGTAGTAAGCGTTTGGTCAGGCCATAAACCTGGCCAAACCTTTAACTCAAATGAGGTAGATGTTATGTCTATAAATATATCGACATCGGTTAGTTCAAACCGAGCACAAGTTGGCCCTGAAAATAAGGGGCCTTCTGTCGTTGAGGCGGAAAATAATAAGGCTACTGTAAAAGCTCAGCAGGCTGAATCTGCCGGTCGGCAACAGGCGGCTGCAGAAAGTCGGCAAGCAGTTGCCGATGCGCTTGAGGCTTCCGCACCGGATGATATACAGCAGGCGGTGACTGACATTAATGCATACCTGCAGAATGTTAGTCGTGAGTTACAGTTTCGTGTTGATGAGGCATTGCCCCTGGGGCGCACTGTTGTTAGTGTTATTGATACTGAGACAAAAGAAACTATCCGAGAATTTCCATCTAAAGAAGTTTTGGCGTTGGCGCATCGTTTACTTGAAGCGCAAGATACGGAGAGTAACGCCAGGACAGAAGGACTGCTTTTTTCAGATCAGGCCTAATTTGGCATTGTTTTCGCATAGCCCTGTCTATCAAGATGTAATGTGAGGATCAGATGGCTACTATTACTGCACCCGGAATTGCTTCTGGGCTAGATATCAATGGACTTGTCACGCAATTGCTGGCTGCGGAAGCAGAGGCACCTTCTTTACGTCTGGATAAAACTGAGGCCAACTTACAGGTAAAATTGAGTGGTTATGGCTCAATCAAAGGTAGCTTATCCGCGCTGCAATCTTCATTATCAGCTCTACAAAACCCTTCCAGCTTTCAGGGTCGCACTATTTCCAGTAGTAATACCGATGTTTTAACGGTAAGCAGTAATGGACAAGTAGGTAAAGCCAATTATGACATTGATGTAAGCACGCTTGCCGAAACACATAAATTATCTACTGACCCTACACTGGCAAATGCCCAGTTTACCGATGTAACCGATGTACTTGGTACGGGTACGCTTACCTTTAAGTTTGGTACCAATAATTACACTTCGGGTACAGATACCTATTCTGGTTTTACGCAAAACCCGGATCAGGCGACTAAGACAGTCACCATTACCGATGGTAGTTTAGAGGGTGTCCGTGATGCTATTAATCAGGCCAATGTAGGGGCTACGGCATCGCTTGTGTTTGACGGTGAATTTTATCGCCTGGCGATCACCTCAGATACAACCGGTGAGGCGAATGGCTTACAAATTACAGTGAATGATGATGACCTGAATGATTCAGATGCATCTGGCTTGTCACTGCTTTCATTTAATGAAACATCAACCAATATTGCACAAACAGCCGCTGCGGTAGATGCAGCATTTACAATTAATGGTATTAGCATAACCAGTGCCAGCAATACGGTGACAACCGCGATTGAATCTGCAACGATCAATTTAAAACAGCTGGGTTCTGCCAATGTTAATGTGAACCTGGATAAGGGCAAGATATCATCGGCCATTAATAGCTTTGTGAGTAGTTATAATGGTTTTGTAGATCTTACAAATCAGTTAACGCAATATAATGCTGAAACGCGGGTAGCGGGTACATTAAATGGTGATGCGATTACCCGTGGTATTACCAATACTGTGCGTCGATTAATTAGTGACCCGGTAGGCGAAGTAGGCGAAACGCTGACTATTTTAGCTGAAATAGGCGTAACCACCGATAGTAAAACGGGTCGCTTAAATATTGATAACGCGACACTAAACAGCAAGTTAGAAAGTGACTTTGATCGTTTTGCGTCGCTATTTTCTGCATACGGTGTAACTACGGATGCCGGTATTTCATTTACAGGATCAACGGATAATACCTCAGTCGGTAACTATAACGTCAACATTACAACGGCGGCAAGTCGTGGAGTACTGGTTGGTTCATCAGCGGCTAACTTAACGATTGCTACTGGTAGCAATGATGGCCTTGCGCTAAAAATTGACGGCCTTCAAACAACAATAAATTTAACCGCGGGTACATATACCGCGAGTGAACTTGCCGCTGAATTACAATCAAAAATTAATAATGCCAGCACGTTTTCTAATTCAGGTGTTTCAGTTCGAGTGACTGAAAGCGCTGGCGTATTCTCTATCGAGTCACAACGCTATGGTTCTGCCTCAAAGGTTGAAATAACAGGCGGTTCTGGGATGACCGACCTTGTAGGTGGCAGCGCAACGTCTACCAGTGGTAATGATGTAGCCGGTACAATCGGTGGTGTTGAGGCGAGCGGTAATGGGCAGCTCTTAACCGGAACTGGCAATGCCAGTGGCTTAATACTAACGGTGACGGGCAGCACATTGGGCGCCCGAGGTTCGGTTGATTTTAATCGTGGCTATGCAGACCGGTTGAATTCATATCTGGATAATATTTTAGAGTCAGATGGACTATTGAGCTCTACGAGTGATTCAATAAAGTCACGGATTGAACGGGTAGTAGATGATCGTGAAGCATTAGGATTGAGATTAGTTTCTATGGAAACACGCTTGCGTGCACAATTTTCTGCAATGGAGCTTATTGTCAGCCAATTAACTAATACCAGTAATTTTTTAACTCAACAGCTTGATTCTTTACCCACAATTGGTAGTTCTAACAAATAGTCCGCCTGAAAATATTAAATAGTTAAAGTATTCCGCTCATCAGTCGATATTTAGTTTAAATGTCATTCTTTAATTAAACTTGCTATACATAAGTAATGACTGATCTCACAGACAAAAACAGTAGGAAATCTGGTATGCAAACTTCAGCCGCAATGAATCAGTATAAAAAAGTTAGTGTCCGAGCTTCAGTTGAAAATGCTGATCCGCATACATTGATACAAATGTTATTTGATGGTGCTATGGAACGCCTGAATATGGCTAAAATGCATATGAAGCAAGGTAATGTTGCTTTAAAAGGTGAAAGCATTAGCCGCACCATTTCAATTCTTGACGGTTTACGAGCGTCTCTGGATATGAAAGCCGAGGGTGATATAGCTGAGAATCTGGAATCACTTTATGACTATATGCAGCGCCAGTTATTGGTCGCAAATGCACAAAATAAAGTGGATAAAATTGACGAAGTGCTTTCACTGATTGGCGAAATTCGTGCCGGCTGGATGGCCATTCCCCAGGAAATACGTAATACTGCAAAAATAGAAAGAATAGAAAAATAGTAAATTTTAGCAGACTGAACTAAATGGTATTAGAAAGCCTAATGCCGCAAAATAAAGCAAAGTCAGGTAATTATGCACAGTGAGCAAGACCGTAAGCAACAATGGAATAACATTTTACAATTAACACAACAGCTAAAGCAGATGTTTGTTAATGAAGAGTGGGAATCTATGACCGCACTAGAGTCGAAGCGTCAGCAAATGCTAAAGGGTTATTTTGCAACACCCGTTTCGCCTGATGAAGCGGAGGTGTTGGCGTTTGAAATTAAGCAAATGCTGCATACCAATAAAGAAATTATCGAAGGTGGGCGGGCTAAGCAATCCGAGCTTAGTAGCAGTGCCCAACAGCTTTCAAGCAATCGTCAGGCGATTCATGCCTATCATGACATTCAAAAGTAGACAGTCTCTACAGTATTACTCTATTTTCTGCAGATTTTCATAATAAGTTTCTGAATTATAAAAGAAATTCAAAGAGACAAATTTTTGACATTTGGGTGTGAACTGCTTTAATCTCTATTGATAATGATGATTAAGTAGACCTTTTATGTCCGACAGTGCTTCACAGCCCAGTATTTTACTCGTTGAAGATGATATCCCTCTTTTTAATGAAATTAAGTCTCTCATGGGGTTTATGGGTTTTAATACCTTTTATGTAAATGATCTCGATGCATTAAGTGGCGCAATTAATAGTAGTGAGTTTACAGCGGTATTACTGGGTGAGTTTCAAAACGAGGATGCACGCCAAAAAGCATTAACACTGATCAAGCCTTCCGCAATTCCCGTTATTCTATTTAATCAAAATAAAATTTACCTGGATAAATATCAAGCGCAATATGAGCTGGTTTTAGCGCATTTAGAGATGCCACTAAAATATGAGCCGGTGTCGAGTGCACTGCAGCTAGCGAGTAGTCAATCTCCTGGCGTAAATACAGAGTCGCTTAAAAAGCAGGTAAGCAGTATTCCTAAGTTAGGCGGTAGTAGCCCCGCGATTCAATACGTCAGGACGATGATAGAGCAGGTCGCTAAAACCGGTGCAAGTGTATTAGTTTTAGGTGAATCGGGTACAGGTAAAGAAGTTGTTGCACGAAACATCCATGCCTTGTCGAATCGTTGTAAAGGTGGCTTTGTACCGGTTAATTGCGGCGCAATACCCAGCGAGCTATTAGAAAGTGAATTATTTGGGCATGAAAAAGGTGCATTTACAGGGGCTATTAGTTCACGCCAGGGGCGTTTTGAACTGGCGGAAAAAGGCACCCTGTTTTTAGACGAAATTGGCGATATGAGTTTACCTATGCAGGTAAAGCTACTGCGAGTATTGCAGGAACGTACTTTTGAGCGCGTGGGCAGTAATAAAAGTATTGCAGCCGATGTGCGAATTCTTGCAGCAACTCACCGTAATTTAGAGGCAAATATAAAGGAAGGTACCTTTAGAGAAGACCTTTTTTATCGTTTAAACGTATTCCCCATAGAATTGCCATCGCTACGCGAGCGGCTCGAAGATGTACCTTTCTTATTGCAGGATCAGATTGAAAAGCTAGAAGCAGACGAGCGAGGCTCAGTGCGCTTAACCGCGGCAGCAACTGAAATGCTTAGCCAATACTCATGGCCAGGTAATGTACGTGAGTTGTCTAATCTGGTTGAGCGCTTATCTATTTTATATCCCGACAGCATTGTTGATGCACAGCACCTGCCAGCAAAGTATCAATCGCTTGCTAATGCCAGGTCGCAGAAAAAAGCACAGGTTTCTAAACCGCCATTTAACCCTGCATTAATGTTTGCCGATCTTGATGACGACGATGATTTACTTGATGAATCACAACAGAATATGCCAGAAAAATTACCCTCAAACCTGCCGGAAAGAATAACAGCAGGCCTCGCAGAAACGGCAATTACAGCAGGTCAGGCGAGCGCTGTAGAAATGGGTGAGGAAGGTTTAGATTTAAAAGAACATCTGGCCAATATGGAAATTAACCTCATTAAGCAGGCCTTAAGCAGTACAGGAGGTGTTGTTGCACATGCCGCCAAGCTGTTAAAAATGCGCCGCACGACATTGGTTGAAAAACTAAAAAAATACGCCATTAATAATTCATAAGTAGAATTTTTCACTGCTTATTCTGTATGTCATATCCAGTCTGTTAGCCCTTCAGGGCTGTTGTATATGCCCTTTGTTGCATATTTCAAAATCAACGGCAAACTAGCTCCTCTTAAGTCATTATATTGACTCAGGCTTGCCGCATATCATCTAAGTTGTTGAAATATATATTAATATAATACTGGCATAATAAATGCTCGACTACTGATAAGTGAATTAAAGCGACACAAAGACGTCATGCAATCATCAGTACATACAGCAGCATCAAATAGTCAGCTAAACGTATCAGACCCTAATCAATTAATGATAGCGTTTGAAAAATTTGCACAGCTATCAGATCAGCTAGAAAAATCATACAAACGCTTTGATGAGCGTGCATCTGAATTAAGCGGTCAATTAGAGTCTGCACATGAGTCTGGTGTAAAGCAGCTGGCAGAAAAAGAACAAATAGCCAATCAATTAGAGGCCGTTCTTAACACAATGCCAGCGGGTGTTTTGCTGGTTGATGAAAATGGAGTAATACAAACCGCTAATCCAGTCGCTGAATTTTTATTAGAACAAAGTTTAACATCCAAACATTGGAAACGAGTATATAGCCATAGTGTTGCACGCCAAACAGACCAGGAACTGCATTTAAAGTCAGGTCGTATTCTGCGCTTAAAAAAACAGCCGCTAGAAAATAACCAGGGCGAAGTTATTTTACTGGATGATATTAGTGAACAACGCATGTTAGAAAATTTAGCCAATAGACAAAATCGTCTGGCCGCTATGGGGCAGATGGCGGCGGCATTGGCACATCAACTACGTACACCATTAGCTTCAGCCGTTTTATATGCATCACAACTCAGTCATTTCTCAGAGGCCAATAAACCCAAAAACAAAGCAATTGAAAAAGTACGTACCAGCTTACGTTATTTAGAAAAACTGATTAACGATATGTTGATGTATGCAAAAGGTGGCGAGTTTGCAGAACAGAAATTTTTACTGGATGAACTACTGGTTACATTTAATACGCGCATTGAACATCGTTTAAGGGAAAGTGATTCGCAACTGTCAATTATTAGCGAGCTAAATGATATTCAATTAACCGGCAGCCTGGATGCACTGGTAAGTGTGTTGATGAATCTTGCTGAAAATGCCATGGAAGCCTGTGCCGATGAGCCTTGTATAATTGAACTTGAAGTGTATCAACAAAGTGAATATTTGATGCTGGTGATGCGTGATAATGGCCCCGGCCTGAGTGCGGCACAACAGGAAAAAATATTCCAGCCATTTTATACGCAGCGTGAGAAGGGAACCGGTTTAGGTTTGGCCGTTGCGCAATCTATTGTACAAGCCCATCACGGTGATTTAATCGTTCGTTCGCAACCAGCAAATGGGGCAAGTTTTTATATTTGTTTACCGTTAAATAGAAGTGAACAGTTTATCGCGAGCGGGCAAGTTAAAACGTTTGATTTTGAAAAAGAAAAGATACCAATGAACCATAAATCAGTATCTAAAACGCTTATGGGATCATTGGAGAAATAATATGCATAATAATACACAGTCAATTATCGATATTCTTATTGTAGAAGATGATCCTCACTTGCGTGAGGCGATTTGTGATACGTGTGAGCTTTCAGGATATTCGGTGATTTGTGCCGAGCATGGTCAGGCCGCTTTATCAAGATTGAGCGAATATAAGTTCAAGTTGGTAATCAGCGATGTGCAAATGCAACCTATGGATGGTATTGAGTTATTAGAGAAAATTAAACAACAACAGCCAGAACTACCGGTTGTTGTTATGACGGCCTATGCAAGCATTGAAAAGGCCGTTGATGTTATGCGCCTGGGTGCTGCTGACTATCTGGTTAAGCCATTTGAAGTTGAAGCGCTACAGGATGTTATCCAGCGCTTAATGTCGAAAGAAAAAATTCTTACATATGAAACGGAACTGTTGACTGAAGATGAAAAAATGCAGTCGCTTAAATTACTCGCAAGTAAGGTAGCACAAAGTGAAGCAACTGTATTATTAAGTGGCGAAAGTGGATCTGGTAAAGAAGTATTTGCGCAGTTTATTCATAACCAGTCAAAACGTGCAGAGCAACCATTTGTTGCAATTAACTGTGCAGCTATTCCAGAAAATATGCTTGAAGCAGTTTTATTTGGTTATGAAAAAGGTGCGTTTACTGGCGCGCATCAGGCAACCCCGGGTAAATTCGAACAAGCTCAAAATGGCACATTGTTATTGGATGAGATTTCCGAAATGGACATTTCACTTCAGGCAAAGTTGCTAAGGGTTATACAGGAAAAGGAAGTTGATCGTTTAGGGGGCAGAAAAAGTATTAAACTAAATGTACGAATTTTAGCCACTACTAATCGTAATCTTAAGCAGGCAGTTGAGACGGGTGATTTTAGAGAAGATCTTTTTTATCGTATCAGTGTTTTCCCTATTCAAATACCACCTTTGCGGGATCGTGTAGCCGATATTATTCCTATTGCGACCAAGCTGTTGAATAAACACGCAGGTTATCCAGTGAATGCATTGATGTTGGCAGCTGATGCACAACAAAAACTATTGAATTATTCATGGATGGGAAATGTTCGTGAATTAGAAAATGTCATGCAACGTGCGTTGATATTTAAAGATGGCGCTGAGATTAACGCCGAGAATATTCATTTTGAAACCGATAATTATGCTGCGGTGAGTTCGTCGGTGTCGATGCAAAGTGCATCTCAAGATTCAGAATTAGTTAATGGCTTAAAAGATCGTGAGCAGCAACTAATACTTGAAGCTCTAAAAGCAGGTAAAGGCAGCCGCAAGTATGCGGCAGAACGATTGGGAATTAGCCCGAGAACGTTACGCTATAAATTAGCAAAAATGCGTGACTCAGGTATTACAGTGTAATTGGTGGAGGATATCTAGAATGTCAAATATGAATATACAATCAGTTTTATCACAAATGCGTGCGATGGAAGCCCAGGCAAAGTCACCTGTTGGCACAGAAGCTATGCAGATAAATCAATTGCCCTCTACACAAAAAACGGACTTTGCAGATGTTTTGGCGAATTCGATTAATTCTGTTAATGAAACGGTGATGGCATCTGGAAAAATGGCCGCGGCTTTTGAAAAAGGTGATTCCAATATATCGATGGCCGAATTAATGATTACCATGGAAAAATCCAGTGTATCGATGACAGCCATGACGCAGGTAAGAAATAAACTGCTCAGTGCATATCAGGAAATTATGAATATGCCAGTTTAGGATTGCATATTTTATTGTGTTCAACAAAACGTTATATCGCTTTAGCATAATGCTTTAATTAAAGGTTTCAAAATGGCAGATCAAGCAGCAACTGCACCCGCAACGATGATGATACCAGTACCACGAATGATAGGTACCTTGCTAGGTATAGTGGTGACTGTACTGGTTAGTATAGGTATTTATACCTGGGGAACTGCGCCGAGTTTTTCTGCCTTGTATAACGGGCTTGAACCCGGTGATGCATCTGAAGTGGTGACTGCATTACAGGCTGCGGGCATACCTTATGAATTAAATTCAGCCTCGGGTTCGGTAATGGTGGAAAGTGGACGTGTGCATGAGGCACGTATAAAACTTGCATCGGAAGGCTTGCCGAAAGGTACGGCAGTGGGTGTGGAAATGTTGCAGGAAGAGCAAAATTTTGGCACCTCTCAATTTGTAGAAAGCGCGCGTTATCATCATGCAATGGAGGTTGAACTAGCCAGAACAATTAGCACAATGCGTAATGTTAAATCGGCACGTGTGCATTTGGCCACGCCTAAAAGCTCCGTTTTTGTACGTAAAAAAGAAAAACCAAGTGCTTCAGTTGCATTAAATTTATACGGTGGCAGAACGATTGAAGATAGTCAGGTGAATGCTATTGTGCATATGGTGGCATCGAGCATAGCTAGTTTATCTACTGAGAACGTTACGGTTGTTGATCAAAGTGGTCGCCTACTATCTTCTGGTGATGATACTGGTAATGTCGCAATGAGCGCCTCACAGTATGACTATACGAGACAGGTGGAGAAAGACTACCAATACCGTATTGAGCATTTACTAGAACCTATTATGGGCGTTGGTAAAGTGCGCGCAACCGTCAATGCAAACATCGATTTCAGCAGTCAGGAAAGTACTCAAGAATTATTCAATAATGACAACCAGACTTTGCGCAGTGAGCAAACATCAGAATCAAATCGTTCTTCAAAAAGTAGTGGTGGCGTACCAGGAACACTGGCGAATCAGCCGCCTGAAGGTGGTCGTTTAGTTGCCGGTGCTGGTGAGGTTGATGGTACAGGTAGTGCTACAGCGAGCCCATCAAATTCAAGCAGTAATTCAGTACGCAACTATGAAGTCGATAGAACTATTCGTCATTCACGTCAAAATACGGGTGCAGTTCAGCGCTTAACAGTTGCTGTATTAGTGGATGATAAGGTACTTGTAGAAGATGGCGAAACAACACGTACACCATTAACTACTGAAGAGATTGAGCGTGTGACAACCCTGGTACAGCAAACAGTTGGTTATACTAAAGATCGTGGTGATGTGGTTAATGTGATTAATGCGTCATTTACGCCGTTAGAGGCGATTGAGGCTTTGCCGGAACCAGGACTCATGGATAACAAGTGGGTACAGTTCGCGTTAAAATGGATATGGCCGTTTATACTAATACTAGTGGTTATATTTACGATATTGAAGCCGTCTATTAGTGGCTTAACAAGTTATGTTCCTCCTGCGCCTGTGTTACCTTCAGCTGAATCGGGTGGTGGTTCGGGTGGTGAGTCTGGTGGCTCAGGTATGCCGCAGTTAGGACATCAGGGAGCGCCTATTCCTATGCCTCAAGATCATAATGCCAAAGTAGATTTTGCCCAGTCGATGGTTCAGCAGGACCCAGGAAAGGTGGCTAATGTTGTTAAAGACTGGATTGGCAACGAATCTTAATTTAGTTTATATATAAAAAGCTTATAAAAAATTAGTAAATAGAGAAAAGCGTATGGCAGAAAAAATTCCAATGGCATTGAATGGCGTACAACGAGCGGCTGTATTGTTAATGTCTATGGGTTCGTCAAACGCTGCTGAAGTGTTGAAGCATCTTAATCCTAAAGAGGTACAAAGTTTGGGTGCTGCTATGGCGACGCTTGATAATGTAAACAAGGCCACCATGGATACAGTGATGGATCAATTTATTGCTGAGGTGAATAACCAGACATCGGTGGGTATAGGCTCAGAAGATTATATTCGAGACATGATGGTTAATGCATTAGGCGAAGATAAAGCCACCAGCATGATTGACCGTATTTTGTTGGGTAGTGGTAACAAAGGTCTGGAGTCACTTAAGTGGATGGATGCTCGTTCAGTTGCAGAAGTGATTCGTTTAGAACATCCACAAATAATTGCTATCGTATTATCCTATTTAGATCCGGATCAGTCATCTGAAGTATTAAAAATGTTACCTGAACGTGCGCGTCCAGATATTTTAATGCGTGTCGCATCACTGGAAGGCATTCCTCCATCGGCCTTGCAAGAGCTGGATAAAATTATGGAGAAACAGTTTTCCGGCACACAAAATGTTAGCCAAAACAGCATGGGTGGATTTAAGACAGCAGCTAATATTTTAAACTTTATGGATTCATCAATTGAAAGCGCAATAATGGAAAGCATTGGTGAACATGATCAGGAAATGCAGGACAGGATATCTGAATTAATGTTTGTATTTGAGAACTTAAATGAAGTTGATGATCGGGGAATACAGGCGCTGCTACGAGAAATTTCTACCGATACATTAACACTTGCTCTGAAGGGCACAGATGAGGTGCTTAAAGATAAAATTCTTAAAAACATGTCAAAACGTGCATCTGAAATGTTACGCGAAGATATGGAGGCACGCGGCCCTGTGCGTTTGAGTGAAGTTGAAGCAGCACAGAAAGAAATATTAAGCACCGCACGCCGCCTGGCAGATGATGGTGAAATTAATCTGGGTGGTTCGGGTGGAGAAGAGTTTGTCTAATTCGTCACAGCGTATAGCTTTTTATTTTCCTGGAATAAATATAAATAATAAGAAAATTTATTTATGAGAAAACCGTATAGCGTTCCTGATAATGATGTAAAGCATTATGTTATGCCAGAGCTACACGGGCGTATTGTTGGTTTACGTGATGATATCGTCAAGCCTCAAACCGTCGAAGAAATTGAGGCCTTACAAAAACAGGCGTATGAAGAAGCCAAAAAAGCAGGTTATGCGGAAGGCTTAAAAAATGGTTTGCAGGAAATGCAAGTTAAAGCAAATAAGCTACAGGCGGTGTTTAATTTTTTGCAAAATCCACTAGAAGAAATGGATCAACAAGTCGAATATCAGTTGACTGAATTATCCATGACTTTGGCTAAACAACTGCTAAGAAAAGAAAGTAGTGTTGATGAGAAACACATTAATACATTAATACATGAGTCGCTGGAATTCTTACCTGTAAAGGCACAAAATATATCTGTGCGTTTAAATCCAGAAGATATATTGTTACTTAATCAAGCCGACATTGATACCAATGAACAGACGTGGAGCTGTGTTTCTGATGCAGCTGTAACGGCGGGTGGTTGTATTATTGAATCTGATACATCACATGTTGATGCGAGTATGGAAAGACGTGTTGAGCAACTGGTAGAGCAGCTGGGATTAAAACCATCGACAGGTACTGACGATGTTGCAGAGTGAACACTTTCAGCGATGGATAGATGGCTTATCTAAAAAACAGTCATTAATTACCTCGCCTGAGCCAATCGTTGAAGGCCGTTTAACACGCATGGTGGGTTTGACTCTTGAGGCCGTGGGTTGTGAAGCTGCGGTGGGTACGAGTTGTAATATTGTAGCGCCAGGCAATCATACAATAGAGGCAGAAGTCGTTGGCTTCTCTGGTGATAAAACATATTTAATGGCAATGGGCGAAAGCCGTGGCCTTGTACCTAACGCAAAAGTAATTCCCATTGGACATTCCAGCAGTATTAAAATTAGTGATGACTTTTTAGGTCGAGTTATTGATGGTCGTGGTCGCCCACTTGATGGCAAAGGGCCAATTAATGTCGACTCTGAAACATCGAAGGAAATGCCCCTGGCGGGTAGGCCAATTAATCCATTACAACGTGAGCCTATTAAACAACCGCTGGATGTCGGTGTGCGTGCAATTAATTCCTTATTAACGGTGGGTCGCGGTCAGCGCATGGGTCTGTTTGCAGGTACCGGTGTTGGTAAAAGTATTTTACTGGGTATGATGACCAAGTACACAGAAGCCGATGTGATAGTCGTGGGCTTAATCGGTGAACGTGGCCGTGAAGTAAAAGAATTCGTACAGGATATTTTAGGTCCGCAAGGTTTACGCCGCGCATGTGTTGTTGCAGCGCCTGCCGATTCATCCCCCTTAGTAAGAATACATGGCGCGATGTTAGCGACCAGTGTTGCCGAATATTTTCGCGACAAAGGGAAAAAGGTTTTATTGTTGATGGATTCGCTGTCGCGTTTTGCACAGGCACAACGTGAAATTGGCTTATCCATTTCTGAGCCTCCGGCGACTCGCGGTTATCCACCTTCAGTGTTTGCAAAAATACCACAGCTCGTAGAACGTGCAGGAAATGGCACTGTTGGACAGGGTTCTATTACCGCCTTCTATACGGTACTTGCAGAAGGTGATGATCAGAACGATCCGATTGCTGATGCGGCGCGTGGTATCCTTGATGGGCACATCGTGCTTTCACGTCAATTGGCTGATATGGGTCACTACCCCGCGATTGATCTTGAATCATCCGTTAGTCGTGTTATGCCAATGGTTATATCGCCTGAGCAATTACAGGCCAGCTTGCAAATTAAAAAGCTATACTCCGTATATGAGCAAAACAAAGATCTCATTAATGTCGGCGCTTATCAGCAGGGCAGTAATGAGTCGATTGATCAGTCAATCGCCATGCAACTGGATATTCAGAAATTCATGGCGCAAGGTATGAATGAGGCGGTGCCTTTGAGTGAAAGCCAGCGTCAATTAGAGCAGTTGTTAGCCCGTGCAAATGAACTTCTTAAGCAGGAATAGTAACCGCAAATAGTTAATATATTTTAAAAGTAGTTTTATGATGCGATCCAAACGTATGCAACCCATTGCTCACCATGCAGAGCAAATACAGCAGCAGGCGGTACAGGTTTTTGTTGCAGCGCAACAAGCCGTGGTGGACGCACATTTACAGCTCGAGCAATTGATTGAATACCGTGTGGAATATAGTAATAACCGTGTAAATATGGGTTTAAATGCTTTGCAGCTTCGAGACTACCAATTGTTTTTACATAAGTTGAATTTAAGTATTGATCAGGCACGCAGCAATATTGAATTGAGAAAACAGCAGTGTGATAAAGAAAAACTTATTTGGTTAAAAACACGTTCACGTAGCAAGGCGCTGGACGTTGTTATCGAAAAATATCAACAGCAAGAAGCTGTTCTGGCTGCTCGAATTGAGCAGAAAGAGCAGGATGAGCACGCAAGTCGTATAAGCTCTAAATCTAAGCTCTAAATCTAAGCTATAAATCTAAGCTATAAATTTTTATCTATTAAAATCCTCTCTTCAATGTACAGCGCTATCTATCGTAGCATTTAAAATTCGTAATATTGGCCTGTCTATTGCATTTCCCATAAGTGACAATACAAACATAGACACAGGGTACTTTTATGCAACTACAACACCTAGCTGATTTTAATTTGGGTAGCAGCAAGAAAGCAGGCGTAGATCATAAGGCTGAATCAACAGCGTCCAGGGCCAATGATACAGAGCAGGGCACTCCATTTAAGGATCAGGTTGATAAACACATCGATCAATCGAAAGCCGAGTCTAATCAAAATAAAACCAATAATAATCAACAAGATAGCACTAAAGAAGGCGAAGTTTCTGATGAAACAGTAGCATCTGATTCTGCTGTTAATGCCTCTCAGTCAGAGGTATCTGAGCAATCAGAAAACAATATAAATACAGAGCTTAAAACAGATGATGGCCAGCTAGCAGACGAGGTGACTGTATTTAACAATATGTTAAATGTGACCCTGACACCCTCTGAATCGCCCGAGGATAGTGATCCCTTAATGGCCTCCGCGTTGCCGGAAACTGGCAAACAATTGCCGCTTTCTACTGCCGTGCCATCTCAAGTCGTTAGTCAGCAAGCCTTATCCTCTAAAGAAATGCCGGTGATTCAGCAAACGGCATTAACGCAAAAAACAGTTACTCCAGCAGTAGGTCCTGTTGCGACAGCGATACCTGATGTTGACCCTGAGCTAGTCGGTGTTGATTCGAAGGCCTTTAAATCTGTAGTTGTTAGTGAAAAGCCTGGTTTTTTGAATACACAGGGCAGCACTGTGAAGAGTGAACTGCCAGCTGCCGAGATGATTGCAAATGCATCTCGTATGCAACAGGTGCCATTGGCAACGGCTTTATCTGATAGCCTTGGTATAGGGCAAAATATTCATGCGTCACCTACACCTGCTGCCGCGACAGCGAGTCTCAGTGCCGCTATGAGCAGTGCTGCGTCATTGAGTAGTAGTCTAAGTGCTGCTATTGGGGCACCAGTTCAGGGCTCTGAATGGCCCAGACAAATGACAGAACAAGTTTCTATGATGGTGAAGGGTGCGTTTCAACAAGCCGAATTAAAATTAAACCCTGCTCATCTGGGGCCGTTGGAAGTGAAACTACATATGAGTGATGATAAGGCAAATATCAGTTTTGTTACGCATCATGCACCCGTCAGAGATGCTATTGATTCAGCTATACCCAGATTAAGGGAGATGCTGGAAGAGCAAGGTTTAAATCTGGTCAATGTGGATGTTTCCACACAGTCCGAACAGCAGCAGGCAAATGAGGATGCACAGCAAGCCCTAAACGCTGATCCTGATGTAAATATTTCTGATGCAGATGTGCTTACACAGGGCGTGACTTCATCAGTTGAAGTTGAAATAGACACAGGCCTTAGCCTTTACGCTTAATTAGTGTTTTTTGCGTAAACTCAGCGTTTAAATTTCTACGCATATTACATATGTTAGTTACTCTGCGCCCTTAGCTTTAATCAGGTATTTCATATCTGTATATCAATGATATCGGTATTCAAAATAAATCAGTTATACTTTATCTACTTGATATCATTTTCAATCCCCTATAAAAATTAGCAGGCAGATGTTTTTTTAAAGGAAAGCAGCGTTTCTGATCTATACGGTTGGTTTAATAAGCCAGGATAGTCTATAAATACATACTGTTAGACAATAAAGAGTAACAAGAGAAAGTACTCCGCAGGACATAACAGTATGGCAATCATTTCAGCAGTGGATGACACTTCATCAATCAGATAGATGGCTGCATTATCTTTATCAGGCACTTGCAAAGTGAGGCCAGTTTCAGGTTCGCAGCTATGTTAATGCGGTTAATTGAATCATCATCAGACAAAAAGCCGCAGGTAAGGTTGCTGGTGCAACAGGCGGAATTGTAAAGCCATTTAATCCTGATCAATATTTTAATCAACATATTAAGCATGTAACAGCTAAAACGGGAGATCTTCATTCTAAAACTGAAAGTCAAAAAGGTATGGATGAAGGTGAAGTTGAACCCTTTTAATAATTTACTAAACAGGATTTAGTTATGAGTGTAATTATTGATGTTTCTAATGAAAATAAAGCAGCTACTATAAAAATAAATGGTCGGTTTGATTTTAGTGTACATAGTGAGTTTAGAAAAGCATATAAAGATGTGGAGCTTGAAAATGGAGAATACTCTATTGATTTAGGCAATGCAGAATACCTTGATAGCTCTGCCTTAGGCATGTTGCTGCTATTAAAAGAACATGCCGAATCTCAATCAGCTAAGGTACGTTTAATTAATTTTAATGATGAAATAAAAGAAATATTATCAATTGCAAGTTTTGATAAATTATTCACATTAGGATAGGCCTTGATAAGTTCTCAGCATCAGCCGAAAAAAGTTCTTATTGTCGATGATGATTTAACCAATAGAATAGTACTACGTGCCTTATTGAAACAATCTGGATATGAATCAATAGAGGTAGAAAATGGTGAACTGGCAGTTGAGGCAGTAGAAAAAAACCATATTGATATTGTTTTGTTAGATGTGATGATGCCGGTTATGGATGGATACCAGGCTGCAAAAATAATTAAGAGTCGTGACGATCGGTTTATCCCTATAATATTTCTAACTGCCCTAACAGATGAGACAGCTCTTGCTAAATGTATTGAAGCAGGAGGAGATGATTTTTTAACAAAGCCTTATAATCACATACTATTAAATTCAAAAATAGATTCAATGTTGCGCATTGCGGGTCTGTATCGGAGTATTGAAGCTAAAAACAAAGCCATAGAAGAACACAATCTGCAAATGTTGCAGGAAATGAATATTACCAAAAAATTATTTGAAAAAATTAGTTCGAATGATTTGCGAGGTGATGATACGGGCCTACATTATTCTATGTCGCCTATGACTATGTTTAATGGCGATATAATACTGGCAGAAAAAAATCAAACAGGGGGTTTAGATATTCTCGTGGGTGATTTTACCGGGCATGGACTTTCTGCAGCAATTGGCGCCATGCCAATATCCGATATCTTTTATAGTATGACGAAAAAAGGCTTTTCTTTTGCGGAAATATTAACTGAAGCAAATGCAAAATTAATAGATTTGCTGCCTACGGAAATGTTTATGGCCGCTGGCTTAATAAGCGTAGATAGAAGTAATAATGTTGTTAGTATTGTAAATGCGGGATTGCCTGATATTTATTTATACCGTAACAATCAAATAGTGCGCACCTTTAAGTCCAAAAATATCCCATTTGGAATCAATAAAATAACGGCTCAGAAAATAGAAGTTGAGATGATGCCATTAGAATATGGCGATAGATTTTACGTTGCTACAGATGGAATAATGGAGGCAACCAATAAAGATGGAGAGATGTTTGGTCTGCATAGATTGCTTAAAACGTTTAAAGATAATATGCAGGGTAGTGAATTGTTTAATTCTATCTTATCTGATTGTACCGATTTTTGTGAAGGCGCTGCGCAAACCGATGACATAACATTGTTAGAGTTATGCCATATTGAAAATATATACTATGGCGATGATATAGAGTTCACAAATGAATACTGCGATCCGTCAAATTGGAGTATGCAGTTTAGTCTAGATATAAAAAGCCTGCGCCAGTTTGATGTGCTGCCATTTATTATGCAGGTAATAAATCAACTTCAACCCATAGAGAGTGGGCGAACTAGCTTGCATACGGTATTAACCGAAATGTTTACTAATGCACTAGATCACGGTGTTCTTAAACTAGATTCATCAATGAAGAGCACGTCGCAAGGTTATATGGATTTTTATCAGGAAAAACAAAAACGTCTTGAGTCATTAGATACTGGGAATATCCAAATTGTCATTTCTCATGAATTAATGGAAGATGGTCATAGTGGACGCCTAACGCTGGTTGTTACCGACAGTGGTGACGGCTTTGATTTTGCATCACCTGAAACTAATAAAAATAAATATTCTGGTCGTGGGCTTAAGCTAGTTTCATCTTTGTGCACAGAAATGAAATTTCTGGGTAAGGGTAATTCTGTAATGGTCTATTACGATTGGAGTCGAAAGGAGTAATAAGTCTTTTTATCCGCTGCAGTTATCTACGCATGTTTATCTGCATACTTTATGCCTTTCGACGAATAAATATGTATGAAATCACAAACTATCCGAACTTAAACAAGCATACGCTGGCCAAATATATCGTGTAATTATGAGAGATCGGCTTTCACCCGCAAAGCAGACATTATTCTATAATTGTGCAGATGAGTTTTAATAATTATCAGTTAGAATTTATTGATCTAAAAGTTTGGTATAGCTACCTAATTTTGTGGTTTATCGGTGAAGAGGACTGAAGTTTTTATGGCAAGGTGACATTGTCATGTTTAACCATTAAACCTACATATTTTACGCTTTTTAAAAATGTTATATAAATAACAGTCGTGTTTTCCTTCCTGCTTAGTGAATGGCTGATTTCGATGGTGACTTAGTTTACTGACAGTGAGTGATTTTTTAAGAAGATTGTTAATATTAATATTGAATCCGAATGAATCAATAGGTAAACTCGCGATCAATGAAAAAATATCATGACAACTCGATTTTAATATATCTATTGGTTCTGTGCCTCGGTCTTGCGCTGATTCTCACACAGTCTAACCGATTGCATATGCATCTCCAGCATGATGATCTCTCAACAAATGCATCTGGGCATGTTATTAATGTGCATACATCAAAATTACTGCATGATATAAATCTAGTTGATCACCATGGTGATGACCACTCCGCTGCAATTGATATCAACCCTGATAATTTAGTGAAAAAAACTAATTCATTAAATCCTCTGGTTCTGATTCTTTTATGTATAGGACTTTTTCTATATATACCTCGTTTGATTTGCTTGCCTCGGCAAAGGCTTTATCAAAGACTATTCACTCCCTGTTATTATTTTATACAACCACCTCTACGCGCCCCACCATATAACTTCTCCGTTTAATCACGGCTGTAATCGAGGTTGACTTTACAATAAGCAATTGTGTTGCTTTTGTAGATAACTTCGGCTGCAATTTCTAAAAATAATTTTTTAAGTTTTACCTACAGGTCAGTGGTGTTTTTACCATTGATTGGGATGGATCTTTTTATGTACAAAATAATAATACCTTTACTGGTGAGTGCCGGACTGCTTGCTTCAACCATAACATGGGCTGAGCCCATTCCGCGCTGGACATTAAACGCGAGTATTCAACGTGCGCTAGAAGTAGCGCCGGAGATGAAAACAGCAGATGCCGAAATCGGTAAACAACAAGGGAAACTAGAGCAAGCAGACGCCTGGCCAAACCCAAATATCAGTATCAAGGTGGATGACACGCTGGGACTTGATGATACTTCCGGTGGTTACGATTTCACCGAGTTCGCTATTTCTCAACCCTTACCGTTTGGCCGACTGGGACATCAACGCCGACAGGCTGAAATGGGAATAGCCGGTGCGCAGGCACAACATGGTTATCAACAGTTATTGCTGGAATATAGAGTCGCGCAACGCCTCCACGTTCTGCAATTGGCAGAAGCCAAACTACAATTGGCCACAAAACGTTTACAGCAAGCAGGACTTTATCAAAATACGGGCAGCAAACATCGCAACGGCTATGACCTGGTCCGATACCTGACACCGCTAGAAGTTATGCGTCTGGATATTGTGTTACAGGCAGCAAAACAAACCATGGAAGTGGCCGAGGGTGAATATAATGAAGCCGCTGCTAGCTTCAAGGCTTTACTGGGGATTGCTATTGATGAGCCGTTAAGCGTGGTTTCCTTGGCACCGGTGCCAGTACCACAGGAGTTCAATGCGCTGGAAAATAGCTTGCGGGATCACCCGGCGATGGAGGCGGATAAACAGTTTATCGAAGCATCACGTGCAGGCGTTGCCGTGGCCAGATCACAACGTTTTTCTGATCCAACATTAACCGTGTTTCAAGGTGAGGATTTTATCAACAATCGTCGACAGAATACCACCGGCATCATGTTGAATATCGAAATTCCGTTATGGAATCAGGGCAAGGGGCGTGTCACTCAGGCACGTTACGCAGTTCATCAGGCGCAGGCCGATATGAGCCTCAGGCAGCGTGAGCTACAAACTAATCTGCACAAAAGTTACTTACATCTCGGCCATCTAATCAAACAGGCCGAGCATTACCGCAGCAAACTGCTAGCACCTGCGCAACAGATGTTCGCCTTAACGCGCAAAGGTTTTGATGCCGGTGAGGTTAATGTTCTCACGCTCATTGATGCCAACAATACCTATTTCGATGCGCAAGAGCGTTATTCGGAGCTGTTACAGGAGGGCTGGTTGGAATTGGCTGAAGTACGCAAATCATCCGGACTTTTTCTAACGGATAAACGCCCAGTGATTCAATTAGGCGAGGTTAACTAATTATGATTGCCACTTTAATACGTTTTTCATTAATACAACGCTTAATGCTTTTGCTGCTGACAACCGCCATGGCTGCCGGTGGTTTATGGGCCTTTAAAACTCTGCCTATCGATGCCTTCCCCGACATTTCTGCACCACAGGTGCAAATCATCGTCAAGGCACCAGGATTATCACCCACCGAGGTGGAAAGCCGTATTACGGTACCCCTTGAAATGGAGATGCAGGGTCTACCTCGACAAACCGTGCTGCGTTCGGTGACCAAATATGCCTTAAGCATTATTAAAATCGACTTCGAGGACGGCACCGATATTTATTGGGCACGTAACCAGGTCAGCGAGCGGCTCAATCAGGCGTGGAATGATTTGCCTAAAGGCGTAGACGGCGGTCTTGCACCTATCACCACACCACTGGGCGAGCTGTATATGTATCGCATCAAGGGTGAGGGCTATAGCAACAGCGAATTACGCGCGATTCAGGACTGGGTGATTCGTCCACGCCTGCGCACGGTCGAAGGCGTGGCCGATGTAAACTCTCTGGGTGGTGAAGTCCGAGCCTTTGAAGTTATACCTGATCCCGCAGCACTGGTGAAATTTGGTCTGGGGCTAGATGATCTGCAAATGGCGCTGGAAAAGAACAACCGCAACGCAGGTGGCGACCGTATTGAGCGCGGCGATAAAATGCTGCTGGTGCGCACGCTTGGGCTATTACACAATGAAGATGATATTCGTCGTGTCACCGTGGCCACACGTAATGGTGTGCCAATTCAGCTGGATCAGCTCGCCACCGTACAAATTGGGTCATTAACTCGTTACGGTGCCGTTACCGCAGATGGTGAGGGTGAAATTGTTACTGGTCTGGCATTATTGCGTCAGGGTGCCAATAGTCGCTCCACCATAACGGGCGTTAAACGGGAACTGGAAGCCCTCAAACCAACCTTGCCCAAAGGGATCGAGATCGTGCCATTTTATGATCGCAGTGATCTGGTCACGGCGGCAGTATGGACAGTAGAAAAGGCACTGGGTGAGGCAGTAATTCTGGTACTACTGGTACTCATTGTTATGTTGGGTAATCTACGAGCGGCTTTAACGGTGGCGATGGTTTTGCCGTTGTCGGTATTGTTCACCTTTATAATGATGCGGTTAACCGGCGTTTCGGCCAACCTCATGTCATTGGGTGGTCTGGCGATTGCTATTGGTGTTCTGGTGGATGCTGCGGTGGTGGTAGTGGAAAACATTCATACACAGTTGAGCCATGCGCCAAAAGGCGTTAGTCGTGTCCATCTGGTTTATCGTGCTGTTAAGGAAGTTGCGACGCCGGTGATTAGTGGTGTTCTGATCATCATTGTGGTGTTCTTACCACTATTCAGTCTTACCGGCCTCGAAGGAAAAATGTTCACGCCATTGGCAGTGACTATTTCATTTGCACTCATCGGTTCGCTGATTTTGTCATTAACGGTGATCCCGGTTCTGGCCAGTTTGTTGATGCGTGGCGGTCCCGAAAATGATGGCTGGTTGCTTAGTCAATTGAAAAATGTCTATCGCCCAGTGGTTATTTGGGCTCTGCGTTTTCGTCTTATTGCCGTGGTGGCGGCCGTACTAGCGCTAGTTGGGGCGGTTGCTCTGTTTCCTCACATCGGTAAGGAGTTTATGCCGGTGATGGATGAAGGCTCTACCGTGGTCATCGTTGAAAAGGCCTCGGATATTTCTCTTGCCCATTCATTGGCAATGGACGCACCGATTCATAAAGCGTTTATGGAAATTCCCGAGGTCACTGGTGTGGTAGCACGTACCGGTGCCGATGAATTACGCATGGATCCCATGGGCTTATACCAGACGGATAATTTTATTATTACCAGGCCTCGTGATGAATGGGGTATCGATCAGGCCACTCTGTTAGAAAAGCTACGCGAAAAACTCGAGCGTTTTGAAGGGCTCGATATTGCCTTCACGCAACCCATTGATATGCGGGTTTCGGAAATGCTTACCGGTGTGCGCGCCGCCATGGCCATCAAACTCTATGGCGATGACCTGGAGATGTTGGAGACCTTGTCTACTCAGATTGAAAGCGTGGTGAATGCCACGCCGGGTGCAGTAGATGTGTTCCGTGGCCGCCTTTCGGGGCAAACCTATCTACAGGTCGATGTGCGTTCGGAGGCTATTGCGCGCTATGGTATCAATGTCGAAGACATCAACATGTTAGTGGAAGCGGCAGTTGCAGGTCAGGTGGCGACGGAAGTCATTGAGGGCAACCGGCGTACGGGTGTATTACTGCGTTACCCACAGTCGGCGCGTACCACGACTGAGGATATTAAGGCATTGCTAGTAGAAACCCCGAGCGGAGCCAAAATTTCGTTACATCGCCTGGCTGACATTAGTGAAGTCGATGGACCAGTGGAGATAGCTCGTGAATCGGCCAAACGTCAGGTGGTTGTGCAAGCCAATGTCGAGGATCGCGATGTGGTCAGTTTTGTGGAAGAAATTCAGCGATCTATTCAAGCCAAAGTAGAACTGCCGCCGGGTTACTATATTACCTTTGGCGGTCAATTCGAGAATCAGCAACGCGCCGCCGCGCGTCTGATACTGGTGGTGCCCATTGCCATAGCATTGATTTTCGTGATGCTGTTTATCACCTTCCGTTCATTGAGTCAGGCCGGTTTGATCCTCCTAAATATCCCGTTTGCAATGATCGGTGGTGTTGTCAGTTTGTATCTGTCTGGGCTTTATCTATCGGTACCCGCATCAGTGGGATTCATTACCCTGTTCGGTGTGGCAGTGCTCAATGGTGTCGTCATGGTGAGTTACTTCAACCAGTTGCGCGAAAGCGGGCGTAGTGTATTGCAGGCTGTACAGGAAGGTGCCGAACGGCGTCTGCGGCCAGTGCTGATGACCGCATTGATCGCCAGTCTGGGTCTCGTGCCGTTACTGTTCGCAACCGGCCCCGGTTCCGAATTGCAACGACCTCTGGCGGTTGTGGTCATTGGGGGATTATTTACATCCACTCTGTTGACCTTAATTTTGTTACCTACCTTATATGCCTGGCTGGAAGGTCGATCAGAAGGTAAAAATCAAACTACTGCGGAGGAGCTCGCATGAAGCATCTAACACTTATTATTCACACTAATACCCAACAGGATCTGGCTGATCAGTTGCGCGGTATGGAGCAGGTGACGGGCTTTACCTTTAGTCACGCGGAAGGGCACGGGGCGCAAGCTGAAAACGATCCCTTTCTGTCAGCGCGGGACAGGGTAGTCGGTTACACGCCGAGGGTTCGAGTGGATATTTTGCTTCAAGATAGCGATGTGGACACAGTGCTTGACGCATTATGCAACTCAACTTATGGCATCAAAGGACAGGGTATATATTGGCTTACCGGCGTTGAACGGAACGGGCAGCTATAACCGAGCTTAACAAGACTTTCTTCCCAGACGAAGGTGAATAGTGAAGTGCAAAAATTCAGTGTTCACTCTTAGCTGGGAAGTATGGTCACTTATCTGAGATTACAATCCAGGAGAATAATCCGTGTTATTCAGAACAAATTTTTTTATTCGATTTATTTACGTAGGCATTGGCCTTTTAATTTTGGGTTTTCTATCACAGGTAGCCTACGCGCATGGCATGTCCGAAGCTGAAAAACAAACCATCATTGAAGGCGGTAATCTACGCTACATTTGGATTGGTGCCACCCATATGTTATCTGGGTATGACCATTTAGCCTTTGTATTTGGAATTATCTTTTTTCTGACTAAGTTTAAAGAAATCGT
This sequence comes from uncultured Gammaproteobacteria bacterium, assembly GCA_963924875.1. GTDB lineage: Bacteria > Pseudomonadota > Gammaproteobacteria > SZUA-229 > SZUA-229 > SZUA-229. The sequence continues at coordinate 37,798 of CAWUSX010000028.1, forward strand.
TAAATACATCACGGCGTTTACTATAGGGCACAGCATCACCCTTATTTTCGCAACCTTTAATGCGATTCAGGTGAATTATTTCCTGGTGGATGCGGTTATAGCGTTGAGTGTTTGTTATATAGCCTTTCATAATCTTGAAGGTTTTAAAAAATGGCTTAATGTCAAAGCGCCTAATATGCTGATGATGATATTTGGCCTGGGTTTGATTCATGGTCTTGGTTTATCAACGCGACTACAACAGCTGCCATTGAGTGAAGATCATCTGTTAATGAACATTATTTCATTCAACGTAGGTATAGAGCTTGGTCAGATTAGTGCGTTAGCTGTCATGTTATTTCTTATTGCAGCCTTTCGAAAAAGTCATCTCTTTAAGAGTTTTAGTAAAGCGGCAAATACGTTTTTAATTATCGCCGGTGCATATCTTTTTCTGATGCAGATGCATGGTTATGAGCACGTTGCCAATGCTGCGGAGTTAGTCAGTGTTGAAGAACCTGCACAACAAGTACAAAAACTTGAAGCGTCTCAACAATCCGACTGGAAGAACACAATCAGTGTAACGATTCCTGCTAGAGGCGATAAGGAATATAAATTGCACGTTGCCAAAGGCGCAACATTTGAATACTCATGGGAAACCGATGGAGCGAAACTATTTTATGACTTTCATGGGGAACCCAAAGGCGATACTAGTGGTTACTTTAAGAGCTTTAAAAAGAGTACCAGTAGTTATGAAAGTGGCACTTTAACCACTGAATTTACAGGTACTCATGGCTGGTACTGGAAAAACAACACCCAGTCGCCAGTTATTATTACACTTAAAACAAAAGGCGAGTATAAACGCCCTGACTTAGATAAGGTGATGCAACAGGCTGAGCCATTGCAAATTCCAGTTTCAACAACACACGATAGCATCGATTCACTTTAGGAGAATTATAACATGCGACTAACAACACTATTATTTGGATTTATTTTAAGCCTGTCTGCATTTACAGCAATTGGGGGTAGTGATCATGATCATGGACACTCCCATTCATACACGCCAGTGAATCAGGA
>CAWUSX010000029.1:0-11608 GCA_963924875.1 uncultured Gammaproteobacteria bacterium
TAAGCTCCACATGAGCCGCTCGGTGTTATAGCCTGCGCCAAACGCGACAAATATATTATTACTGTCGCTGTTTTCTATATCCTGATAACGCGTCAGCTTGCCGCGCGTGTCTAAAGACACATTCCACAGCTGTTGTTCATCACCACTAAGCCTGACCCTTGGGTCTAAAGTATAGGCCGTTGAACCCTGAGGGTTATTATCCTCACTACGTAATCCAACATTGTCATTATATTGCGTTCTCAGGCCTACGCCCGGCTCAACCTTCCACTCAGCAGCGTAAACACTGCTTGCAGTCAGCACGCTAAGAACAATACTTAAGGGCAGGGAAGATTTAAAACTCATAAGTAAGGCGCTACGATTTTCGAGCTTTAAGGAACAACAACAACATCGCCACTTTGTAGAATGACGTTTTGCTGTAATTCTTCACCTTTGGCGACATCGTCATACTCAAATGGGCGGCTTTGTACCTTGCCATTCACGCGACGTAATATTTTAATGTTGTTTGAACTTGCATAGGCATTTAAGCCACCAGCCATAGCCAGGGCCTGCATTACATCCACATAACGAGTGGCTACATATTCGCCGGGGCGATTGACCTTACCCACAACATATATTTTATTATTTTCAATTTTTCTGACCGCGACTGTGATGACAGGATCGGGTATGTACTTTTTGATTTTTTGCACCAGCATATCGCTTAATTCAGATACGCTTTTGCCGCCCGCCTGCACATCACCTGCTAGCGGAAAACTCATGCCACCATCGGGGCGAATAAGCACCTCTTGCTGCAGGCCTTCTTCTTTCCATACGGTGATATTTAATACATCACCAGGCCCAATTTTATAGACTGGAATAACTGAAGTTTCTTGAGGGCTTGCCGCTATCGCTAGAGACGCAGAGAAAATCAATGCCAACAGGCTGTGTGTAACCCATTTGATTTGAGTTTTAATATTTATATTCATTAATAACCGCTAATACTATATCCATAACAAGACACGTATAATAGGCAATGATGAAGGGCGATGCAAAGACTTTAAATCAGGAAGATATATTCGCATTTTCTAATATAATTATAGATACGTATTTTTATTAGTTAAGCATCGATACCTCTTTGGGCCGACCCAGATGATAACCCTGCGCATAATCTACCCCCATTTCCTTAAGTAGTTGCAGAGTGGCTTCATTTTCCACCCACTCCGCTATAACCTGCACCCCCATTACATGGCCTACCCGCACTATGGCCTCAACCATCACTCTATCTATAGGGTCATTTAGCATGTCCACCACAAAGCAACCATCAATTTTAATATAATCCACCGGGAGGTTTTTCAGGTAGGCAAAGGAGCTTAAACCACTGCCAAAATCATCGAGTGAAAAGCGACAACCTTTCGACCTCAGCCCATTAATAAATTGTGTCGCCCTGGAGAGATTACTAATCGCCGCGGTTTCGGTGATTTCAAAACAAACGTTAGATAGGTCTACCTGAAGTGACTCCGCCTCATTTAAAACAAAACTCAGCAGGCCGTCATCCGCCAAAGAGGTACCTGACAGGTTAATCGCAACTACTTTATCCATGCCAATACAACTTGTTTGACCTAAATTTTTAAATACCTGAGAGATAACCCAGCGGTCCACCTTAGGCATCAGGTTATAGCGTTCTGCAGCAGGAATAAAAGCATCCGGTGGAATAATTTCACCATTTTCATCCTTCATGCGCAGCAATACTTCACAGTGATCACCCACGTTCACACCTTTAATAGCCACAACCGGCTGCTCAAACAGCACCATGCGGTGCTCATCCAATGCCCCGGTTATACGCCCTGCCCAGTGCATTTGCCCATGCCGCTCAGCCAACATTACGTCAGATGGCTCATATACGTGCACCCGGTTACGCCCCATATCTTTGGCTGCATAACACGCCATATCAGCGGAGGCCAATATATTAGATAAATCCATATTGTCTCTGTTTATGCTCACTACACCGACACTAGCGCCAATTTCAAATGTTTTATCATCCCAGATAAAGCGAAACTCTTTAACGGACTGGCGTAACTTGTTCGCGACGTCTGTTGCCTGCTTTAGTGCACAATTTTCAAGTAATAAGCCGAATTCATCGCCTCCGAGTCGCGCCAATATGTCACCCTCGCGGATACTGTATTTGAGAATTTCGCTCAGCTGACGCAGCAACTCGTCACCCGCAACATGCCCGCAGGTATCATTTACAATTTTAAACTGATCTAAATCGATGTAGCACATTGCATGGTGGCGATCTTCAACATCAACATTCATTAACGCCAGTTCCACCTGCTCTTCAAATTTGTGCCGATTATATAATCCAGTGAGGACATCATGGCTCGCCTGATAAGATAACTGACGGTTTAACTTGCGCTCCTGACTGACATCCTGAAATACCACCACAGCACCCATAACATCCCCATCATCATTGCGCATGGGGGCCGTTGTCGCCTCTATGGGGATTGTCATGCCATCATTGCGCACCAGGGCCGCATGATTTTCCAATACCTCAACTTGCTTACTCTTCAGGCAAGCAAGGCTGGGTGAAGGTAACGTGGCTCCTGTATCTTCGTGTACAAGATGCAGAATATCGCTTAAAGCCATATCTCTTGTCTGCCTTGCAGTTACCCCCATCAGCCTTTCCGCGACAGGATTGAGGTAAATGATGGTGTCATTCTCATCCGTTGTTATTACTCCATCCATAATAGAGTGCAGGGTAATTTCGGCCTGTATTTTTTCTTTGATAAGCGCTTTACGCGATGCCTCGAGTTCTTGCTGATGCTGCACACTGGAATCCAGTGCTTCATTGACAAATTTGGCCAGATAACCCAATTCATCATTACGTCGTTCATTAAAACGTGCCGATTGACTCTCATGGGTAAATTTCTGTGCCGCAACCACCATGTCTAAAATAGGCCTTGAAAGAACGCGCTGTAAAATTTTCTGCAAAACCAGGCCAAACGTAAAAACCAACGCACCGATAATTAGCAGCATCTGCTTGCGTGACTCAATAATCTGCTTATCAAGCCCCTTCATATACACATTGATTTCAATCAGATGTTGATTTTTCGCCGCCGACTGAATGTAGACCTGCCCCGTGCGATGCAGTTGCTGATTATTGATTTCACCATACTCATAGACATGGCCATCAAACTCAAACATTAAAGCTTCAATAGAACGTTTATTAGACACCGAAGAAAAGAGATCCTGAACCCTCTGAGACATATACGGAACATCCACTGCATGCTCTTTTTCCTGCCGGTATATATCTTCCAGCCTCTGCTCCAGGTAATGAATATTCGCATCATACCTATCAATGATAAGTTGCTTTTTTTCACTAAGAAGGTAAGCGGCTAACAGAACACCTACTAGCACCATTCCCCAAAAGACAATACCCGTGACTTTTTCAGGTAAAGATATTTCTATTGTTTTAGGCGGAATCGTTTGGTTTTTTCGCGTCATCTAAAGCCGGCCCAGCGTATTGTGAACAGGCCAGGACACACACCACTTAAGCCCGCACCAAAAATAGCGAACCCCATAAACCAGGGAAACCACCACAATGCCTCGACATATGCAAAGCTAACAAATAGCAACAAACCAACAGTTAATCGCCAGACACGCTCCGAATCAACATTAAACTTCGGGCTTGCGACCTGACCATAATTCACGTATCCAATATAATCTTTTTGTAAACAGTTACGCAGCATACAAACCAGCATAGGTACTCGTTGATTAGTTATTCCCTCCGCAAATAACAAACCAATTAGCACAAACATCAGCCAGCTTATCTCAAAGTAAAGCGAGATTAGAATTGCCGCACCAAAGACACCTCTATACGTTCTATCTGTCATTAAAACATTCCTACAAAACCAAATTTATCATGCAGCTTTAACCTAATTAACTAAATTTATAGAATATAGTTATAGCCAGCACTTATATTCCTTGCTCTAAAATATCCCATTTAATACAAATAATAGTTCAGTAAAGTTGATTTATCTTTGATTCAAAGACTAAGTGATCCGCTATAGCACAAAGCTCTCAATGCGCAGACGCTGACGATTAAGTTGCAACCATTGCAGTGCAATAAGTGGAATTGCGGCGCATATTTTGCCTGAGGTCATTAAGTCCTGGACTTCATCATAGTCAATCACGACTACTTTAATGTCTTCGCCCTCATGCGCTAGCCCATGAAAGCCAATGGCCTGATCGCTATCAATTAAAGCGCACAATAAATAAATTTTTTCAGAGCAACCACCCGGGCTAGAGTAAAAGCTGTGGATTTGTTCAAAGCTATGTACATGCACATCCACACCGGCCTCTTCTTTACATTCCCGTTTAGCCACGTCTGCAACTTCCTCTCCCGGCTCCACCATTCCGGCAACAACCTCCAACATCCACGGATTGTCTTCATTAATCGCGCCCACGCGGAATTGCTCAATTAAAACAAGCTTATCTTTTGCAGGGTCATACAGCAGTACACCTACCGCATCACCACGATTATAAAGCTCTCGATTAATCTCCATCTCTCCACCCTGATAGGTCTGGTGGCTAAGATGACATAAGTCGACTTTAAAAAAACCCTTATACAGGGGTTCGGTTTTTAACAATTTCCACTTCATGGGTTTATCCACCTAAAATGCGAATTACTGATAATATATAAAGCATCACTGCCGTCGCGTTAAGCAGTCATTCCTGCGCAGGCAGGAATCCAGTGACTCTGAAAAACTGCTAGACTAAGTGTCATGACTGTTGTTTGGTGATATAAAAAACAACAGAAAACACAAATATACACAGTACTAAGTAGGGTGGATCAAGCGAAGCGGATCCACCGCTGTAATGCAAAGATGCCGGATCCGCTTCGCTTGATCCGGCCTACCGACAAAGTCATATTTTTATTTTCATGTTTACTTAATTAAATAAACATTCCAGCTTAACTGTATGAGCATTATCACCCAATTTATAAAAATTTAACGGGACAGCCGTAATAAACCATGAAAACATTAAGTATTTTACACAATCTAATTGGTGCTGAGTTTGTACGGCAAAATGAAATCTGCACACTGATAGAAGTTATCGATGAAGAGCTCAGTATGGTGTTCCAATGCAAAGGCAATAAAACCATTCAGTGCAACCAGCATGGCAATGCGAATAGAAAGTCTTTACCTACTCACACCATTCATTGCCTTAATGAATTTAAAACTGACCTGCACCCGATACTAAAACAATTATTACCTGAAGCACAACATCAACAATTGCTTAGCACGCTGTTAAATTAACTATCTATCTATTGCTACAGCCGATCAACGCATGCATGTACGAGTGCTGGGCCCTGGTAAATAAAGCCCGTATAAAGTTGCACCAAACTTGCACCTAGCTGTATTTTTTTTTCTGCATTATTTGCACTACTAATACCGCCAACCGCAATAATTGGAATTTCACCTTTCAGGTGTGAAGCCATTACCTGCAAAGCATGATCCGATCTGTCTTTTAAAGGCACACCACTTAAGCCACCTTGCTCATCGGCATACTGCAATCCCTCAACACCCTGTCGCGATAAAGTTGTATTACTCACTATCACGCCATCTATAGAATATTTTATAAATGTTTGCGCTACTGCTTCAAAGGCCTCGTCATCCATATCTGGTGCAACCTTAACTACCAACGGCACATAACGATCCAGCTGTTTAGTAAGCTCTTGCTGCTTAGATTTTAAATCACGTAATAAATTACTTAAGCTATCGCCGAACTGCATATCACGTAAGCCGGGGGTATTCGGAGAAGAAATATTAATAGTCACATAATCGGCGTGTTCATAAACTTTTTCAAAACAAATTAGGTAATCATTTACTGAATTTTCTTCAGAGGTATATTTATTTTTACCAATGTTAATACCCAAAACACCCTTGAAACCAGAGTTTTTAACCTGGCTTAATAAATGATCAACACCTTTGTTATTAAAGCCCATGCGATTAATAATGGCCTGCGCTTCAGTTATTCTAAAGAGGCGTGGCTTTTCATTGCCATCCTGGGCAACGGGAGTGACGGTGCCAATTTCAACAAAGCCAAAACCACATTCAGATAAGGCCTGGAAATATTCACCGTCTTTATCCAGTCCAGCGGCCAGGCCAACACGATTAGGAAAGTTGATACCCATTACCATCACAGGTTTACTTTTTGTTTTGCCAAACAAAAAGCTGATTAAATTAAATTTATGTAATAGGTTAAGCCCTTTTAAAGACAGCTCATGTGAAGTCTCTGGATCAAACCAGAACAAAATGCTCTTAACTAAACCATACGGCACTAACGCCATAATTTCATACCCTTGTACTTAATAAACTAATAACTCAACGACTATGGACTGAAAGTCCATAGGTTGGCGACTCAGGACTAAAAGTCCTCTCTTATATAATACCATTCACAATACATTTTATTAACTACACTAAAATTTAATCAATGTGTAGGGTGGATCAAGCGCAGCGGATCCACCAGAATTGAGTCGTGATATAGGTGGATCCGCTACGCTTGATCTACTTTTCTTAAAAAGAGTTCAACTATCATTAATACATGTGTAGCCGCTAAAGCCTTGCACTAAAGTGCATAGTTTTAACTAGCGCCCTGGGACAATAAAGAAACTCATGGAATCATCCAGATTTGTTAAGGCTATTTTCATTGCCTGATTCCTTCAAGTGACAAAATCATTTCAACATTTTTTGATTTTGGACCAAGGTCCTTCATAATACCGAAGTCGGCCATTGCAAATTGAGTTTTGCCTTCGAAGCCATGACGGTATCCACCCCAGGGGTCTTTACCCGCGCCGATAGATTCCACTGCAATTTCTATTGTTTTGCTAACACCGTGTAATGTCAGTTCACCTTTTACAACCGCCTTACCATCTTTACCCGGTGTAAAGCTTGTGCTAACAAATTTTGCCTGTGGGTATTTATCAACATTCAAAAAATCTTCGCCTCTTAAATGCTTATCACGTTCTGCATGATTTGAATCTACGCTATTGGTTTCAATGTTTACCTCAATGGATGATTTTTCTGGCGCGGCTTCATCGTAACTGAACTTGCCACTAAAATCGTTAAAGCGTCCATATAGCCAGCTATAGCCAAGATGCTGCACGCGGAACTGAATAAAGGCATGTGCACCTTTTGTGTCTACCACATAATCAGCGGCCATAAGAGCAGAGCTACCAAACGTTAAACCCGCAACAAGTAATGATGTGGCTAATGTTTTTGACTTCATAATTCATCTCCAAATTTATAGGTTAAATTTACTTTCCAATAATACGCTTTAATGTCTGATCTTTATCGACAAAATGGTGTTTCAGTGCCGCCGCTGCATGGAGTGTTACCAAACCAATAACACTAGACGCGAGTACTAAATGTACCCAGCCAGCCACATCGGCCTGATTGGGAATAGAAGTAATACTCGCCGGAATGGAAAACCAGTTAAACACATCAATTGAGCGATTATCCGCGGTTGAAATAAGATAACCACTTAGCATAATTAACAATAGCAATAAATAAAGTAGCAACTGAATCACATGGGATATTTTAACCTCCCACTGTTTGTGACTGGATAAACCCACTGGCGGTGGCGTAAATAGTCTCCAGGAGATGCGAAAAAGTAGCGTAAAGAAAAGCAGAATACCGATACTCTTATGCAACCATGGGCCCTGTTTGTACCAGCTATCGTAGTAATCAAGCTCGGTCATCCATAAACCCAGTGCAAAAAGCCCAAAAACAGTCAACGCAACTAGCCAGTGCAAAGCGATAGCAATCAGGCCAAAATGGGTTGTGCTATTTTTCCATTGCATAATTACACCTTATACTTCTCGATCAGGTATAAAATTATAAGACTGAAAGTCATATATTGCCTGATCCATTTTTTCCATGATTATTATAAACTTTAACTTTAAATAGTAACGCCTGAAATGGCGTAAATAAACGTTATGCAGAATATTCTCCAGGAGTCAAAATACGCGGCTGCATCACTTTAAATTCAATTTCTACTTTGTTATGTTGCACTCACCTCCCGTATCTCAATTAACATCCACAATAATTATCTATATTAAGTCATTCTGATAATTCATCAGTATCTTCAATACGATACAAAGGGTCATTGGTACGCTGATCAATTGAGGCCGACGGTATTGAGAAATCGGCTATAACCACATACGTTCAGCACTCCTTAAAAAGATTAGATTATGCTAACATCTGTTTTTAATTTTATATATTGGGAGATACCTTATGTACGCTTTTAGTGTCACAGTCGATGGAACAATGGAAGAAGTAGAAGCAAAAGTACGCGATGCACTCATGGCAGAAGGCTTTGGTGTACTCACAGAAATAGATGTACAAAAGGTAATGAAAGCCAAATTAGACTACGATCGCAGCGGCTACAAAATACTTGGTGCCTGTAATCCTCAGCTGGCTAAAGAGGCCATTGAAGCCGAGCCAGACATCGGCCTGTTATTACCATGCAATGTATTATTGCGCGAAGAGGAAGATGGCAAGGTACATGTTGGCTTTATGGATCCTGTTGCAGTGCTGGGCATGGTCGATAATCCACATGTTGCTGAAGTTGCACCCGTGGTTCAAGGCAAACTTAAAAGCGTTGCTGCAAGCTTAAAATAACAATACATCTCATACTAAACTAAAGCGGAAATATCTGACGTGATTATCAAACCAAAAACTCGCGGTTTTATCTGTACAACAACTCATCCAACGGGCTGCGAAGCCAATGTAAAAGAGCAAATAGCGCGCGTAAAAGCCGATGGAGTTGTTGCTAACGGCCCTAAAAAGGTTTTAGTCATAGGCGCCTCAACTGGCTATGGTCTGGCATCACGTATTACCGCCGCCTTTGGCTCAGGGGCTGACACACTGGGTGTGTTTTTAGAAAAGCCGGCGACTGAAAAAAAGCCGGGCTCTGCTGGCTGGTATAACTCTGCGGCCTTTGAAAAAGCGGCGCATGCGGAAGGCCTATATGCCAAAAGCATTAATGGCGATGCCTTCTCAAATGAAATGCGCGACAAGGCCATTGAAATGATCAAGCAGGACATGGGGCAAGTAGACCTTGTGGTTTACTCACTGGCCTCGCCTGTGCGTAAAATGCCAGACTCTGGTGAGGTTATACGTTCCGTATTAAAACCGATTGGTCAAACATACAAGGCCACCGCCGTAGATACCAGCAAAGACATCATCATAGAAGCGGAAGTTGAACCTGCAACGGAAGAAGAAATCCACAACACCATTACTGTAATGGGTGGTGAAGACTGGGAATTATGGATGAGCGCATTGAAAGATGCAGGCGTTTTAGCTGATGGCGTTAAAACCGTTTCTTACAGCTACATTGGTACCGACATTACCTGGCCGATATACTGGCATGGAGCATTAGGCAAGGCGAAAGAAGATATGGACAGAGCCGCCGGTGCATTACGTAATTCACTCGCCGAGATTAATGGCACAGCCAATGTTGCCGTATTAAAAAGCGTAGTAACACAAGCCTCTGCAGCAATACCTGTAATGCCACTGTATATCGCCATGGGCTTTAAGGTAATGAAAGAGCTGAACATTCACGAAGGCTGCATTGAACAAATCAATCGCATGTTCCGCACTCAGCTGTATAAAGCAGGTGGCGCAGAACTCGATGATACCGCGCGAATTCGTATGGATGACTGGGAACTACGTGACGATGTACAAAACAAGGTTAAGGAACTTTGGCCTCAGGTAAACAGCGATAATATTTTTGAGCTAACCGATTACCAGGGCTATAAAGATGAGTTTTTAAAGCTCTTTGGCTTTGGTATAGAGGGCATTGACTATGATGCAGAAGTTGAAACCTTAACTGACTTTGAACCTGCAACTATTTAGCTAATTGCAAACTGTATCGACGACAAGGACGTCGCGATATAACCACTACGCCATATACTTCTCACTCGCTTTAACGTACTTCTAAAAATTTCCTGGTAATATGAATACGGAAAACTAACCAACCTTTAATAAAGTTTCTGCTTCAGCTGCTTGAGCCTGCCCTGAAATATTACACTCAATAGCCAGATGTTTAAGAAACATATTAATATCTCTGTTGGCAGAATCTAGCTCACAAAGGGCATCGGCCAGTTCTCTTTGCTCTGCATAATCAGCTTTAAGGATCATCTCGATAACAGAATAGTTATTAACTACACGACTAATATCATCAGTAGTGACTGTCCATTCTTGATAGGCTAAATCTTTTTTTCTAAAAAACTTAATCAGATAGACTTTAGTCAGTTTACGAAGGGGTTGGCGTTGTGTTTTCATTTGGTTTATCTAGCTATTTATTACATTCATTAGAATGGCCTGATATTACCATTCAACTCATATTTTTGTGTAAATTTTTTGTATATAAGCCACCTTACTATTCTTACCTATTAAAGTCGAAAACTAGATACAACCAATTTATGCGAGTTTACTGATCATACCTTTTTATAATATATATACTAATGTCGAAAACTAAAGCAGACCTTACCTGTAGTGTCACTTTAGGTCGCCGTTCAATCATAAGCAGTCATATAATTTTATGTTAATAATTGAAAAAGCAGACGTTCACACTTTTGACATTAATTAGTTAAAAACGGGTATCGTTAGCGGTAACCTTGCCGTTTACGCTATTGGTAATGCTGGTGATGTTACCCCTAAGGTAGTTTAAATTTTCTACCACAATTTTATTGGCGCTGAAGTTTTAAAACAACTATATCGCAATTTATCGTAATTCACGTGTGTAATAGAAATAACCATTCTTTATTGTTGCTAGATGTCGAAACTTACCGTCTGACTCTAAAGCATACCAATTAGCCTCAGTGGGAAAATTCACATCCCACCAAGCAATATGACAATTAGCAGTAGAGGTATCGTACTTAGGATAAGTTTCCATACTTTTCAGTGATAGTTTTTGTATCACCACTTTTGTCTCGTCGAGTGACATTTCTAATTTTGTACATTCAATAAAATCAGAACCTATATCCTCTCGATGCACTAGTGCTTTTGAGCTTTGTTCCTTGCTCAACCAATAGTTATCCTCTTTTATGAAAAAAAGAGATGTAAGCACTAGTAGTAGAATACTGATAAAAATCATTAATATCACTCTAAACATATTCACCTACTTCGTATACACTCGATTTAACATATTTGTGTTTGGTCTTCCAGGATAAAGCACAAACCCTCCGCCGGCACTGTTTAACGTACTAATTGGGTTGATCCCTGGAGCTGGAAAAACTTCAAAAGCTTTTCCTCCAAATGTTTCACCTAAAAAATTACCAAACCGAGTACCAATTTCACCGACTGGCGTACGGTTTACAAAAATACTTCTATCAGGATCAAAAGTATTCCCAAGATCTACCTCAAATGGCTGTGGATCAAAATCAAACACATCGACACGGCCATTTGGTCCAGGATTTAATCTCCCAATACCGAAATTGAACTCTGACGTATTAGAATTCAAATTCAATCTATTTGTCTCACCTTGTGTTAATAAGAAATCCGCGCCATTTCCAAAGAAAAATTGATCTACTAACCTTTGCTCAACAGGGCTGTCAATCCCTGGCAAT
>CAWUSX010000030.1:0-17328 GCA_963924875.1 uncultured Gammaproteobacteria bacterium
CGAATCTCGTCTAATGCCTGTAGGTCTGCTGCATCAGAAACTGATTGCTGTGCCTGTTTTAATACGTCTTGTAGATCAGCCACGATAGTTACCGTTTATTGGTTTGGTTTTATTTTTTAAGCCCGTTAAAAAACTTGCTCAACGAATTATTGATTTTTCATTGACGAAAACTTTTGTCAGAAATCTAGAAATTATTGCACACTAAATTGCCGAGAAAAGATTTCGAAATGATTTATACATTTTTTAAAAAATGTCATAAAAAAAGGGAAAGACATTAGCCTTTCCCCTTTTAGCACTAGTTAATATTTTTTAGTTTAAAAAAACTAAAATTTAAAAACTAACTTATGCTGCTGCTTTAGCCAGGCCTGCTTTAGCTGCTTCAACTAATTGACCAAAAGCGTCAATATCATGAACAGCCATGTCTGCTAGCACTTTACGGTCAAGTCTAATTTCACACTTATTTAGACCATCGATAAAGCGGCTATAAGACATATCAAACATACGAGCCGCTGCATTGATACGTGTAATCCATAACTTACGGAATTCACGTTTCTTAACACGACGGTCACGGTATGCATATTGACCAGCTTTGATTACTGCCTGATGTGCTACACGATATACACGACTACGAGCGCCGTAATAACCTTTAGCTTTCTTCAGTATTTTTTTGTGCTTAGCGCGCGCCTGAACACCACGTTTAACTCTTGCCATTATTCAGACTCCTATACGTAAGGTAACATGCGACTAACCATGCGCTTATCGCATTGAGCCACTTGAGAAGGTTCACGTAAATGACGCTTACGCTTAGTCGACTTTTTAGTCAGAATATGACGACGGAATGACTGGCCACGCTTAAAGCCGCCAGAACCGTTTTTGCGGAAACGCTTTGCAGCACCGCGATTGGTTTTCATCTTAGGCATTGTTTGCTCCAAAATAATTCTTTAAAGGACCCAGTCCCAACCTCTGTAAACAGAAGCGGATGCAAGGTGATTATTCCCGGGTTTTCATATGTAAACATACTGCGTGGAAACCCTGGAGAACCACGTGTTAGCCTGCTTTTAAAACAAGCTAACAATAATTTATATAGAAGCGTTAAGCCTTCTGCTTCTTCGGCGACATCATCATCACCATTTGACGACCTTCCATTTTTGGCATCTGATCTACTGTACCAAATTCGTCAAGATCGGCTGCTACGCGCTTAAGCAGGTTTAAACCCAGCTCCTGGTGAGCGAACTCACGACCGCGATAACGCAAGGTAACCTTAATTTTGTCACCACCTTCCATAAACTCACGCAATTTTCTGACCTTAGTCTGATAATCGCCTTCTTCAGTACGCGGACGGAATTTGATTTCCTTAACCTGTATCTGTTTGGTCTTCTTCTTATTGGCATTCAGCTGCTTTTTAGCTTCGAACCTGAATTTACCATAATCCATAATACGACAAACCGGAGGTGTCGCATTCGGTGATACTTCTACTAAGTCGAGATTTTGCCCGACCGCTTTTGCAAGCGCATCGGCAGCGCTCATTATGCCAAGCTGCTCCCCCTCATCGTCGATCACTCGTACTTCAGGATAAGTGATCTTGTCATTTATGAGAGTTTTTTTCTTGTCGGCTGCGATGTTTTCTTCCTCCTAAATAGTGAGACCGTGGTTCTTAATAGCATCTGCAAGGTGGTCAGCAAAAGCGTCAACGCTCATACTGCCAAGATCCTCGCCACTACGTGAACGCACGGCCACACTCTGATTTTCAAGTTCCCGGTCACCAATGACCAACATATAGGGAACACGCTGTAATGTATGCTCGCGGATTTTAAAGCCTACCTTCTCATTTCTCAAGTCCGCTTTTACCTTAAAACCACGTTTATGCAATATTTCTTCAACTTTTTTAGCAAAATCGGCCTGTTTGTCCGTAATGTTCATAATTACGACATGTTGGGGACTCAACCAGAGCGGAAACTTGCCTTCGTAATGTTCGATCAAAATACCGATAAATCGCTCAACTGAACCCAAGATAGCACGATGCAACATCACCGGCACTTTGCGATTACCATCTTCCGCCACATATTGTGCGTCCAAACGACCTGGCATCGAGAAATCGACCTGCATGGTGCCACATTGCCAGCCACGATCCAGACAATCTTTCAGGGTAAATTCAATTTTGGGCCCATAAAAAGCCCCTTCACCTGGCTGCAGCTTAAATTCAATGCCTTTTGCCACCAACGCCTCTTCTAGTGCTTTTTCTGCCAGATCCCAAACCTCATCTGAACCAACGCGTTGTTCAGGGCGCGTAGACAGAGCAATCTCTATATTTTCAAAGCCAAAATCTTTGTATACATCGTAGGTGAGGTCAATAAATGCAGATACCTCTTCCTGTATCTGCTCTTCAGTGCAGAATATATGCGCATCATCCTGTACGAAATTACGCACCCGCATTAAGCCATGCAGTGTACCCGATGGCTCATTACGATGGCATGAGCCAAATTCAGCTAATCGCAAAGGTAAATCACGGTACGACTTTAAGCCCTGATTGAACACCTGAATGTGACATGGGCAGTTCATTGGCTTGACGGCGTAGTCACGGTGCTCTGAATGCGTGGTGAACATCATGTCACTGAACTTATCCCAGTGACCCGATTTTTCCCATAAGCTGCGATCAACCACCTGCGGGGTATTTATTTCCTGATACTCATGGTCACGCAGTCGGTTACGGATATATTCCTGAATCGTCAGGTTTAAATCCCAGCCATCTTTATGCCAAAACACCATACCGGGTGCTTCTTCTTGCGTATGAAATAAATCGAGTGCTTTACCAATTTTACGGTGATCACGCTTTTCGGCTTCTTCAATACGTTTTAAGTACGTTTTAAGCTGCTTTTTATCGGCCCATGCGGTGCCGTAAATACGTTGCAGCATTTTATTATTTGAATCACCACGCCAGTATGCGCCGGCCAGCTTGGTTAATTTAAAGGCCTTAATTTTGCCTGTGCTTGGCACATGAGGCCCACGACATAAGTCTGTAAACTCACCCTGTGTATATAAAGACAATTCCTGATCGGCAGGAATATCTTCAATAATTTGAGCTTTGTATTCTTCACCCAACTCACGGAAAAACTTTACCGCCTCATCACGGCTTTTCACCGAACGGCTAATTTTAAAATCTTCTTTGGCCAGCTCGGCCATTTTCTTTTCGATTTTTTCTAAATCTTCCGGGCCAAAACTTTGTGCATAATCAATGTCGTAAAAGAAGCCATCATCTATTACAGGGCCAATGGTAATTTGTGCCGTTGGATAAAGCTGCTTAATCGCCTGCGCCAGTAGATGCGCGGCTGAATGGCGTATAATCTCCAGGCCTTCTTCATTTTTATCGGTAATGATCGCAAGGGATGAGTCTTCTTGCATTACAAATGAAGCATCAACTAATTGCTCATTCACCTTGCCGGCAAGCATGGCCTTGGCCAAACCTGGGCCGATTTCAGCGGCGACGTCATATACAGAAACAGGGGATGAAAAAGTACGCTGACTTCCGTCAGGTAAGGTAATTACAGGCATATTGGCTCCTGGCTTCAGTGGTGACCCATACGTAAGGTCACATGGTTAGTTAATCATTCACACGAGAGAATGATTAAACAGGTTATTAAAAATGTGATTGATAAATATATCTGCGCGGAGTCTAGACAGACTGCACGCAGATTACAATATTTTTAAGACTATAAATAGTATGCAACACGCTGGCGGCTACTAAGCCCAGCGATCGTTCTTTTTCCAGTTAATGCGGGTAATTAATAAACCTAATAACAAACTACCAATAGATACAGCTCCACCAATCATAAACCACTGCTTAATATTCTTGTCTGAAAGAAAAACATTCTCTGCAACCAACTGCTCATTTCTGTCGCGTACTTCTATTAGTTGCTTCTTTAAGTCAACGTTTTCTTCGGCTATAAGAATTGGCTTTGCCGCACTTTTTCTTAACTGCGCAAGTATTTGTTGCACTTCGCCTAACTTAGACTCTTTTATTTTTAATTCTGCAATCTGCTTTTTCAGCTCAGCCTGTCTGCCGATAAGATCCTGATTTTTCTGTTTGACAACTAAAATCTGTTCTCGGGCACTGGGCTCTTTCATTACAAGTTCAGCCTTAACCCAGCCTGTTTTAGATTCATCATCCGCTAAGGCAACCAGTAAGTGCGTCTCATCATCGGATGTTTCTAACACTACAAGAGGTAATCCACTGTCTAAAAATTTCAAAATTTTATGATTTATGGTCGTACCTGATCGCATAGGAATGGTTAATTGGTCACTGACATAACGAATGTCTTTTGCAGACACGACTGTGCTGATTAGAAGTAAACACAGGCTTATTAGCCAGCTAAAAACTGAAGTACGCATAACAAAAGAACTCATGATTTATTTAAAACAGATGGAATATTAGCAGGAATGTACAACAAATAAGGTGAAATATGAAACATACTCGGAAATTAGCGGTTGTTATTTACTGATCTGATTGTTGGTAATAGCGAAATAATGAGAGAAAATGGTGCACCCTGTTGGACTTGAACCAACGACTTTCGCCATGTCATGGCGACACTCTACCAACTGAGTTAAGGGTGCATTTTTTTAATTTCTTTAGGGACTCCTAAAGAGGCGTGAATATTACTGACTGATTACAGTGAATGCAAGTTAAGTGCCGCTAAAATAATGCATGCAAACTATAACTGTTCGCAGAGCTGCGTTTGTACATTGGGTACAAACGGTCTTATTAATTGTAGAGACGATGCACCTTCCCTGGTTGACGGTATCCGGCCCGCCGTTCCTGCACTCGGCATAGCCTCGCGCGTTCGAACCGGAGAAAGCAAAACCGTTTGCTTTCTTTTTCCCGTTCTCACCCCTGGCGGTCGTTCGCAGAGCTGCGTTTGTACATTGGGTACAAACGGTCTCTGCTCACCCTGGAGGCCAGGTCATTTGGCGTTTGCCCAAGACATGCAAATGTATGTGATGTACCGTTTGCCCACCATCATCATTACAGTTCATTACGCAACGATACCCCGATTCATCCATACCTTCCTGTTTGGCTATGTGCTTTGCTGCCAGGTACATTTTGCCAATTAACTGCGCATCATCCTGCTGCAGATCATTAATCGTTGATATATGCCGCTTAGGAATTATCAATACATGCACGGGTGCTTGCGGCCCCAAATCACGGAAAGCCAAAACATCATCATCCTGATACACGATATCACCAGGAATATCACCGCTGACAATTTTGCAAAATATGCAGTCGCCCATTTTTATAACCTGCCTGTTAATCTATGTTTGAAAAATTTTATGAGAAGCGAACCCTAAAAAGCTATACAAATTCATCAATAATCCCTGATACCTGACGCTGACTATTCGCATCGCTTACCAGTGATTCATTTTGTGAAAAATTTTGCAGGGCTTGTTGTACTGAAACTCGACGTGTATCGGGTTGGCTATTAGGCGCCTGTTGATCTGCCGGTGAACGACCTAAAAAACTGTATGAAGACTCATCTGCTCTGACTCTGGAGGTTTCAGACGAAAGCACCTCTCCGTCTATAATCCTTGAGATCTGAGGTGTTCTAGCGGTAGATGTTGATTGCGTCTGGTTACTGTCTTGCTCACGAACGGTTTGTTCACTGGCACGACCATTTACCGGCGATTGCCGTTGACGCGCGGTATCAGCCGAAATAGCCGAGCCAAAAGACGGATTAAAACCAGTTACTGCTATTTCCATTTAACTTTTTTCAGTTGTCGATCTGTTAAAGTATAGCAATCAATGCTGGTAGTTTTCCCCTTAAAACGGAATAAATTTGCCGCTTTTAAAAACCCAGCTTACGCCGCCCACTAAATGCATGTGCCAGTGTGCCACCATCGATGTATTCCAGTTCACCGCCCAAAGGAATGCCGTGCGCCAAACGAGTTGCCTCTACACCGTACTCTGCGGCCATTTCTGAAATATAGTGGGCAGTCGTTTCACCCTCTACGGTCGGGTTTGTAGCGAGAATAATCTCGTCTATCCCACCCTGCTGTATACGTTGTTCCAATATATTCAGGCCCAGTTCGGCAGGGCCAATACCATCAAGTGGAGACAAATGCCCCATCAACACAAAATATTTGCCCCTATAATCAGTTGCCTGGCTAATGGCCAGTACATCTGAGGGTGTTTCAACGATACAAAGCAGCTCATCTTTACGCCCTGTATCACTGCAATACTGACAAATTTCTGTTTCTGATAACGTTCTGCACCGTGAACAATGACCAATATTTTCTACCGCCTGCTCTAGCGCGATGGATAGTACTGTCGCACCTTTCTTATCACGCTCTAGTAAGTGAAATGCCATTCGTTGGGCAGATTTAGGCCCAACGCCTGGAAGGCATCGCAGAGCTTCTATTAACTGCTGTAGTAAGGGGGATTGACTCATATAAATATTTTGCGAAAAATGCCCGCGCGACATGAACGCTGCCTTCTGCTAAGCAATTGCTCAGCAGGAGAAGCACTACATACCGAGGAAGTCATTAAAAACTAAAACGGAAGTTTCATACCCGCTGGTAAGTTCATACCTGCGGTCACACCTGACATTTTTTCTGAAGATGTCTGCTCAATACGACGCACAGCATCATTTACCGCCGCAGCCAACAAATCCTCGATCATTTCTTTGTCATCTTCCATTAAGCTATCGTCCAGACTCACACGACGCACTTCATGACGACCATTCATCAGGACTTTTACCATGCCACCGCCAGATTGACCTTCCACTTCTATATTAGCGATTTCTTCCTGTGCTTTTTGCATGTCAGCCTGCATCTTTTGCGCCTGCTTCATCATGTTACCTAAGCCACCTTTCATAACATTACTCTCTTTACTATCGATAGTTTATTCATGCAGAGGTTTTACCGAATTCGGCACAATCTCTGCGTTAAAGTTTTCTTTTAAAGCCTGCACCATAGGGTCTTGTTGAATAGACTCCTCTGCAGACTGTTGACGATCCGCGACATTCCGTGCCTGTGTTTGAGCGGGAGATTCAACCGCCGAAACGCCTAACTCTATGTGTAATTTTAGCTTTTGCTGCAAACTATTACATAGGGCTTCTTGCAGTTTACTCTGTAAGGCTGGATTTAATAACTGCTGATTTTCCTGAGTCAAAGTAAGCCGTACTTCAGTTGCAGATTTTTCTTTTAAGGTACAGTTAACCGCTAATTGCTTCACCATACCGCGCAGATTCATCGCCTCAACTAATCCTGCCCAATTACCATCAAACTGTATTGGCTGGGCCGCTGCAACGGGTGCAGAAACTGCAGCCTCTACTGGCGCGCTTGATTGCGCCACTGGCTGCTGCGCACTCTGCGTCTGCGCTACGGGCCTCTGCTCTGCATGAGACGACACCTGCTGGTTAGACGGCGCTGCAACCTCTGGCTGTGGCGTAGCTGCACTCGCAGCACGCGCCTGTAAATTAGGTTTAAACGCGAGCATTCTAAGCAATGCCATTTCCAGACCGCTGCGTGGATCTGGTGCCAGTGGCAAATCACGGCGGCCAATGAGCCCCACTTGATAAAATAATTGAATATCTTCGGAGCTAACCTGTGTTGATAGTTGCAGTAATGCATCTCTATCGATCAAATTTTCATCAACCGCCTGAGGTACTTTTTGTGCAAGCGCCATTTGATGAAGCAGCGCCAATAACTCCGCCAGTACATTGGCATAATCCGGGCTCAAATCAGCAAGCTCTGCGACATGTTGCATCACCATGGCTGCATCATTGGCTATCAATGCCTTCAAAATATCCATAACACGGTCACGTGAAACGGTACCCAGCATTGCCTGAACTTCATCTTGTTCGAGCTTACCATTACCAAAGGCAATGGCCTGATCCAACAGGCTAAGTGCATCACGCATCGAGCCATCGGCACCATGCGCTATTAAACGAATGGATGCATCGTCAAACGCCACTACTTCCTGCTGCAAAATATGCTTAAGATGATTTTCAATCAAGGTGATTGGCATGCGCTTTAAGTTAAACTGCAGGCAACGCGATAAAATCGTAACCGGTAATTTTTGCGGATCGGTGGTGGCCAGCAAAAATTTCACATGCGGTGGTGGCTCTTCCAGAGTTTTTAACAGCGCATTAAAACTGTGCCCGGAGAGCATGTGCACTTCATCTATTAAGTAAACCTTGAAACGGCCATGCGTGGGAGCGTACTGAACATTGTCCAGCAACTCACGGGTATCTTCGACCTTTGTACGCGATGCCGCATCCACTTCAATCAGATCAATAAATCGACCTTCAGCAATCGCAGTACAGGCGCCGCATACGCCACAGGGCTTGGAGGTTATACCGGTTTCGCAATTAAGGGATTTAGCAAAGATACGTGCAACCGTGGTTTTACCAACGCCACGTGTGCCGGTGAATAAATAAGCATGATGTAAACGTTCTTCATCCAGCGAATTAATCAATGCACGTAAGATATGCTCCTGACCCACCATTTCGGTGAAATTCCCGGGTCGCCATTTTCGCGCAAGTACCTGATAGCTCATGAAATATTTTGATTTTGCTTATTCTAGAAAGGCGCTAAGTTTAACACGCGAATTAGCCACGGTTACAAGCTTATAGTTAGATTTTATTAAAGGATTTTAAATTAAACCGATGACACTCGGTGGAGATTGCAAAAACTTGAGAGGGGATACCCTGGGTGGCAACCTGCATCAGCCACACCCCGGCGCCCGATGTCACTGCTACCGTTGCTCCCTTCCGGGCCTGGCGGAGTTTACAGCAAATCGTCGCGGGGGAACCAACACAGGTCACCATAACGAGGTAAAACAAGGTGGGCGATTATGCGGGTTTTAACGATTGGTTTCAAGCTTACTTCGCAAGTTGAAGGCTATTTCTGCCCCTAGTTTTGCATCGTAAAGCGCCTCATCGGCGTTCTTTATAAATAGCTCTGAATCTTCTTCATTTTTAGCCACTGTAGAATACACACCCAAACTAATTGTTACTTTACCTAAATTAGATGCCGAGTGTTCTTCATTGAGAGACTCAACTGCATGACGCATTTTCTCCGCCACAAGCACCGCATCTTCAGCATTGGTATTAGGCAATATGGCCATAAACTCCTCACCACCATAACGTGCAACTAAATCAGTCGTGCGTTTACAGGCAGACTGCATGGCTTGCGCTACCTTTTTTAAACAGTCATCGCCCTTTAGGTGACCATAAGTATCATTGTATTTTTTGAATAGATCGACATCACATAAAACCACGGATAACTCATGCTTATTACGCATACTTCTGGCAATTTCATCATGCAATTATTTGTCTAAATAACGCCGATTTGCCAGGCCCGTCAAACCATCAATATTGACTATTTTCTTTAGCTCCGCGTTGGCATGTTCTAACTCACTAGACACCTCAAGTAATTTTTGACGCATTTTAGCTATACGCTCTAAGGCCGTCATTTTTGCACCTAACACCGTAAAGTCGACGGGTTTGGTGAGGTAGTCATCGCCTCCCGCTTCTATACCCGCGACAATATCTTTTGCAGCTACACGGCCACTTAAAAAGATAATAGGTACCCAGTCGCTTTCATCTTTACGTAATCGCCTTGCGGCTTCATGCCCATCCATCTCAGGCATCATGACATCCATTAACACCAGGTCTGGATTACTAGATTTAAATAACTCTATGGCCTGTTGTCCATTTTCAGCGCAAATGATGGTATGCCCCAGCTTTTCTAAATAGACAGAAAGAATGAGTCGCTCTGTTTTTGTGTCATCTACTAGTAATATTTTCATAAATCCAGCACATGCCGTATTCTTTGAGCCAATATAGATTGGCTGTATGGTTTGTATAAAATCACGTCTACTGTTTCTTCATGCGTGTTTTGATTCATGTTTTATTGAGCTGCATTATCGGTTAGTAATAACTGCCTAATTGACGGCTGTCGAATGCGCGTCATGGCCAGGATTATTTAAATATTCCTCTACTAAAAATCATCGGGCCCACTCAATCTTTACAAAATAGTATTAAACAACTCATACCACTAACATCTAATTCATTATCCGCATCATGCATTTGCAACCCCCAATATCAGGCATCTTGAAGCTGGCGGCTTAGTGCTTATAACCTTTAGGTTCATTTAAAATACATTCTACTTAAGAATGGACTACCGATATATTTATTGCTGCCCTTAAATGTCCACGCCAGTGAATATATTGACCTGCTTAGCAGTCTAAGATAATCTTCCCCTCCTTTAAAGCATCTACCAATGCCACAATATGGCCTAAGCATTTGTTTTTTAAGGATCTCTAGAGAGGTGGCCGAGTGGTTGAAGGCGCTCGCCTGGAAAGCGTGTATACCGCAAGGTATCGTGGGTTCGAATCCCATCCTCTCTGCCAAATACCTATATGTTTCAATGACTTACAGGGAAGTAATCCATTGGCCCATCATCTAGCCCAGCTAAAAAACAGCCTGCATACTGTGCAGTATTAATGCGCACGAAACATCTAAGCAAATAAATATTCCAACGTTCTGGCCTATAAAAATTAAAATAAAAACGCTAGATAAAACTAAAACAAAGTCATTTTTATCTATGATAATCAGCTTGCAATCAAAGTTAACAGAGAATTTTCTATTCTAATTCGTAATACGTTTTAATTACCTGCCATGCCTCTTCTGCTGACTCTACAAATTCAAACAGCTTTAAATCATCCTCATGAATCGTGCCCTCTTCCACAAAGACATCAAAGTTTATAACTCGTTTCCAATAGTCACTGCCTAATAATAAAATAGGTACTGGTTTTATTTTGTGTGTTTGGATCAATGTTAAGGTTTCAAATAATTCATCTATTGTGCCGAAGCCACCAGGGCATGCAACCAGTGCGCGTGCACGCTTTAAAAAATGCATTTTTCGTATGGCGAAATAATGGAACTGAAAACACAGCTCTGGTGTGATATACGGATTAGGTCGTTGCTCATACGGCAGCACAATATTCAGCCCAATGCTTTTGCCACCCGCATCGCTGGCACCACGATTTGCCGCTTCCATAATGCCGGGGCCACCACCGGTAATAACCACCAGTTCGCTTTTGCTACTTTGTTGTGAGTTTTCCGTTATTAAGCGCGCCAGTTCTCGCGCCTCATCGTAATAACGCGTATTTTTAAGAACACGCCTGGCTATGGCTACGTTACGATTTAATTTAACATCATGCGGATTTTCATTTAACAATGCCTGTGCTGTTTGTAAATTTTCCTTTGCTGTGATTTTATCTGGAATGCGTGCACTACCAAAAATCACCACGGTTGAATTAATCCCCAGCTCTTCTTGAATTAGATCGGGCTTGAGCAATTCTAATTGTAAACGTACAGGTCGTAGTTCATCGCGCAGTAAAAATTCTTTGTCGTTGTAGGCCAGGCGATATGAATGTGAGCGAGTTTGAGGTGAGTCAGCTTTTAGCCTGGATGCGCCCAGGTCATCCTTGGCAGTAGGAAATTTATTTTCCGGCAGTTTGGGTTTATCCATTTATTATGCTCAATAGTTTATGGGGACTAATTAGAATGTAATACGTTGTGCATATTCCGGTATGGTTGAAGACCAGCCTTCATGTGACAGATGTTCTTTTAATGTTTTCTTTGCTTCAGCTTCGCCATGTACCAGAAAAAGTTTAGGATGTGGTTTCTTAAAATGTTGCAACCAGTCAACTAGCTGAGACTGACTCGCGTGTGCAGAAAAGCCACCCAGTGTATGAATTTGCGCTTTAACTGCAATTTCATCTCCACCTATACGGAAAGTACTTGCACCATCGACCAATGCGCGACCCGGTGTACCAATTGCCTGGTAGCCAACAATAATGACATGTGCATTACGCCTCCATATATTATGCTTAAAATGATGACGTATGCGGCCGCCAGTACACATACCGCTACCGGCAATAATAATACAACCCGCGTCAATTTTATTAAGCGCCATAGATTCAGCAGTCGATGTTGAATAACGCAATATAGGTAAAAAGGAATGCAAACTACCTGTTGCCTTACCATTATGAATAGTATCTGAATCTTCACTGTTAAATACGTTCTGGTAACGGTGATAAACTTCAGTTACCGCAATAGCCATCGGGCTGTCGAGATAGATCGCCTGCTGCCTGATTTTACCTTTTTGATACAGCTCACCCAGACGAAATATAATTTCCTGTGTACGGCCAACAGCAAATGAAGGAATCATAATATTACCGCCATTCTCAGACGCTTCGATAATTATATTTTCAAACTCTTCTAATGTTTCATCCATAGGGCGGTGGTTGCGATCACCATAAGTTGATTCCATTAACAACACATCGGCGTCTTCAACTATTTCAGGATCACGCAATAAGGCCGCACTGCTGTTACCCAAATCTCCGGAGAATACTAATTTCTTTTCAACACCATCTTCTGTAATAAAAATTTCGACAATAGCAGAGCCTAAAATATGTCCTGCATCGCGAAAACACACTTCAACTCCGCTGACGACCGCATGACGGCGACCATAACGAACACCTTCACACAACTTCAGTGCATCTTCCACATCATCAATTGTGTAAAGCGCTTCAATTTCAGATTTACCGGATCGGCGTCTGCGTTTATTTTCCCATTCGGCATCGCGCTCCTGCAAAGATGCTGCATCCTTAAGCATTATTTCTAATAATTCGCAGGTAGGTAATGTCATATACAGCGAACCACTGTAACCTTCAGCTACCAGCTTTGGTATACGCCCAGAGTGATCCAGATGGGCATGTGATAAAATAACGGCATCCAGCTTATTCACATCAAATGGAAACGGTTCTTTATTTGCCTTCTCTTCTTCACGTCTGCCCTGAAATAAACCACAATCTAACAGAATTGTGGAGGCGCCAGTTTCTAATAAATACGCAGAACCCGTTACGCCTTCTATTGCACCATAAAATGTTAGATTAGCCATTATACTCTCTCAAGGTGTTGGGTTATTATTTGTCCGTTGAATAAACGAACTTCAGATACTTCATCTTATACGCATAGTCTGATAGTACATAATTTCTAACTATAGTGAAGTTTGATCAAGCTCAAGAAACGATAGAATATATAGTATCTATATCAGTGAAAAAATAACCAACCAATAAAATGAAAGTTTATACACTAATCGTCACTATCAACTTTTTTATCAAGCTGGTTGCTGAGCAGATGCTTTTTTTTCTCAATCGTCTGGATCTGCAAATCAATACCTTCCTGCTCTTCTTTGCTAAGGCCTTTTTTACTCTTGGTTAAGACCTGAGATTTTTCAGCAAGTTGATCTAGTTCTGTGCGTAACACTTCAGACGCAGCCGCCACCTCGGCTTTATCAAAAATAATATCTTCTGGCTTGGTCTCTATCACCGAGGGCTTTGCTTCAGGAATATGTAATTCTTCAGGTATAGATTTACTTCCTTGAGGCATTTGTCGTTGATTCATAAAATGCGGCGAAACAATTTCAACATTATTTGCGTGCAACACATCCAATACACATTTCTTTAAATTCGATTTAGCTGTAATTAAGTTTTTAACTTCTAAAAGCGAACCGCAAATACGGTATACAATAGAAAAATCGTCCAGTGAAATAAACAATACAAACGGGTCCTGTAGCTCAGCTCGCTTAGCGGCCTCTTTCAATAAATCCTCAATCAATTCGTGTGAAATATCATAACCGAGTGATAACTCCGTAGAAATAATAGTACCTGTTTTGTGTACCACCGTTACCGGGTTAGTTGCCAAATGCAAATTAGGTAAGGTGGCAAGATCACGATCCTCAGTCTGTATTTCAACATGAAATAAACCGCGTTCGGTTACGCGGCCAAAATATGTTCCTACGCGTATAAAATCACCCGGGTTAAAACTTTTAACCACCTGCAACATTAGTCCTGCCATTGCATTGGCTACAAATGAAGTGGACGACAATGCAATCACACCGGTGATGACAATTCCGAGTAATGTAATGATCTGACCTCGGGTTGAATCTGTCATTGGGAATAGCACAATGACCAACAATAATGCCATGTTAGTTAGTGCAAATAATGACAATTGTCTGGGTAATCTTGCCTGTGCTCCGAGGCTTTCATGACGACCCAGTAACAACCAGTGTATTAGCCAAAGAACGACAATTGACCCAACAAAGGCCAGTATCGCCGGTAGATAAACCAGCATTAAATCCAGCAAAGAAAACACTCCTTATAACAACAAAATTTATTCATATTATACATATTGAGTAGAACATACATCTTAAAGAGACAAATGTGGCTGAATCACAACATATTGTTTGCCTCACTGAACGCTATTAACTGAATACCCATGGCACGACTTACAGGCATTCTCACTGTAGTTTTAGATTGCACCCATGGTGCAGTCCCAAATCGATGACGACTACATTTCAACAGGCCAGCACGCCATTAGAATATATTACAGCCTCAGCAAATTAATCACTGGAAATAGACCGGTATTAGCTTCACAATTCAATATACCAAGTAATTCGACGATTGTAAGCGTTTAAACATGCCCTCAACAACGAAACAATTTATGCACTTAGCGCATTATTATTGGTAGTGCTCTTATTACGAATTAGCTCTACCTATAAGCAAATAATCTTCTTTAACTGACAGCGAATAACACAATGGCACATCATTCTACTGAAGCGTCACCCAACTGGCACTCTGTTGACACAAAGGCTGTTTTTGAAAAAATTCAAACCAGTGAAGATGGCTTAACAAACGCTGAATATAACGCCAGGCTAATTAAACACGGCCCTAACAGACTTCGTCCGCCAACTAAAAACGGTCCACTGCAACGATTTCTGTTGCAGTTTCATAATGTTTTAATTTATGTACTAATAATATCAGGCCTTATAACCGCGTTATTGGGACATTGGGTTGATAGCGGGGTTATATTTGGTGTTGTGATTATTAATGCCTTTATTGGCTTCATTCAAGAAGGCAAGGCAGAGAAAGCACTGGATGCTATTCGCAACATGTTGTCTCAAAATGCCTCGGTAAAACGCGATGGAAAACTTATTACGGTACCGGCTGAGCAATTGGTACCGGGTGATATTTTGTTTTTACAGTCAGGCGACAAAGTACCCGCCGATATTCGTCTGTTCAAAACAAAAGAGCTGCGTATAGATGAAGCCATGCTCACCGGTGAGTCGGTACCGAATGAAAAAAACACACTGACTACTGATGAAAATGCCAGTATTGGCGACCGCAAAGGTATGGCCTATTCCGGTACACTGGTCGCCTATGGTCAGGGGCATGGCATCGTTGTCGCTACCGGTGATGCTACTGAAATAGGTCGCATCAGCACCTTACTGCAAACAGTACAAACACTCACTACACCATTAATTCAGCAAATTGGTGAGTTCGCAAAGCGCCTAACGCTGGCCATTGGTATCCTCGCTGCACTCACTTTACTCTACGGTGTATTTATTCAGGGCTATTCATTAAATGAAATGTTCCTCGCTGCCGTGGGCCTGACCGTTGCTGCTATTCCTGAAGGCCTGCCTGCCATTATGACCATCACTCTGGCTATAGGTGTTCAACGTATGGCCAAATCGAATGCCATTATTCGGCGCTTACCCGCGGTAGAAACCTTAGGCTCTATCACGGTTATTTGTTCGGATAAAACCGGCACCCTAACCAAAAATGAAATGACGGTGCAGAGTATTGCATCGACAATGGGATACATTGAAGTCAGTGGCGTTGGTTACCAGCCCCATGGTGAGTTTAGTTTAAATGGCTTATCAATTGATATTGAGAACAATTTTTTATTACAGCACATAACACGCGCTGCACTTTTATGTAACGATGCATCCATTACTGAAACGGATGATCACTGGATATTGCAGGGCGACCCAACGGAGGGTGCTTTAATCACCGCTGGTTTAAAAGCCGGATTCAATGCCGCATTTCAGCAGGAAGAATTTCCTCGTGTTGATGTTATTCCATTTGAATCACAGCATCGCTTTATGGCAACCCTGCACCATGACCATGCAGAGAACCGCTTTATTTATTTAAAGGGTGCGCCAGAAAAATTACTCGATATCTGTACATTACAACGCATGGAAGATGGTAAAGATAAACCGCTTGATCTTCCTTACTGGGAATCAGCTATAGAAAAAATGGCATCGCGTGGCCAGCGACTGATCGCAATAGCCATGAAGCCATCACACAATAATCACCATGAACTTACCTTTGCCAATGTCGAAGATGAGCTTATTTTGTTGGGTATTTTTGGCATCATTGATCCGCCCCGTACAGAGGCAATTACGGCGATAAAAATCTGCCAGTCAGCGGGCATTCGGGTAAAAATGATTACCGGTGATCATGCCATTACTGCCAGCTCCATTGGCCTGCAAATGGGCATAGGTGATGGCAAAACATTTATACGTGGGACAGAGTTAGATACCTACGACGACATTCAATTACGTGAAGCGATTAAGCATACCGATGTGTTTGCCCGCACCAGTCCCGAACAAAAATTAAGGCTGGTTGAAGTACTTCAGGCCAGTGGTGAAGTGGTTTCCATGACAGGTGATGGCGTTAATGATGCACCCGCGCTAAAGCGTGCCGATGTAGGTGTAGCCATGGGATTAAAAGGTACAGAAGTGGCAAAAGAGGCCGCAGAAATGGTTTTAGCCGATGATAACTTTGCATCCATTGCACAGGCAATTAAACAGGGCCGCACCGTTTATGATAATTTGAAAAAGACCATCATGTTTATTTTACCCACTAATGGCGGTGAGGCATTTATCATTATTGCGGCGATTCTTTTAGGTCGTTCTCTGCCTATTACTCCAGTACAGATACTCTGGATAAATATGATAACGGCCATAACGCTGGCGCTTTCACTAGCTTTTGAACCGCCTGAAAAAGACGTCATGCAACGCCCACCGAGAGATCCTAAAGAGCCTATTTTGTCTCGCTTTCTAGTCTGGCGCGTGGTTTTTGTTTCGATCATTCTGGTTATTGGCACCTTTGGTATGTTTGTGTGGCATCGCGAAGCAGGTATGTCTATTGAATTTTCGCGCACAGTTGCCGTGAACACACTGGTTTTCTTTGAAATATTTTACCTGTTCAACTCACGTTATTTACTAGCCCCTTCAATAAGCTGGCAAGGGCTAACGGGTAACCGCTATGTTTTAATATCTATAGGGCTGTTAATTATTTTTCAGATGGCCTTTACCTATCTATCACCAATGCAAAAGCTCTTTAGTACGGTAAGCTTACCTCTGGAAACATGGGGCAGCATAATTCTTGTTACATCAAGTGTGCTGGTATTAGTCGAA
>CAWUSX010000031.1:0-7985 GCA_963924875.1 uncultured Gammaproteobacteria bacterium
CAGCCGCACTTATTTTTTCATTGGCAATTACCAGGATCAAATGACCGGATAATGGGAGCCGTATGATGCGAGAGTATCACGTACGGTTCTGCGAGAGGCTTGAGGTGAAATCCCTCTTGTCTACTCTCCTAAAAAATAATCCCTCCGACACCTTTTTAATAATAATCCTGTTACCAAAATGTCGAAAAATGCTGTATAAAAGCGTAACTAATCCAGGTTATTTCATGTCAAGATTAACTAATATAATCCTTCTATGGTTGCTTTCCGTACATTATTGCTATGCGGAGGACATTGAATTGCAATGTTTTATAGATGCCGCCATAGAGTTAGCCAAAAGCCCTGTACTTCATAAAGAGCTTATAGAATTCAATCAGGAATCGTCAAATCCTATCCTTATGGAGAGAAAATGGAATCACCTTAAAAGTGATTCATCAGAGTTACTTACTATTATTAATAATCCAGCTACCCAAGAAATTGCTAACTTTATAACTAAATACTCTATACAGGGCGAAGGGTTTTTGGTGGGATTAAATGGCGGCCTGGTTGCTGCAACTGAAAAAACAACAGATTACTATCAGGCCGACGAGAATCAGTTTATAGAAACGATAAAGCTCAATGAAGGCCAGGCATGGTTAAAACGGAATGTCATCGATAAAAGCTCATCTTCCATGTTGATTAAAATTGCGGTGCCAGTATTTACCAAATCAATTCACTCTAAAAATATATCGGCGAGTGGCGTATTGGTTATCGGATTAGATGAATTTGTCGTAGGCTTCAAAGAGGGCTGTAAAACCAGTAATGAAAAATAATTTATGGTGTCGGAGTGATTTTATACTGATCTTTGAGAATGTATAAAATGCAATGCCAGGCCCCATGTTCCTACCCCATACTTCCACTACTATCCCTAACTACTACCCCCCTTAACTTCTTTGTCTATTTTAAACAACAGGCTCAGACTGGCCTAAGCCTCTTACTTGCCTGAGATGATGTCTTTCACGTTCTATTAAATAGATTGTTATCATCTATTTTAATTGATTTTCCAGATGGAGCTATCGCCTTACTATTCTTTGCACGCTGAAACACACATCAGCAGGTAGTGTTGACCTCAACACTTACGTGTAAGTGAATTTCATGATGATTGTCACTTACAAACCAGGCCCTGGGTTCAAAACACGGGCTTGCCACAATGTGCAGTATTTAATTTTTCATAAAAATAAATTTAAAGGAGTAAGCAATGCAAACACACATCAAATCTAGCTTCACCGCTTTGGCCGTATCGGTCTCACTGGCATTGTCTTCAGGTTGCTCTGTCGCAGAGAGCACAACCAAAAATGCCGCAGACGCCGACATGCCACGACATGTCGCAACCTCCAATCAGTTCTGGTGGCCAGACAAACTCAACCTCGATCAACTACGCGCTCATGACCCATCATCTAATCCTTATGGTGATGATTTTAATTACGCCAAGGCCTTTAGTAGTGTTGATATGAAGGCATTAAAAGCGGACATTGAAAAAACCTTAACCACCTCTCAGGACTGGTGGCCTGCCGACTGGGGGCATTACGGCGGCTTAATGATTCGCTCGGCATGGCACAGCTCTGGTACGTACCGAATTTATGATGGCCGTGGTGGTGCCGATGGTAGCCAGATACGTTATGAACCACTCAACAGCTGGCCGGATAACGCCAATCTGGATAAAGCTCGCCGACTATTATGGCCGGTTAAACAAAAGTACGGCCGCAATGTGTCCTGGGGGGATCTGATTATTCTATCGGGCAATGTTGCACTGGAATCAATGGGCTTTGAAACCCTGGGCTTTGCCGGTGGCCGTGCCGATGACTGGGAAGCAGATACCGTGTACTGGGGTGCCGAAACCAAATGGCTGGATAACGCAAAACGCTATAAAGATGGCAAGCTGGAAAAACCCTTAGCTGCAGTGCAGATGGGATTGATTTATGTAAACCCGGAAGGCCCGAATGCCAATCACGATCCGTTGGCGGCGGCTCAGGACATACGTGATTCATTTGGCCGTATGGCGATGAATGATGAGGAGATCGTTGCGCTGATTGCCGGTGGTCATACCCTTGGTAAAGCCCACGGCGCGAAGCCAGGTAACTGTGTTGGTGACGAGCCAGCTGCCGCGGCTATTGAAGAACAGGGCTTTGGCTGGAAAAACAAATGCGGCAAGGGCAATGCAGAAGACACTTTGACTAGCGGCCTTGAAGGTGCGTGGACGCAAACACCTACGGCCTGGTCGGTGCTGTATCTCGAGAACTTGATGAGATTCGAGTGGAAGCAAACACAGAGCCCGGCGGGTGCGCATCAGTGGATACCCACGGATGAATCTGCGGCAAGTGCGGTGCCGGATGCCCACATTAAGGGTAAACGCCATGCGCCCATTATGTTTACCACCGATCTGGCATTGAAAAAAGATCCTGGGTTCCGCAAGGTTGTAGAGCGACTTTTAAATAATCCCAAAGAGTTTGATCAGGCCTTTGCTCGCGCCTGGTTCAAGTTGACGCATCGTGACCTGGGGCCTCGTGCACGCTATGCAGGCACGGATGTACCTGCTGAAGTGTTTATCTGGCAAGATCCGGTTCCAGCGGTTGATCATAAGCTGATTAGCAGTAATGACATTACCAGGCTTAAGTCGAAAATTCTCGACTCTGGTCTGAGTGTCTCTGAGCTGGTAAAAACAGCCTGGGCCTCGGCTTCGACTTTTCGTGGCTCTGATATGCGTGGCGGTGCCAACGGCGCACGACTTCGGTTAGCACCACAGAAAGACTGGGCGATTAATAATCCAGCCGAGCTGTCAAAAACGCTGAATAAACTCAAAGATGTTCAGGCCTCGTTCAATAAGTCATTAGGCGGCGGTAAAAAAGTATCACTGGCAGATGTTATTGTTTTAGGCGGTGCAGCAGCCATTGAAGAAGCCGCAAAGAAAGGCGGTTACAAGGTAAGCGTACCGTTTAAACCGGGACGTATGGATGCGACACAGGCACAGACCGATGTTAATTCATTTGCTGTACTGGAACCCACAGCGGATGCATTTCGTAACTACTACAGTGCGAGTTACGGTACGCCTACCGAAATGTTGATAGAAAAAGCAGACCTGTTAAGCCTGACGGCACCACAGATGACAGTGCTGGTAGGTGGACTGCGTTCGCTGGATGCCAATTCGGGTGGTTCGAAACACGGTGTAATGACTCATCGTACAGGCACATTGAGCAATGACTTTTTCGTTAACCTGCTCGATATGTCTACAGAATGGTCTAAGTCACCCACTGAAGGTGTTTACGAAGGACGTGAGCGTAAGACAGGAAAGCTTAAATGGACCGCAACCCCGGTTGATTTAATCTTCGGCTCAAACTCGGAGTTACGCGCGATTTCTGAAACCTATGCCTCGGCTGATGCTGGCAAGCAGTTTGTAAATGATTTCGTTGCAGCCTGGAGTAAAGTGATGACAGCGGATCGTTTTGATCTGAAGTAATCAATTAACCAGAAAACTGCTTGCGAGTACTTTTTCGTGAGTAGTTAAAGGCAAAAGGGCGGTGTTTTTTACACCGCCCTTTTTTTATGTGGTTATTATATCGGTAACTAAATGGCTGAATTAAATAATCATGAAAAAACGTAAAAAACAATTAAAGGGATCGGAGGTATTAAATTATGATCAATTCAATATTGTGGTTGAAAATAATTCTTCGGATACCTATTTGCTGATAACACCTAAATCTTTTTGTGCTTTAAAAATTTCCATCGTAATGTTTTTTAAAAGTCATCTAACTTGCCACCGATACTCCCATGGCGCCGTACCTCAGCACGATCATCATCAGCTAATGAAACTACGACAGAATCTTTGTGGACGTCCATGCCGATAAAAAGTATATTAGATTGTGTCATGTCGATCTCCGAGCCTGTTAATGAAGGGTTTCACTTGCATATTATGCCACTGGCTGCTTTGGTAGCTAATCCATGTAGGACGGAGGTCGGCACCCTTAAGGGGAAATCATTATGTCTATATTTTAGGAGATATTAATGTCTGTTGAAATAGAATATAACAATAAAAAAAGCACTTTATGTTACTTTAAGTGGGCAGGTATCAATAGACGAATTTTCTAAAATTATAATTGAAGTTGCTCAAAATACAAATTTCCAACCTGATGTAAGAACATTAGTTGATATTAGAGAACTTGATTTTAGTGATATTAATTCAGATTTTTTGAAAGAACTTATATCTTTAGAGCGTAAAAACACAAAACGTATCAATACTAAAGTTGCCTATATTGCAGACACTGATCTAAATTTTGGAATGTCCAAAATGTATCTTATGTTTTCAGATGAAATACCAAAAAATTCAATGATTTTTAGAGATTATTCTGAAGGGGAAAGATGGCTGCTAAATTAAATCTACAAACTAGTCAAGTTCGTGCAAAAAAATTTACCTGGGCCTCTAAACAGCGGTCTGCCATTCTAAAAGCGTTATGCGATATTTTAATACCTAAACCTTTGAAATAGGATAAAAATTATGGAACCTCCTTACCATTCTATAGAGTCGTTATTTAATCAGCTTGGATTAGACAGTAGTGAACAGGCAATTGAAAGTTTTATAAATAAGCATAAGTCATTGCCTGGTCATGTGGAACTATCTAAAGCTGATTTCTGGACTAACTCGCAAGCAACTTTTTTAAAAGAGATGATAGATGAAGATTCTGATTGGTCTACTATAGTTGATTTACTAGATTCGATGCTACGCTGATTGGCAGATAATAAATCATTCAAGTGTCGCCTCCACATGACTGTGGCCACTTAACTCGAATGTTATGTTTATTAAATACTGAAATTAGTATAGGAATTAAATAAGTTAAATAATGTCAGTCAATTAGTTAATCTTCTAGAGGAAAATGATGTGCCCGAAATATTAAATCTATTAGAATTCATTAATTAAATATGGCGCAATTTTTATATTTATAGAGGTTGCACGAAGCCCAATAAAAAATAATTGATAGGTCCATTCATATCTGTCCCTAGTATCGCCTTTAGCATCGTAATAAGCCTTCTCATACACGGGGTAATGCCTGGCTTTTTGTGTTTGCCCTGTATAACTTCATTCTCTCGTAGCTCAATTATCCTGTAAGCACGGTTTCCTTGCAGGTATCTACGCTCTCGCGTTGTTGAGCTCAGCCTGATATTTTTCCAGCCGAATAATTATTTAACCGCCATCAGGTAAATTAGTTGAGGGTATTCAGCACTGCGTCGTTATATAAAGCAAGCCGCCTATGATTTAGAATGGATGACGAAATGGAGATGTATGATGGTATGAATTTTTTGAAGTAGCTATTGTTTGTGCTTGTAATGAACAGCACTGCGTCACCGTATAACAGATTGTATTTTTACCTGGATAATTCACCTGGACAATAATGAATAATATGAAACTTCGCGAATTGTTTCTTCTTTACGCCTGTGGCTTCATGTTAGCAGCAGAGGGCACAGGCTGGCAGATTGATTTGGTGATGCGCCTTGAGCACTAGCAAAGTAATACCGCCTAAAGGTTTGATCCCGGTAATCGGTTTAGTGTCGATGATCGGCCCCTTCAGTATCGATGCCTACCTGCCATCTTTTCCTGCCATTGCGCAGGGACTAGGCGTTGGCCTGCCGGCACTGGCGCAGACCCTGAGCGTTTATCTAATTTCCTTCGCCGCAGCCACCCTGGTCTGGGGCCCGTTGTCGGATCGATTCGGGCGCCGCCGCATGTTGCTAACGTCCCTCGTGCTCTTTGTTGTGGCTTCGGTGGGCTGTGCGCTGGCCGAAAGCTTTCCAATGCTGATAGTGTGGCGTGCATTACAGGGCGCTTTCGCCTGCGGCGGCATGGTTATTGGGCGCGCGGTGGTGCGTGATGTCTATGAAGGGCCAATGGCACAGCGAGCGATGTCTCATGTGATGCTGGTGTTTGCCGTGGCACCCGCGCTGGCACCGGTGATTGGTGGCTGGCTGGAATCGGTATTCGGCTGGCGATCGGTGTTCCAGTTTCTTGCACTGTTCGGGCTTTTTGCCATTGTTCTGGTGTTTCGCTGGCTGCCGGAGACCCACCCTCAGGCGGCGCGTCAATCCATCCATCCGCGCAGTGTGGGCGGAAACTATCTGCGCGCGCTGCGCCATGGACGTTTTCTCGCGCTGGTTGCGGTCTTATCGCTCGGCTTTGGAGGATTATTTCTCTATATCTCTGGCTCACCGGCCTTGATCTACGATCATCTGGGGTTGGGCGAGAGCGACTTCGGCGTGTTTTTTATTCCCGCCGTGGCAGGGCTGATGTCTGGCTCCTGGCTCTCCGGGCGCATTGCCCACAGCTGGCCACCGCTGAAAATTATTAAGCTGGGTTTCAGTGTACTGGGTGTTGCATTCACCGCCAATTTGTTCGCTGCCCTGTGGTTGGAACCTGGCGTGTTTAGCGTGGTCACGCCGCTGGTGGCGTATGCCTTTGGCGTGGCGCTGATTATGCCTGTGCTGAGCGTACAGGCGCTGGACTGCTTCCCGCATCATATCGGCATGGCGTCAGCGGTGCAGGGCTTCGCACAAATGGCTTTTAATGCAGTGGTGGCTGGCTTTTTGATGCCGATGACAGCGCCCAGTCTGATTCATCTGGCACTGGCGCAGGGGTTGTTACTGTGTGGCAGCGTACTGATTTTGCTGAAGGCAAGAGTGCGTTAGCGTGTAGGCATCTTTGACCAGTCGCGCTTTAAAATACAAGGGTTCTGATCCCGTTTCAACTGAGGCGTATGGATTCAGTTTGAGCCTTGCCCTGTGTTACTGTGACTCAGGCGACTTACTATTAATCACTACAAAAACCAAACTTAGTAGCGGGTTGTTGGCCGATAATTCGGAGATTAAATTCAAATAATATTTTCAAATAAAAAAATTTTTTTACCTCAGGGTTTTTACTTTAGTCATTAAGTTTGTTAGATATGCATTTAATTAATACTCGTAACTTAATAGTAGGATTAGGCATTGTAATATGATTGATAATTCAAAAAATGCTTTGCAGCGTGGTTTGGAAAATATGCAGCATCCATTTTCGAATTTTATTCGCGCGCAGACAACCACCAGCCTGTTTTTGCTGCTGGCTACTATTGTTGCATTATGGTGGGCTAACTCAGAGTATGTTTCCACTTATGAAAATTTGATACACACCCGCATAGGATTTTTCCTCGGTGAATTTCAGTTGCAAGCCACTTTCAAGCACATCATGAATGACGGCTTGATGGTTATATTTTTTTTCCTCCTTGGGCTTGAGATTAAACGCGAAATAATCGCCGGTGATCTTGCTCAGGCAGATAGCCGTCGAATGTTGATTTTTTGTGCCATTGGCGGAATGGTTGCTCCAGCTATTATTTATTCTTTTTTTAACTGGTCGCTGGCTTCGCAAATGGGCTGGGGCATCCCAATGGCCACCGATACTGCATTTGCATTGGGTGTGCTCACATTAGTAAGAAAACATATACCTGTGAGTCTATTGGCATTTATAGTCGGTCTCGCTATCGTTGACGATGTTGGCGCTATTCTGGTTATTGCAATATTTTACACGCAGGAAATTTCATTATTTTATTTGCTTAGTTCTTTTGCGCTGATTGTACTTCTGGCCGTGTCCAACTATGCGGGTGTCCGTCAACCGATTTTCTATATTATTGTAGGGATTGCGGCCTGGTGGATGATGCTCCAGTCGGGCGTTCATCCCACCTTTGCCGGTGTTGCAATAGCCTTGACGGCACCGGCAAGGCCAAAGCTGTCGTCAACAAAATTGTTAGATAAAGCAAAAGCAACAATCAACACAATACAAAAAAAATCCTATCCTGTTGATGTGCTTGGCAGTCGTCGGGATCATGAGAAGGTGTTAGAGGTGCGCGATTTTGCAGAGCGAGCCAGTACACCCCTAAGGCGCTGGGAAGATGCTTTAGATTTACCCGTTGCATTATTTATTTTACCTTTGTTTG
>CAWUSX010000032.1:0-25383 GCA_963924875.1 uncultured Gammaproteobacteria bacterium
GTAGAGCTGAGTTATCATGCTGACCCAAAAGGCTGGCTACCCAACTGGATTGTGAATATTATTCAGCGTGTGTTGCCGTATAAGATTTTACGAAATTTGAGGCAGCGGTTGGAGCACGAGTCTAAATATAAATAAATCTGCTAGTTATAAGAAGTTTATACAGTAAGTTATTTTTTAAACAAAATTGCTTATTGTAGAGTGTACCTTGCCTGTAGTAGTTTGGCATATAAGATGTTTGGAGATATCCAGCTAACAATATCGTCAAATTCGTTATTAGCTTTTTCTACTCGCTGTGCTGAGTAGTAAAATTCATCACTTCCTATTTTATAGGCAGGTAATGAACAGGTGCTGGCTATGCTTGCACCCTCGCCTGCATTTACATTTTCTTCATTGCTATTGTTTCTTTGCCGAGTCGCCGTAGAAAAAATAACAGCAACGGCATTGTCTATAGATGAATTAGCGCCCGAATTGCAAGCGGCGCTTAAGTCATTACAAACTTTTATATCGGCAGCCACAGATGCGATTGCTGGGCCCCCAGCATTGAGTATACCTTGGGCATTGGAGACTATAAAAATAGCTTCAGTAGTTGTGGTGTCAGCATTGGTTACGCTGTAGTAGTAAGGGCTTCCCCAGGGGTCGATTAATAAACCGTCACAATTAACCTCGCCTTTAAGGCCGAGTGTATTGGTCGGCACGAAGCCAATGTAGCCAGCAATGCCAGGGTAAGTATCACAGTAGGCGACAGGATTGGTTGGGCTTTCCTGACCATTTTTATTGGGAAATGTCGGGCATGGCATGCGCCCATTTGCAATGGCAAAACCATAAAGTGCTTCTTCGATTTCAACTAATTTAGCACGGGCTTCTTTAATTCGGCCAGATTCAAGTTGTGCACGTGCAGGCATAAATGTATAGCTTAGGAGTACACCGATAATGATAAAAACAATAGCTAGTTCTAGTAAGGTGAAACCTTGTTGTGATTGTTTATTCATTATGGGCACTCTATTACGTTGGTCATATCTTTTAATATACAGAAGTGTCGGTCATTGCCTGTTGTAACACCACCATAAGTTTTGTCGCCATTGTCATCAGGATAGTTTGATTCATTGTTGCCCTCAAGGTAATTGCTTAAAGTTGCCTTGCTGTTGGCAATGCTGGTGCCAGGATCAGTCTCATTACTACGGCGTAACTGGGTGTTTAAACGCTGATCTGAGAAAATTAAAATGGCGGCGTATCTTGTGCCATTAAACTCAGGGCAATTGGCAGTGCATGGTTTGGGTGGTTCAGACTTTAAATCTGGGGCAAAGTCGCTGCCCAGGACATAAAACCAGTGGTCTTTCCAGTTTTCCCATAGGGTAAACATTTCCGGATATATCCCCACAAGGTCACAGGTACTATATATATTGCTGTCAGATATGCCAATTTCAAAACTGGAATTAGCTGTCGTATAAGGTAGGCGACCAAAATAACCCTGTGTGCTGTCAGCAAAATCTATGTAATTATCTTTATCTCTGTAATCAGCATCTAAATCGACGGGTGCTGGCCAGGGCAATTGATTAAATCTACTCGGTGGTTTTCCTGGAGGTTTAGCTTTAGGGCAGTCTTTACGGCACTTGTTTCGGGCTTGTGAGCAAATGGATGCGGCTCCACCAGCAGCTATACATAAATTTCTATCGGCGTTACACGAATCCTTACATGCTGATGAAGGTGTTGCATAGTCAATTAGGCAGCTACCAATGATTTTACCAAGCTCTGTTATTTTGTCGTCATACATCGGAGCACGGGCCTTGATGGCATCAAATATCTCTTTGGCTGTTATAGTAATAATTCGGTCATTAAAAGACGGGTTGTCGTTGAGAGCGGTTGAATGAATAAACTCATCAATCCCATCTGCTGTAGTGTTACTAACTAAAGCATTATTAATACCCTGGTAGCTTTCAAGATAGTCTACGGCAAGAGCTTCATCGCGTAATACATTACAGGGTGCCCCTGATGTGGCTGAAAGTCGTGCTTGATTATTTAGCGGCCCACCAGGGGCAAATACAACAGCAACTGCTCTATCTTCTGGCGTTGAGCCTTTAAATATCGATCGTTTTTCGTTGAATACCTGAAACATGCCGGGTGTATCGTCATTAAGCATTAGCGATTCAGGAGGATTGAAAGAGAATGCGCTACTCATTACGTACCATAGGCATTCGCCAGAACTATCTTTTAAGGGCGGGATCTCTAGGACTTTCCAAGGTAGACGACCAAGGTGATTAGCATAACGTACGCCACCACAGTTTAACGGCGATTCACCTTCTGCTGTAGATGAGCTGCTTTCAGGGCAGGGTAAAAATCCATGATAGCCTAAGTGATTATCAAAATCAGGTGCATTTTTAGAGGTAAGATAATGAGAAACGGCATAAGATATTAAGGCCTCTTTGGCTTTAGCCAATGCAGCAGTGGTATTGTTTTCAGCACTGACATGTTTACTGGTTGAATTGTTTTGCGACAACAAAAATATAGCGCCAGAAAGTATAATGCTTAGGAGCAAAATTAAAAGAGCGGCGCCCTGCTGTGATTTTATATTATTCATCTAAGTTATAACCTTAAATCGGCAACTCATTTTATTATCGCAGAACGCTGCATTTCTACTACACCATCGGGCTTGTCATTGCTTTGCTTTATCCGATAAGTATCTTCAACCTTCCTACTCGATTCATCCCATTGCTGCCCCGGTTTTAAAGTAACCCCTTGCTGGTTAATACTAACCGGAATTTTATATGCCTGTTTCTTAATTTTATGATCTCTTACGGTAAGGTCATTGCTTAGGTGATTTGTTTTTAAGGTGTTTTCATCGTTAACAAACACAACGGGCTTTTTCCCATCACGTAGAACAATACCCTGCATTTTAACTTTTACCGGTTCGCGCAATATAGATACACCGCCAGATTTTGTAGAGTATTTGCCGGAAGAACGCATTTTATCCAGTTGAGTACGTTCCTGTTTAGATGTAAAAAAAGTGCGTAAATTATTTAAGGGGGATATTTCAGTATGGGCTGTTAGCGGGAATAACAATAATAAAATAATTATTTTATACATTGGGATTTCTCCGAACAGGCAGTGCATTGGTTTTTTTCTGCATGGTGTACCAGTTGAGTACACAGACAGATGCAAAGTTTTTATCCGACTGTTTTTCTAGCAGTGAAATGTTATTAGATAAATTTTTAGCTATGGTGCAGCTCTGTACATCGAAGAGTCCCTTTGCGGTTTTATCCAGGTTATTAAGAATAGTATATAAATCACCTTCATGGAGTAATTGCATATTAAGTGTCATTGTTGATTTAAATACATCAATGTCCGGGTAGCTCGAGCTTAAGGTGTTAGAGGTTACTTTTTCCTGTTTTTCAATTTTATATTTAAGATAAGGAATTTTATTATTCTTTGCGATGTTAGAAAGGCTGTCAACCCAGTTTAAACGATCTTCTTCACCAGCAATCTTTGACTTTTGCAGGGCAGTAAATCGTGTTTCAAATGTTTCTAATAAGCCACGTCTTTCAATCGCAGTATAATATCGCTGCTTTATACTTATGAGGGTATTGTTTTCTGTCGTTTTATTTTCAATAGAGCTTTGTAATACAGAGTTTGAAATCATAATTATTGTTGTAGCGATGACAATGCAAAGTAAAAAAACAGTAAGTTCTTTTTTTATGTTTTTAAAAAAAATTATATTCATGATTGATTGCCCAGCATGAGTATCTCAATTTCAAAAGCACCCTGTTCT
Source organism: uncultured Gammaproteobacteria bacterium (assembly GCA_963924875.1). Taxonomy (GTDB): domain Bacteria; phylum Pseudomonadota; class Gammaproteobacteria; order SZUA-229; family SZUA-229; genus SZUA-229. Next base: position 3,764 of record CAWUSX010000032.1, read on the forward strand.
TTATCGGTAGAGCTACCAGCCTTTACGCTTGGGTTGGCTTCTAAATCAATGCTAGATTCGGGGCGAGTATCGACGGGCAAACGTTTAACGTTTGTTTTGATAATAAGCTCATGGTCCTGCAGTGCTTTGGCTAGTGAGTTTATTTTATTTACTGTTTGTTTTAGTCCATATTGAGATACATTAATATATCCACTGATACTCGCGATTTGATTAATTGGCGATGGCTTTGCATAATCGATCGTAAGTTTTTTTACATTTCGTGTATTTATAACTGGGATTGACAGACTTTGATTTTGTTTCCAGGATAAGCCAGTTATTTCCACCTCATGTAATCCGTTACGTGCTAACGTTCGGCTTATAAAGGACATGAAATTAAGGGGTGATATGGCATGACTGGATTTTATTTTTTCAGCCAGTAAAACAGTAGACTGCATACTTTCAGCTTGTTGTAACTGGGGCTCCATAGCAGCCAATTTCTTTTGATAACGAGTATTAATAACATCTGTCTGCTTACGCAGAGTAATAGCCTCGTCATCCAGCACAATTGATTCAGATATAAATGAAAATGACAGAATAGTTGCAGCCAGCAATAGCAGAGCACTCACGGCATATAATGCCTTAGAGCTCAATTGTTCGTAATAATGTATAAAGGTGGATTTGCTACCGTAGTCACCTACTGGGATCTCCTGGCTTGCACACACATATGAGTAAATTCCATTTGTGTATTCTGCGGATTGAATATGGCAGTTCAGTGATGCTTCTAGTTCTTTTAATTCATGGTAATGGAAAACACGCAAATGGGTGTCTATGCACCTGGATTGAATTTCAGCGATGTCTGCCTTTCTACACAGCACATGAATTTCAATTGTTTCATCAAAGCCAATATGTCGTTGATTAGATAAAAATCGTATTGTTTGCTCGACTTCAGTCGATATGTATTCACCAATGCTGGCATCTTCTAAATTAACAACAGCAGAGCGGCTGCTTTCAAACCTGCCATTTTTAATAAATGTCTGACGAAGGTTGCTGGGGACCTGTTGCGAGACCAGTAAAACATTATTGGCCTTAATTTTTAGTTTGCTAAATAGCTTCGGTGTTAATAAGGGTAGAGACCATATGCCAGAAATGGCGATGCCGGCTTCTTTCAATGGTGTCAGCCATGGATCAAGTATTTCGGGATTACTTAAAACGCTGTAAAGAATAACATCATCTTTGCGGCCTGTTGTTTCTCTGTCGACCACTCTGAATGTAGCAAAGTCTGTGTTCTTTCTATATTGACGATCTATTATTCGACTAACAATAGCCTTTCTATCAGCGGCCCCGACATGAGGTATGTTTTCTTTTTTAAAGTCCTCTTCTATGAGGTCAACAAGAATGCGTACCGGAGTATTGGCGGTGGCGTGCAAATAGGTGTGGAATTTTTCCAGACCTTCATCACCAGGATTGAATGTATAGGAGGCAATGCAATCATTGTGTTGCCAATGAAATACGGTAAGCCTGTAACCTGAGTAATAAAATATGCGTTTCACGATATTATTGTATTTTGCTTAGTGAGTCGTAAATAGGACCAAGAACAGCAGACATAATCCACAGCATAATTGCACCGAGTACAATGGTAAGTACAGGTGTCATTGCGGCTTCCATTTTATCTACACTTTCTTTTACTTCACGGTTATAAAAATAGCTAATGTTTAACAGCGCTTCATCAAGGTTGCCGGTGTTCTCACCAACCTTAATCATACGAATAACCAGTGGCGGATAAACATTAACCGATTCGAAGCTTTCTGATATCTGCCCGCCATCCGCAATGCGTTCTCTTACATCACGTATAGATTTTGTTAACACGGCATTGTTGACCAGCATTTCAGATATTTTCAAACTATCGAGTACGGTAATGCCAGATGAGTACATCATGGCAAAATAATTGGCAAATCGAGCAAGGTTGGTTTTTAATATTAACGGGCCAAAAATATATAGCCTAAGTTTTTGTTTGTCGATGAACATACGAACATCGGGCTTGCGTTTTGCCAGCTGTGTTATTGAAATAAAGGCTAAAATGGGTATGCCAAAAACCAGATACCAGTAATTACCAAGAAAATCGGAGGTCGCCAATAGTGCACGAGTATGGATAGGGATTTCTCCACCAAGATCCTTTATAAAAGGTATAAGCTCGGGGACTAAGTCGATCATTAAATAGGTAACAACACCAATAATAACAAAAGTAACAATCGCTGGATAAATCATAATTTTTTTCGTATGCGCAACAAGCTCATCGTGCCATTTTAAAGTTTCTGCCATATCATGCAAAACCTCTGAGATACGTCCACTTTCTTCACCTACCTGAATCAGTGTTATATAAACGCTATCAAATATCTCTGGAAATTCGGCCAGGGCACCAGAAAATGTTTTGCCGCCTTCTATTTCATCAGAAAGTCCCATTAGCATTTCTTTCATTCTACCTTCGGGTACGGAATCTTTCAGGTCACTAAGGCCATCTAAAATGCTCACGCCAGATTTTGTTAGCTGTTGCATCTGGAATGTGAAATTAATTAAGTCCTTTCGACTTATACCTTTTGATTTAAAATTGAACAGGCCAGGTTTTTTCTGCTGATAATTTATTAAGTCGAGACCCATGCCATTAAGGCGTTTTTCTAAATCTAATAAGTTATCCGCGTCAATTATATTGCTGCGAATTTTTCCGTTGCTATCAATGGCTTTATATTTATAAGATATAGACATACGCGCTATTTATAACCTGTCCGTTAGATCAATAACACGACTCACTTCATCAAGTGTTGTGGTGCCTTCAATAACACGTCTTGCGGCATCGTCAGCAAGTGTTTGGAAACCATTATTCTTGAGGTGCTTTTTAATTTTCCCGAGAGTAATGTTTTCAGCGATCATCTCATCTAGTTCTGCATCGATTCTCAGCACCTCTAAAATAGCGATACGACCTTTATAACCGATGCCTTCGCACTTATCACAGCCTACGGCATCATGCAGTTGTAATGTTGTTGTAGGTTCTATATCTAATAGCGTTTTTTCAATATCAGCTGCTTCACGGGGCACCTTGCAATGTGGGCATAGTTTACGCACCAGTCGTTGGCCAAGAATACCGATAATGTTGCCCGACATAATATCGGATTTTACACCAATATCCATTAGACGCGGAATAGAGCCAATAGCAGAGTTAGTGTGCAAAGTAGAATAAACCTGATGACCCGTCATCGCCGCACGAAAAGCCATTTCGGCTGTGTCGGAGTCGCGTATCTCGCCGACTAAAATAATATCCGGATCCTGGCGCATCAGTGAACGAATACCATTTGCAAAATCCATACGCAAAACTTCGTTAATTGATGTTTGGCGTATCATGTCCATTGGGTACTCTACGGGATCTTCGAGTGTCATGATATTGACCTGTTCAGAGCGCACATAGCCCAACATGGAATAAAGTGTGGTGGTTTTACCGCTACCGGTGGGGCCGGTTACTAAGACAATGCCTTCCGGTCGAGCCATAATTAATTTTAATTGTGACAGGGCGTCTTCATGTAAGCCCAGGCCATCAATAGGTACAATGCCCTTGGCCCTGTCAAGTACACGTAACACAACATTTTCGCCGTGAGTTGTGGGTTGCGACGACACACGAAAATCAATCTGGTGGCCGCGAATATTTAAGCTAATGCGCCCATCCTGTGGTGCACGAGTTTCTGCAATATTCATGTTCGACATAACTTTCAGGCGAACCACAATCGCAGACCAGTAATCTTTATGCAGGCTTCGTACCTGACGAAGTACACCGTCAATTCTGTATCTTAAGCGTAAAAAGCCCTGCTCTGGTTCAAAGTGAATATCTGATGAGCCGTGCTTAACTGCATCGGCTAGAATAGCATCGACTAGTCGGACTAAAGGCTGGCTATATGCATCCCCTTCAACATCCAGGCTGTCATAGTCGACTTCACCAGTTTCAATTTCATTTAAAATACCATCGACAGAAAGTTCATATCCGTAAAATTGATCGATGGCATCTGATATTTGGCTCTCGCTAGCCAGCAAAGGTATAAGTTCAATGCGGTTGCCAATAATGGCGCGCAAGCGGTCGAGAATAACCAGATTATAAATATCAGTCATGGCAACCGATAAAGTGCCCTCTTCGGTATCCAGACTGACTGGAATAATATTGAAACGAACAGAAAGATCTTTGGGAATTAAATTTATCGCTTCGTTATCCGGTACGATACTGGAAAGGTCAATACTTTCTCTGCCGAGCATGATACTTAAGGCATCACGTAAAACACCTTCAGTAACAAAGCCCAGAGAAACCAGTGCCTCACCAAGTGGTTGGTCTGTTTTTTTCTGCTCTTTCAGCGCAATGCTGACCTGATCATTTGTTACCAGGCCTTGTGCAATTAACTCTTCGCCCAGGCGTTTCTTTTTAGCCCTTAGCGCCGAGCCTAAATCTGAAATAGTTTCCTGTGAAGCCGGACTCATTGCTTGCTCTCTTTCAAGGTACGTATTCTTTGTGAAGTATTTTCAGTAGAAAAGTTTCCACTTGATGCCTGCTTAAGCTTAAGGCTGAGGGTGTAAAAATCCAGTGCCTGAAATTTCTTATCCAGATGGTCAAGGCTGATAGCCAGGTTGTACGCATAATCGGCATTTTTATTTTCCGCAGACCATGCGCTAAAATAGGCCGATTGAGCTTCGGGCCATTTATTTTGTGATGAATATAAAGAACCCAGAGCAAAGTATAAATGTGCAGCATCTGGCTTTTCTTTTAACATGAACTTAAGCTGGCTTTCATTTAGCTGCGGGTCGACAGCATTTTCAATGCTGCTTATGCCAGCAATTGCAATACTGTCTCTAGGGTTAAGTTGAAGTAAGTATTGATATTTTTGCCGTGCGAATTCATAACGCTGTTGCTTTGTCGCAATAGCTGAAACTCCTAGTAAGGCATCTCTATTATTAGGTTCGCGTAGAATAACTTGATTGTACAAATTATTTGCCTGCTCATAATCGGCGCGCTGAAATTGGTTATATGCCTCTAATATGAGTGTATTAATGGGGTCTTTCTTTTCAGTATGAATAATATGGATTGCTTTAGATTTATTGTTAGTTTTCGTCTTCGTAGGCGACGGATTTTTCGTTAGAGTGGTTTTTTTAGGCACGGCTGTTTTTGTGATTATATTTTCAGTTCTGGGAAGAGCCGCTGGAGTTTCCTGTTTGGGAGATTCTAATCTTCTGTTTACAGGTGCCTGATTATTTTGGGCAATAAATATGCCCTGATTTGCTGTGTTCATCTTTATATAAAAAAATAGCCCAGAGCCAATGAGTAAAAGAGTGACTAGTATTGCTATCGTAATGTTTTTTTTCAAATTTTCCCGCTTACTATATTGATTGCTTTTATTGATAAGTGCCAATAATGCTGTTTCCGTTGCAATATTTTTAGTTGAGTTTTGAGCTGTTTCAGCTGCTGCTGGTTTGGGTACTATAGATAGCTTGTCGTCAGTTATAGCTTTTTTATTTATGCTTGTATTGTCAGTGTTTTTAGCCGAACTAGTTGCAGGTTTAGCCGGTGGCACTGTAATAGTCGCGGCATCATCTTCTGTGCCTGTTTTTTCTAAGTTAACAGCGTCAGGCTCTATCGATTTTTCTTGCACAGAATTTTCGGCAGCGACATTATCAGGAATGTCTGAGGGTTCATTTTTTATAGAAGAGTCTGCTGGCGCTTGTTGATCTATTGAGTCATGCATAATACTTTGAGAAATTGATGATTCATCAACTTCTGGAAAGTCATCATTACCAGGAACTGCCTCTGTGTTTGAATCCAGATCAAGTTCAAGCTCAAGCTCCAGGCTGTCATCTACATTGTCAGTATTTTCTGCAGGCTCATCAAGCGCAAGAGTCTTCTTCTTGTCATCCGCCGCTTTTTTTAGTGCATCTAGTAACAGGCTCATATAAATATCAGCTATTCAGAAACTGTTGTTGGTTTCTGTCGAGTGCTATCAGTAGACATGTTAGGTAAATATTTTTTGAATTCTGTTAAGTCGCCGGTTAAGCTGGCGTGGTTTATAACCATAGGTCGAATAAAAATAATAAGCTCAGATTTTTCCCGATTATCGTCTTCATATTTAAAAAGATTTCCTAAAATTGGAATAGTTGATAAAAAGGGAACACCCGATGATTTGTCATTAACGGTATTTTGCATAAGGCCACCAATGACAGCTGTATCCCCATTATTAATGGTTAGAATAGATTCGATTTCACGCACCTGGATAACCGGGACAGAGGAAACTACATCGGCATTTTTAAACGCAGGGTTAGGGTCTTCAACAGAATCTATTACACGCGAAATGGTCGGGCGAATATTAAGCGTGACTACATTGTGTTCATTAATATAAGGCGTTACGGCCATTACAAATCCAACCGGCACGGTTTTAATTTTTGTTTCGAATGTCGTTAAAGAGGCAACATTGCTTGTGTTGGATACAGCGGTGTCGACTTCCATTTCAAAATATACAAGATTATCAACGACTTTTAAAATGGCGGGTTGATTATTAATCGCCATGACTTTTGGGCTTGATAAAACAGTTACGTCACCAAACACTTCTAATGCACGCAGTGCAATACCGACCTGATCTCCGCCGGATGTACCACTCAGTGTGAGTGATGAAAAAGGTGATGATGCTAAATTACTGCCGGTGAAGTCAGTGAGTATATTTAATGATGAATTTGAGCTATTAGAGACCATCGACCAGTCCACGCCGGTTTGGTAGCTGTCGCTTAATTTAATTTCTGCAATAGTGGCTTCAATCATCACCTGACGTTTTGAATTACTTAATACATGATCTATAAATTTTTGTATTTCAAGGTGCTTTTTATAAGTAGCACGAACAACAATAATTCCTGCTTCACGATTAACAATTACATCATTATTGTTTTCTCTGCCATCAGCGGTCTGAGTTTGTTGCGTTTCACTTGTATCATCATCTAGTATTTCAATAATATTTGCAGAGAGTGTTTTCCAAAAGGTGTTGCTCGATTTAATGGTTACTTCCGTTAATGAGCTGTTATTTTCTGCACTATCACCCTTCTGTGCATCGCCAATATCACCCTGGCCGGTAGAGCCTATATTGGTGGCGACGCGAACAACGCCCTTAGATTCGCGTGAAATATTTACATAATCTACTTTGTAAGTGCCGAGGTAAGGTTTATCTGCTCTAACGCGAAGCGTGTTGGCTTCTAGTGAATAGCGAATAGAGACTTGCTGCGCGATACGATCGAGAATTTGTTCGAGTGTTTGGTCTATTGCATTTAGTGTGACGGTACCTTCTATGTCATCGTGAATATCTAAATTAATTTTCGCATCGCGCGCCATAGAAAACAGAAGATCTTTAGCAGAAACACCACTGACTACAACGGTATAGGTTTCAAGCTTTGGGCGGAATTTAGGGGGTGGTAGCAATGTGGTTTGAGCAACGGGGGCAGGAATATTAGATTGTTTCTCAGCGACCTTTGAAATATGTCCCGTAGATTGAGCGATTTCACGTGTTGGCCCACAGGAAATCACAGCAGTGCTTAAGATCAGTGAAAGACTTAAATGAATAAGTTGTTTAAAGCGTAAAGAAATCAAAGCTGAGCCTCATTTGTAGGACGGTTATTTTGTAGTTTTGTTTTACGTATATCGGCCTTAATACCCTTTATTGTGCGCAAATAAGGCGCATTTTGCCTGATTTTATCGGGAAGTAATTTTAATTGTTGCGTAGCCGAGCCGCGTTCTGGGTATTCATTATATAGCACACTGTAAACCATTCTCCCGCGTATTGAGACCTGGTATATAAAAAGCTTATTTGTGTCGAGAGATTGACTGGCCTGCTGCAGGTAATTATCGACTTCATTGTTTGCCCATATATCGAGCAAAATTAGCTGGATGGTGAAATCATCGTCAGCGGCGCTTTCTAGCCATAGATGTGTTTTTTGTATGCGTTGTTCTATTGATAGCTCGCTATTATTAGAAGGTATGACAGCTTCTGTGGATAAATTATCTGTTTGAGGTGAGCTGTTTTCAGGGGGAATGTTGGTCTGTGGCGGTACGATCAGTTGAGGTTCTGCCAGGCTTGTCGCGGCTTTTGTATCCACGGCGTCTGTAAACAGGCTCGGTAATAAAGTGCCAATCCAGATAGAGGTAATAACAATTGCTATACCAATGGCCAGTTTAATAACAGGTTGCCATTTGTAATCTTGCCCAAAGTCACTGTCTTTAGCTGCGAGGCTAATGTGTTTATTTTCAATATTATGCCCCCCATCGGAGAAGGCCGCGAGTAATGCTTTATCGGCGAGGATGTTAATGCGGCGAGTTAAGCCGTTAGATTTACGTTCAATGTTATTGGCGGTTTTTTGCGAAAACAGGTCTGGCCCACGATAGCCTACGGCGCGCATTCTAAAATTTAAATACTCGTAAACATCCGCTGCAGGGAATGGATCAAGGTAAAAATTTTGCGTAATACGCTCTTTTAATTGCCGAATAGAGGGTAGACGTAATTTATCATCAAGCTCTGGCTGGCCAAATAAAACCATTTGTAACAGCTTGTTATCATTGGTTTCCAGATTACTTAATAAACGAATCTCTTCGAGTGTTTCTATGGGCATGCTCTGAGCTTCTTCGACAAACACCACAACCTGTTTGTTATGTGCATGCTTCTCAAGCAAATAAGCCTGTAGTGTCTGCATCACTTCAAGCTTACTGGAGTCAGATGTAATGTTTAGTTTTAGCTCAAATGCAATGACGTGGAGAATGTTTTCAGGTGATAAGCTGGGGTTCGCGATATACACAACTTCAACGGTGTCATCGAGTTCAACTTCCAGCATACGACACAGCATTGTTTTGCCAGCGCCGACTTCACCCACTACCTTAATAATGCCTTCGCCAGAAAGAATTGCGTATTTTAGAGCCTCTAATGCAGCGCCACGTTTGTTACCGGTATAAAACATACTGGTATCAGGCGTGATCTTAAATGGCTGTCGTTGTAGACCAAAATGCTCTAAGTACATTCGTCACCTGTTGGTTAACTGCGGTTACTTCTGTTCATTTTTTTGCATCCGGCTATAAAGAGTGGTTCTATTAATTTGTAATGCCTTAGCCACTTTGCTGAGATTGCCATTATATATCTGCATGGCTTGTTGAATCACAAAATCTTCTAATTCTTTTAATTTATTATTGAGGTTTAGATCGCCATTAGATAATTGCTGCTGTATTAGCTGAGCGCTGAACATGTCATGTTTTGCATTGCTGGTATCGTTGGTTTGCAATGGTTGTTCAAATTCTTCAAGTAGCTGCGTGGCATTAATGGTTTGAGCAGGAAATTTAGTACAAAGGCGAATGACGATATTGCGCAGTTCGCGCACATTCCCCGGGAATTCATAGCTCAGCCAAATTTTTTCAGCCTGCTTATCTAATTGAATCGGTCGTAATGATTCCGCATAAAAATTCATGAAATGTTGTAGTAACAATAAGCTGTCGTTTTCACGTTCACGCACCGCGGGCATTTGAATTTTTAGTATGCTCAGGCGATGGAAAAGATCTGAGCGAAAGTGCCCTTGTGTAACCTCATGATGTAAAGATTTATTGGTCGCCGCAATAATGCGCGCCTGTGATTTTATACAACGCGTTTCACCAACGCGATAGAACTCACCACTTTCCAGTACTCGCAGTAGTTTGGCTTGAAGCTCATAGGCCATTTCGCCTATCTCATCAAGAAACAAAGTGCCATCACCGGCCTCTTCAAAAAAACCTTTACGTGCTTTGTCAGCGCCGGTGAATGCCCCTTTAGCATGCCCAAAAAGTTGAGCCTCAAGTAATTCAGGGGCAATCGCCGCACAGTTAATAATGAGGTACGGTTTATGTGAGCGTTCACTTTGCTGGTGTATCGCCTGAGCGACCAGTTCTTTGCCGGTACCCGATTCGCCTTGAATGAGTACCGGGAATATGGCGTTTGTGAATTGCGCAATCTGCTCACGTAAGGTGGCAATAGAGGCGCTTTCACCCACGATAGTAGACGTGTTCGTGGTTAACTTTTGCTTATTTTCAATCTGTTTAAGCATTAAATGATGTTTAATACGCGCTTGTAGCAATGCAGGGTCGGCAGGTTTTGGTATAAAGTCCACAGCCCCCAGCGTTAAGGCATGATGCATGTTTGCCTCGTCGCTTTGGCCGGAGAGTACGAGAATTTTTATCTGTGAATCGTATGCGAGAAGATCTTCAATTAAAGCAAAACCTTCATCTGGCGCGTGAGGCAATGGGGGCAAACCAAGATCCACGAGTGCTAGTTCGGGTTTAACGGTTAAATTGCTGAGCAAGGATCTGGCCTCTGCCCTGGATTCTGCGGTAACTACCTGGTAATGCTTGTTTAATATAAAGCCTAGACTTTCAGTAATTAAAGGATCGTCATCAATGAGTAATACAGTGGGTTTTTGCATACTTTGATGAGTTTCACCACTAAGCGAATCGCCCATGGCTGTGACCCCTTGTTAAGTTGGCTTATGCTGGATTTGTAGAGTTAAATTATAATTTAATCGAAAATAATATACACTATTTTATGTTTTACATAAATAAACCATATTAACTAATTGAAAATAAAGATATTTAATGCTCAATATCATCCTATATCAGCCAGAAATACCGCCCAATACGGGCAACATCATTCGTTTATGTGCAAATACAGGAAATCAATTGCATTTGATCGAGCCATTAGGTTTTGAGTTAGACGATAAAAAGCTGCGCAGAGCGGGTCTGGATTATGCCGAGTTTATACAGCTTAAGGTATGGGGAAATTTGGACGCATGTATGCAGGCGAATGATTTTAATAGAGTATTTGCCTGTTCTACAAAAGGTACACGCAAGTATAGTGAGGCGGAGTACGTAGAGAATGATGCCTTTATATTTGGCCCGGAGACACGCGGATTACCCGCTGAGTATCTTAGTAGTTTGCCCGCAGAGCAGGTGATTCGCATTCCAATGCTGGCAGATAGTCGAAGTATGAATTTGTCTAATTCAGTTTCGGTTATTGTCTATGAGGCGTGGCGTCAATTGGGCTTTGTTGATTCGGTTTAGTCGATTTAAAACGCGCTATATTAAGCGGGTATTAAACACATCATGCGTTTAAGCAGTACGTGGGTAGCAAATTATTCAGATGTGGCTTCACGGCCGAGTAAATCATGTACCGCATCTCTTGGCGATTTGCCCTCATATAGCACGCGATAGGTTTGTTCGATAATGGGCATTTCAACCTTATATTGTTGTGCGAGTTGCCAGGCCTCACGGGCCGTTTTTACGCCTTCAACGGCCTGGCCTATGTGCTTTCTAGCCTGTTCAATTGTAGAGCCCTCTGCCAACGCCAAACCCATACGACGGTTGCGTGACTGGTTGTCGGTACAGGTAAGCACCAGGTCACCTAATCCTGCCAGGCCCATAAATGTTTCTGACTGTGCACCCATTGCCAAACCAAGGCGCATAATTTCATTCAGTCCGCGGGTAATTAGGGCCGCGCGGGTATTGGCGCCAAAGCCTAAGCCATCGGCAATACCGGCGGCTATAGCGAGTACATTTTTGAGAGAGCCGCCGAGCTCCACACCCAGCATGTCCTCGGATGTGTAAACGCGAAAATTGCCATAATGTAAAAAACTGGCTACTTCTTTGGCAATGGCGTGGCTGCTAGCCGCGACCGTAACCGCAGTGGGTAAGTTTTTAGCGACCTCACCCGCAAAGGTTGGGCCTGAAACCACAGCGGTGTTTTTACATTCGGGCAGCTCTTCTGCAATGATCTGGTGAACCGGCTTGGCGCTGCCCTCTTCCAGGCCTTTGGTGGCCCAGACGAGGTGCTGTTCACTACGAATCCATTGTCGACTTTGTCGTATAAAAGGTCTTACGGCATGGCTTGGGATGGCAAGCAAGATAGTATCGGCCTGCTTAAGTGTTTGTTCTAGCTGATCGCTAAGCTGTAATGCGGATGGCAATGGAATACCCGGCAAATATTGCTCATTGCTACGGCTTTCCTGCATGGCACGAATATGCTCGGGATTGATATCCCATAGTATGACTTTATGCCCTGCCCTTGCTACTTGTATAGCAAGGGCGGTTCCCCAGGAGCCGCCGCCCAATACGACGATTTGCCTATTCTTGATTGCAGACATGGGATTACTTAGTGTGCAGTATCCGGTGCTGCCTGGGCTTGCTGCTGCTGTTGGTGCTGCATATAAAGGGCATTGAAATTAACGGGCGAAAGCAGTAATTGAGGGAAACCGCCCTTGGTCACCAGGTCTGAAATAGCTTCACGTGCATATGGGAAGAGTGTTTCAGGACAGTAGGCGCCTAACATGCCACCCATTTGTTCCTGTTCAAAACCCGCTAACTGAAATAGGCCTGCCTGCTTAATTTCAACCAGAAATGCGGTCTTGTCCTGTTGCTTGGCCGTTACCGTCACCGTAAGCGTAACTTCATGAAGATCGTTGCCGCTTGATTTAACTTCGGTGTTGATCTGGACATTTATTTCAGGCTTCCACTCACCCGTGAAAACATCTGGTGAATTGGGAGATTCGAAAGATACGTCTTTTAGATAAATCTTTTGGATAGAAAACTGTTGCTGGGCTTGTTCTTCGCTCATTTTAAAAACCTAAATTTATTTTATATATTTTGATTAATCCATGCCAACAGGCTGCTCTGGTCGAGTGCGCCGGAGACTCTGGCTTTTTCTTTGCCCGCCGAGAATACCATTAATGTAGGGATGCTGCGAATTTGATATCGCGCCGCCAATGCCTGTTCCGCTTCAGTATCTACTTTTAGTAGCCGGGCACGGGGTTCTATTTGTTGTGCGGTTTGCTCAAATATAGGCGCCATCATTTTGCAGGGCCCACACCAGGACGCCCAAAAATCAACAACTAAAGGGATGTCTGATTTTTGCAGCATACGCTCAAACATAGTTTGTGAAACCGGTAATGCCTGTGCGGTAAACAGAGGCTTATGGCACTTACCGCACTTTGCCTGAGTTGGCAGCCTGGTATCAGGAATACGATTTAATGCGGAGCAATGAGGGCAAACCAGTTGCATATTAGTTGGCAGCGATAAGTGAGTCTAGCTCACCGTTATCGTCCATTGCAGCCATCTCGTCATAGCCGCCAACATGGGTTTCACCAATAAAAATCTGCGGCACACTGGTACGTCCAGATCGTTGTTCCATTTCCTGACGAATATCGGTGGCGTCATTTACATTGACCATCTTGAATTCAACGTTTTTACTGTTTAGTAATTGCTTAGCCCAGCCGCAGTAAGGGCAAAAGGGTGCGTAGTAAACGGTAATTTCTGCTTGTGACATATAAAATACTTCGTTGCGGTTATTTTTTGGAAAGAGGCAGGTTGGCAGCAGTCCAGCTGATAAAGCCACCTGACATATTGTTGACGTTTTCGAAACCCTGCTTGCTAAGAGTGCGGCAAGCCGTGTTAGAGCGATTGCCTGAGCGGCAGTAAGCCAGCACTTTTTTATTTTTAAATTTGTCTAATTCATTGAGGCGCTTACTTAGTGAGCCAATTGGAATATGAATAGAATCGCGGATATGACCGGCACTATATTCACTGCTTTCGCGTACATCCAAAACAATTACATCATCGTTATTCATTAAGCGTACAGCGTCATTAACATTGAGTTGTGGGACGTTATTAAACTTAAGGCCAATTTCTGTTTTTAAAATTAGCGTTAGAATTACTAGCAGTGCAGCAACCAATATTAGGTTATTGCCAGCAAACTCAATGAGTTGAGCCATTATTTTCTCCGAACTATAAACTATGAGGCCTCCGAACAGAGTGTGGTCGGAGGCCCGTATTATACAAATTAATGACCGCCTGGAAGACGATTATTTAAATTTTATTCACCGTATCCGCGTGGTGCAGAGCAGAAAACTTCCTGCATCATACTAATCAGGCGCAATGTACGAGCATCACCTACACGATAGAACACTCTGTTTGCGTCTTTACGGGAAGCAAGGATACCTTTATCACGTAAAATTGCTAGATGTTGTGAAATATTACTTTGCGATGTGCCTACATTATCAACGATATCTTGCACACTTACTTCCTTATCTCGAAGCGTGCATAATATTTTAAGGCGTAAGGGGTGTGACATAGCCTTTAGTGAACGAGAAGCGCGGTCTATATCCTCTTCACGTGTCATTAATTGAGTTTCTTCTATATTTGCAACCATTATTGTTCCATCCCGCTGAATTTAAGCTCACTTATATTAGTAAACTATCATAAAATGATAGATACTATTTAACTGAAATAAATCATCATATCCAGTGTTTTATTATTTATATTTGGTTTAGCAGATAATCTGCCAGGCCAGTAAACACCAAAAGCGAATAGTATTCAACAATATGTTCAAACATTATTATGTAAAAATACTCCTGTTTACTGTTCTACTAATGGCTATGCCGCTAGCGGTTACGGCTGAATCGGCGGAAGAATACCAGGAGAATTTAGATTTAATTCGCGACAAAATTTCAGGCGTGCTGTCGGCCCTTGGGGAAAATAAAGATAAGCGTGATTCCGTACGTACAGAACTAAAAAAGCTAGAAATTAAAATTGCAAAAGCGTCTAAGGACTTAAGAAATACACAGAGAAAATATACAAAATCAGATAAAAATCTGAAAAAAACACGATCAGAGCTTAAAAAATTAAAGAAAAACCTAAATAAGCAGCGAGAAATACTCGCCTCACAGGTGCGATCAGCCTATGTAATGGGGCAGCAGCCACAGTTAAAAATGCTTTTAAATCAACAAGATCCGTCTGAAATGGGCCGTGCTATGGTGTACTACACCTACTTAAATCAGGCTAGAGGCAAAGAAATTGAAAATTTTATAGTCAGTATTGAAAAAGAAAAAACTCTAGAAGCTACGGTTAAAGAGGTGAGTAAAGAGCTGAAGGTTTTGCTGGATGAAAGGCGCAGTAGTAAAAATAAACTAAGCAGACATAGAAATAATCGTAAGAATTTACTCGCTAAATTGGAAAAAGACATAAACAATCAACAAATCACACTGGACGGTTTAGAGTCTAGCCGTGGTCGTATTGAAATATTGCTCGAATCACTGGGAGAGTTGTTAGCGGATATACCGGCGGAGCCGCTTAACCAAAAACCATTTGGTGATTTGAAAGGCAAGTTACCCTGGCCAATCAAGGGCAAGTTGAGTGCGAGTTTTGGTAGTACGCGTCATCAGGGCGACCTCAAATGGAATGGTGTAGTTATTCGTGCCGATTACGATACGCCGATAAGGGCAGTGAGTAATGGGCGCATTGCCTTTGCCGACTGGTTACAGGGCTATGGGTTTATTACTATTATTGATCACAATGATGGTTATATGAGCTTGTATGGATATTCACAGGAGCTATATAAGCAGGTGGGTGACTGGGTGGAAGCGGGTGAAGTGATTGCTAGCGTTGGTGATAGCGGCGGACAGTTAGATTCAGGGTTATATTTTGAAATACGTAAACAGGGTAAGCCTATCAATCCTAAAAAGTGGTGTTCAACTAGCGTGCGGCACGTAGCGTTGCAAGATAATTAGATATAAAAGCACGACATAATAAATTTAAATAACATGAAATTATATATTGCTCACAGGTGTCAATATTGTTTGATATAAAATTTGTGTTTAAACAGGAGTTAACCATGACACGAGCACGGGAAGTATCCGTCGCATTATTATTTGCCACAAGTATTTTATGCGGCCTTGTTGTAAATGTGAGTTATGCCGCATCCACTGATGTGGATAAGCAAGATGACACGTCCGAGCAAGTCTTGCCTCTTGATCAGCTGCGTAACTTTTCAGATATTTTTGCACGTATTAAATCTGATTATGTAGAGCAGGTGAGTGACAAAGAGTTACTAGAAAATGCCATCCGCGGAATGCTTTCAGGCTTAGACCCACATTCCGCCTATCTCAATACAGATGAATACAAAGAATTGAAAATTGGTACGACTGGTCAGTTTGGAGGATTGGGAATTCAGGTAGGTATAGAAAATGGTTATGTAAAAGTTATTTCACCCATTGATGATACGCCTGCTTACAAGGCCGGTATAAAAGCCGGTGATTTAATTGTTAACTTAGATAACAAGCCAGTAAAAGATATGAGCCTTAATGATGCCGTTAAGGTTATGCGTGGCAAACCCGGTTCAAAAATAAAATTAAGTGTTATGCGGGAAGGCAGTGACAGCCCTATAAATTTTGAACTTGAACGTGCGATTATAAAAGTTAAAAGCGTGAAGAGTTATTTGTTAGAGCCAGGTTTTGGCTACGTGAGAATCAGTACTTTTCAGGCCAAAACTGCGAAACATTTAAAGGCTGCGATAGAAGGTCTGCTGAAAGAAAATAAGGCGCCTCTCAATGGCTTAATTGTTGATTTAAGAAATAACCCCGGAGGTGTTTTAAATGCAGCAGCAGATGTTTCTGATTTGTTTATTGAAAAAGGCAAGCTGGTATACACGCAGGGAAGAGTGAGTAATTCATATTTTGAATTTAATGCAAAACCGGGTGATGTACTAAATAAAGCACCCATGATTGTTTTAATTAATGCCGGTTCAGCATCGGCATCAGAAATAGTAGCGGGTGCTTTACAGGATCATAAACGAGCTGTGATTATGGGAGAAAAATCATTTGGCAAAGGATCTGTGCAAACCATACAAGAGCTACGTAATGGTGGTGCAGTGAAATTTACAACTGCTCGTTATTTTACCCCTAATGGCCGATCTATACAGGCCGAGGGAATAGAACCCGATATTAAAATTAAGGATATGCAGTTAACAGCAGATGTTAATAATGGCCTGTCTAGACTAAAA
The DNA here is from genome assembly GCA_963924875.1 of uncultured Gammaproteobacteria bacterium. Taxonomy (GTDB): domain Bacteria; phylum Pseudomonadota; class Gammaproteobacteria; order SZUA-229; family SZUA-229; genus SZUA-229. The sequence continues at coordinate 20,635 of CAWUSX010000032.1, forward strand.
GAAGCTGATCTGTCAGGCCATTTAAGTAATCCCGACGATAAGATTGAAAAAGATAATGAGACTAAAGATAGCTCTGAAACTGAGTTAAGTGATATTGCTAGTAAATTACGCAGTGATTATAAAATTCATGAAGCATTAAATTTGTTAAAGGGAATGCATATTCTGTCGGCCACAAAAAATCTTCCAACAGGAGAATAATATGCCACATGTATTAATACCATTAGCACAAGGTTGTGAAGAGTTAGAGGCTGTCACTGTAGCGGATTTGTGTGTACGAGCCGGGATAAAAGTAACCACAGCAGGCCTGGATGAATTACCAGTAGTGGCATCAAGAGGGATAACTATTATTCCTGATACGCAAATAGAAAAAGTACAGGACGTGCAGTTTGATATGATTATATTGCCCGGCGGTTTGCCTGGCGCTGATCACCTGCGAGATAACAAAATACTTCTATCCATGCTGCAGCGACATGCTGCTACAGATAAATATGTAGCGGCCATTTGTGCTGCGCCCAAAGCGCTGGCACAGGCAGGCTTGTTAGAAAACAAAACAGCGACTAGTTACCCTGGCGTATTAGATGCCCTTAATTTAGAAAATACGCAAATTAAAAATACTGCAGTTGAGGTCGATGGAAAAATAATCACCTCTCGTGGACCAGGTACAGCAATGGACTTTGCACTTACACTAATTGAATTGTTGCAAGGCACTGAGAAACGAAATGAAGTCGAGGCGGAGTTAGCAAGGTAGTATAAAAAATTAATGAAGCTTCCAGCGCATACTTGGGGCAGAAAAGCATTGAATAAAGAAAGCATGAAATAACCATAAAATATATTCTATTCGTTATATACATTTAAATGTGCTTTACATTTTTATACGCAAAAAATAGGTGTTGTATTTAATTAGTAGAAAATTTCTTAAAGAACTTACTGCTGACGGCGCCATTCATATAAAAACACGGATAAAGCATGGCTAACGTTCATAGAGCCGTTTATGCCATACATGGGCAAGTGAATAGCGCTATCGCAACAGTTAAGTAAAGAGGCTCTAATGCCTTGAGATTCATGGCCAATTACTATGCCGTCGCATGAACTAATATTCGTCTCGAAAAGACTGGTGGACTGTGTGGTGATTTCTAAGGCGCAAAGCTGTTTGAACTGATGGCGTTGCTCTGTAAACTGTCGCAGTGTGAGATGTTGTATATTTAAATGTTGGTCAGTGCTTCTGGCTAATTTAGACAGTTTCTTATTTGTTAGATCGAGTTCACTATCTAATAAGCAAATATTTTGGCAGCCAGTAGCATCTGCTACTCGTAAAATTGAACCAAAATTTTCGGGTGTCTGAATGCCATCACAAATTATGCTTGGGCCATTTTTGTTATTATTTGATTGTTGGCGTAAGAACAGCTCCCGACCTTTTATTTGCTCTCCTGATGCCATTTAATTATCTTCAGTCTCATCGACTTTTTGCCAGCTTTGCAGCTTGCGCCAGAGTGTAGATTTGTTAATGCCAAGTAAAGATGCCGTTTGTTCTTTATTGCCATTGCAGCTATTCAGAGTTTTTAATATATAACGTCTTTCAAGTGTATCTAAAGTAGGTGAATCGGCATCAATGCCATTGCTACTTGTTCCGTCGATTAAGTTTTGTTCAATGTTTAAAATTGGGCCATCAGCCAACGCTATATTGCGTTCAACCAGGTTACGCAGTTCACGAATATTGCCAGGCCAGCTATAACTTTTCAGTTTTTGCATTGAGGCATTATCGAAACCTTTAATGTCACGTTGATAGCGCTCTTTAAACTCGTTTATAAAGTGTTCAATTAATAATTCGAGATCTTCTTCTCGTTCACGTAATGCAGGCATGGTTACTTTTACGACATTAAGTCGATGGTATAAATCATGTCGGAACTGTCCTGCAGCAATCATTTCTTCAATATTTCTATTCGTGGCCACTACAAATCGGACATCAATATCGATAGGTGTAATGCCTCCAACGCGAGTCACAGTTTGTGCCTGAACGGCACGCATTAACTTCATCTGCATACTGTCAGAGATATTACAAATTTCGTCGAGGAAAATAGTCCCACCATTCGCGACTTCTAATAACCCATGCTTGGTATGTGTAGCGCCGGTAAAGGCGCCCTTCTCATGGCCAAATAGCTCGCTCTCTAATAGAGTGTCGGTGAGTGAACCGCAGTCAATAACAATAAACGGCTGGTCAGAAAATTCAGAGTGATTATGTAATGCATGAGCTACTAGTTCCTTTCCTGTGCCCGATTCGCCTTCAATAATGACATTGCAGCGTATATCTGAAATTTTATCAATTATGTCATAAATTTTTGTCAAGGCGCTTGATCTGCCAATCATGCCAAACTGATCTTGTTTGTCTTTTACGCTTGTACGATTCGCTTTGTCTTTTTTTCGAGTGGCTGATTTTTCAAGAACGCTATCTACCTGAGAAAGTAATTTATCAACGTCATAAGGTTTCTTGATAAAATCAGTAGCGCCTAAGCGTAACGCCTTAATCGCATTATCTTCTGTAGAGAATCCTGTAATCATAATTACAGGCAGTTCAATGTCTGTTTGCCGAACGGATTCTAATAGGTCCAGACCTGACATGCCGGGCATGCTCAAGTCAGTAATGACAAGGCTACTGCCATTTTCGCGGATGTCTTTTAAGGCGGCTAATGGATCTCGGTAAACGCTAACGCTGTATTCCTTGTCGCGTGCGAAACGGCGGAATAAATCACCTGCAGTTGGGTCATCGTCTATAAAGTGTATGCGTTTATTTGCCATGTTTATTATTTCTATCGTTTAGGTATGTACAGCTTGTAGCGGTAGTTTCATAGTAGCATTAACGCCACCGTTTGGGTTATTGTTGAGGGTAAGAGATCCATTATGGTATTGCATAATACCAATGCTAATTGATAATCCCAGGCCACTACCCTCGCCTACATTTTTTGTGGTGAAAAATGGATCAAATATTTTATCTTTATTTTCCTGTTTAATACCGGGCCCCTGATCTTCAATAGTGATATTGAAAAAATCTGCATCTGACGATGTACTTACCTTTATTGCGTCGCCCGGGTTACTCGCCTGAATGGCATTCATTAATAAATTAACCAGTACCTGCTGTAATTGATTACGGTCACCATTAATAAGTAAATTAGGTGTCTCCTGTAATATTATTTCAATATTGTATTTATGCGCCTGAGAATGAGTTAATAATAAGGTGTCTTTAAGCCATGTGTGTAAATCAAATTCAGTATATTCAGGGGGCACCTGTCGTGCGAAATTTAATATTCCTTTAATTATTTTTCCAGCGCGCTTTGCCTCGGCGCGTAAGCCTTGAATGTCTTGTTGTAACTCTTTATTGTTATCAGGTAAGTCGCGCTCAATTAAAGCGGCGTAAGATAAAATATTGTTAAGAGGGTTATTAATTTCATGCCCAATGCCGGCGGCCATTTCACCAATACTGGCAAGCTTGGCATTTTGTAACATCATTTTCTGTGCGCTATCGCGTTCTTTTTCTGTTTCTTCAAGCGTGTCGACCAGGTAATGAAAAGAATGATCTAGTTGTTTTAATTCGTCAGCACCTTTCGACGTGTGTTCAGAAAATTTTGATTCTCCATCCGCATAGCGCTTTAAAATGCCGGCAAAGTGTGTAATCGGCTGTGCAATATTTCGCGCACCAATATTGGCAAGAATTAAACTAATAAACAGAGCGAGACCGGCAAAGGCTAACAGGCCAAAACGAATACGCTGAAAAGGTGCGGCTATTTCATTGTTATCCAGATGTAATACGATTATCCAGCTAACGAGTTGATTGCTGTAGGGCTGGAACTCTCTAAAATAATAACGCTTATTCGTTTCATTATGTGTGTATGTGCCGAAGCGTTTTTTTTCTACAGTGTGCCAAATATCTTGAGAAATGTATTTGCTTAGTTTTACATCGGGTGTGAGCAGCTGAGAAAATTTAATATTAAGTTCATCGCTGTACAGAATCATCCCATGGCGTTGTGGTGAGTTAGGATTGAGTTCTGCAATGGTGATTTTAATATTATTGGTGCGCGGCAGAGACTCTAGAATATGATCAAATTGATCACCCACTGCACGCGCCGTGAGAAAGCCAATAACATCTTTGTTGCCAACAGAAATGGGTACAATGGCGTTCATTAATGAAAGTTCGTGGCCACTAACAAAGTCGCGCTTACTTAAAGGCAGGCTGCCATAGACTAATTCATGTGGTGGTAATTGCCACATCCAGCTTAAAAAATCGGCATCCACCAATTCTTCTTCGGCCAGTGGCAAATCCGCAATGCCTTCAAAGTCAGCAGGAATTTGTTTACCAAAGCGTACTTTCACTAAGGCGTGGCCATCTATATCAAGTACACGTACGGTGTCTAGCCCGGGCACGGAATGCTGAAAACCGGCTAAAAAATCATTCAGACGTTCCGTTTCTTCGAAGTAATTGATATGCAGATCACCCGCTGCAGCGGTGCGTAGTATCGGCGCAAAATGTTTCATCGCGGGTGAGTTGGCCAATGAAAGGATAACTTCGCGCTCATAACTCAGGCGGAATTCTAGCTCTTTAGCTATGTTTTCCATATTGAGATACATGTCATTATCAATATTTTTTCGATACAGTTGCTCACTATATGCCGTGATACCAAAGATTAATGCCGTAAGGGGCAAAATAGTGGCAAAAGAAACCCAAAGAAAAATACTGCTTTTTAGACGCATAAAGTAAGA
>CAWUSX010000033.1:0-3411 GCA_963924875.1 uncultured Gammaproteobacteria bacterium
TGTTTACTTAATAACGCAGGCATTGAATGAGAACATCAATCACTTTTATAGTCCTACCGATATAGTGGAGGGCAGGGCTCCACAAAATCATAGCTTCCGTATTGGTGGCCTGGTGGTTGCTGGTAGCGTTGTACGTGATACGCAAAGTCTGAATATTGCCTTTGAGTTAACCGACAGTGCGAATAACTTCATTGTTAATTATGAAGGTATATTGCCAGATCTATTTCGTGAAGGTCAGGGTATTGTTGCTACCGGTAAGTTGCAGGGCAATGTGTTTGTTGCCGAAGAGGTACTGGCGAAACACGATGAAAATTATATGCCACCGGAAGTGGCGGATGCGCTGAAACAATCGGGCAAATATGAAGCGGCGAAGAATATGGAACACCCTGCCAATGTACCCGTAGGACAAACGGCAAATCCAGCACCTGGCTCAGTAATATCTACAACAAGTGGAGCTAAATAATGATTCCTGAAATAGGTCATTTCGCATTAATACTGGCTTTGTGCCTTGCGGTTGTTCAAGGCGTTGTGCCACTTGTTGGAGCCCATAAACGTTATTCATCATGGGTAGAGATAGCTGCACCGGCGGCACTTGGGCAATTGCTATTTATTACGATTAGTTTCTTTTGTCTCACCTACGCCTTCTTATTAGACGATTTCTCGGTGGCTTATGCGGCGCGTCAGTCGAATACCGAATTACCGGATATGTACAAAATTTCTGCTGTTTGGGGTGGTCATGAAGGTTCACTATTGATGTGGGTGTGGTTCTTGTCGATATGGACAGCCGCGGTTGCATTATTTAGTCGCTCTATGCCTCTCATCGTTAGAGGTCGAGTTATTGCAGTAATGGGCTTAATCAGTATTGGTTTCCTGTTGTTTATGCTGCTTACTTCAAACCCATTTGATCGTATATTTCCAGCGGCGCTTGAAGGGCGTAGCTTAAACCCATTATTACAGGATATTGGGCTGATTATTCATCCGCCGATGTTGTACATGGGTTACGTAGGATTTTCAGTCGCCTTCGCGTTTGCAATAGCAGCAATGATTGGTGGCAGGCTCGATTCAGCATGGGCCAAATGGTCTCGGCCATGGACGCTATCTGCCTGGGTTTTTCTTACCGTTGGTATTGCACTAGGAAGCTGGTGGGCCTATTACGAGCTTGGCTGGGGCGGTTGGTGGTTCTGGGACCCCGTTGAAAACGCATCCTTTATGCCCTGGTTAGTCGGTACCGCATTAATTCATTCGCTTGCCGCCACTGAAAAACGTGGCGTGTTTAAGGCATGGACTGTTTTATTGGCGGTGTTTGCTTTCTCGCTAAGTTTACTGGGTACCTTCCTTGTTCGTTCTGGTGTATTAACATCGGTGCATGCCTTTGCGAATGACCCAGAGCGCGGCATATTTATACTTATATTCCTGGCGATAGTGGTTGGCGGTTCACTGATTTTGTATACCTGGCGTGCACCGCAAATTCGCAGTGCCGTAAAAGTAAATATAATGTCCCGCGAAGGTGGCTTGTTAATTAACAATATTTTATTTGTGATTGTCGCGGCCTCTATTTTATTGGGCACCTTGTATCCTCTGGCGATGGATGCCCTGGGTGCGGGTAAGCTTTCTGTAGGGCCTCCTTACTTTAATGCCTTATTCGTTCCGCTAACCATTCCTATTGCTATGTTGTTGGGCGTTGCTGCATTGGCACGCTGGAAGCAGGATAGTTTTTCACGCCTGGGTAGCAAGCTGCTTATCCCATTTGTATTAAGTATTATTGTTGGTACAGTGCTGCCATTTTCTTTATTAGAAGAAGTGAAGTGGGGGGCGGTTGTTGCATCTATTTTAGCGGTGTGGATAACATTCTCCAGTCTGCAAGGTATTGTTGATCGTGTTGCTGGAAAACAAAACAAGTTACAGGCTTTACGCAACACACCACGCGGTTTTTATGGCATGACGATAGCGCATATGGGTGTAGGTGTGTTTGTAATGGGCATCACCATAACAACCCTGTATAGCACGGAAAAAGATATTCGACTGGTGCAGGGCGATTCCTATGATATAGGTGAATATAGCTTTGTATTGAATGGTGTTGATAGTGTTAATGGACCAAATTATCGTGCAACGGAAGGTCGTTTCACGGCACTTTATCAAGGTCAGGAAATTGCTCAGTTACATTCGCAAAAGCGCCTGTATAACGCCGGTGGTATGCCAATGACAGAAGCGGGTATTGATGCCGGCTTGTGGCGAGACTTGTATGTGTCACTGGGCGAAGAGCTGGATTCTAATGGTGCGTGGAGCGTGCGCATCTACCACAAACCCTTTATTCGCTGGATTTGGTTGGGTGCGTTAATTATGGCTACAGGTGGTTTATTTGCGGCTACGGATAAACGTTATCGCAAAGCGGTAAAAGAAGCCCGCATGGAAAATGCAGCGGTAGGTGTCGCGTAATGGCGCGCTACAGTTTACTGATTGGCTTTTTTATTATGATGGGTGTGTTTGCATTGGTACTGAGTCGTATGGGTTCCGGTGAATATAATCCTCGTGATATTCCCACTGAACTGATTGGTAAAACGGCGCCTGGAATTAATGTGCCTGATTTATATGATCCATCAAAGCTGGTGAAAGTATCAGATATGCAAGGTCAGGTTTGGTTGTTTAATGTTTGGGGTACCTGGTGCCCGGAATGTTGGCGCGAGCATGCATACCTGAAAGAGTTGAGTAAAAAAGGTATACCGATTGTTGGGCTTAACTGGCGTGATGAAGCCGCCGAAGCTAAAAAAATGTTGGATCGTATGGGTAATCCATTTTTAAAAATTGGTTTTGATCCTCACAGTAGCGTAGCAATGGATTGGGGTGTATATGGCGCGCCAGAAACTTTTGTAATTAATCAACAAGGGATTGTTGTTGCAAAGCATGCTGGAGGTATAACGCCCGTGGTTTGGGCAGAAAAATTTGCCAGGTATTTTCAGCCGGCTGAGCAGCCGAGTACACAAAATTTGATAGACAATAGCAGTGCCTTATGAATCCTTTAAAAATAATATTGAGTCTGATTTTTCTCTTGTCGGCATTTTCTGTGCAGGCAAAAATAGAGTCACGAAGTTTTGCGAATGCTCAAATGGAAGCCGATTACGCAACACTAGTTGCAGAGTTGCGTTGTCTGGTTTGCCAGAACCAGAGTCTTTCTGATTCGAATGCGGAACTCGCCGTCGATATGCGGACTAAAGTATTTACTATGCTGACTGAAGGCAAGAGTAAAGATGAGATAACCGATTTCATGGTGGCGCGTTATGGTGACTTTGTTTTATATCGTCCACCCGTTAAATCATCGACCTTTTTATTATGGTTTGGGCCGCTTATCTTTTTTATAATTGCCGCCTTTATTGTGTTCTCATTTATGCGTCGTCAATCGATTGACAAACCAGC
>CAWUSX010000034.1:0-23583 GCA_963924875.1 uncultured Gammaproteobacteria bacterium
CGTAAAACGCCTTTGGCGTCGATTAAGAAAGTACTGCGTTCTATGCCCATGTATTCACGACCATAATTTTTCTTGAGTTTTATAACATCAAAGAGCTTACACAGTATTTCTTCGGGATCAGAAATTAGCTCGAAGGGGAATTCATGTTTGGCTTTAAAGTTGCTGTGTACCTTTATTGAATCTCTCGATACACCAAACACAATGGTTTTGGCGCGCTTAAACTTGCTGTAACTATCGCGAAAGTCCTGGCCTTCCTGAGTGCAGCCAGGGGTGTTGTCTTTGGGATAAAAGTAAATGACAACATTGCTGCCCTTTAATTCTTTCAGACTCATACTTTCGCCGCTGGCATCTTTACCTGTTACGGCCGCTGTAAATGCGGGAATTTTTTTATTTATAATTACAGGCATTTTGTTTCTCTAAGTTTATGTGTGTTTCTGTTTAGTGGTTTATTTCAGCGGTGAAGTCAACATCCATATTGAGTGCATCGCATTGCCGGCTAAACTCTTCTTTAATCTGCTCAATGTTTTTGTCTGCAGGAATATCTACCAGCATATAAACATTAAACATTGGGCTGCCGGTGTGTGCGGCGTGGCTGCTATCCGTTTGCATATTAACAATGTTGATCTGTTGTTGAGATAAATATCGAGTCAGTGTATGAACGATTCCGGGGTTATCCATGCCTTCTACTTCAATGTGGTAACGAATGTGGGCATCACGGGCGTTCGTATCGGAGGTTGGTTTTATCAGTAGGCTTAAATTGAGCGATTGCTCAAGCTTGTCCTTATTGCTAGTGATATCGCCAATGGACGCGGCATCGCCTTTTACCAGTAATATAATGGCAAATTCGCCACCCAATATACTCATTCGGCTGTCCTGAATATTTAATTTGGCATTTAGCAGAATTTCAGTGAGTTCGTTAACAATACCCGGGCGGTCTGCGCCAATGGCTGTTATAGCAAGTGATTGAGTCATCGTGATGTCTTTTAATTGTTTTTGTTATTGATGATAGTAATGCATCATGCGCCGAAAGCAATAATCATCATCCGAGTGGTGGTTTGGCTTGTAAATATAGGGCTCGCGACGTACTATTTCCTGCTTGATTACAGCTAGTTTTGCTACCTGTTTACAGGGCTGCTGGATATCTGTTCAGTCAGGGCTAGTTTACGCAAATAATTTTAAAGGTAGTGCACATGTTTCGTGGCAGTATGGTGGCATTGGTTACACCCATGCACACTGATGGTTCAGTTGATTTTGATAGCTTAAGGCAGTTGCTTGAGTTTCATATTGCAAGCGGTACGTCCGCGATTATCTCTATGGGTACAACCGGCGAATCGGCTACGCTGGATGAAAAAGAGCATTGTGAAGTGATTCGCCGTACCGTGGAAATGGTCGATAACCGCATCCCTGTTATTGCGGGCACCGGCGCAAACTCCACCACTGAGGCAATTAGTTTAACCAAATGTGCAATGCAGGCGGGTGCTGATGCCTGCTTACTGGTAACGCCTTATTACAATAAGCCAACTCAGGAAGGTTTATACCTGCATCATAAAATGATCGCAGAGTCCGTGCCGATTCCGCAAATTTTATATAACGTACCGGGCCGAACGGCTGTAGATATGTTGCCGGAAACCGTCGCACGTTTAGCAAAAGTTTCTAATATTATTGGCATTAAAGAAGCCACAGGTGATTTATCGCGCTTAACTCAAATACGTGAGTTATGCGGTGATAACTTTGATATTTATTCAGGTGATGATGAAACCGGTCTCGAATTTATGTTGCAGGGTGGTAATGGCGTTATTTCGGTGACTAATAATGTAGTCCCTAAAGCGATGGCTGAAATGTGCGCAGCAGCATTGGCTGGTGATCGTGCAAAGGCAGAGGAACTTAACCAGCCATTAACGGGTCTGCATAATGACTTATTTGTTGAAGCAAATCCAATTCCTGTGAAATGGGCATTGCTTGAAATGGGCAAAATACCAGCCGGTATTCGCCTGCCTTTAACACCGCTCTCTGAGCAATACCATGAAACACTGCGAGCAGCGATGCGTAAAGCAGGTGCTCTTTAATTTAGGCAAACTATGCGATTATTAAATTTAACTAGCTCGTCGCTAGTCGTTTTACTTTTTAGTTCTTTTATTGTTCTTAATGGATGTAGCTCAGATGGAGAAAAACGCCCTGAGTATATGGATGCTGCGACAACACAAAGTCTGGAAATACCACCTAAGTTAACGCAGCCTGATACGGGGAATGCGCTGCAATTACCTGAGCCCTCAGAAAAAGCTAAAGCGGCATTTGCCAATGGTACGTCTGGCGATTCAGCGGTAAAAGAAATAGCACCGGTATTTAAAGGGCTAAGCTTAAAAAATGAATCAGGACTATATTGGTTGGAAATTGATTCACCTATAGAGAAAGTCTGGGACACCTTGCCATATTTTCTTGCCGCTGAAGGCATTGTGCCTGAGCGTGTTGAAAAGCTAATGGGCTTTGTTGATACGCAGTGGATGAATGAGTATCAAATTAGTTATGGTGGTGGAGAGAAAAGCAGCTGGTGGAATAAATTCTCCCCGGACTATAAAGATAAATTTCGCTTACGTTTAGAAAAAATAGACAATAATAAAACGCGTTTATTTGTAAATCATCGTGGCATGCAAATTGCGGTGAAAGAGGATTCAAGTCAGTGGACTCAGCGTGATTCTGAACCCATGCTAGAACGTGAACTGATGTATCGATACATGCTGTTTGCAGGTGCGGATGAAAAATCCGCTACAGATTTGTTGGCAGGGTATAAAAGTTATCAGTCTCGTGTTATTTCGAATGATAAGCAGCCTGCAAGTTTTCAAGTGCAGGGTGATGAGCATACCGTTTGGCGTCGTTTAAAAGTCGCTGTGGATCGTCTGGGTGTTGATGTGCAAAAAACAGATGACATGGCCAGGAGTATCGAAGTGCTGGTGGGCAATTTAAATGTAACCAGGCCTGCCGATGCTATAGATAGTAAATGGTTTGGTGGGTTCTTTGGTGGTGACGTTGATGTAGGTGATGATGATAACTACGATAACGGTGAATACAAAGAAACACCCGTTAAAGCGGAAGATAGAATTAAGTTAACTGTGCATCAGGTAGCCGGCCCATATAGCAGTGAAATTGAGTTAAAGGGTGATAAACAGTTAAAAGGGATTGCGCTAGATTTTAGGCGTGAGCTACTGAATCAGCTTAAGTAAGATATAAAATACTTTATTCAGAATGCAGTCACGGCTGTGAATGGACTAAAGTAATTAGCGAAGATAAGGCCAGAGTACCTGATATATAAATATCTGGTAAAAAAGAGTCTATTCTGGTGTTGATGCAGACATTTATATTGAATATAAATTGTCTCGACATTATTTTAAAGTGGGAAAAACCGATTCGGTTGTTGAATCAGCAAAAGCAAGCGCCCAATCTAAAATCATTAATGATGAGAAGATTGGGATAGTTTAATGAAGGCCAGCTGGTCGCAATTACTTTTGAGTTTATTATGAAAACTATTCTTCTACTTGTGTCACTTTTTGTTTCACAATCTATTTTAGCAAATCCATTTTTTGATCAGTTCAAAGCGCAAGAAATTACTCATAACGTATATGTTATACATGGCCCTTTAGGTGTTCCTAACGTTGAGAACCGGGGGTTTATGAACAACCCCGCATTTATTGTTGCAGATAAAAGCGTTGTCGTGATCGACCCGGGTGCGACATATGAAACGGGTGAAATGCTTTTAAGGGAAATTAAAAAAATTACCGATAAACCCGTGTCGCATATTTTCAATACTCATGTTCACGGAGACCATTGGTTGGCGAATGATGCGCTTGTACAGCACTTTCCGCAGGCGAAAATTATTGCCGATCCCCGAATGATTAAAAAAGCTAAAGCCGGTGAGGGAAAAAATTGGCTTGATTTTATGGTCAAGGCCACAAATGGTATAGCGGACGAGACTAAAATTGCATATCCAACCATGCAGGCGAGTAATGGTGAACAGCTTAAAGCTGCAGGCCTGACATTTAATTTTTACTCTGTTGGTGTGGGTCACAGCAATACGGATATTATGATTGAGTATGTTGAAGGTTCTACTTTGTTTACAGGTGATATTGTAGGATATAAGCGTATCTTGCGCATGGATGATGGTGGTTTTAGAGATATTGTCAAAACCTTAGATAAGGCAATTAGCTTAAATCTCGCTCATTATGTGCCGGGACATGGAATGACAGGTGATGTGAAAATAGTGCAATTGCAGCGTGAGTATTTCGATACATTGTACAGGCAAGTATCTATATATGCGGAAGAAGGTTTAGAAGACTTTGAGATAAAACCAAAAATATTGCCGTTATTTTCTCAGTTTACAGACTGGGATGGTTTTGATGAACAGTTTGGTAAACAGATTAGTTTGGCTAAGTTGGAATTTGAAAAAGCAGAATTTGAATAAGCATTGCTTCTGTATTGTAAATAAAAAAGCCCGGCTGAGACAGTCGGGCTTTTTTGTTTCTAATGTATGTGTTTGCTTTAGGCGTCTTTGTCGTACTCAATCAATGCATAAGCTGAGTGATTGTGTATAGATTCAAAATTCTCAGATTCTAATACATATGAGCGAATGCGTTTATCTTCATTTAAACGTGCTGCAACATCACGCACCATGTCTTCTACAAATTTTGGATTGTCATAAGCGCGTTCCGTAACGACTTTTTCATCGGGGCGTTTTAGTAAACCATATAGTTCGCAAGATGCTTCCTGTTCTACGATATCGATTAAATCTTCAATCCAGATAAAGTCATCTGCTTTTACATTAACGGTGACATGTGAACGTTGATTATGTGCGCCGTAATCTGATATTTTTTTAGAGCAGGGGCAGAGGCTAGTGACAGGCACAACAACTTTTACAGCGACATTATTTTTACCATTGGTTCTATCGCCATAAAAAGTGACTTCATAATCCAGCAGGCTTTCTACGCCCGAGGCAGGTGCTTTTTTATTAACGAAATAAGTGAAGGTCATTTCGATATGGCCATTTTCAGCATCTAGCTTTTCAGTCATTTCTGACAACATGGTGCGTAATGTTTTAACCGTAATTTCGTGGGTATGGCTGTTTAAAATTTCCACAAAGCGCGACATATGCGTGCCCTTGAAATTATGCGGTAAGTCGACGTACATATTGAAGTTGGCAACCGTATGCTGCAAATGACCTGAGCGATCTTTCACTTGTACCGGGTGGCGAATATCTTTGATGCCTACTTTATTAATGGCAATATGACGTTTGTCCTGGCTGTTCTGTACGTCGGGCATTGAATTCATATCGGTCATTTCGCTCTCTTTTTTATTCGCTATAGGTTACACAAGCACGTTCAGTTTCCCATAAGGTGAGGGAGCTGACACGTAATGTATCCGTGTTTAGTGTTTTTGAAACTTCCTGAAAGATCCAGGCGGCCATATTCTCTGCGGTAGGATTTATCTCAGTGAATGGCTCTATTTCATTTAAGTAGCGATGATCAAGCCGATCGCATATATCGTTGGTGGCTTTTTTCATGGCTTTAAAATCCACCGCCATGCCAATTTCATTTAGCTGGGTAGATTCAAGCTCAAGCTCAACTTTCCAGTTATGGCCGTGCATACGACTACAAGCGCCAGGATAATCACGCAGGGTATGTGCAGATGCAAAATCAGTAACAATTTTCAGGGTGTATTTGGCGGCCATATCAACTCGTGGTAAATAACGTGGCTAGCACCCAATTGTGCAAGACCCACTATCACCCAATAAAAATAAACGGGTAAAACCGTAAGATTTTACCCGTTACGCTTTTAGCAGGCAACCATGATATGCCTATAAACCAATGAATTAAATAGAGTATTTATGGGGATATAGATTTATCCGGTGCTGAGGTTGATATTGACCTGTTTAGCGGCGGGATGTTTGGCAATAGATTGTAAGATCCCTTGCTTATCCAGACCGCATATTGAGAGTAGTTGGCTGGTGGCGCCATGCTCTACGAAGCGATCAGGCAGGCCTAAATTAATAACCGGCGTATACAGCTGAGCGATTTGTAGATATTCATTAACGCCGCTGCCAGCGCCACCTGCGATCACGTTTTCTTCAATGGTGACGAGTAATTGGTGTGAATTGGCGATTGAGTCGAGCATTTCGGTGTCGAGGGGTTTCACAAAACGCATATTAACCACGGTCGCATCAATTTCATCCGCTGCAGCTAAGGCTTCACCTAGCATGCTGCCAAAGGAGAGGATTGCAATGTTTTTTCCCTGACGGCGTATTTCGGCCTTGCCGACAGGCAAGATATTTAGCGCTTGCTGAATTTCAGTGCCTGGCCCCTGGCCTCTGGGATACCTAACGGCCGCAGGGCCATTGTGTTGATGACCAGTGGAGAGCATCTGGCGACACTCGTTTTCATCTGCGGGGGTCATAATCATCATATTGGGCACGCAGCGTAAATAACTCAAATCAAGATTGCCTGCGTGAGTAGGGCCATCGGCACCGACCAGGCCTGCGCGGTCTATAGCGAATAAGACCGGTAAGTTCTGGATGGCAACATCGTGCACCAGTTGATCGTATGCGCGTTGCAAGAAGGTAGAGTAAATGGCCACGACCGGATGAACACCTTCGCAGGCCATCCCCGCGGCGAGAGTGACGGCATGCTGTTCGGCAATGCCGACATCGTGATAGCGCGCCGGAAATTTTTCTGAGAAGTCGACAAGGCCTGAGCCTTCACGCATGGCAGGCGTGATGGCGACTAGCTTATCGTCTGCAGCTGCCATATCGCATACCCAGTCTGAAAATATTTGCGTATAGGTGGGTTTGCTTGATGATGCGTCGAGTTTATTGCCGGTTTCTGGGTCAAAGCTACCCAGGCCGTGGTACAGGCATGGGTTATCTTCAGCGGGTTTGAAACCCTTGCCTTTTTTGGTGACGACGTGGAGCAGACGAGGCCCGGATTGTTCACGTAAGTTGCGTAACATGGTGACCAGGGTAGGAATATCGTGTCCATCGACCGGGCCATAATAATTGAAACCAAGCTCTTCAAATAAGGTGCCGGGCATGACCATGCCCTTTACATGTTCTTCCGTGCGTTGCGCCAAATCCCACATGGATAACTTTTCTAGCACGCGCTTTGAACCGCTGCGCATGGTGGAATACATTTTACCCGAGAGCAGCTTCGACAGATGTTTTGAGAGCGCACCTACATTGGGTGAAATCGACATATCATTGTCATTTAAAATCACCAGCACATCGGCATCGGTATCGCCACCATGGTTCAATGCCTCAAAAGCCATACCAGCAGTCATCGCGCCATCGCCAATAATCGCCACGGTTTTTTGTTTGCTGCCTTGCAACGAGGCAGCCATGCTCATGCCCAGTGCCGCGCTAATCGAGGTGCTGGAGTGGCCAACGCCGAAGGTGTCATATGGGCTTTCACTGCGCTTTGGGAAACCAGCTAATCCACCATGTTGACGAATACTGCTCATCTGCTCGCGGCGCCCGGTAATAATTTTATGCGGGTAAGACTGGTGTCCTACGTCCCATACCAGCTTGTCATCGGGTGTGTTGTAAACATAATGCAGGGCAAGCGTTAGCTCAACAGTGCCGAGGCCAGCAGACAGGTGTCCACCAGTTTGTGCAACTGAATGAATAACAAATTGACGTAATTCATCAGCCAGCTCGACGAGCCTGCTTTCTGGTAAGGCCCGTACATCACTCGGTGAGTTGATGTTTTGCAGCAGAGGAAACTTGTTGTCAGTGGTCGTCATAGTATTACTTAGTGTCCACGTTCAATGATGTAGGCTGAAAGCTTACGCAGAATATCTGCCGATTCGTCAAATGTTTCGAGCGCTTGAATGGCGCGGTTATGCAATTCCAGGGCGCGTTGCTGTGCGCCTTCTAAGCCTAATAAGGAAGGATAAGTCGGTTTGTTCTGCTGTTGATCAGAGCCTTGTGGCTTGCCCAGCGTTGCTGTGTCTGCCGTCACATCAAGTACATCATCATGAATCTGGAAGGCCAGGCCTACGCAGCGTGCATAGGTGTCTAGCGCTTCAAGTTTAGATGCCTGTATGTTGGGGCTGCACATAGCGCCTAATAATACACTGGCACGTATTAATGCGCCTGTTTTTAGCAGGTGCATATTTTCTAATTCTTCCAGCTTAAGCGATTTACCCACCGCGTTCAGATCAATCGCCTGGCCGCCGGCCATGCCGATAGAGCCACTGGCTTTTGCCAATAACTTAATCATCTCGATACGATTACTGGGGCTGGTCTGGAGTACATCATCGCTTGCCAGAATCTCAAATGCAAAGGCCTGCAATGCATCACCGGCTAGAATGGCGGTGGCTTCATCGTATTCTTTGTGACAGGTTGGCCTGCCGCGGCGCAGGTCGTCGTTATCCATCGCCGGTAAGTCGTCGTGAATTAATGAATAGGCATGGATTATTTCAACGGCACAGGCGCAGGCATCCAGTTGCTCTACTTCAATGTTTAAGGCTTGCCCCGCGGCATACACCAGAACCGGGCGCACGCGCTTGCCGCCACCGCCAATTACCGAGTAGCGCATGGCTTCCTGTAAGTGTGCCTCAGGACCAGAGGGCTCCGGTAACCAGCGATTGAGGTGGTGGTCTACCCGCGTGCAACATTCTTTAAGTGCGTCTTTAAATTGTGAATCTACGGACATTCTTATTCGTCAATTTCAAATGGTTTTTCCAGTAATTCACCATTTTTTTCGATGAGCTGGGTGACTTTTTGTTCTGCTTTAGTTAAAGCGTTCTGGCAATCAGCCGCCAGTGAAATACCCTTTTCAAAGTGCTTGAGTGCATCTTCTAATGGCAGATCGCCTTGTTCCATATCTTCTACCAGCTCTTCCAGCTGGGACATGGCTTTTTCAAAATTAACTGGTGACTTTTTAGCCATAGCGTTACAGGTACTCGTTTCAAGATAGGGCGTATGTTACTGGTTTCGTTGGGCTGGCGCTAGAGGCTATGAATGTTTGTGTGATTAAGTGATGATTTGTTCATAAGAATAAAATTTGGGAATAAAAAACCTCCTCTAAAAGAGGAGGTAATACGTTTCTAGCTATGGAGTTAATTATGTTGTGTGGGCTATTAGAAAATAGCCAGGAATGAAACGGACATTAGGTCGTCCAGACTATCGGCGATTTTATTAGCGTTATGCGTGTTTGGAAGGTTGGGTGCTTCCTGGTTGCGTATTTCGTAGTTGAAGGTTACGCGGGTTTTCTTGTTAAAGAAGTACTGCGCACCTAAAGTGAGCGTATCAAATTTACGCTCTCCAGCCGAGGTTTCAGTGCCACGGTTTAACACGTCGTAACGGGCATCTAATTCCAGATTCGGCATTACTTTATAGCCAAAATCCAGGTAATAGCCGTCAGACTTGTCTTCGGTGAGTACATTGATATCGGCCTTGTTATTGGCTGCATTGTTACTTGCACCGGGAATAGCACCAAGGTCTGAACCGTTGAATATCATGCCGTCTGCAGTGATGTATTCAGCAGCCGCACGGTATCTGTCTTTAAGGAAGGTAACACCAAGGCCGCTACGGTCACGATCGTAATCCCCTTTGCCGTTTTTATCCGACGTGGTTAGTGTGCGTGTGCCAGACTGGTTCCAGGCAAACATCTTCAAACCCTCGCGTCGACCACCTTTGCCGCCATATACCAGTTCCGAAGACCAATAGATATAGGTCTCCTTGTCATCGTTGTTATCGGCACGGTTTATGCCGTTACCATTACCGTACATAACGGCGTAGCTGTGTTCCCAGTTGTTTACTTTAAAGGTGTTAAATACCTGAATACCCTGGTCACGGAAGGCGCCTACAGAACCGTTAATGCCGTTAAATCTGCCGTCTAAACCGCCTGGTTTGCCATCAACTTCAGAACCATCTCCATCGGTAAACCGCTCCAGCAACATCTGATTCGTTACATTGGTGAAGTTGTTGTAGTTAAAGACATGGATAGCAGCCAGGCCTTCTTCTGAGCCAGGTGTTTTGAACTGACCCACTCGAATGCGTGCGCCAGGGATGTGGTTTAAGGTAATGCTGGCATCAGTGAGGGCAACACCGGTATTAGCTAATTTAGTTACACCGTTATGGCCAAATTCAGCAAGAATGAAGTAGTTAACCTTGTCATCAAGGGGGAAGCCTGCACCACGAACACCAATACGAGCACGACGAATGTTGAATGACTCAGTTGACGTGTTGTCCGGTTTAATCATGTTTGGAGCCATGTTTGCTCCTGCAACGCCACCAGCAGGTACTACAGTGCCATCAGTGCTCTGATATTCTGGCTGGATAAATCCCCATACTTTCGCGCGAGGTGCAGATGAAGCCGGTTCAGTACCTTGCAGTGATAACCAGTTGGCGGCATAAGATGGAGTGCTTAACAGTGAAATTCCCGCTAATACGCTTATTTTTATAATATTCATATTTTTTATATCCTCTAATATCAATTATGGCTTAATCAGGGTGTAGCCCTGTTTAGTTAGTTCAAGTATGCGAACTACGCCGGCAGATACGGGTGTCGCTTGAGGTACGAGTTTGGGTGTATAACCTAATTTTTTTGTATAGGCTTTGATGGTGTTTTCGCAGGCGGCAAAGCGGACGCCACTCTGGCTTAATCCGCTGATGCGGGATTGATTGCTGTTTCCATCAAGCAACAGGCGCAGGCCCGGACCAAACGCTACAATTTCAATATCAACCTTGTCTTGGCCGTAGTGCTTAATAATATTGCTGGCAACATTAAGAATAAGCGTTTGTTTAAAGGGGTTGGGATCGCTTATTTGCAGAACTACCTTTTGTTCAGCAAACGGGTTGGCTTCATTGTTGGCCGCTTGCAGTGGCGAAGCAGTCAGTGACAGCATAAGTGCAAAAATTGTGACGAGTAGTTTCATTTTGGTTATATCCTTCTGGGTTAAACATTTTTGTTTACTCACATAGGGAGACGCCAAAGTAGAAATAATTATTCCATTTTTTTTATTTTTATAAAATTGGAATAAAAATAGCATAAAGCTACTCTTAACTAATATCCGGAATAAAATAAATTGAGTATGCGTGGTGTGAATATATTTAAATTGGCTTGCCGCAAGGTGGCTCTGGTAAAGCGTATTGAAAAAAGTCGTTCAAAGCTTTATAGAATGGCGCTTGCCTGGTGCCATGATCCAATGTTGGCTGATGATCTGGTGCAGGAGGCGTTGATGCTGGCCTTGCAAAAAATTCACCAGTTAAATACCGATGCCGCATTTGATGGCTGGGTGTATGCAATTTTGCATAATGTCTGGCTGGGCCATTTACGTAAAAGTCGACCAACAGAGGATATCGATAAAATTGTGGTAGCAGATAGTGCCTCGCCAGAGCATGAAATACTCATGCAGCAAGTCGATTTTATGGTGCGAAGTGCAATGGCAGGATTGCCAAATGCACAGCGGCAGGTGGTTAGTCTGGTTGATTTAGATGGCTTGAGCTATAGCGAGGTAGCGGATATATTGCAGCTGCCCATTGGTACAGTGATGAGTCGTTTAAATCGAGCAAGAAAGGCGCTTGGCAGCTGTATTACAAAAAATCGTAATTTACATAAAGATAAATTTGAGCAGAAAAAATTAAGAGTGGTGAAGTAAGAATGACATTCTCAGAAGATATGATCAATGCGTATGCAGATGGAGAATTGCAGGGCAATGAAAAGCTTGAATTTGAAGCGACCTTATCTAAGGATGCTGATTTACAGTATGCGCTGGATGAAGTATTGCAGATAAAAAGCAGCTTACGTGATGCGTATAAAAATATAAAGGCGCCTGTTCAGCAGAAAAATCCATCGGTTAAATATCGAGTGGCTAGTTATGTGGGCTTGTTTTTACTGGCGTTTTCCAGTGGTTGGATTAGCGATAGCCTTATCAATAAACCTAACACCATCCGCTCTCAAATGGGTGCAGTCAGTCAGGCTATGTCGGCAGATTCGGCTGCATTGAACAAATATATTTTACATATTGGTACGCATGATAACGATAAGTTTAAACAGGCATTGGATGAGGCAGAAGCGCTGCTGGTTAAATATCGTAATGAAGCATCATCGGTTGAGCTGGAGGTGGTTGCTAATGCGGGAGGCCTCGATTTATTTCGTGAAAACGGCTCTCCCTATGCAGAGAGGGTAAAGTACCTAAGTAAAGCCTATCCGAATATACGCTTTATTGCGTGCTCTAATGCGGTTGATCGGTTACGTGAAAGGGGTATAGAGCCAAATTTAATTTCCGCGGTGCACCAGGGGTCAACGGCGCTTGATCAGGTGGTGATGCGGATGAATCAGGGCTGGTCGTATATTAAGATATAAATATCCTTTTAATAAACACAAAAAAAGCCTGCCACTTTATATAAGTGGCAGGCTTTTTTGATTGTGTAAGCGTGGATATTTAGATGCTGGCACCAGCGGGGCGGCTAACCCAGCCATCGTGTTTGTCCATCCATTTAAGGCTAACAATATACCAGAGTGTCATTGGTAGCATCATTGCAAGCCAGCTCCAGTCATCAATTAAAAAGATAGTTTTGCCAAGTTCGCCCAGGGCACCATTTGTAATGCTGTTCCAGGGGAAGCAATAAAGGGTGAATATTACGCATGACCAAATTAATAGCAGTGCGCCTTTGCGTGTTTCAATTGCAGAGAAGGCTAGAAACACCCAAAGTGGGGTTTGTTTTGTTTTAATCATTGTTTACCCATAAAAATATAGTCGTCGGAGAGGCCGAATAAAAGTTAAAGTACTATAGAATTTTTTTTAATATGCTGCAATAGTTCGGCCATTAATTATAAAAAATCAATAAAAACAATTGATTAGATATTTTTTCTTGGTGTGGGTATAGTGCTGACTACCACGTTTGGGTGAATAGTTGTTAAGAACCTCGACACAAAACGGAGCAAACATAGTGGTTAAATATCGAGTAATTCACTCACTCTGTTAACGGCAATAATTTCCATACCTTTAGGAATATCTTGTGGCTTTGGCATATTGCCTTTTGGGATGACGGCAAGTGTAAAGCCGTGTTTAGCGGCTTCTTTTAATCTTTCCTGGCCATTTGGGACAGGCCGAATTTCGCCGGCCAATCCAATTTCGCCAAAGGTAAATAATTTTTGTGATAATGGTTTGTCGCGAAAACTGGAAAGAATAGACAGTAGCATGGCCGTATCTGCTGCCGTTTCTGTTACACGCACGCCGCCAACCACATTAATAAATACATCCTGATCATACATCGCAATACCGCCATGGCGGTGTAATACCGCAAGCAGCATAGAAAGCCTGTTTTGATCGAGCCCCAGGGTTACGCGGCGAGGGTTGGCCAGATGAGATTCATCAACCAGTGCCTGAACTTCAACCAGTAGTGGGCGGTTACCTTCACGGGTAACGGTGACTACACTGCCAGCCACAGGTTCTTCGTGGCGTGATAAAAAGATTGCAGATGGGTTGTTGACTGCCTTCAGGCCTTGTTCGGTCATCGCAAAAAGGCCAAGCTCATTGACGGCGCCAAAGCGATTTTTAATTGCGCGAATCATTCGATAGCGTTCACCGGAGTCACCTTCAAAATAGAGTACGGTGTCAACCATATGCTCCAGTACGCGTGGCCCTGCGAGCGTGCCTTCTTTGGTGACGTGACCAACTAAAAACAGAGCCGTATTGGTCTGTTTGGCAAAGCGGACTAATTGCGCGGCGCTTTCACGGACTTGTGCAACTGCACCCGGGGCCGATTGCAGCAGCTCGGTATAAATAGTTTGAATCGAATCAATTACCATTACCTGTGGCTTGGTTTGCTGGGCTAGCTCTAGTATGCGCTCCACGCGGGTTTCGGTAAGCAATTGAAATTTGTCATCACCCAGGTTGAGGCGACGTGCACGTAGCGTAACTTGCTGTAATGATTCCTCGCCAGTGACATAAAGCGCATTCATTTTTTCGCCTAATGTCGCCAGTGTTTGTGTGAGTAAAGTAGATTTGCCGATACCGGGATTGCCGCCCATTAACACCACCGATCCGCGAACCAGGCCACCGCCTAAAACGCGGTCTAGTTCGGCAATTCCCGTTGGGCAGCGAGGTTCTTCATCGAGTTGTATATCATGCATGTCCTGCACAACAGACTGTCCTGCATAGCCAGTGAAACGAGGACTTTTATTGGGCAGGTTTTTTTCAACGATGTTTTCGTTAAGGGTATTCCATTCGCCGCAATCACCGCACTGGCCGCCCCACTTATTGTGTACGGCACCGCAGCTACCACAAATGTATTCGTGTTTGATTTTTGCCATTACAAGGTATCCGTGTCGTGTTCGCTGCTATCGGTTTCGGTTTCGTCAATAAGTAAGCTTGGCATTAAACGCGCTACCTGAACGGCATTGTTTTGCGTTTTAGTCACTTCAATAGGGTGGTGTGCAATTAGTACGCTGGTGCCTGGTGCGGGTATTGCTTCCAGGTGCTCGAGTATTAAACCATTAAAAGTTTTCGGGCCCTTGGTTGGTAAGGCTATATTTAAGCTGCGATTGATTTCGCGGATATGCATATTACCCGTTATTAAGTAAGAGCCATCGTCTTGAGGAGTAATGCTGTTATTGCTTATAGGTGAGGTGGTGGTGAATTCGCCTACGACCTCTTCCAGAATATCTTCAAATGTGACAAGACCTTGTATGTCGCCATACTCATCAACCGTGAGGGCGGTGCGGCGTTTGTTTTTCTGGAAGTTAATAAGTTGTTGGTAGAGTGAGGTGCCTTCCGGAATAAAATAAGCCTCGCGAATTTGGCCTTCAAATGTTTCCGGGGTTAACTCGTTGCGGGTCAGCAGGTTAATGACGCGTCGTATATGAATAATGCCAACAATATTGTTTATATCGCTGCGATAGACAGGTAGGCGGGTTCGCTGGCAGTTCGTAATATCTTCCAGAATGTCTTCCCAGCTTTCATCTAAATCGAGTGCGGTAATTTCACTACGCGGCACCATAATATCATCAACCGTGGCGCTCTCAAGGTTGAGTATGCCGAGCAGCATGTCCTGATGTTTTTGCGGCACGAGATGACTGGTTTCCATTACCACGCTGCGTAACTCTTCGGGGCTAACGCCATCTACAGCTGTTTTTTCGGGGTGTATGCCGATTAGCTTAATCAGCGTATTGGCCATTATGTTTACCATGTAAACCAGCGGATAAATGGCTTTTAATAAAGGCGTGTAAATATAAGCGGCAGGAAATGCGATGCGTTCCGGGTATAGAGCGGCAACTGTTTTTGGCGCAACCTCGGCAAAAATAAGAATAACAAAAGTAAGCAGGCCGGTGGCAATGGCGATACCGGCTTCACCAAAATGACGTAGCGCAAGCACAGTGGCAATCGCTGAAGCGAGTATATTGACAAAATTATTGCCAAGCAGAATGAGGCCTAATAAACGGTCTGGACGCTCGAGTAACTTCTGTGCAAGGCGTGCGCCTCGATTGCCTTTTTCGGCTAGATGCTTCAGGCGATATCGGTTAAGCGACATTAAACCTGTTTCAGAACTGGAAAAAAAGCCGGAAAGTAAAATAAGCAGGCCCAGTAAGATAAACAGGCTGCTGGTTGAGATTTCGTCCAAGGTAAGCCCTTATATGATGAATTCAATCACGAATTTGCTGCCAAAGTAAGCGAGCATGAGGCTGATGAAGCCGCCGAGTGTCCAGCGAATAGCGGTACGGCCACGCCAGCCAAGAGTGAACCGGCCGCCAAGTAAAGTTGCAAATACTAGCCAGGCAATAATGCTGAGTGCAGTTTTGTGAGCCAGATGTTGAGCAAATATATCTTCCAGAAAGATGAAGCCGCTTAACAGAGCAAGTGTCAGGCCTATAAATCCGGCTATTATGGAATCAAACAAAAGCTTTTCCATCACCTGTAATGGAGGTAGTGTTTTTAGCCAGCCACCGGGTTGATGGTTATGTAGCATGGTGTTCTGTAATGATAAAACAACAGACATGCAGGCGGCCAGGCCAAGCAGGCTGTACGCGATAAGCGATACCAACACATGTATCTTTAAGCCTTGTGGGGCGTCGTAAGGCAGCATGTAACTGGACGGTGTAATGTTTTGCGCGAGCAATGCGAGCGCTGAAATAGGTAAAATAATGAGTGCGAGTATTTCGGTGTGTCGCTTGATAGATATGATTAGTACCAATAAGCTGATGACAATCGTGACGGATGAGGCCGCATCAAAAAAGCCGATTTGAAATCCACTGATTCCGATTAGCTGTTTATATAAAACCAATGCATGCAACAGTACGGCAACGAAACCTGGCAGTAGAATAGTTGCGATAGGTTTGCGGCTAAAAAAGCTATCACCCCTAAAGCGTAATAATAAACCCAGGGTAGAAACCAGATAGAGAGCGAAGGCGATAAGCCCAGTGATTGTAATCATCTATGAATTAGTCGTTTGTTCTAATAATCAGAAGTGATCATTATAGGGTAGCGAGCACGGGTCTGTCATCATGGCTTGAGTTTAATTGTTTAATGGCTTGTACGATAGTCTTTGATCAAGGGTTTTTTGTATTCCCATAAAGGGTTTAAATTCATCTAGTTACTGTGTTTTGGCTGAGCCGTGGTAGCATTATAAATTAGCATTTTTTAGATCGTAAGCTCAACGGTAATGCGTTGATTGTATTTGTAGTTTTAATAAATTAGCGGTCTATTGAGGATCCTGTATGAATTTGCGTGTATTGGGATGTAGTGGTGGTATAGGCAAAGGGTTATCTACCTCATCCTATTTAATTGATGATGATATTTTGCTTGATGCGGGTACAGGTGTGGGTGATCTTACGCTGCATGAGATGCGCAAGCTCAGGCATATATTTATTACCCATAGTCACATAGATCATGTGTTGAGCGTGCCTTTATTGGTGGACACTTTGTTTGCAGAGTTGCAAAACCGTCCATTATTTGTGCATGCCCGTGCCGAAACAATAGCCACATTAAAGCAGCATGTATTTAATTGGTTGATATGGCCTGATTTTACCGAATTACCCAATAAGCAATCACCGGTGCTGGTATTTGTGGAGATGATGCCGGGCGATCAGGTGGAACTGGGCGAACGGCGCATTGAAATGGTTGATGTCAATCATGCGGTTCCCGCATCGGCCTATATTGTTGAATCGGCACATAAAGTATTGGTTTATAGCGGGGATACGACGACGAATGACAGCTTGTGGGATCGACTAAATCAATTGCCGAGTGTTGATTTTATGATTATTGAGGCGGCCTTTGGTGATAACGAACAAGAGCTGGCAAAATTAGCCAGCCATTATTGCCCGAGCTTACTGGCGGCTGATTTAAAAAAACTTAATCACTCAACAAGCATTGGTATTTCGCACCTTAAGCCGGGGGCGGAATCTGAAATCATTCAGCAGTGCCATGATGCAGTAGAAAAGAGACATAATTTATGTCATCTAAACAGCGGTGATGTTTTTCAGATATAATCACCATCTTCTTAAATTTCACTTAATAAGCAGCTATGTTTGACAGTCTAAGCGATCGCCTTTCCAAAACGATTAAAAACCTGCGTGGCCAGGGACGAATTACCGAAGACAATATTAAAGAAACCATGCGTGACGTGCGTATGGCTTTATTGGAGGCGGACGTTGCGCTGCCCGTAGTGCGTGACTTTGTAGATCGTGTAAAGCAGCGTGCAATTGGCCAGGAAGTAATGAGCAGTCTGTCTCCAGGGCAGGCGCTGATTAAAATTGTCAACGATGAACTGGTCGCCACCATGGGTGAGGCCAATGAAGAGCTAAACCTTGCCGCTCAGCCGCCAGCGGTTGTTTTAATGGCCGGTTTGCAGGGTGCAGGTAAAACCACAACAGTCGCCAAATTGGCCAAGCTGCTGCAAGATCGGCACAATAAAAAAGTCATGGTAGTGAGCTGTGATGTGTACCGCCCGGCCGCTATTAAGCAGCTGCAGACATTGGCTACTCAAGTCGGTGCTGAATTTTTCCCCAGTGAAAAAGAGCAAAATCCAGTGGATATTGCAAAAGCTGCACTGGATGCGGCGAAGAAGCAGTTTCAAGATGTCTTATTAGTGGATACCGCAGGTCGCTTGCATATTGATGAAGATATGATGAGTGAAATACAGCAAATTCATCAGGCGGTTAATCCGGTTGAGACCTTGTTTGTTGTTGATAGCATGACCGGCCAGGATGCGGCCATAACGGCCAGGGCATTTAATGACGCATTAGAGTTGACCGGTGTTGTGCTGACCAAAACAGACGGTGATGCTCGAGGTGGTGCGGCACTATCTATCCGCCAAATTACCGGCAAACCAATTAAATTTTTAGGTGCCGGTGAAAAAGTAGATGCCCTGGAGCCATTCCATCCTGACCGTTTAGCATCACGTATTCTTGGTATGGGCGATGTGCTGAGCCTGGTAGAAGAGGTGCAGCGCAGTGTCGATGTTAAAGAAGCTGAAAAGCTGGCAGGCAAGTTTTCAAAGGGTGGTTCCTTTGACTTTAATGACTTGAAGGCGCAGATGGAACAGATGATGAATATGGGTGGGCTGGGTGGCTTGCTCGATAAAATGCCTGGCATGGGTCAGCTAGGTAATATTAAAGACAAAGTAAATGACAAAGATATTAAGCGACTAATCGCTATTATTCAGTCGATGACGCCGAAAGAAAGATCATTTCCCGACATTATTAAGGGTTCACGCAAAAAGCGTATTGCCCTGGGTGCCGGTGTGCAGGTGCAGGAAGTAAATAAAATCATGAAGCAGCAAATGCAAATGAAAAAGATGATGAAGAAAATGAAGGGCGGCGGAATGAAGAAGATGATGCAGATGATGCAGGGTAAGTTGCCGCCGGGTATGGGGATGTAGGCCCAGTTGAAACTCTAGACTCTGTAACACTCCTGATGGCTGCAAAATTAGGCGGCAGAGCTTAAAGGCAAGGTTTGTCCACAAGGTATGAAGCGTTGTGAAGCCTGGGTCTCAGGCTTTTCTCCATCGGGGACGGACCGCGAAGCGCTCTGTCTCCTGTTTTTGCGACCACTGAAACTAAACCGAAGTCGCTAGTCTAATAAAAAAACCCTAATTTAGACTTGCTACACACACCACAACCCGTTAAAATTCCGCTTTTCCCGAAGGCCGGAAAGGTTTGTGGTCGGGTATTAACTAACATTTATTGAGATAGATACTAATGGTAACCATTCGTTTATCACGTGGCGGCGCTAAGAAAAAGCCTTTTTATCATGTAGTTGTAACTGATTCACGTATGCCACGTGACGGTCGCTACATCGAGCGTTTGGGTTATTTTAACCCAATGGCTCGCGGTGCTGAAAAGAACCTTGAAATCAGCATTGATCGTATTGAGCACTGGGTGTCTCAAGGCGCAGCGACATCTGATCGCGTTAAATCGTTGATCAAGCAGGCGCGTAAAGCAACTGCTGCTTAATCGTTTTTTAACTTCGGTTGATTTCACGGGCAGATTTAATGGCTGAACAGGCTTCAATCGAAGGGCTAATAGCACTAGGTAAAGTATCTGGTGTTTTTGGCGTGAAAGGCTGGGTTAAGGTTCATTCCTATACAGACCCTAGAGAAAAAATCGCCGACTACCCAAGCTTGATGGTAAAACATCAGGGGCAATGGCAAGAAGTTAAACCTGCAGGCGGTAAACGTCAGGGTAAAACAGTTGTCATTAAGCTAACCGGTGTTGATAACCGAAATGAAGCAGAGCTTTATGTCGGTGATGAAATAGCTATTCAAACACAGCAGCTAGACGAGCTGAAAGAAGGCGAGTATTACTGGCGTCAACTGGAAGGCTTGAATGTGCAAACCACTGATGGTGTCGAGCTTGGAAAGGTTCATCATCTATTAGAAACCGGTGCGAATGATGTACTGGTTGTGCGGGATGCAAACGAAGGTGAAAGAGAGCGCTTAATCCCTTTTACCATTGGACATGCTGTTGTTGAAGTGGATTTGTCAGCACAAAGGATTACGGTTGACTGGGATCCCGAGTTTTAGAAGCATAAAACCTGGGATCATGTGCGAATGCGCATGATTTTACGCAGTAGAATTAAACTAACGTAAATGACTTCGCCGCAGGAAATACTAATGAAATTTGATGTCGTAACACTGTTTCCCGAAATGGTTGAGAGTGTTGCGAATGTAGGTGTTTTGGGCAGGGCGATTAAAAACGGCCAAATTCAGCTAAACAGCTGGAACCCAAGAGACTATACGCAAGATAAGCATCGTACTGTTGATGATCGCCCCTACGGTGGTGGTCCCGGCATGTTAATGAAGGTAGAGCCGTTAAAGGCCGCTATCGAAGATGCAAAAAAATCTGCTGCGGCCAGTAATATACAGAGCAAAGTCATCTATATGAGTCCGCAGGGTAAGCCTGTTACTCAGCAAGATGTGCAGACAATGGCCGAACAGCCCGGTTTAATATTAATCGCCGGTCGCTACGAAGGTATAGATGAACGAATCATCGAATCTTATGTAGATGAGGAATGGTCGATTGGTGACTATGTACTGAGTGGTGGTGAATTACCGGCATTAGTACTTATAGATGCCGTGGCCAGGATGCTTCCCGGAGTGCTGGGGGATGAAAAATCAGCGCAACAAGATTCGTTTATGCAGGGTTTTTTAGATTGCCCGCATTACACAAGGCCGGAAGAAATTGATGGCCGAAGCGTACCCGACGTGTTGTTAAGCGGTAATCATCGGAACATTGATGAGTGGCGATTGAAGCAGAGTCTGGGGCGTACCTGGTTAAGGCGACCAGATTTAATAGAAGCCTTAAACCTAACTGATGAACAAAAGCAGTTGCTGAATACCTTTAAAAAAGAACACAGCAGCTGAATGTATTTAAATATTGGAGTAAGACAATGAGTAACATCATCGCACAGCTTGAAGCGGAACAGATGACTAGAGAGATCCCGACGTTTTCGTCTGGAGATACAGTTGTTGTGCAGGTTCGCGTTAAAGAGGGTGACCGTGAACGTTTGCAGGCCTTTGAAGGTGTTGTTATTGCAATACGTAATCGTGGTTTAAACTCAGCATTCACAGTACGTAAAATTTCAAACGGTGAAGGCGTTGAACGTGTGTTCCAGACATACAGCCCACAGATTGGTGAAATTGAAGTTAAGCGTCGCGGTAAGGTTCGTCGCGCTAAGCTGTACTACCTACGTGGTCTTACTGGTAAGGCTGCTCGTATCAAAGAAAAGTTATAACAGGCTTTTACTTGTTACAGGTAATAATAAAAAAGGGGTGCATTGCACCCCTTTTTTTGTCTCGTGAAAATTTATTTACTTCATATTTAGGGCTGCTACGGGATTAGTTTTTGCATATGAAAAAACTCAGCTTTGTTTTGTTTTTACATTTATGTGTCAGCAGTTCTCTGGTGATGGCTGACCTCGTTTCAGAACAAGATCAAATTATTCAACAACGTGAAGAAATTCGAAATGCTCATTTTAAAAATATCGATGAGCTGATTAAACTGAGAGCCCCCGGTTTAGCACTGAATTATGTGCGACGAGAACAAGTTGAATTTGATAAGAAAGATCCTTCAGAATGGCTGTATTGGGAACAAAAACATATTTCTTTGTTGTCTTATACATTGCAATGGGAACTGCTTGATGAACGTGTTAATCAACAGTCAGAAAAGTTGCTTATTCCTAAAGTAGCAACGGCGGATAGAAACTGGTTTTTTAGCGAACAAATACGTGCACTTATTCAATTAAAAAAATATCCATTAGCTTTAAAAAAATTGCGTTCATTATTATGGAATACAACTGAATTAACAAATACAGCGACTATTGCGAGTTGGCGTAGATTGATTATTCAGGTGTATTTAAATCAAGGCGAATTAAATGATGCGCGTGTCGCTATGCGTCTTTATCAACAAGATTATGGTGAATTGCAAAATGAAGACGGTGTGAGCTGGTTGCAAATGCAAGCCGAGTTATATATACAGTTTGAGCAATATGAAGATGCGATATTACTTTTAAAGAAGGCTACTACTGATGAAGCGCGGGCTTTAAGGTTATTGGCAGAGCTTAAAGCCGAAAGTGTATCGGTAGTAGAGGTTTTAAATAAAACAGAATCATTGCTGATAGATAATGAAGATAAACAACTTCAGGAATTGTATGAGTATGTATCATTGGTTGCTGCGGTTCAGGGAAACAACACAGATATTATTATTCAGCGATTAGAATCTTTGCTATCGAGTAGGAAAATTAATTTATCCGACTCAGTGTTGAGTATTGGTGGTGTGACTGTAAATGCGGATACTTTATGGATGTATTATTTGCAATTAGGAAATCAACTGGCAAATAATAAAGGCCTGTTAAGAGGTGAAGATGATGCCTGGTATGCACTGGCGAGTAATCTTTTTGAAAATGAAACACTAAGTGCCAAAGGCCTGCTTGCTGCGCTCTCACTGCAGGCAAAAGAGACTAAGCAACGTAACCTTGCAATGCAACAATTGGTGAGTTTGATAGAGGCGAGTGATCAATCTTTGCAATTGGTGAATCGACTGTTCACAGAATCAGAGCATTTTGTGGGTGTGACGATGATACCGGCAGAAGTTCGCTATCGTTTAATAGACTACAATTTATCGCTGGGTAGTGTGAAGTTGGCAGCTGTATTGATGAGCGAATTGGCACAGCCACCAGCCGATGAGGATCAGTTTGATTGGAACTTGCGTCGCGCAAGGGTGTTTATTTTAAATGGAAATTTTTCGCAAGGAGCTGCTGTTCTGCGTGAAATATTAACATCTGAAAAACTACAGGGCACTCAAGTAGATAAGTTTATTCAGGTGGTTTTTGATTTGCAGGCGGTAGAGCAGCACCAAATGTCATTGGAGCTTTTTACAAAATTAGAGACTCAAATAGATGATGTGGATGTATTACGTGAGCTTACGTTCTGGAAGGCAGAGTCTTATTATGGTCTGCAGCAATATGAACAGGCGGCATATCTGTTTTTGAAGTCCTCAATCTCACCAAAAAAAGAGTATGATCCCTGGTATCACACGGCAACATTTAGGGCAGCGGAAAGCCTTATGCAAGCAAAGTTATACGATGATGCGCGGCAGCGTTTTTTGCATCTGTTAAGCATTACCGGTAATGCGGCGCGAAAGACGGTTATTCGGCAGCGCTTACAGTCTATTCGCCTTAAACAACAGGTGCACTAATGGACAGCGTGTATTACAAAACTCACTTTTGTAATTTGAAGCTCACACAATCAGATGGCAGCCTGTGCGAAATTGACTTTGTGCAACGCATTGGTTCACCGAAGACCAGCAGTAATCCGCTGCTTAAGCAGGCATTGATGCAGTTAAAGCAATATCAGTCATCATCGGATTTCCAGTTCGATTTACCCCTCGATCCTAAAGGCACGGAGTTTCAGCGCAAGGTATGGTCAGTACTGCAAAGAATCCCTGCAGGGCAGGTCAGAACATACGGAGAAATTGCTGCGGAGCTAAAGAGTTCGCCCCGTGCAGTAGGCAATGCCTGTCGCCATAACCCAATACCTTTAATCATACCCTGCCACCGAGTTGTCTCTGCGCAGGGCATTGGTGGCTTCTCGGGGCAAAC
>CAWUSX010000035.1:0-14853 GCA_963924875.1 uncultured Gammaproteobacteria bacterium
GGATCACAGTTCAGCAGTGCCGCAACCTGACCACGGGCGGTATCGATTGCTTCGTCTGCACTCCAGCCAAAGGCATGGCTGCGTGATGCCGGGTTACCAAAATGACCATCCACTGTCAGATAATGGGTCATTATCTCTGCAACACGCTCATCAACGGGCGTGGTGGCTGAATAGTCAAAATAGATGGGTAGTTTTAAGTCACTCACTGCACAAACCTTTAAATAAATTGCTGTCTAATTTGATCAAGTGCCTGAATAAATCCAGACACCTGTTCACTCGTATTTTGCTCACCAAAGCTCACTCGTATCGCGCCTTTGGCTATATTTTTATCTATCCCCATTGCCATCAGCACGTGACTGGGGTCTGTACGCCCACTATCACAAGCCGAACCACTGGAGACCGCGAAACCTTTTTTATCTAGCTGCATCAGCAAGGTTTCACCATCAATCCCTTGAACAGAAAATTGTACGGTGTTTGGTAATCGCTCGGCCTGAGCGGAAAACACCGTAACCCCAGAACGCTCTACTAAACACCCAACGAGTTGCTGCTGTAATGCCAGCGCATGATCTTTTCGAGCCTGTTGCGTTTCAGCTGCTAGCTCCGCAGCCTTTCCAAAACCAACAATTGCGGCTAAATTTTCTGTACCGCTACGCAAGCCTTTTTCCTGTCCACCGCCCAAAATCTGCGGTTGCAAATCAATACTCCGACTTGCTATTAAAGCCCCTGCTCCCTGAGGGCCGTATAATTTATGCGATGACAAGGTCATCAAATCTAAATTCAATTGCCTAAAACTGATGGGTAACTTACCCGCCATCTGGCAGGCATCAGTGTGAAAAAACACATCAGAATTAGCCGTTTTTGCTGCTTCAATCAGGCCTTTTAAATCTTCTAAGACGCCGGTCTCATTATTTGCAGCCATTACCGAGACAAACTTAGTCTGCTGCGTGATTGTTGATTTTAAATGCTCAATCGATACTCGACCCTGCCCATCAACATCTAATAAATCCAGCTCCCAACCAAGTTGCTTCATCGCCTTCGCAGGCTCTAGCAGACAAGCATGTTCAATAGGGCTAACCGCTAAACGAGCTAACGGCTGATTCAATAAAGCCCCTTTTACAGCCAGATTATTCGCTTCGGTACCACCGGATGTAAACACAACCTGATTGGGGTCTGCATCCACAAAGTTCGCCACCTGAACCCTTGCCTGCTCCAATGCATCACGTGTTAACCGACCAAAACGATGCACACTCGATGGATTGCCATAAATGCCAGACATATATGGCATCATGGCCTCTAACACTGTCGAACTTATGGGTGTTGTCGCATTGTGATCAAGGTAGATCGGCATGTTTTAAACTAATCTTCTAACACAACGCGATTAATTGGCTTTTCCTGTCGACCATCTTGACGCTTAATCACTTCGAGCACTGTGTGCCGGGATTTCATTTCTGACAACATAATGCCATTTAAGAAGCCGTGAATTTCTTCGCTTAACTCATTCCACAAATCGTGAGTTAAACACTGGTATTCATCACCACTACACGTGCCTTCGCCGCCACAACTGGTTACGTCATAGCTTTCATCGACCGCATGGATAATTTCTGCCATTGAAATTTCGTTTTCTGGACGAGCCAGTGAATAACCACCGCCTGGACCGCGCGTACTGGCTACGACGTTATTTTTTCTAAGTCGAGAGAAAAGCTGTTCCAGGTAAGATAATGAAATACCCTGACGCTCCGAAATTTCCGCCAGAGACACGGGGCCATTACCATCGTGGAAGGCCAGGTCTAATACAGCGGTTACCGCATAGCGGCCTTTAGTCGTAAGTTTCATAGCTTATTCTCATAAATTCAGACGCAAGTATACTCAATTCCGAGTAATTTAGTCAAGTATTATAAGGCAAGCTAAGTAGTTAAATATTAAGACTTTTCAGAGAGATCGTCCGTAGCTTGCTGATTGGCATCAGGGCTATTTTTACGCTCTTCAGCTGCATTAGATTCGGTATGAATCCCTACATCGCCCAGCTTGGGAATTTGAACATCATCAAGCTCAGCATCCAGGGCTTTGAGAGATTTGCACATACGCTCCATCTTTTCATCCATCACATGAATGTGATCAAGCATGCAATTAATCGCCGTCGCCACGGGATCAGGCGCGTCCTGTGCAACACCGTAGGCATCGAAGCCGATTTTTTTAGCCGTTTGCGCGCGTTGATCGGCCTTTTCTGATTTTTCACGCTCAATCACGCGACCCGGCACACCTATTACCGTGGCACCTTCTGGCACATCCTTGGTTACCACGGCATTGGAGCCAACACGAGCACCTGCTGCAATCGTTATAGGCCCTAACACTTTAGCACCTGCCCCAACGACTACATTATTACCCAATGTTGGGTGGCGCTTGCCTTTTTGCCAGCTCGTTCCACCTAAGGTAACGCCATGATACATGGTGACATCATCACCAATTTCCGCGGTTTCACCGATAACGATCCCCGTGCCGTGATCAATAAAAAAACGTCGGCCGATGACCGCACCAGGGTGTATCTCAATTCCCGTATACCAGCGCACAATGTTTGCCAGTACGCGCGCCAGCCATTTGAAATCTCGTTTGTATAAAGCATGTGCAAATCGATGAAAGATCAGCGCATGAACGCCTGGGTAGGTAGTGACTACCTCAAAAAAATTACGCGCCGCAGGATCACGTTCAAATACGCTATTTATATCTTCCTTAAGCTCTTTAAAAAATGACCTCACATTGCTCTCTTTATTTAATCGTGTGTAACTTTATAAGAATATCAGTTTTATCTACTATTTTTAAGCACTACTTAGGCACTAAGCCAAAAGAAATTTACCCAGGCGATCTAAAGCCTGCTGCAGTTTATCAATGGGTTGTGTGTAAGCAAAGCGTACGTATTGCGCGGCCTGATATTCACCAAAATCAATGCCCGGTGTAATAGCCACGTGGGCACGTTCTAATAAATCACTGCAAAAGGCAAAACTGTCCTGGGTAAACTTAGATACATCTGCATAAATGTAAAACGCACCAGCGGGTTTAACATTAATCACAAATTCTAGCTTCGTCAGACCGGCGATTAAAAAATCACGCCGCGCCTTTAACTCATTTTTTTGTAACTCATACACCTGCAAGGCCTCTGAATCTAGCGCAGCTAATGCGGCATACTGAGAAACCGTTGGCGCGGCCAAAAACAAATTCTGCGCCAGGCGGTCAATCACCTGCAAGTATTCATCTGGTGCGATTAACCAGCCAAGTCGCCAACCCGTCATTGAAAAATATTTTGAAAAGCTATTAATAATAAAAATCTTCGAGCTATATTCCGCCGCAGTAAAGTCTTGCTGGTCATACACCAGACCCTGATAGATTTCATCGACAATAAGTACGCCATTTAACTCTTCAACAACAGCAATGATGCGCTGCATTTCTTGCCGATCAATTACTGTACCCGTTGGGTTTGATGGTGAAGCCAGCATAACCGCAACGGTTTGATTGTCCCAATGTTTGCGTATAAGTTCATGGGTTAACTGATATTGTGTATCCGCTGATACAGGCACTGCTTGAGCACAGCCTTCCAGCATACGCACGAAGCTACGATTACAGGGGTAGCCCGGATCTGCCATTAATACTTTTTGCCCGGCATCAATAACCGCAGACAGGACAAGTTGTAAGGCACCTGAGGCACCGGTTGTTACGACTATATTTTTTGCATTAACCGCTACACATAAACGCCGCGCATAATAGCTGGCAATTTTTTCCCTTAGTTGGGGTAAGCCCGTAGCCGCTGTGTAATATGTCCTGTTTTCATCTATGGCCTTTTTAGCCGCATCTTTAACCACCTGAGGTGTAGGAAAATCTGCCTCACCCACTTCGAGGTGAATAACATCATAGCCTTGCGACTCCAATAGCCTGGCACGTGCCAAAATATCCATTACATGAAACGGGCTTATCTGTTTAATACGTTTAGATAGTTGCATCTTATTCACTTACACTAAAATTTCGCCAAAGTTATTCGCTGTTGCTCGATTCTACAAGCAATCTGGCATATGATTAGTCGAACTTTTCACCGAACAATTATTAGTTGTCTCTATGCCTACTCATTTTAAAAATATTCTCTCACTACTTTACGTCTTTGCTGCATTAATGACATCATTCTCATTAGGTGCGACACCACAGCATAATCCCGTTCCCGGAGGCATTGCATTACTCACGCTGAATGAAAATCAAATGGCCGAAAGTGCTCGTTATAATGGAAAAAAACTGGCCTTCATACAGGATGACAAACAACAACATCTGTTAGTTGGCTTATCTCTCAACACAAAACCCGGCAAGCATTTCATAAATATTAAAAACAGGCAGGGTGAAAATAAAAAAATTAGCTTTGCGGTAAAGCCCAAAACATACAAGGCCCAACACCTAACCATCAAAAATAAGCGCAAGGTGAACCCTTACGAAAAGGACATGACACGTATTTTAAGTGAAAAAAAACGTAAAGGCATAGCCAAAAAACACTGGCAAGATACTCCCGTACAAAGCGACTTCATAACACCGGTCGATGGAAGAATTTCAAGTATTTTTGGATTAAGGCGATTTTTTAATGAACAGGCCAGAAGGCCTCATTCAGGACTCGACATAGCCGCACCGCAAGGCACCCCCATTAAGGCAGTTGCTGCGGGCAAAGTCATTGAATCGGGTAATTTTTTCTTTAGTGGAAATATGATCTATATTGATCACGGTAAAGGCCTTATTAGCCTATATGCCCATATGAATGAAATTAAGGTAAACACGGGTGATGATATACGCCAGGGACAAATCATCGGTAGCGTGGGTGAAACTGGCCGTGTAACAGGCCCCCACCTGCACCTTGCGGTCATGCTCAATCAAACCACCGTAGACCCACTATTGCTCCTGCCGCAACTTTCAGATAAGGCCGCTGAGTACTTTAAAAGCAACTAATTCATCATTACCCCTTGCGTAATTGCTCAATATATTGATAATTGGCCGCAATATTTAATGTTGAGAAGCTTAATGGCTAAAGAAGAAGCACTACAAATGGACGGTACGGTTATGGAAACCTTACCCAATACTATGTTCCGCGTTGAGCTGGAAAACGGTCACGTGGTGACTGCACATATCTCAGGTCGCATGCGCAAACATTATATCCGCATCATGACTGGCGATAAAGTAACGGTGGAAATGACACCTTACGACCTTGGTAAAGGCCGCATCGTTTACCGCGAAAAGTAAAAAACAGAATACTTTAAGAATATGCATATAAAAAAGGCTGTGTAGTAATACACAGCCTTTTTATTTTTTACAGACAGGTATTGAGGCTATTATCCCGCAACAGCCTCTTTTTCCAGTACCTCGATCTGCAAATCATCCTCGTCTTTATTCAGGCTAACGGTTACCTGCCCGCCTTTTGCCAAACGCCCAAACAACAGCTCATCGGCTAATACACGTTTCATATGCTCCTGAATAACACGCGCCATGGGTCGAGCACCCATTTTAGGGTCATAGCCTTTTACCGCCAGCCACTTACGCGCCGCTTCATCCACTTGCAGGGTGACGCGTTTTTCTTCAAGCTGATGCTCAAGCTCAATAATAAACTTATCTACAACATTAGAAATAGTGCGTTCATCCAGTGCTTTGAACTGAATAATGCCATCCAGGCGATTACGGAACTCAGGCGCAAACAGACGTTTAATTTCTTCCATGCCATCTGTTTCATGGCTTTGTTCAGTAAAGCCCATAGATCGACGACTCATAATTTGTGCACCGGCATTCGTCGTCATTATCAAAATAACATTACGGAAATCCGTCTTACGGCCATTGGTATCCGTCAAGGTACCGTGATCCATTACCTGTAATAACAGATTGAATACATCTGGATGCGCCTTTTCGACCTCATCTAACAGCAAAACCGCATGTGGATGTTTATTGATAGAGTCGGTTAACAGGCCGCCCTGATCAAAACCGACATACCCTGGAGGTGCACCGATTAATCTTGATACCGTATGGCGCTCCATATACTCAGACATATCCAGTCGAATCAACTCGATGCCCATGACCTTGGCCAACTGTTTAGTGACTTCGGTTTTACCAACACCGGTAGGCCCCGCGAACAGGAATGAACCCACGGGTTTATCTGGATTACCCAGCCCTGAGCGTGACATCTTGATGGCATTCGACATGGTATCAATCGCTTCATCCTGTCCAAATACAACCAGTTTAAGGTTGCGCTGCAAGCTTTTAAGCACCGTTGTATCAGAAGAAGAAACCGTTTTAGCCGGGATACGTGCGATCTTTGCGACGATATTTTCAATATCATTCACATTGATACTTTTAACCTTACCATCAGGATTATTCATATTACGATGCGCGCCGGCTTCATCAATCACATCAATGGCTTTATCCGGCAGGAAGCGATCCATCATATAACGACTAGATAGCTCAGCTGCGGCTTTAAGCGCATTCAGGCTGTATTTAACGTTATGGTGGCTTTCATAATTGGCCTTCAAACCACGCAATATTTCAATTGTATCGGCGACTGAAGGCTCTTCAATGTCTATTTTCTGGAAACGACGTGTTAATGCACGATCTTTCTCAAAAATGCCACGGAATTCCTGATAGGTAGTTGAACCCATACACTTCAGTTCACCCGAAGCCAGCATAGGCTTAATCAGGTTAGATGCATCCATCACACCGCCAGATGCCGAACCCGCACCAATGATGGTATGAATTTCATCAATAAATAAGATCGCACCTGGGTCATCCGCTAGCTGTTTAAGCACACCTTTCAGGCGTTTTTCAAAATCACCACGGTATTTGGTGCCGGCAACTAAAGCGCCTAAATCTAAAGAATAAATAGTCGAGCCATCTAATATTGATGGTACCTCTCCATCTACAATCTTCTTTGCAAGGCCTTCAGCAATTGCCGTTTTACCTACGCCCGCCTCGCCAACCAGCAATGGGTTGTTTTTGCGACGACGACATAGAATTTGCACCGCACGCTCAACCTCATCTTCCCGGCCGATTAATGGGTCAATTTTATTCTGCATGGCCTTCATATTCAGATTAGCTGCATATTTTTCCAGCGGAGATACAGACTCACTGGATTCATCACTGCTGACATCCGCTTCCATAGGCTCATCGTTTTCATCAGATATTTTAGATATACCGTGTGAAACAAAATTCACAATATCCAGACGATTTACGTCTTGCTGATGTAACAGGTATATAGCCTGAGATTCCTGCTCGCCGTAGATAGCCACCAGCACATTTGCGCCAGTAACTTCTTTTTTACCCGACGACTGAACATGGAAAACCGCACGCTGCAGAACACGCTGAAAACCTAATGTGGGCTGTACTTCGCCGACATTATCTTCATGAAAAAGCGGGGTGTTCTCATCAAGGTATTGGGAAAGATCTGTTTTGAGGCGTAACAGATCGGCGCCACAGGCTTTTAGCACAGAGTTAGCACTGGAGTTATCCAGTAATGCCAACAGCAAATGCTCTACTGTAATATATTCGTGTCGCTTATTGCGGGCTTCATTAAACGCAACGTTTAGTGAAGCCTCTAGCTCTTTACTGAGCATAACATCGCCTCATTAAGTTTTGTGGCGAGCCATCAAGTGTGGCTCAGCCACTTTAGTTCATATAAATCTAATGACCTGTACTGCCTCAGGCCTCTTCCATCGTGCACAACAACGGGTGTTGATGCTGTCTGGAATAATCGTTGACCAGTTCTACCTTGGTTTCAGCAATCTGGTAGCTAAACTCGCCACAAACGCCTTTGCCTTTGGTATGTACCATCAACATAACTTGTGTTGCCTTTTCCTGATCCAAACCAAAAAAGCTGGCTAGAATCTGCACCACAAACTCCATCGGGGTATAGTCATCATTCAACAATATGACCTTGTATTTTCTGGGTGGTTTCAATTTTGGTTTGGCTTCTTCTACTGCCAAACCGTCTTCATGATCCCATTCAGAGTTATGATCACTCATGTCACACTCTCATTGTAGTTCAAGCTGATGTGGTTTTCTGAACTTCAGAAATCACATCATATATTGGTTAATTCAGTCACATATAATCTGTTTGTGCTGGCGCTACAATACAGTCACACTCATTCAAAATAGAACTGCAGCGATGTATAAGCTACCTGTAAAATTTATTTTGAACCACCTATTTTACCCCAATTTGCGCTAAAAAATACCTTATTCCTAAAAGCTTAATAAACCTTATTTATCGCACTGGTAATCTAAATGGGTGATTAAAGCGACTGGCGCTTAATGTATAGTTTGCATCAACTCTATCTGATGACCTATGCAGCCCATTGAGTCACTGTTTAAATCATCAATACAAAAACAAAACAGCTGTAAAATTAAATGATAAAAACGACAATTAAACACACCCTACACGCAGTATTTATTGTTTGCTTTTTTAGTTGCGGCCATACATTTGCCAGTGCATACGACACAACCGCTTCGGTATTAAGATTTCAAACAAAAATGGCCGAAAGAGGCGTTGCAGAATCTCAGTACAAACTAGGCTTTATGCATGAAACCGGCTCAGGTATAAAACAAAGTTTATCTACAGCCCTACATTGGTACAAAAAGGCATCAATACAAGGCTATCAACCTGCCAGTAATCGGATTGTCTATTTACAAATAAAAAGCACGGGCATCAAACAACAGCATAATCACTGGCTGAGCGAGTTAAAAAGAAGCGCAAAATCAGGCGATAAAGACGCGCTTTTTTTGCTTGGGCAAATGTATGCAGAAGGTACAGGTGTCAATAAAAGCCTTACAATATCTTTAGAATTTTTACGTAAAGCGGGAAGAAAAAACATCCCCGATACGCAACCTCTTATTATCCGTATAGAGCGCGAACTTGCTGCATTACAGCAAAGCTATAGCCTTACTGAAACAACTAAAAATATTCAAACCCCTGCACCAGTTACTCCCCCAGTTACTCACAAAGTAGCAGCTAAAAAAAGTACTCCATCTGAAAATCTAAAAAACATAAAAAAGCCTTCAGAGACAACAAAAACCAAAAGTAAACAGAAGGTCAAATTGCTTAATAAAGCACCACTAAAGGTAAAAAATAAGCCAAAAATAACTCATACGGCAAAACCTACGAGCGTGCCCATAAAAAATACATCAGGCAATAAGCCAGCCACCCCCATCGTCCTTGCAACGACACCAGACGAACCCGAGTACAGTCACCCCATGGATACGATCTGTGGTGGTAGTAATCGTTTACGCAGCGGCTGTCGTTAATCCAACGACATTCAATCAAGCTACATATCAAAATATATCTATCTGTTCTATAATATTTAGCTCGACGAAGTGCTATTCGCTTCTAAAAATCATAACAAAATACATAGATGTGCGGGATTCCAAATATGGCGGATCAATACAGCTTAAACAACTCTTCAACTGGCGAAACCATTGACCTTGAATTAGTAAAAGGCACTGAAGGCCCTACGGCGCTTGATATCACTGCCCTTTACAAACAAAAGGGCATGCTCGCATACGATCCTGGTTTTGTCTCAACGGCTAGCTGTAAAAGCGCTATTACCTTTATTGATGGCGAAAAAGGCATACTGCGTTATCGGGGCTACCCCATCGAGCAATTGGCTGCTAAAAGCAATTTTCTTGAAGTTGCCTACTTACTGCTTTATGGAGACCTGCCGCAAAAAGACGAATTAAATAATTTCGAAGAAATTATCACGCATCACACAATGATCCGTGAAACCATGCGTACCTTCTTTGATGGCTTTCATTACAACGCACACCCTATGGCCATAATGATTGGTGTCACCGGCTCCATGTCAGCGTTCTATCATGACTCACTGGATATACACAATGCACGACACCGTGAAATTTCAGCTCATCGCATGATCGCCAAAATACCCACCATTGCAGCCGCCTGTTTTAAGCACAATGTCGGTGAGCCAATCATGTACCCGAGAAATGATCTGGATTACTGCGGCAACTTCTTACATATGATGTTTTCAACACCCTGTGAAGTATATGAGCCAAATCCTTTAGCTGTTGAAGCAATGAATTTATTATTCATACTACATGCAGACCATGAACAAAATGCCAGCACATCAACGGTACGTCTGGCTGGAAGTTCTGGTGCCAATCCTTTCGCCTGCATTGCCTCCGGAATTTCATCGCTTTGGGGGCCTGCTCATGGTGGTGCCAATGAAGCCGTGTTAAAAATGCTTGAAGAAATTGGTGATGTGTCCAATATTGATAAATATATTGCCAAAGCAAAAGATAAAAATGATCCATTCCGCCTAATGGGTTTTGGACACCGCGTATATCGTAACTTCGATCCACGGGCAATTTTAATTAGAGAAATGTGCCATAAGGTACTGGATCAATTGTCTGGAGAAAGCAACCCACTATTAGACCTTGCAACTAAACTTGAAGAAGTCGCGCTTAAGGATGAATACTTCATTGAACGTAAACTCTATCCAAATGTAGACTTCTATTCGGGCCTGATCTATCGCGCATTAAATATTCCAGCCAATATGTTTACCGTGATGTTTGCAATAGCCAGAACCG
Organism: uncultured Gammaproteobacteria bacterium; assembly: GCA_963924875.1. Classification (GTDB taxonomy): domain Bacteria; phylum Pseudomonadota; class Gammaproteobacteria; order SZUA-229; family SZUA-229; genus SZUA-229. The sequence goes on from CAWUSX010000035.1 coordinate 10,594, forward strand.
TGGGCTGGGTTGCACATTGGAGTGAAATGATTTCCGATCCTCTACAGCGGATTGGTCGACCAAGACAAATATATATTGGCGCTGAAGAACGCGACTATGTACCGATATCAAAACGTTAACCGAATCATAAGCTCCAATAAAAAAGCAGCGTATATCGCTGCTTTTTTATTGCGCAAAATTTAAGATTTTGTCGGGGATGGTTTGTGCTTTCTGCGGTCTGTCCCCGAGAGTGGTAGGGTGGATCAAGCGAAGTGGATCCACCTTAAATTATGAGGCTTGGTGGAACCGCGTTGCTTGTTCCACCCTACAAATTTTTCACAGTACGGCGCATCAACCCGAGCCGACAACGAAGTTTTAATCTAAGAGAATATTAAAAACACAATATTCTCTTAGAACAATAATTTAGTAAGCAATAGATGCAGCACCTACAATTAACGACCTGAGATCGGCATTTAGTTTATTCGAGACCCTTGTCATTAATCGACTTTCTGCATCCGCTTGCTGTAACGCGGAGACTTTGAAGAGCCATTCCTTCTGTTCAATTATCTGCCCACTACTCTTTACGAGTTCTATGTTTAACTTAGCGCGTCTCCAGTACCATCCTTGCTGATAACCCAGGTCATTAACCGCGAGATTAATTAATAATGTGTAATCACCATTATCAACTGCCGGAAAACCCGAATTTGCCATTGATGATTTGAGTATTTTATCCAACTCAGGTGTTGTAGATCTTGCATCAACGACGGCGCTAATTTTTAATAAACTCAATTCACTTTCAAGTTGATTTTGCAAATCAGCTAACTGCCACTCACTTGAATAACCACGACCATGCAGATTAATTATTTTTAGCATTTTATGTAAAGATAAGCGGTCTTCCTGCAGCGAAATAGCCTTATCCAAAGCGGAAATTTTTCTTAGAGTATTGGTAGATAATTTAACCTTTTCCAGTTTGGTAATGGTTTCTTCATCTAGACGATTAATTTCATCCATTATGTTATTTCGCGCCTGCTTTCTATCCAGCACCGCCAATGCATAAAATACAGCTAACTCTTCGTCTCTCCATGATTCAACAATTTGTGCGCCATGAATAATTTTATTTGTAGTAACACGCACTAATTGTGATAAATGGTTATTTTTGGCAACCATTTCCTGCATATTATTTAACGACACATAGGTATCAGACTTGGTCGTAGATACCTCATTAATATGCGCTTCAAAAATCTTACTCAGATTTGCCAGCGCCCTGTCTTTAGCCAGCTCAAGATCAGAGGCAGACCCTGTAGCAGAAATATATAAATTATTTGGATAACGAACCGGTTCAGATTCAGTCCAGTCAGGTTTAACTCGTGCATTGGCACAGGAAGAAATAAGCACGAAACACAACATCAAACTACTATAAAATATAATTCTTCTATTCATACCTAACAATCCGTTAATTGCCGCAGACAATTAATATTTACTAAAACACTTTGTACAGCGCGAAACATAAAGCGTATTTTTAACTACTGGCATTTACGACAGGAACACTTCTAACAACAGGTGAAGTCCAGTGTTTATTGATAACGGTTATCGCCGCTGATTCAATTTTTACATCTTCATACATTACATCAATTATATAGCCAGCCGAATTAAGCAGCTCAATCGCCACGCTATAATCACCCGCAGGTAAGTTAATACGCGCCAGTTCAAATTCCTGAGGCAAGGTATTCCAGCCGCGTGTGTCGGCAATTTCAGAACTTAAATTAGCCACCATTGCCACCACCTGGCCAAGCGATCCTGATTTTTCACCCACCTCACGCTCGGTTCGTTTCTTTACAACGGCACGTGCAATTGCGCGCGCTGTAATAACGTTAATATTTTCATTTAGCGCGGCTCGCGCCAGGCCATCTAAATTCGATACCGTTTGCATCATATAGGTTTGTTCAGCAATCCGCACCCGCGCACTATAAACGCGAGCCGGTGGATAAATGTAATCGGGTACAGCCACCCGAATGTTATACTTCAGTTGAGGTGAATAGGTTTGAAACACCCGTTGTCCACGTTGAGATATCATACCATTACCCAATACAACGACTAGCGCTGATTGTTTTTTGTGCCACTCTACCGCGTAGTCATTTAAACCAAGCTGTTTCTTATAGCGTTCAACCTCATCCCATAAGCGCATATTGGCGAGCACACGCAACAGGTCATATTTCAATTGCATAGGCACATTTAAGCCATGTTTATCATAGGTATTTTTATACGCATCAACCGCTTTTCTATATGACACAGCCGCAGAATCTTCTTCACCCATCATCTCAAATAAGATACCCGAGAAATAACGCATAAAGGGCATTTCATCTTTTGGTTCACCCCATTCATTCATCTTGGTTTGTGATTGCAATAGTTCTACCCGTGCCGAATCTAATTCACCCAACTGTAGATAATTGCTCGCCATATATAGGTGTATAAGAATTTGCTCAAAGCGATCGCCCTGAAAGCTAATGGTTTCATCATTAATTAGCGTTGCTCCCGTATACTCTGTTATAGAAGACGTATAAAGCGCTTCGATTTTTTGTTTGGCTATTTCAAATGCCTTATTACTGCCGACAAAATCATTTTCCAAACGCCGCAATAAACCCACATTCATGTTTTCCATGACACCTGAAGGATTAGTGGCTAAGGCCTTTTCTGCTTCCAGTAAAGCACGGTCATATTGGCTTGTTGCAATAAAATTACGCATCTGTGCAGTTTTTTGTGCCGATGTTGCGCAACCCTGAAGTAATAATATAGAGAGCGCAAAGAATAAAGCGCTAAAGCGAACGAGTAACTGAATACTCATTAAGAAGTTCCTCAATTAATTTTGTTTGCTGCTCATCCTGAAGCACATTAAATTATCAATATTTAAATACTCGCGTCGCGCCATCCGTGGCGAAGATAAGACGTTGAATGTGTATTAATTAATAATCAACGATTACAAACCCCAGCTACTTTTTTCTATGGTCTTTTTAATTTTCTTCTGCCCTAGCCAAACTTTACGATTGGTTTCGAGATTAATTAAGGTTAAATCAATCTGGTAAAAACGCGCCTGCTCACCCTTAATGGCATCTACAATTGTATTAATAGAACCTTGCAACATAAAATCTGCACCGGTTTCATTACCCATGGCCTTGCGCGTACTTTCGCTGGCATGTAAATCCTGCTCACGACGCTCTGCTCTCAGTTCATCTCGTTCAGATGCCGAGGCAACAAAATCAACTTCACCCGAATTAATTAATTCTTTTTCCAAATCACTAATAAAGGTACGCGTATTGACATGTTCATGGCTTAAATTTCGCACCGTGCCAATAATCACCGTGGGTATTTTATGATATTGAGTCTGATACTGAGAAATCCACGGACGCGATAAAACATCATCAATCATTTCCCGGGAAACTAAACGTGAATCCGTGTCATTCCACATGCCACTTAAATCCGTTACTGCATTACTGTCTACACGTGTGACTTTTTGACTACAGCCCGCACCTAACCCCAGTAATGCACTTAATGCCACAACCGATAGCACACGACGCAACTGAATTGGCTGCTTAAATAACTGCATAGTTTTCTCCGTTTTTTATTCTTAAAGTAATATTCACCCACTTATACCATTATTTATCACGAAAAACAGTCTTGAAAAGGCCATTTTTATGTTATCTTGCCGCGCATGAAAAGCGTTGACACTATCTTACATGCTCGCTGGATTTTGCCAGTAAATGACTCAAATACAGTCCTCGATGATCATTGCATCATTATTGATGACGGACGTATTACACATATATTACCCAGCCAACAGGCGCGGCAGGAATTCACTGCTGACGTCGAAAAAACCTATACCAATCACCTGTTAATGCCGGGTTTAATTAATGCGCACACACATGGCCCCATGTCATTGTTTCGTGGCATGGCGGATGATCTGGCATTAGATGAATGGCTTAACCAGCACATCTGGCCTGCCGAGTCACACTGGGTAGGCGAAGAATTTGTACGTAATGGCTCGCAGCTAGCCATCGCGGAAATGCTGCGCTCTGGTACCACCTGCTTTAATGATATGTATTTCTTCCCGGATGTCACCGCACGCATTGCCAGAGATATTGGTATCCGCGCATGCATCGGTCTTATTTGCATCGACTTCCCAAGCGCCTGGGCAAGCAATGCCAATGAGTACATAGATAAAGGCCTCGAGTTACGTGATAATTACCGCAGCGACAGCCTGATTCATACCCCGTTTGCCCCCCATGC
>CAWUSX010000036.1:0-96347 GCA_963924875.1 uncultured Gammaproteobacteria bacterium
TGCGCTTAAAATACCGTGCTGTTTAAAGCAGGACTCATATGTCTGAACGAGGCCCATTTGCCCAACGGCAGCAGCTGCCTGAAGCTCGTGTAGGGCATTTGGGCGCGAGTTCCACCCTAGGCGCACCATGCCCTCGGCAACGGCACCTGAAGAGACCAGGAGTATTTCTTTGCCCTGAGTACGCAATTTGGCAATTTGCTCAGTCCAGCTTTTGATTGCCGCGGTATCTAGCCCCCGGCCATCGTCGGTAACTAATGAACTGCCAATTTTAATGACCCAGCGTTTTGAATCAGCCAGCTGTTGACGTGTTTTCATTCGAAAGTTCTTTCTGTTCTTCCAGGTAGTTCATTATGGCAAACACTAAAGCTTGAGTACCAGACTTGTTTACTGCGGATACTCGAAAGCATGGCCCCGTCCAGTTCATACGCGCAACGATATCATCGCATATAGCATTGGCTTCGTCTTCCGGCATAAGGTCGGTTTTGTTTAAAACCAGCCAGCGAGGTTCGTCGAGCATGGCAGGATTGAATTTTTCAAGCTCGTGAATAATGGTTTTAGCGCTTTCAACCGGGTCAACCTGGTCGTAAGGCGCAATGTCGAGAACATGAAGCAATACACGGGTACGGCTTAGGTGCTTTAAAAACTGAATGCCCAGGCCGGCGCCTTCTGCAGCGCCCTCAATTAATCCAGGAATATCCGCAATAACAAAGCTGCGTTGCGCATCAACATCAACCACACCAAGGTTGGGGTGCAGAGTTGTAAAAGGGTAGTTGGCGACCTTAGGTCTGGCATGGGATACGGCGCGAATAAGGGTCGATTTGCCGGCGTTTGGTAAGCCAAGCAGGCCAACATCGGCCAATACTTTTAGTTCAAGACGCAGTTCGCGGCGCTCGCCGGGGCTGCCTTCTGAGCACTGGCGGGGCGTGCGATTTACGGAGCTTTTGTAACGCGTGTTACCCAGGCCATGAAAACCACCCTGAGCGACCAGCAGCTGTTGTTCATGTTCGGTAATGTCGCCGATGAGTTCGCCGGTGTTTTCATCATATACGAGTGTCCCGTTAGGTACCTGAACATAAAGAGTTTCACCTTTTTTCCCCGCCATATTGCGACCAGAGCCCTTGGTACCTTGCTGAGCGGTGTAGGTTCTTACGGTTCTAAAATCTGAAAGTGTATTTAAATCATGGCTGCCGACTAAAATTACGCTGCCGCCATCACCTCCATCACCGCCGTCGGGGCCGCCGCGGGGAATAAATTTTTCACGCCTGAAGCTGACCACGCCATTGCCGCCATCGCCGGCAATCACTCTGATTTTGGTTTCATCTACAAAACGCATTACTTATAAACCCCTTAAGGCGTGTGTCGCAAGGTGACTGGAGAGTGCCGAAGTGCTGTAATTTAGCAACTTCGCGCCGGTCTGTCTCTATCCAGTTGTTGTCTGGTCGTTATGTGGTGCAATAAAAAAGCCCCGTCATAGACGAGGCTTTTTTAAATCGAACTAAAACGCTAAGTCCTATGCAGGAATAACGCTCACTGTTCTACGATTTTTTTCGCCCTTGATCGCAAATATCACTTTACCTTCTGCCTTAGCAAAAAGAGTGTGATCGCGGCCAATGCCTACGTTGTCGCCTGGGTGGAATTTAGTGCCACGTTGACGAACTAGAATGTTGCCAGCTAATACAGACTGACCACCATACATTTTAACGCCTAAGCGTTTGCTTTCCGACTCGCGACCGTTACGAGTACTGCCGGCGGCTTTCTTATGTGCCATTTTAGTATCCTAAAAATTAATGACAGGTTAACCGTTAATAGCGGTTACTTTAATCTCAGTATAAGACTGACGATGACCTGTGCGTTTCTGATGATGTTTACGACGGTGGAACTTCATGATCTCAACTTTTTTGCCGCGACCATGAGATAGAATAGTGGCAGTTATTTTGCCACCGTCGATAATTGGGCTACCAATTGTTAGTTTATCGCCATCAGCGATCATAAGAACTTGGTCTAGCTCAATGCTGTCACCCTCGTTGCCTTCTAGTTTTTCAACTTTAAGGTACTGATCCTGGGTAACTTTATATTGTTTACCACCGGTTTTAACTACAGCGTACATACCGGATAACTCCCAATGTTACGTACAAAAAATTCTGTTTTCGGAAAGGGCGAGGATTGTATCGACTTAAGCGCCAAGTCTCAAGCTAAATAACAGCCTAAAACAGGCTTTTTGTCGGTTTGGGGGTTAATTAGTGCTTTGCGGGCGAGAAATTAGCCCACTAACTTGTGACTTTGTGGATGATACACCATAATTCGCCCTCGATAATTAAGCAAAACGTCCATCTAGTAATATGCAAATAAACAATATAAAAGCCTTAGTGGCCGAAGATATGAAGGCCGTAGACGCGGTGATTCAACGCAGGCTGTCATCGGAAGTGGTGCTGGTGAATCAGCTAAGCCAATATATTGTAAATTCAGGGGGCAAGCGCCTAAGGCCCTTATTGAGTCTAATGTCATCCCTGGCCTATGGTTATAAAGGTGGGCATCACCATACATTGGCGGCAATTATAGAATTTATTCATACAGCGACACTGCTGCATGATGATGTGGTGGATGAGTCAGAGCTACGGCGTGGCCATGAAACAGCCAATGCCTTGTTTGGTAATGCCGCCAGTGTACTGGTTGGCGACTTTTTATACTCCCGCGCATTTGAGATGATGGTGGATGTGGGCAGCATGAAGATAATGAAAATTCTTGCAGAGACCACCAATGTCATTGCGGAAGGCGAAGTTATGCAGTTAATGAACTGTCATGATGCGGATACCACTGAACAGCGCTACCTGGATGTAATTCATGCAAAAACCGCCAAGCTATTTGAGGCAGCGACGCGTCTAGGTGCGGTGTTGTGTGACCGGCCTGAGTCTGAAGAGCTTGCAATGGCGTCATATGGAATGCATTTGGGCACGGCATTTCAGTTAATTGACGATGTGCTGGATTACAGCTCCTCGAGTGAAGAAATGGGTAAGAATGTCGGCGATGATCTGGCGGAAGGTAAGCCGACCTTGCCGCTGATTTTCGCCATGCGAAATGGCTCGGAAGAGCAATCAAGCGTTGTGCGCAAGGCAATTGAAGAAGGTGGCTTGAATTATCTGGATCAGGTAATGGATGCAATTAAGCAAACCGGGGCAATTGAATACACCGAAAAAACCGCACGTCAGGAAGCAGAGCTGGCCATTCAACAGCTCGAGCATTTGCCTGAATCGGAGTATAAAGACGCGATGATCTGGTTAGCAAAATATTCGGTTGATCGATCTTTCTGATGGGTATTTAAAAACTAATCGTGTTGTAGCGAGATACGCTAATGCTGTTGCTCCAGTAATTTTTTTCTAAGCCCGCCTTAATTTTTAGATGATTTAAAAAATCTTTAGGTTCGGGTAATTGTTCCCACACGGAAGGTAAAAATGTCGCCTTATGCCGACCGTCCTGCAGAATCAAGCCATCAACACCTTCTTGTAACTGACGAAGCAGGTCGTTTTCGTGAGTAAAATCTATAGCGATGCTTTTGGTTAAAACAGAGATGTGAACATCCAGCCTGTCCACTTCATCCGATATAACCGGCGTGAAGCGTGGGTCTTTAAAGGCAGCGGCAAAGGCATGGTCTGCAACATCTTTGACCAGTGGTTGAAATGCATCAAGTGTTCCAATGCAGCCACGTAATTGATGGTTTAAATTGAGAGTAACAAAGCTTGCTCCCACTTCATTGAGTAATTCGTTGTACTCATTTAATTCAATGGGAAAGGCGCGATGTTTTTTCAGGCCATGCTGAATAGATCTTTTTGCCACATCTAATAGCGTTTGTTTGTCGGCCGCGGTGAGATTAATGAACGACATAAGCGCCATAACCCACTACACGTTGTTTATCTCCAGCGGTATCACCGGAATTTCGTAAATCAATGGTGTCTATTTTGAGGTGCTTTTTTATTGCCAGAGTGAGCAGTCCATTTAAGGGAGAACGGCCACAGGCATCTTCAAAAGATATTTTTTCAGGCTGACAATTTTCAATGGCTAGTGATGTTTTTTGATCGAGTTTTTGTGCTGCAGTGTAATTATGGTAGTGACTTAAATCTGAGCTAATAACGATTAATGTTTCATCGTCGCCCCAGAGAAGTTCGAGTAACTGTGCGACATCATTAGGCTCGCAGTCACCGACGACTAAAGGCGTTAATTCAAATTCATTCAATACGCTTTGCAAAAAAGGCAACTGAACTTCAAGTGAGTGCTCTTGCGCATGTGCGAGAGGATTTATATGTACAAAGTCCAGCGCTTCTGCTTTTGCGCATAAGCTTTGATTGATTTTAATATTGCCTAAAGGCGTTGAAAAAAAATCAACATCGGGTGTTGCAATGCCCTTAAACGCAACTCGATGGGATGGACCCAGCAATATGACCTGCTTTATTTTGTGTTTTGCCGATTGTAGTTGTCTGTATGCGCTGGCCGCAATTGGGGCAGAATAAATATAACCTGCATGTGGAACGATAATGGCCTTGGGCGCGGGTTTAGTTGAGGCTTCGGCGTGCTGTAAATAGTATGAAACATCAGACGATAGTTGATCTGGGTCATCACTATAAAACATACCGGCAACCGCCGCGGGGCGGATAGTCATTTGCTCATCAGACATGGCTATACTCCTGATGCAAGGAGTGATGTTTATATCACAAAAAACAGGGGCTGTGGATATGGATAGGAATACTGTTAGTACCCGTTATTGGCATAGGCTGGAGGATGGGCGTGTGCAGTGCGATTTATGTCCTCGCTATTGTAAGTTAAAAGAGGGGCAGCAAGGTCTTTGCTTTGTAAGGGCCAATCAAAATGCGCAGCTTGTGCTTACATCCTATGGGCGTTCCAGCGGATTTTGTGTTGACCCTATAGAAAAGAAACCATTGAATCATTTTTTGCCCGGGACGTCGGTGCTGTCGTTTGGTACTGCGGGTTGCAACCTTGCGTGTAAATTTTGCCAGAACTGGGATATGAGTAAGTCGCGTGAAATAGATATACTGGCATCACAGGCGAGCCCGGAAACGATTGCTAAAAGGGCAAAAGAGCTGGAATGTCGCAGCGTGGCCTTTACCTATAATGATCCGGTGATTTTTCATGAGTATGCAATAGACGTGGCAGCAGCGTGCCGTGCAGAAGGTGTTAATACGGTGGCTGTAACGGCTGGGTATATCTGTGAGGAGCCGCGTAAAGAATTTTTTGCGGCGATGGATGCGGCCAATATCGACCTCAAATCGTTTAATGAAGATTTTTATCACAAGCTAACGGGGGCTCATTTGCAGCCTGTGCTAGATACGCTGGTGTATGTTAAGCAGCACACGACTGTATGGCTTGAAATTACAACCTTGCTGATACCGGGCAAAAATGATTCTGATGAAGAGTTGAAAGACATGAGCGAATGGATTGCTTTAAATCTAGGGCCTGATGTGCCGTTGCATTTCACTGCGTTTCATCCTGACTGGAAAATGCAGGATGTGCCAGCAACGCCGCATGAGACCCTGGGCAGGGCGAGAGAAATAGCCATGAAGGCTGGGCTTCATTATGTTTATACGGGCAATGTGCATGATACTCTGGGTGGTAGTAGCTTCTGTCAGCAGTGCGGGAGCTTGTTAATTGAGCGAGACTGGTATGTGCTGGGCCGTTGGGAGCTAGATGCAAATGCCTGCTGTAAAGCCTGTGGTGCAAAGTTGCCAGGGGTTTTTGAAGAAACGCCAGGTCACTGGGGAGCCAAAAGAATGCCGGTATTTGTCGGTGATAAATTGGCGTAAATAGGTTATTATTATGGCTTGTCCTAACGTAAAAATAATTGCGGCCCAAAGCCAGTACTTATCGCTTAGATAGCTGCTAGCTTTGGGCTGTGTGCATACGGCAGACGTTTTCAAGCTTGAGGTTAATTTGAGTAAAGGCACGCTTTATATTATTTCGGCGCCATCTGGTGCAGGTAAAACTAGCCTGGTAAAGAAACTAATGACCTTTGCTAAAGGCATTGTTGTTTCTGTGTCGCATACTACACGCGCAATCAGAGCAGGTGAGGTAGAAGGCGTTGATTACCATTTCGTGGAAAAAGATGTTTTCCTTAAAATGGTTAATAGCAGTGCCTTTTTAGAGCATGCACAGGTATTTGATAATTATTATGGAACCTCGCAGCAACATGTTGAGCAATTGTTGTTGCAAGGTCTGGATGTGATTCTGGAAATTGACTGGCAGGGCGCCAGACAGGTGCGTAAATTATTTCCAGACTCGCAATCTATCTTTATTTTGCCACCGTCTTTAGTTGCTTTAAAAGAGCGCTTGAAAGGTAGAGGGCAAGATAGTGATGAAATAATCAATCGTCGTATGGATGATGCGGTGAGTGAAATGTCGCATTATGCAGAGTTTGATTATTTAGTCGTCAATGATGACTTTGATACGGCATTACAAAAGCTGAATTGCATATTTTCAGCTAACCGATTGCGCCAGATGCATCAAGAGCGTAGTTTAGAAACGTTATTAATCGAATTAATGAAATAAAAGGTAGTAAAGAATGGCACGTTTAACAGTAGAAGATTGTTTACCTTATGTTGATAATCGTTTTCACCTGGTATTGGTTGCAGCAAAGCGCGCACGCCAAATCGCAATGGGTGCAGATGCACTGGTTGAAGTTGAAAATGATAAGCCTACAGTGCTGGCATTGCGTGAAATCTCTGAAGGATTGGTCGGCCCAGAGATTTTAGAAGATAAGAGCGAAGCATTAAATATGAGACCTGCTGCTATTTCAGAAACTGAAATTAGCAACGAAATGTAATTTAAGCATATGGCTATAAATCCTGATCAACCCCCGATCAATGTAAAGGATTTATATGGGGATCCCTCCCGGTTTTTAATTTCTGATCTTTGTCGTATTGTCGAAGAATATATGAGCGAAGATCAGGTGAAGACTGTTTACCAGGCATATCTGTTTGGTGCGCAATCTCATGAAGGGCAGTATCGTCAAACCGGCGAGCCCTACATTTATCATCCTATTTCAGTCGCACGTATTTTGGCTGAAATGCATATGGATTCAAAAAGCATATGTGCAGCGATTCTGCATGATGTTATTGAAGACACTTCTGCTACCAAGGAAGAAGTTGCCGAAAAATTTGGTGATGATGTAGCAGAATTAGTTGACGGTGTCAGCAAGCTTACCGAATTCAAATTCAAGAATAAAAAAGAACAACAAGCGATTAATATACAAAAAGTATTAATGGCAATGGCGAAAGATATTCGCGTCATTTTAATTAAGCTTGCGGATCGGTTGCACAACATGCGTACGCTGGGCGTAATGCGTCCTGAGAAAAAACGTCGTATTGCAAAAGAAACATTAGATATATATGTGCCACTGGCACGCCGCTTAGGTATTAATACCTTAAGGATAGAATTAGAAGATTTAGGTTTTGGTGCCATGTATCCAATGCGTTATCGCATTTTGGAACATGCGATGTTGCAAGAAGCGGGGCACCGCAAAGAACTTATTCTAAAAATAAATAACGCCTTAACATCTCGCTTAAGTGAATTGGGGATCGACGCCAACATCAGTGCGCGTAAAAAGCACCCCTATAGTTTATATAAAAAAATGCGCCAGAAAAGATTGTCGTATAAAAATATATTTGATGTATATGGTCTGCGCGTGATTGTTGATTCGGTTGATGAATGCTATCGAGTATTAGGTGCAGTGCATAATTTATTCAAACCTATCCCTGGTAAATTCAAAGACTATATCGCAATACCAAAAGAGAATGGTTATCAGTCATTGCATACTATTATGTTTGGTCCGCATGCTATTCCTATCGAAGTGCAGATACGCACATTGGAAATGGATAATTTTGCAGAGACCGGTATTGCTGCTCACTGGTTATATAAAGAAGGCGGTGATGGCTCTGATGTAGATGTGGGTGGCCGTACGCGTGAATGGTTGACGGGTATTTTGGAAATGCAGCAAGCTGCAGGTGATTCGGTTGAGTTTTTAGAAAATGTTAAAGTTGATCTCTTTCCGGATGAACTATATGTTTACACACCGCGCGGCGATATTGTTAAGCTGCCTAAAAATTCCACACCTATTGATTTTGCCTACTCAGTACATACGGATGTCGGCCATACCTGTGTAGCGAGTAAAGTAGATCATCGTTTCGCGCCACTAGATACGCCCCTATATAGTGGACAAACTATTGAAGTAATTACCTCGGCGGGTGCACATCCAAACCCTGGCTGGCTAGACTTTGTAGTAACAGCAAAAGCACGCGCCAATATAAGAAACTATCTTAAAAGTACGCGTTCTGAAGATGCCGTTTCACAAGGCCGAAGGTTGTTGTCACGTATTTTGTTGGGTAAAAATATTACCCTGGAAGAAATGCAGGAAGATCAATTTGAGCCTTTATTGGAAGAGTATGGATTTAGTTCGCTTAACCAGTTGCTTGAAGATATCGGTATGGGCAATCGTCCGGCAGGTTTGGTTGTAAAAAGATTGCTTGAAGGTGACTCGGATTTAGAAGATTCTCATCAGGAAGTAGATCTGAGCCCGGGCCGCCAGGCACTGGCTATTCAAGGCACAGAAGGTATGGTTGTGGCGTATGGTAAGTGTTGCCATCCAATACCGGGTGATCAAATTGTTGGAAAATTAAGTAAAGGGCGCGGTTTAGTTATACATCAAACCAGCTGTCGAAATATTATTAATGAGCGCATGCAAAATGATAATATGATTGATGTGAAGTGGGCTGAGGAAGCAAGCGGTGATTATTCATGTCAGTTAAGTTTGTATGTAGAAAATGAGCGTGGCGTATTGGCAAGATTGGCGACTATTATTTCTGATGAAGCCGCAAATATTGAACATGTTGAAGTTGAAGATAAAGATGGGCTTTCAACTGATATTACTTTTCTTATAGCGGTAAGTGGCAGAAATCATTTGGCAAGAATTATGCGGCGTTTAAAAAGGGTTCGCTCAGTTATGCGCATAGTTCGAATTCAGTAAGTACGCATAAAAACACAAATTAATTATCTACAAAAATAAAATGAAATTTAATTATGAAAAAAGAAATCATCTATACAGATAAAGCTCCAAAAGCAATAGGCACATATTCACAGGCCGTTAAGGTAAATAATACAGTTTATATATCAGGGCAAATTCCATTGCTACCAGAAACAATGGAAGTTATCGATGGTTCTGTAGAAGAGCAAATTCATCAAGTGTTTAAGAATATGCAGGCCATCATAGATGCCTCGGGTGGCACATTTGAAAATGTCGTAAAGTTGAATATTTTTCTAACAGACTTAAGCAATTTCCCAACAGTTAATCAAGTAATGGCACAATATTTTACAGAGCCATACCCAGCACGTGCAGCCATAGGGGTGAAAGAATTGCCTAAAGATGTGCCCGTTGAAATGGATGCAATACTCGAGCTGTAAAAATTTAATATTCGGCGGTAATTGATTCGGTGACAACTACACGGACAGTGGCGCATGATGATGGTTTGCTTCAATTAAAAGGAGTCGGGCCAAAGGTCGCCGAAAAGTTAAGTAAAATTGGTCTGAATACAGTGCAGGATGTATTGTTTCATTTTCCATATCGATATGAAGATCGCACACATATTATTCCTATCGGCTCATTACGCCATGGCCAGTCGGCATTAATCGAAGGGGAAATTGATTACGCAGACGTCTCTTTTACACGATCGGGTAAGCGACGGCGTGTACTTTTGGTACATTTAACAGATGGTACCGGCGGTATTTTATTACGCTTTTTTTATTTTAATAAGCAGCAGCAAGAGGCATTAACAGCAGGCGTTAAGTTGCGTTGTTTTGGTGATGTGAGATATGGGAAATCAAGTTTAGAAATTGTACATCCAGAATACAAGCAAATAACAGAGCATTATACGGTTATCGCAGATAAAACCTTAACGCCTGTTTATTATGCCACAGAGGGTGTGAGCCAAATATTATTGCGACGATTATCTGGTCAGTGTTTAGAATTATTAGATACAACTTCATTATTGACTGATTATTTGCCGCAAAATAAATTCCCTTATGAGGCTGATTACTCTCTTTCTGATGCGATACGTTATGTGCATCGTCCTCCAGTTAATGCGGATATTACAGAATTATTAAATGCAGAGCATGCATCGCAGACGAGATTGATATTTGAAGAGTTATTGGCGCATCATTTAAGTATGCAAACCTTGCGCGCCAAAAATCGCCGTCATCCTGCAGCTAAACTTCAAAGTGAAAATCATTTACTGTACAAATTTATCAAGGCATTACCGTTCGAGCTTACAGCTGCGCAGCAAAAAGTAACTCAAGAGATTTTAGAAGATTTAGAATCAGGCGAACCAATGATGAGATTGGTGCAAGGTGATGTTGGTTCAGGAAAAACTGTAGTGGCTGCATTGGCATGTTTAAAAGCGATTGAGTCAGGCAAGCAGGCAGCAATTATGGCGCCGACAGAAATTCTGGCAGAGCAACATTTACAAAACTTTACTACATGGTTTGAGGCATTAGGAATTAAAGTAGTTTGGTTGTCAGGGCAGTTAAAGGGGAAAAAACGTCAACTTGTTTTACAGCAACTAAAAAGTGGTGAAGCACAAGTTGCAGTAGGTACGCACGCCTTATTCCAGGACGAGGTAGAGTTTAAGCATTTGGCTTTAGCGGTAACTGATGAGCAACATCGGTTTGGTGTACAGCAACGTATGGCACTGGCACAGAAGGCGAGAATAAAAACTAAAAGCGAAAATAGCGTTGAACAACAGCAATGTTTGGCGCATCAGCTCATTATGACGGCAACACCAATTCCGCGAAGTTTGGCAATGACGGCTTATGCCGATTTGGATTATTCTGTGATAGATGAGTTACCGCCTGGGCGTAAAGCGATAACCACAGTGGTCGTTCCAGAGGAGCGTCGTGAAGAGATACTGCAGCGTATTTACAAGTCCTGTACTGAGGGTAAGCAAGCCTATTGGGTATGTACATTGGTAGAAGAGTCGGAATCCTTACAATGTCAGGCCGCAGAAGATACGGCTGAACTATTACAGAACGTGCTTGCAGATATTGTTGTCGGTTTGATCCATGGGCGAATGAAGTCGCAGGAAAAAAAACAGATAATGCAGCGTTTCAAGTCAGGTGAGATTAATTTATTGGTGGCAACAACTGTTATTGAAGTGGGTGTTGATGTGCCAAATGCCAGTTTAATGATAATTGAAAATGCTGAACGTTTAGGTTTGTCCCAGTTACATCAGCTACGCGGTCGTGTTGGCCGAGGTAAAGAAGCAAGTCATTGTGTGTTGATGTTTAAAAGTCCTTTAAGCGAAAATGGTAAGCAACGCCTGGCTATTATGCGTAATACGAATAGCGGTTTTGAAATCGCGCGCAAAGATCTGCAAATACGTGGTCCGGGCGAGGTGTTAGGTACAAAACAAACAGGTTTGGTGCAATTAAAAATTGCAGATATTGTGCGTGATGAGTATTTGCTCGACGAAGTAAAAAAGGTTGCGAAGGAATTACTCAAAAAGCAGTCTCCATCAGTAAATAAACTTATTCAGCGGTGGATAGGCAAGGCGCAGCAATTTGTAAATATTGGATAATGGCTATATTCAGCGTCTCTGAATTAGAGAGTAATGAGGAATGCATCGTGGTTAAAGTTAAAAGCAGTTAAATATACTGATTAACTGGATAAGCGAGGATAATTCGTCTATTTATAAAAGGACTATTTGTATTACATGCTCTATTAAGTAAGTAACCAAATGTATTTTTTACAACAATTATAAGAACAGTGAAAATGTCGGGCATTAGCAAAGACAGTAACCAGTTAATGAATATTAAACATCGCGATAAAATATGGCGTGAGCAAATATATTTGGTCGAGAAAAATGTGGTTATTAGCAACTATGTCAGCTTGCTTATATCTGTAGTATTAGCTGTTATGTTATGGGGTAAGCAATCGCATGAAATGATATCGACCTGGCTTGGGTTTATGATTATTATTTCAGTTGCACGAAGTATAATGTCAGTGTTACTGGCGCGACAAAAAGAAAATAGTATTGATAGCAAATTATTTCATCAATGGTATTTAATCGCTATTCTAATGACGGGTGCGGGCTGGGGAGCAACGGGTTACCTGATGTTCTCCGATGATCCTATTCAGCAAGTAATCATTGGTTTTATTGTTGCAGGTATGTCAGCCGGTGGCGCATCTATTATGTCGCCTATATTACGCTTGTATGTTTTGTATATAGCTCTAGTTGCATCACCCCTAATGATTAGTCTTTTTATGCAGGGTGGAGAACATAGTGTCATTGGTTTCATTATATTAGGTTATATCGCTGTAATGGTAGCTATAGGTTCGCGAACCAGTCAACGAACTCTGGATTCGTTAGAGCTACGCTTTCATAATGAGTCTTTAATTAAATTCATGAGCAAGGCAAAAAATGAAAGCGAAGATTTAAACGAGGAGCTTGCCGATGAAATTGAACAGCGTAAACGTGTAGAGAAAGAATTAAAAAACGCTAAAGAAGCAGCAGAGGCGGCGAGCAAAACTAAAAGTGAGTTTCTGGCTAACATGAGTCATGAAATACGCACGCCAATGAATGGAATATTAGGTACCTTGCAATTATTACAGGGATCTACTCTAACAGAAAGCCAGAGTGAGTATGTAGGTATTGCTTATAGTTCGGGCGAGGCTTTATTGTCATTGCTAAATGATATTTTAGATTTTTCTAAAATTGAAGCAGGGAAGTTAGAGTTAGAATATATACCATTTAATTTAACGAGTCTGGTACGAGAGTTAACGGTGTTGTTAGCGCAACGAGCCGGTGAGCGAAAAGTAGTATTGTTATCTGATTTGGATGAAGCAATACCAGCAGTTATTAAAGGAGATTCTGTTCGCATTCGCCAAATTATAGCTAATTTATTAACCAATGCGATTAAGTTTACGGAAAATGGAAATGTAACCGTTAAGGCGTCTGTATTAGAAAAGACACAAAAAGTAGTGCGCTTGAAAATAGAGGTAATTGATTCTGGTATCGGCATTAATGAAGAGGCGCAGCGAAAATTATTTAATTCGTTTACTCAGGCGGATGGATCAACTACACGTAAATATGGTGGCACTGGTTTGGGGTTAGCAATTGTACGCCAATTGGTTACATTGATGCGCGGTCGTCTGGGTGTGGATAGTGAAGAAGGTAAAGGCGCATGTTTTTGGGTAGAAATTTCATTTGAAATTCCAGATGAAAAAATTGTGCCGGATCAAAAATCAATGGAATCAGTTAAAATAGCTGAAGCGCTGCATGGACATGTATTACTGGTAGAAGATAATCCAGTGAATCAAATTATAGCGAAAAAGATGTTAGAAAAAATTGGTCTGAGCTGCGAACTAGTAGTAAATGGTGAAGCGGCAGTGACTAGATTTAAACAGCCTCATGAATTCGATATGATATTAATGGATTGTCAGATGCCTGTAATGGATGGTTATGAAGCTACGCAGGCGATAAGAGAGCTTGAGCAAGCAAGTTTGCTACGGCGAATGCCAGTGGTTGCGATGACGGCTAATGCAATGGAAGGTGATAAAAATAAATGCCTGGAAGCAGGAATGGATGACTATGTGGCGAAACCCGTTAAGCAAGATAGTCTTAAACAAGTGTTGAGTAACTGGTTGTAGGTTGCACTTATCTATAAACCCAAGTAAGCATCATTTTAGTGTAAAATACTTTAAATTAATAAAAACACATAGAAATGTCTGGATATCATACGCGACTTAATTGGTGCGAAAAGAAGAACTGCTTCAGTAAGTTGCTTAATACAAAAATTAAGCGCTGGCTATTCGCATCAGGCTCGCTGACTGCGCGCCTTATCGATCATTGTAGTGGTGAATTTTCAGTTAAAGTTATATCCATAAAACGTGCGACGCCTACGCCAGATGAAATTTCAGCATTGGGTATGAAGCCGCGTAGTCATGCGATAATTCGAGAAGTGCACTTATGTTGTAACAACGAACCCTTGGTTTATGCACGTACAATTATCCCTGTATCAAGTCTGCGCGGTACACTAAGAGGACTGGCATTGTTGGGTAATAAACCATTGGGTGCCATATTATTTTCAGATAAGTCAATGCGCAGAAAATCCATGGAAGTCACTTCTATAAAACCAGGTCATAAATGTCATATATGGACACAATGTATGGTGCACACAACTGTCTGGGGTCGGCGTTCGATATTTAGTTTAAAGCAGCAAGAATTGCTGGTAAGTGAATTTTTCCTACCGGCGCTATTTGTGTAATAGTATTGAGAGAACTCACTATGTGATTATAAGTGGGTGTGAAAATTCCATATATAACTGTTTGGTTCTACACAAGGGTAGTGTATTGCTGAAATGAGAAGCCTTCTACATATTCGTTCTTTTAGCATGGAGACCATGTCAATAAGTGGCGTCGCAGCTTAGGTATTGATTAGATAAGATAAGAAACTATCGAATTACTCTGATAACTTTTCAGCTGTTATAGAGCCGATGTACACGACATTGTATAGGATGGTGTGTATTTACCAGAGAAAGCCTTCGAATAATAGTCAATCCTGAAGGCTAGAATACGGCGATAAATGAATAAGTTAGAGGATTTTGTGGAGAAATATAGCAGCTATTAGACGAGACAATGGACGATATTCAGAAAAAACAGGGTGATTACTGTATTAAATGAAGAGTGAAAAAAACTCTTTGAGGCTGAGGCCAAAAGGCTGTGTAAAACTATATCTACTAAACATTCTCACAGTGCCTTTTATCTGCTATTGTTAAGAACCTGCAGTTTTATTAGATGTCATGGTATCGCTGTTTCAGGCTGTTTGCTTTACCATAAGTGGTATTCCCAAAGTCGCTAGAAAAGACTATATTGATGTCATTCGCTATAGCTTGTGTTACTTAAACCTCGTTGAAAAACTGAACTGTACCTTCTGTGGGTACTTCAATGGTTTTATCACCTATGTGTAGGAAATCGCCGCTCGTACAGAGCAATATTGATGTCCAGTTAAATGCGTTAGAAAGCGAGTGAATGCGCATGCTCATTAACATAAATTTTTTGAGTATGGCAGTGTCGAAAGTTATAAAAAAGTTAGCCGAAATACGTCGAAATTATTCTGATATCCGTGGTTGATACTTAGCTATCAATTATGTGGTTATATATAAATTTAAAAATTAGTAATAAATATAAAGGTGAGGTGAAATTTTGCAAACAGTCGTTAAAAAATGGTTTCGTGATAAAGAGTCTGGTTTTTTAGATAATGGTGGTGGGCCAGATATAATGGTGCGTAAAGCTGATTTAACTAATTGCCAGTTTTTAAAAGTGGGCGCAACAGTTGAGTTTGAATGTCATGCGGGTAAGCAAGGTTTGGTGGCAAAAAATGTTAAGTTGTCGCACCAGAAAAAATCGGGCAAGCAAGGTGGTGGCAATCAAGGTACTAAAGAGTTCCGCCCTGGTGTTATGACTTAATTCAAATTATGTAGTGTTAGATTTACTAAGACGCTACAAGTCATGGGCTATACATATAAACTGATACTTTATATGTCTGAATAATTAGTTGTATGTAGTATTCAGTGAATCCTTACGGAATGCATATTTTATGAGTTTGATTCGTCTATAAAGGTGATTCAATTTATATAAATTGTGTTCAATCGCGAATAGTTAGCATCGTCTCAAGGTCAAAAATAGGCGTGGCAGAGATAATATTCCCCGTCTTTCCCGTCAAATAATAATCCAGTTCAACTGGAAAATAACGTCTAACTTGTAGTGCGCTAGTTGCTGCTTTTGTAGTAGAAACGTTTGCGCTCGTAGAAACAATCGCATTACCCACTTCATTACATAGTGCTTTCACTACAGGGTGCGTGCTAACTCGTACGGCAACTTTTTTATGTGCGCCGCTAATCCACTCAGGGGTAAGCTCCGATTTATTAACCAGCCATGTGGTAGGTGTGTTTTGCGTGTTTATTACTTTTCTATCTGCATCGCTAAGCAGTGTAAATCTTTCCAGTTGTTCAAGCGTACTGGCAATTAAAATCAGGCCTTTTTCAACAGATCGATGTTTTAACTGGAGTAGTCTTTTAACAGCAGATTCAGAGAGCGGTAAGCAGCCCAGGCCAAATACAGATTCAGTGGGATAAGAGATGACCCCCTGATTTTTTATTACCCTGGCTGCGGCTTTAATTTGAAAACGAGAAGGCATCATAGATGAATGGCCGTAGGGCTTTTATAGATTAGCTGTACTGAGAGGCTTAGGCCTCTGTGATACATAACATTTACTATTGATCTTCTTTTTTTGTAGGCGCTTTTTTAGCGACTGTCTTTTTCTTGGGCGTGGCTTTTTTCTTTGCCGCTTTCTTCTTAGGTGCAGTTTTCTTTTTGGCGGCTTTTTTCTTCACCACTTTCTTTTTTGCTGCGGCTTTTTTCTTTTTACCTTTGCGTTCAGGTGCGGCCTCAATTAGGGCTTCGCATTCGGCTAAAGTTAAACTTTCTGGTTCGCGATCTTTCGGTATTTTGGCATTTTTATTGCCGTCGGTTATATAGGGGCCATAACGTCCATTAAGGACCTGAATTTCAGACTCGTCAAAGGTTTTAATATACTTATTGGCTTCGAACTCTTTCTTTTCTTTAACCAGAATCATCGCTGTTTCAAAGTCGATGTTATATGGATCGATACCCTTTTCCTGGAACTCTTTACGAATAGAGACGAAGAATTTACCAAATTTAACATAGGGGCCAAAGCGCCCAACGTTGGCAGACACCTCTTCGTCTTCATCTGTTGTGCCTAATACGCGTGGCAGTACGAATAAGTCATAAACATTGTCCATGTTTATGTCGATCATTTTCTGCCCAGGTTTTAAGCTGGCAAATAGAGGTTTCTCTTCGTCGTCTTTATCACCGATTTGTGCGAAAGCGCCGTATGGGCCCATGCGAACAGTAATTGGCTTGCCAGAGGCTTTGTCTATGCCAACATCACGACTTTGTGCAACATCTGCGCGGCTAACATTTTCGTCAATGTCTTCAACTTTTTGAATAAATGGAGTCCAGAATTTTTCCATTAAAGGAAGCCATTCTTCCTCGCCACGAGAGATGGCATCTAACTCATCTTCTAAGCGTGCGGTGAAATCGTAATCGACATAGGTGGCAAAGTACTGGGATAAAAAGCCGCTGACAATACGTCCCATATCTGTAGGTGTAAAACGACGGCTTTCTATTTCTACATATTCGCGATTTTGTAGTGTGGAAATAATACTTGCGTAAGTCGAAGGACGGCCGATGCCGTGTTCTTCCAGAGCTTTTACCAGGCTTGCTTCAGAGAAGCGTGGTGGTGGCTCTGTAAAGTGCTGGTCTGTTACGATATCGATGAGTTTTAACTCTTCGCCTTCTTCTAATGGAGGTAAAAGTTTTTCGTCATCGTCTGTGTTTTTGTCGTCACTTTCGTCTTTGTCGGTTTCTTTTTCGTCATCCTGGCCTTCCATGTACACGGCCATAAATCCGGGGTGTTTTATGGTAGAGCCATTGGCGCGGAACAGGTGGCCTTCACCGCAGCGTAAATCGACAGCGACGGTATCTAAAGTTGCGTGAATCATTTGGCAAGCAACGGTGCGCTTCCAGATTAGTTCATATAGCTTGTGCTGATCTGGTGTTAAGTGGCTCTTAATTTTTTCTGGCGTATGGAATGCAGATGTTGGGCGGCATGCTTCATGCGCCTCTTGCGCATTTTTAGATTTATTCTTAAATACGCGCGCCTCTTCGGGCAGGTTTTCTTTACCGTAGCGCTCACTAATTAAATCGCGCAATTCAACCAAAGCATCCTGTGAAAGCATCAATGAGTCGGTACGCATATAGGTAATTAAACCAACAGTTTCGCCACCAATGTCGATGCCTTCATATAGTTGTTGTGCTATGCGCATAGTGCGCTGTGTAGTGAAGCGTAATTTTCTTGCGGATTCTTGTTGCAGCGTAGAGGTGGTAAACGGCGCAGATGGATTGCGCTTGCGCTGTTTCTTTTCTACTTTGCTAACAACAAGCTTGCCGTTAGCTGCTTTGTTTAAAGTGCCTTCGGCTTCGGCGGCTAGCTCACTATTATTTATAGTGAATTGCTCAACCTTTTCATTTTTATAAAGGCGCAATTTGCTGTTAATCTTTTTGCCGGCTTTTTCGGTGTTAGCCTCAATCGTCCAGTATTCTTTTGGATCAAATGCCTCGATAGCTTCTTCACGAGACACAATCATCCGCAGAGCAGGGCTTTGTACACGGCCTGCAGATAAACCCCGTTGTACTTTTTTCCATAGTAATGGTGATAAATTAAAGCCAACCAGATAGTCGAGTGCGCGACGAGCTTGTTGCGCATTAACCATGGGCATAGAGAGTTCGCGAGGTGAAGCTACCGCTTCTTTTAGTGCGCGTTTGGTGATTTCGTTAAAGGCAATGCGGTGTACTGTTTTATTTTCGAGATAGCCGTCTTCTTTAAGCAGCTCATAAAGGTGCCATGAAATCGCTTCTCCCTCGCGGTCCAAATCGGTCGCTAGATATAAAGTGTCTGCTTTGTTGAGTGCCTTCTTAATGGCGGCGACATGTTTTTCATTTTTTTCGATGAGTTGATACTTCATCGCGAAGCCATTATCGGGATCGATGGCTCCCGTTTTAGGAACCAAATCACGTACGTGACCATATGAGGCGAGCACTTCAAAACCCTTGCCGAGGTATTTTTTTATTGTTTTGGCTTTGGCGGGTGACTCTACAATTAGCAGGCTATTACTCATGTATTAACTTTTGCTCGTAAACAATTTTTATTGTTGTTGTATTTGTGTCGCGAGAGAATCAATTACTGCATATAGCTTAAATTGTCGTCGAACACCATATTTTCCATCCAGGCGTAGGCTGTTTCCTCACCTGGTTGGCTATATAAAACGATCATTACTATCCATTTCAGTTGTTCTAGTTCCAGTTCTACATCCAGTGCGGTTACGCGATCTAAAATAATTTCACGACTGGATGGAGAGATAACCTGGTTTTGCTCCAGATGCATTAAAAAGCTAATGCATTCGGGTTCTAATAAAAATTTCTCAAGGGTGCTATAAACCCTTGCTGACTGTGTGTTAATAATATGTTCAGGGTTAGTACCTTCTAGCTCTGCAGAATGCATTTCGGCTAAGTCTTCCAGCCAGTCAAAAGCCAAAAGAATTTCATTAGGTGGGAAGCCCAGGTCTTCCAGGCGATCGAACATATGCTCGTGTTCGCTATCGGGGTAAACCATGTTTTCACCTGCAATGATGTTTTCAAATAAATACATCAAAACATCAACAACATTTTGTTTCATATCATTCTCTTAAATCTAAACGCGTGCCCGCATAATTTTATGCATGCGGGCTAATTTTATTTTTATCTCGCTCTTTAATCCGCATTATTTGCGTTAGAGGTGCGAGAATAGCGCCCATTTTGTGAGGCTACATGGCCTTGTAGCTCCAAAATCAGTAGCATGGAGGCGACTTCTGATACGTCAAGATTACTGCGTTCTACTAGTTCGTCAATAGCTACCGGTTCATATTCCATGTGTTTTAGCAGTATTTGGTAGCTGGAATCAAGTTCAATATCCGATTCGACGCTATCAGTTTGCGCATTTTCTGCTGGGCTAGTATGGCGAATTGAATTGCAATTTACTAGTGGTAACAATTCTTCAAGTATATCTGAGGCTGCTTCTACTAGTTTTGCACCTGATTTAATCAGGCTATGACAGCCTTTAGATAAAGGGTTATGGATAGAGCCTGGAATAGCAAAAACTTCGCGCCCCTGTTCCATGGCATGGCGGCTAGTAATGAGCGAGCCGCTTTTTATAGCGGCTTCTACTACCAAAGTGCCGATGCTCAGTCCGCTGATTATTCGATTGCGCCGTGGAAATAACCCCTTATGCGGTTCAGTGCCTACAGGCGATTCACTAATAATACAGCCATTCTCTGAAATGCTTTGTGCCAAAGCGGTATTTGCCTTTGGGTAAATGCTGTGTAAGCCATTGGCAACTACCGCGATGCTGCCGGCAACGCCTTTGAGGGCGCCTTTGTGACTAGCCGAGTCTATGCCGTAGGCGAGGCCGCTGGTAATGGTGAGGCCGGCGTTAGATAAATGTTCTGCAAAGTCTTCGGCTATTTGCTTGCCACTGGCGCTAGGCGAGCGACTACCGACGATGGCAAGCTGCGGCTGCTGCAGATAATCTAAATCGCCTATATAAAAGAGTGCATAGGCGGGATCGTCAATTTCAAGTAATTTTTGTGGGTATGCTGGGTCATCATAAAACACGATGCCGTGGCCTGTATTTTCTAGCCAGGCGAGATCGCGATCCACATCTGCCGTGTTGATGTTTTGTAGGCGATCGATTTGTTCGTCGCTTAAGCCGATGTTTTGCAATTGCTGAGTCGAGGCATTGAAAATTTCGGCTGTCGAATTAAAGGCCTCTATAAGCTTAAATAGTCTGTTAGGCGGCAGGTTACCGCGAACCAGCTTTAATCTGTTATGAAGTTCTTCCGTTGAATGCGTATCCATTTATAGTGCCCATGTTCTATTAATGCGTTGAATGGAGGCGCTAGTTTAAAAGCACTGAATTTAGAAATGCAAATAGAATTATCTGGATTAGCGATTAAATGAGGTTTGTGATGAGAAATAAGCGCCTAAAAAGTATAAAGCTGGCACCTGATGATTAGGTAGCCAGCTTTATGCGTGCTGCGTTTAGTAATAATCGTTAATGCAGTATTTACCTTGGTTTTTCAACCCTGTCGCCTTTTCTAATCGAGCGCGTCGATTTGAGTACCAGGCCATAGCTTACTTTATCAAATACTTTAAATAACATCATAATGCCGCTACGTTCATCTGGCAGCAGTATGTCTAGCTTGGCATTATCGCCACGCTTTATGCTGGAACGATCAAGGAAGCGATCATGAGTGTATCCACCTGCCTGATACGTAGCCAACAGGTGTCCTACTTCCATCTTGTCATTGCTGCCTCGGTTAATAACCGCTATTTGATATTTAGCGATGGATGAGATGGCGTCAAATAGTGAAATAACCGTGCCTTCAACATAGTCTTCAGGCAGGCGAGGGAAGTATTGCTGATCAATCGCGCTCTTATCTGTTGGTAATAGTCGATCGCCGATGAGTACTTCACGTGAAGTGCTTATCAGTATGCCTGTAGAAGGCGTGCCATATTTGCTAATGCGTGCTTCACCCGCAAAAATTACTTCATGACCTAATAGCTCATCCGTATCAGGATCTGCCAGACGTTTACCTTTGCGGAAAATACTGTAGCGAATACGCTCTTTATCCAGTTCGCCCCGGATGTAGATTTTATTATTCGCACCCATTATAAGGTGGGCATCATCACTGCCGACTATGTAAGGAGCATCTGTCCATTCCTGAGTTGTAACAATCCTGGGACGAGTTAGGAACTGGCGGACTGCATCGGCTGGAATGCTGGGTATTGCTTCATTTAAGGTTTGACGATGGATGCTAGGGCTTAATTTAACAACCTTGTCTCCCATTTGTCGTCTCACCACACCATTTTCAGGGCGTGCAAGCTGAATTTGTGGTCGACCATCGACATAAATCAACATTAAAATATCGCCAGGATAAATTAAATGCGGGTTTGCAACTTGCGGATTACGTTGCCAAATTTCAGGCCAGTACCATGGGTCTTTTAAGAAAAGACTGGCAATATCCCAAAGCGTATCACCCTTTTTCACGGTATACTCACGTGGATGATCGGCTGTTAACTGAATGTTTTTAGAGCTGACAGGTGGTGGCGTGTAGGCAGTGCTTTCTTGCGCTACAGACTCAATACTGCCTTCCTGCGGCTCAAAAATTTGAACTTCCGTTGTGGTGTCGTCTGGTTTAGGCGTTGTGCTAGAGCAGCCAGATACAAATACGGCTGATAAAGTTAACAGTGCAATCTGTCCAAAACTGAACTTGAGTGCTTTGATTTCCAAGGTATGAATCCCCATATTTATCCGTGGTTTCAAGAGTTTAGCTGATAAACTTGAATTAATGAAGTAAGTTTGCTTAGTAATTGATAATAGCTAATAAATTATCAATTTGGTGGTTAAGCTTCACAAATATTATAGATTTAGAGTAAAAGGTAGCAATTATGCCTCTGTTGGATATTTTAAAGTTTCCTGATGAACGCTTGCGTACTAAGGCAAAGCCTGTCGATGTAGTGACGGATGAAACTCGGCAATTAGTAGATGATATGTTTGAAACTATGTACGAGGCACCCGGAATTGGCCTGGCGGCGACGCAGGTTAATGTGCATCAGCGTATTGTGGTAATCGATATTTCAAAGGAAAAAGACCAGCCATTGTGCCTGATTAACCCGGTGATACTTGCTAAAGATGGCATAGAGCATCATGAAGAGGGCTGTTTGTCAGTGCCCGGTGTTTATGAAACTGTGGAACGTGCTGATCATATTAAGGTTGAGGCGCTGAATAGAGAGGGCATCAAAATTAAATTTGATGCAGATGAGTTATTGGCTGTGTGCATTCAACATGAGATCGATCACCTGGACGGAAAGTTGTTTGTGGATTACCTGTCGGCAATGAAGCGTAACCGCATTAAAAAGAAGCTAGAAAAACAGCTTAAAGCGGATGTAATGTAGTGAGCGAGAAGCCATTAAAGATTATTTTTGCTGGGACACCCGATTTTTCAGTCCCACCATTGAAGGCATTAATTGATTCTCCACATGAAGTGGTAGCCGTGTACACACAGCCAGATCGACCGTCGGGTCGTGGGCGTAAATTAACACCTAGCCCAGTAAAGGCCTGTGCACTTGAGCATAATATTCCGGTGTATCAACCCGAAAAATTAAGGCAGCCCGAAGATCAACAACCGTTAATTGATTTGCAGGCTGATTTAATGGTGGTTGTGGCGTATGGCATTATTTTGCCCAAAGTGATTTTAGATGCGCCGCGTTTAGGTTGTTTTAATATTCATGCCTCATTGTTACCGCGTTGGCGCGGTGCGGCGCCAATTCAGCGCGCTATTCTGGCCGGTGATGCAGAAACCGGTATTACCATTATGCAAATGGATGTTGGTTTAGATACAGGTGATATGTTACTGAAAAAAACCTGCCCTATCGCCGATGATGACACCGGCTCAAGCCTGCATGATCGTTTATCTATTATGGGTGCCGCAGCCCTAATGGAAATATTGCCAGCCATTGCCAATGGAACACTGCAGCCAGAAAGGCAGGATGATGGCCTGGCTAACTATGCAGAAAAGCTGCAAAAGGCAGAGGCCATTATCGACTGGTCTAAGTCGGCGGGTGAAATTAAGGCGCAAATAAATGCCTTTAACGCCTGGCCTGTGGCACAAACGCCAATTGACCTGAAGCAAGATGGTGCGCCGCAAATGATGCGTATCTGGCAGGCACGGTTAACGGATGGTGAGGAGGGTAATGAACCACCGGGTAAAGTGCTTAGTTGTAATAAGCAGGGCATTGATGTGGCAACGGGTGACGGTGTGCTGCGCCTGATGAAAATTCAAATGCCGGGTAAAAAACCAATGGACGTTGCCGCCTTTGTTAATGCAAATGATATTTCTGGTATGCAGTTGGGCTAATGTTGCCGCGCCGATTAATCTTCTAAAAAGTCTTTCATGTCAAAAAATAAAAAATCATCATCTCAGCCGGTAGAGGCATCGCAGCAATCACGTAAAGTGGCTTTAAATATGTTGCTGGGAGTATTAAAGGATGGTCAGTCTTTAAGTATGCTGACACACCTTGGCGAGCATTTATTGCCGCGAGATGCCGCATTTGCACGGATGATTAGTTTTGGTGTGTTGCGTTTTTATCAGCAGTTAGAGGCGCAGCTTAAACCGTTGATGAAAAAATCTCTAAAAGTTAAAGACCTTGATGTGCAGTTGGTGATGTTGATGGCGCTGTATCAAATTCAATACATGCGCGTACCCGATTATGCGGTAGTGGATGGCGCCGTTAAGTATATTCGCAAGTCGAAAAAGCAATGGGCTGCGAGTATGGTGAACGCGGTGCTACGCAACTTTATTCGTCAGCAGGAAGCAAAGGCAGAACGTGAGTCGGAAGGTGTCGAAACCGAAGCCGTTCAGCAAACAAATGAAGCAAAATATTCACATCCGCAATGGATTATTGATCGGCTAAAAAATGACTGGCCAGATAGTTGGCGTGACATTTTATTGGCAAACAATCAGCAAGCGCCGATGACTCTTCGCGTCAATCAGCAAAAAAAATCTACGGATGATTACCGTGAGGTTTTGAGTGGCTGTGATATAAGCTCTGAAAAATTAACCGAGATGCCTGCCGCATTAGTGTTAGATGAAGCAAAAGATGTAAAGCAACTGCCTGGCTTTGAAGAAGGCTGGTTTTCGGTGCAGGATGCTGGCGCACAATTGGCTGCAGCGATATTACAGCCTGCGGCAGGTGATCGTATTTTAGATGCCTGTGCTGCACCCGGCGGTAAAACGGCGCATATGTTTGAGCTACAACCAGACATTCAGATAACAGCTTTAGATATTTCGGAAAGTCGCTTAGAGAGAGTGCAGGAAAATTGCCAACGACTGGGTTTTAAACCTGAAATAATTGCGGCAGATGCCATTGCCACGGAAGAATGGTGGGATGGCGAGCTGTTTGATAAAATTTTACTGGATGTACCTTGTTCGGCAAGTGGCGTGATCCGTCGGCATCCAGATATCAAGCATTTGCGTCGAGATGATGATATTGATGTTTTGCAGCAAACTCAGCGTGAAATTTTAGTAAAAAATTGGCGCTTATTGAAGCCTGGTGGCCAACTGTTGTATGCAACTTGTTCGTTGTTCAAGGCTGAAAATGAAAAGCAGATAGAGTGGTTTTTAGACAAAAGCAAGGATGCCAGTCTTCTTGATACGATGCTTGCGAGCATCGCTGCATCAGAAAAGGAATGGTCTAAAGCTGCATTGGGCATTCAGTTGTTTCCAATGGAACAGACTAATGATGGCTTTTATTACGCTTTACTACAAAAAAGCGTCGAATAAGCGTAAACTTCGCGGCATAATCAACCCACAGTATTAGATATGAAAATTCTGATTTTAGGTGCCGGTCAAGTCGGTTCTTCTGTAGCTTCCAATCTAGCGTCTGAAGCTAATGACATAACCTTGGTGGATCATCGGCCCGAAGTGCTGAATGAGCTACGCGATCGTCTCGATATACAAACGGTCGTCGGTAATGCTGCCCACCCTAATATATTAGAGCAAGCTGGCATTGAAGATGTCGACATGCTAATCGCTGTTACCAACAGTGATGAAGTCAATATGACCGCCTGCCAGGTCGCATGGACGCTGCATCATACGCCCACCAAAATCGCACGCATTCGCTCAGCAGAATATTTAAAGCATAGCGAATTATTTCGCGGCAATGCAATTCCTGTTGACGTTATTATCAGCCCGGAAGAAATTGTCACCAATTATATTTATAATATTATTGAGTATCCGGGTGCGCTTCAAGTACTCGACTTTGCAGATGGCCGTGTTGTATTGGTTGGTTTGCGCGCCTATTACGGTGGGCCATTAGTTGGTCATCAGCTTAGTGAATTACCTAAACACACACCAGGGACCGATACACGAGTCGCCGCTATTTACCGTCGCGGTCGAGCGATTATTCCAATGGGTCACACGGTTATAGAGGCAGGCGATGAAGTTTTCTTTATTGCTGCGCGTGGCGATATACGTGTGGTTATTCGTGAAATGCGCAAATTAGATAAACGCAATAAACGAATTATTATTGCAGGCGGTGGAAATATTGGTAAACGACTGGCTGAGAGATTAGAAAAACGTCATCAAGTGAAAATTGTAGAGCGCGATCCAGCGCGTGCCGCCGAGTTATCTCAAACATTAAATAATTCAGTGGTTCTATTGGGTGACTCCGCGGATGAGGAATTATTGCTGGAAGAAAATATTGATAGCATGGATGTATTTTGCTCTGTAACTAATGATGATGAAGCAAATATTCTATCTGCGATGTTAGCCAAACGTTTGGGTACACGTAAAACCATGTCGTTAATAAATCGACCTGCGTATGTTGACCTGATGGAAAACCAGGAGGCAATTGACGTTGCTATTTCACCTGAGCAAGTAACCATTGGTGCATTGCTTACGCATGTGCGTCGAGGAGATATTGTTGCTGTTCACTCGCTGCGCCGAGGTGCGGCAGAAGCAATAGAGGCCGTTGCGCATGGAGATGTTAAAAATTCAAAAGTTATTGGACGAAAAATTGAAGAGATTGATTTGCCTGAAGGTACAACTATCGGTGCAATAGTGCGTGGCGAAGAAGTTATTATTGCGCATCACGATACGATAATTCAATCAGAAGACCATGTCGTTTTGTTTTTAATCGATAAGAAAAAAATTCACGATGTAGAACGCCTATTTCAGGTCGGTATAACATTCATTTAGGGCGCATTCTTTGCACTTCACAGTAATTCAACGCATCACCGGTATTTTGTTAATGCTTTTTAGCTTTACATTATTACCGCCTATGCTGATCGATCTGATCTATCAAGAATACACTTTCGATTCTTTTTTAACCTCGTATTTTATATTGCTGGGTGCAGGTGTTGTTCTCTGGTTGCCAGTGAAAAATGTTAAACAAGATTTGCGCTTACGAGACGGGTTCATTGTCGTTGTGATGTTCTGGTTTGTATTAAGTGCATCGGGCGCACTACCTTTAATACTCAGTGATCAGTTGGATATATCAATTACTGATGCGTTTTTTGAATCAGTGTCAGGGCTAACGACAACAGGTGCGACTGTATTAATAGGCCTGGATGAATTGCCACATGCAATTTTATTTTATAGGCAAGAGCTTCAATGGTTAGGCGGCATGGGTATTATCGTTTTAGCGGTTGCGGTTTTGCCTATGTTAGGTATAGGTGGTATGCAATTATATAAAGCAGAAACACCAGGCCCGATTAAAGATAACAAATTAACGCCGCGAATCACAGAAACTGCAAAGGCACTTTGGTATATATACCTAAGTTTAACGATTAGTTGTGCAGTCGCTTATTGGTTTGCGGGTATGAATTTGTTTGATGCAATATCACATAGTTTTTCAACGGTTGCGATTGGTGGATTTTCTACGCATGATGCGAGTATGGGGCATTTTAATAATGCCGCTATCGACATGGTGGCTATTGTCTTTATGTTTTTGGGTGGTGTTAATTTTGCATTACACTTTGTGGCGTTCAGAAGCTGGAAAATAAAAACATATTTAAGAGACACGGAGTTTAAAGTTTACTTTAGTGTTTTGCTTCTGGTTTCTATTGTCACGGTGTCGTATTTGGAGTTCACTCACTCAACAAGTGGTTTTTCTGAGTCATTATTGCAAGGTGTTTTTCATGTGGTGTCGATAGGCACTACAACGGGATTTGCAGCATCTGAATATTATCTGTGGCCGAGTTTTTTGCCTGTATTATTATTGTTTACCAGCTTTATAGGTGGTTGTGCCGGTTCTACAGGGGGTGGCATGAAGGTGATTCGGGTCGTTTTATTATTAAAGCAAGGCATGCGTGAGATGACCCGCTTAATTCACCCTAACGCCATAGTGACGGTAAAAATTGGTAAGAAGCCAGTTGCAGATAGTGTCATTGATGCGGTGTGGGGTTTCTTTGCAACTTATGTTGCGGTGTTTGTGGTAATGATGTTGTTATTAATGGCAAGCGGTCTAGATCAAATAACATCTTTTTCCGCTGTTACTGCCACGCTGAATAATCTAGGCCCAGGTTTAGGCGATGTGTCATCTAACTATTCCGGAATAAACGATTTCTCTAAGTGGGTTTTAAGTTTTGGCATGATCTTAGGTCGTCTTGAAATCTTTACTTTACTTGTATTGTTAACGCCTGCTTTCTGGAGGAAGTAATGGCGGATTGGAATCAGATTTATGAGGATAAATCTGTTGCGCAAACTACTCCGGCACGTGTGCTTTTAGATAATCAACGCTTGTTGCCATCGAGTGGCAAGGCATTGGATTATGCGAGCGGCTTGTCAGGTAATGGTGTGTTTTTGGCGCAGCGAGGGTTTGATGTTAAAGCCTGGGACTTATCCGATATAGCGGTTAGTAAAGTGAATGCTTATGCGCATAAACAGCAGTTATCTTTACATGCAGAAAAAATGGATTTGGAAAATAATCTACAACAATTGCATGGTGAGTTCGATGTGATTGTCGTGTCCTTTTTTTTACACCGTGAATCTCTGTCTGTATTGTATAAGTTACTGAAGCCGCAAGGTGTTCTTTTTTACCAGACATTTGTTGGAGAGCAACTAAATGGTGTGGGGCCATCACAAAGTAAGTTTCGTTTGCATCGAGGAGAACTATTAAAGGTGTTTTCAAATATGAAATTATTGTCATATCGTGAAGATAGGTTCTCTTCAGAAAAAAATGATGTTATTTCTGACCAAGTTTTTTTTGTGGCGCAAAAATGACAAATAAAATAAAACAAAATGAAGCAGGTAAAAGTGCGCTTATTTATGATACAAATTTTAAATTCAGTTATTTAAAATTCAAATACTGGTCAACATGGCTCGGCTTGTTTTGTTTATGGCTGGTTTCATTTCTGTCACCGGTATTGCAAGATGTGCTGGCAAATAAACTGGGCGATCTGGCTCGAAGCATTAATGCCAAGCGTCGGCGTATTGCGCGTAAAAATATTGAGTTATGTTTTCCAGAATTAAATAGAGAAGAACAAAAAAAATTAATCCGTGAGAATTTTCGACACCAAGTACGAAGTGTTTTGTCATATGCGCTGATTTGGTGGGCGCCCCAATCTGTTTTAGAAAAGCGTATTGTTATAAAAGGCCAGGAGTACATAGAACACTCGCGTAGTAATGGTCGCGGCATTATATTTATGGCGGCGCACAGCCTGGGTTTAGAAGCTGCGGTTTCAGCAACCACTATGCGCTATCCGTTGAGTGGGCCGTTTAATCCAATGAAAAATAAACTGGTGGATTGGTTTGTGGCGAAGGGTAGGAAACGTCATGGAGCATTCATTTATACGCGTGCGGCAGGCTTGCGCCCAATTATTAAAGATGTACGTTCCGGCTGTACAATGTTTTATTTGCCTGATGAAGATCTGGGAAAAGACAGATGTATATTTGCGCCGTTTTTTGGTGTTGAAAAGGCAACGGTGCCGGTATTGGGCAGGCTTGCTAAATCATGCAAGGCAGATGTGTTTCCTACGATTGCCTGCTACGATGAAAAAACGCATCGACACATTGTGCATATACTTCCTGCATTAACTGATTTTCCACAAGGTGATGATTATCAAAGTACAGTGGCTATGAATAAGTCTCTGGAAGAAATTGTTTCTATATGCCCCGCGCAATATTTCTGGACAATGAAATTATTTAAAACTCGTCCTGATGGAGAGCAAAAGTTTTATTAGTTTTTTAGTTCTCAAAATATTGTTCCAGGTAGGCAAAAGTTTTATTAGTTTTTCAGTTCTCAAAATATTGTTCCAGGCAGGCAAAAGTTTTATTAGTTTTTTAGTTCCCAAAATAGAACTTTAGTGGAGAGTATCCGTTCCAATCTATGTTATTAATGTTCAGGGGTCATCTATGGCTAGTCAGCTACGTAGTATCAAAAAAATTATTAACGGCGCGGAAACATCTGATGGTGCTGGTGTACGATTGCGTCGTTATATAGCATCACCAGAGCTTGATATGCTGGATCCATTTTTATTATTGGATGCCTTTCGTTCTGATGATCCGGATGATTATATTGCTGGCTTTCCGCCTCACCCGCATCGCGGTTTTGAAACGGTAACTTATTTATTGCATGGCGCTATGCGTCATAAGGACAGTGCCGGGCATGAAGGTGTTATTCGTTCTGGCGGTGTGCAGTGGATGACAGCGGCAAGTGGCATAGAGCATTCAGAAATGCCGGAGCAGGTTGAAGGATTGCTATATGGCTTTCAATTATGGGTGAATCTGCCAGCAAGTAAAAAAATGTCGAAGCCAAGGTATCAGGAATTTGAGCCAGATGAAATGGCGATTGAACAGCGTGATGAACATACTAAAATTCGTGTTATATCCGGTGTCACGTCGGGTGGTGTTGAAGGTATGGTTAAAGATGTTGAATCTTCGCCACTGTATATTGATGTTGAATTAACTGAAGGCTCTGGGTTTCTAGAAAATGTGCAGCCTGGGCATAACGCATTTATTTTTTTGGTGAGTGGTGAACTGGTAATTTCTTCGGATGATGGACGCGATGTATTATCGGCAGAACAGCTGGCGGTATTAAGTGACGGCAATCAGTTAAAACTTCAGGCTAAGCAGGCAAGTCGTTTTTTGTTAATAGCGGGGAAACCGTTTAATGAACCAGTTGCTCGTTATGGTCCGTTTGTAATGAATACGCAGGAGGAGGTTAATCAGGCGTTTATAGATTATCGTGCGGGCGACTTCGGTTCTATTGATTAATTAAATCTACTCAGGCAGGCCAATGCTCATTAAAGGCTTCATGGTACTCAACAGACTTTTAAATAAGGTTTTATTAGATTGTTCTTCTGCGGCGAGTAATTCTTTAAAATGCTGGCGTTGTGTAGGCATTGAAAAACAGGCGGGGCAAGAATCAGGGATGACCGGTAGGCACTCATCGGTAGAAAACTCCCGAGTTTGATTTTCGCGTGCATACACTAGCGGGCGAATAATTCTTAAATCACCATCATCGTTTATATAATGCGCCTTCATGGTTTTTAGCTGGCCACCATGAAAAGCGGACATCATAAAACTTTCTGCCAGGTCATCCAGATGTTGTGCTAAGGCGATTACATTAAATCCATTTTCACGTGCCGTGCTATACATAATGCCGCGTTTCATGCGTGAGCAAAAAGCACAGTAAGAGAGTTTTCCCATATGTTCTTTTGCCATGTCCATAATGGGTTCTTTGCGATAATGGTATTCAACGCCAAGAGATTTCAAATAAGGAATCATCGGCGAAGGGTCAAAGTCACCTGCCATTGGGTCGACTGTCATTGCGGCGAATTCAAACTTTATAGGTGCACTGCGTTGAAAATGGTTAAGGATATGCAACAGTGCTAAAGAGTCTTTGCCGCCTGATAAGCCAAGCAAAATACGATCGCCTTCACGGATCATATTAAAGTCCATCAGGGCGCGACCAGTTTGACGCAATAAGCTTTTGGGTGGTTTTATAAATTCAGACATGGCGCAAAGATACAGGCTGTGTTGTTAATTGCAAAGATTAATTGGCTAGTGCGTGATGAGTTTATTACAGGCAATAAAAAACCCAGCCTTCCTTGCCGGGTTTTGGGCTTCCATTGCCCTGGTGATTGAGTATGGCGTTGTAGCTAGTTCCGTTTTTTCATATACTCCTGTATATATTCTGCTCTTCCCTAGATTCCTTGTCCTTGCGCATCCTTTACTTGCTACGTCCTAACGATCCCTGTGTCCTTGTTGAAGCCATGTCCCTAATCCATGTTGCATATTATGGGCAAGAGGCTTAAGTTTCACAATCAGCTGAATAGGGAGCTTTATGTAAGGCTCGCTGCTGGTGTCATGTAGGATAATTCCTACATAATATAGGCTTTGTTTCTCATGTATTAAAAAGGAGATGTCATGATTGATTTATATCCGCCACTAAAACCATATGTTACCCATCATTTGCGAGTGGATGATCTGCATACCTTGTATGTAGAAGAGTCGGGCAACCCACATGGATTGCCTGTTGTGTTTTTGCATGGTGGGCCAGGGACAGGGTGTGCACCTTACCATCGGCAATACTTTGATCCTGATGTATATCGCATTGTGCTGTTTGATCAGCGCGGTTGTGGCAAATCTACCCCGCATGCAAGTTTAATAAATAATACGACCTGGGATTTGGTGGCAGATATCGAGCTTATTCGTCAGCATCTGCATATTGATCAATGGGTGGTATTTGGCGGTTCCTGGGGTTCAACGTTGGCGCTGTTGTATGCTGAAACGCATGCAGAATATGTATGCGGTCTGGTTCTGCGCGGCATTTTCCTGGCGAGAAATAAAGATGTGCAGTGGTTTTATCAGCAAGGTACAAATAGCCTGTTTCCTGATTACTGGGAAAAATTTGTTGGGCCTATTCCTGTGAATGAGCGAGATGACATCATTGGTGCATATTATCGACAACTCACTGGCGATAATGAGGTGCAAAAATTACGTGCGGCTAAGGCATGGTCGGTATGGGAAGGCATGACGGCGACGTTGCTAACCGATGAATCTGTGGTAGGTAGTTTTTCTGCATCACATGCAGCCCTGAGTATTGCGCGCATTGAGTGTCACTATTTCATAAATGATAGCTGGCTGAAGCCAAATCAAATTATTGCCGATATTGATAAAATTCGGCATATACCAGCGTATATAGTGCAGGGTCGATATGATGTGATTTGCCCTGTCGAGCAGGCATGGGAGCTATCTAAGGCATGGCCTGAGGCCGATTTAAGTATTGTTGCAGATGCGGGGCATGCGGTTGTTGAACCAGGCATTACCGAATCTTTGTTGAAGGCGACGCGTGCAATAGCTGAAACCATTAAATATAAAAAGTGAAATATTAAGATGATTGCGTTGTTGCAAAGAGTCTCGAATGCGAGTGTTGAAGTAGAAGGTGAGCAGATAGCGTGCATTAATCGAGGCTTACTGGTATTGCTTGGCGTGGAAAAGAATGATGACGTAGCTAAAGCGAACAAGTTAATAAATAAAATTCTGAGCTATCGTGTTTTTGAGGATGAGGCAGGGAAAATGAATTTAAGTTTAAGGGACACCGGCGGGGAGTTGTTGCTGGTGCCTCAATTCACACTGGCGGCAGACACCAATAGTGGTATGCGCCCGAGCTTTTCATCGGCTGCGGTACCTGTTGAGGCTCACCAGTGGTTTGATTTTGTGGTGCAAGAAAGTAGGCAGGCCTTAGGACGGGTGCAGGCCGGGCGGTTTGGCGCTGATATGAAAGTCAGTCTGGTAAATGATGGCCCGGTGACGTTTTGGTTGCAGAGCTGATTTTTCATCGTGCATTCTATTTTGTTGCTTAATTTAGCAGTTTATAGCTTCAGATGAAGGTAAAAATGACAGGCTTATTTCATAAATTTGATCGAAGATGATATTTTCAGGCATCCATTTTGGCTTGTAATATCATGGGTATAAGTATTTTCTATGAGCTTTAATTCGGCTTTTGTATGTATTACATGGCATAAAAGCTAAAAAACTGGTTTTTATTATATAATTCTGCCTTATGTATTGACACAAGTCAGTGTCTTGGTTATTAATTGCAGGTAAGGGGTTTATCAATAAATATTATTTGGGTTTACTTTGCATGCCTTAATATATTTCTTCATTAGATGATTTAACAGATAGGATCGGTTATGGGTGGCAAGCCAAATTGTAGGTGTGTGATTTCTTTTTTATGGACGGACGCCCTGGTGGTGGGTTGTTTGGTGTTTTTGGTTTTTGCTTTTATTGATCCGGCTGATATAGCGGTTGCCTTATTGCTTGAGGTTGATGAGTCAGTCTTCCGAATAAAAACCTATTTATTTAGCTTTTTGTTTTTGTGGTTGGCCTTTGCGGCATCTACCTTCCTCAATTGCTACTTTACGCGTATGAAATATAATTCAGAAAATCCAACCGAGTAGTTAATACGTTAAAGCTGGGTTTGGTTATATTGATGAGGCCGCACTCCATGAGGGTGTGGCCTTTTTTAATGCGGGTTTGGATTTAAAGTTATTACTCTTTGTCTATAGGAGATGAAGCACGGCAATTGTTTTAACAAGGCGTATTACAGTGTATCCTATAGCACTTATATACCCCAATTTTTGGAGACTCAAATAAATGACTGATCGCACTGCGAAAGTCGCTCGTGACACCCTCGAGACGCAGATTACTGTTGAAGTAAATCTAGATGGAACAGGCAAGTCTGAATTCAATACAGGCGTGCCATTTCTGGATCACATGATGGATCAGATTGCACGTCACGGGCTAATCGACTTGAACGTACAGGCTAAGGGTGATTTGCACATTGACGCACACCATACAGTTGAAGATATCGGCATTACATTGGGTCAGGCGGTAAATAAGGCCGTGGGCGACAAGAAAGGCATTACTCGTTACGGGCATGCCTATGTGCCATTGGATGAGGCCCTGTCTCGTGTGGTGATCGATTTTTCAGGCAGGCCAGGTTTAGAGATGCCCGTTGATTTCCCGCGTGCCAGTATCGGTGGTTTTGATGTCGACCTGTTTTTTGAGTTTTTTCAAGGGTTTACAAATCACGCCAAAGTAACCTTGCATATCGACTCTATTCGAGGACGTAATGCGCACCATGTGGCAGAAACTATTTTTAAGGCATTTGGCCGCGCGCTACGCATGGCACTAACGGCAGATGATCGAATGCAGGGTGTTATGCCATCTACCAAAGGAAGCCTGTAGTGGCGCAAATTGTTGTTGTTGACTATGGTATGGGCAATTTACGCTCAGTTGCTAAAGCAATCGAGCATGTGGCAAGTGGCCAGGATGTCATTATCTCCTCAAACGCTAAAGATATCGCCAATGCCGATCGTGTTGTATTCCCCGGACAAGGCGCTGCGCGTGATTGCATGCGTGAGCTGGCCGAGCGTGACTTGCAGCAAGTATTGCTTGCGGCGGCAAAAGAAAAGCCATTTTTAGGCATTTGCATGGGCATGCAGGTTCTACTGTCGCATAGCGAAGAAAATGACGGCATTGATTGCCTTGGTTTATATGATGGAGATGTGCGCTTTTTCGGCAATGATTTAAAGGGTGCGCAAGGTGAAAAACTTAAAATTCCACATATGGGCTGGAATGAGCTTAAGCACACAGGTAATCATCCTTTATGGCAAGGCATAAAGGACAATAGTCGTTTTTACTTTGTGCACAGTTTTTATATAGATCCGCTTGATAAGCAGCTAATTGCCGCGACGACGGACTATGGTCTTGAGTTTGTTTCGGCAATCGCTAAAGACAATGTGTTTGCGCTGCAGTGTCATCCTGAGAAGAGTGCACAGGATGGTTTGCAGCTACTAAAAAACTTTTCGCAGTGGAGTGGCGCGTAATTAGTATTACGTGAGCTTTATGTGCTTAGGCTTAATGAATTTTTATCAATAAATAAACAGGTGATTAGTTAAATGTTACTTATACCCGCTATTGATTTGAAAGATGGACAATGTGTTCGCCTACGTCAAGGAATAATGGAAGATAATACGGTGTTCTCCGATGACCCAGTTGCGATGGCTGGTAAGTGGGTAGCCGCAGGTTGTCGTCGATTGCATCTAGTGGATTTGAATGGCGCCTTCGAAGGTAAGCCAGTCAATGCAGATGTGGTGCACCAAATAGTCGAGGCATACCCTGATGTGCCTGTGCAAATTGGTGGCGGTATTCGCGATGAAAAAACCATCGAAACCTATTTAGATGCCGGTGTTAAATATGTGATTATCGGTACTAAGGCGGTTACAGATCCGCATTTTATAAGTGAAATTTGTGCGGGCTTCCCGGGGCATATTATTGTTGGCCTGGATGCGAAAGACGGTAAAGTAGCAACCGAAGGCTGGTCTAAAGTGTCGCGTCATGATGTGATTGATATGGCGCAGCGCTTTGAAGAAGACGGTGTGGAATCTATTATTTATACCGATATTTCACGTGATGGAATGATGCAGGGTGTGAATGTTGAAGCCACTGTTAAGTTGGCTCAAGCGATACATATTCCAGTCGTTGCATCGGGTGGTATTACCAATATGGATGATATTAAGGCATTGGTCGCCGTCGAAGACGAAGGCATAATGGGTGCGATTACAGGCCGTGCCATTTACGAAGGCACGTTAGATTTTGAAGCCGCTCAGAAATGGGCTGATGAGCAGGTACAGGGCTAAATTTAACATGTCATTAGCAAAACGAATTATACCCTGTCTGGATGTCCGCGATGGTCGCGTAGTAAAAGGCGTACAGTTTGTCGACATACGTGATGCGGGTGATCCGGTAGAGGTCGCGCGTCGTTATGACCAGGAGGGTGCGGATGAAATCACATTTCTTGATATTACTGCGAGTTCAGATGATCGTGAAACGATTGTGCATGTTGTAGAGCAAGTGGCGGAACAGGTATTTATTCCGTTAACGGTTGGCGGTGGTATACGCACAGTTGATGATGTGCGTCGCATGTTGAACGCCGGTGCTGACAAGGTGGCGATTAATACAGCGGCGGTATTTAATCCAGAATTTGTAAAACAGGCATCGGATCGAGTAGGTTCGCAATGCATTGTTGTTGCCATCGATGCAAAAAAAGTCAGCCATGAAGGCGAGCCTAATCGATGGGAAATTTTCACTCACGGCGGGCGTAAGCCCACGGGTTTAGATGCCATCGAATGGGCCAAAAAAATGGCTGAGTATGGTGCAGGTGAAATATTACTCACAAGTATGGATCGTGATGGTACCAAAACAGGTTTTGATCTGCAGTTAACGGCAGCGATTAGTGATGCGGTAAATATCCCTGTTATTGCATCGGGTGGCGTTGGTAACCTGGATCATTTGGCTGAAGGTGTGTTGCAGGGTAAAGCTGATGCTGTACTAGCCGCAAGCATATTCCATTTTGCGGAATACACGGTTGAAGAAGCTAAACGGCATATGGCCTCCAAAGGAATTGAAATGCGCCTATAAGCGCTTTTTGCAATGACAGCAATGGTCACTTCTACAAACGCCCTTATGTTAAAATAACAAACATGAATGAAGACTGGTTAGATCAAATTAAGTGGACGGATGACGGTTTGGTACCGGCTATAGCGCAGGATGCTGAAACCGGTCGCGTATTAATGTTTGCCTGGATGAGCCGTGAGTCTTTGCGCTTAACGGTCGAAAAGAATGAAGCGGTATATTACTCGCGCTCTCGGCAGAAGTTATGGCATAAAGGCGAAGAATCGGGGCATACGCAAAAGATAAAGTCTTTACGCCTGGATTGTGATGGCGATGTTATTACCATGCAAATTGAGCAAACCGGTGGTATTGCTTGTCATACAGGCAGAGAAAGCTGTTTTTATCGAGAGTTTAAAGATGGTGAGTGGGTAGTTACCGACGATGTCATTAAAGACCCAAAAGATATTTATTAGATCTTTTTGTTTGATCTATTGATTAGGAATAAGCTAGCAGAACGATAATGAGTGATACTTTAACAAAATTGGCAGATGTTTTAGAACAGCGGAAAAATGCTGATGCTGGTTCGTCTTATGTAGCTAAGTTGTATAGCAAAGGCCTCGATTCTATTTTGAAAAAAATAGGTGAAGAGGCTACAGAAACAGTGATGGCTGCAAAAGATGGAGATGCTGAAAAAATTATTTATGAAACAGCAGACCTTTGGTTTCATACAATGGTGTTGCTTGCGCAACAGGGCTTACACCCTGATGATGTTTTAAAAGAATTAGATAGGCGCTTTGGTTTGTCAGGGCTTGAAGAAAAAGCTTCAAGAGAAAAATAAATGGCTGCACATGAAATGTGTAGGTAGTAACGATTAGATTATTGAGGAATTCGAAATGGGCATTAGTATTTGGCAGTTAGCAATTGTACTGGGTATTGTTATTTTATTGTTTGGAACTAAGAAGCTACGCAATATGGGTGGTGATATGGGTTCGGCAATTAATAGCTTTAAAAAAGCCATGAAAGATGGCTCTAAAGATGCAGATAAAAACCTTGATAAAAAAGAAGGTGAGACTATCGATGCAGAAGTTGCAAGTAAAGATAAAGATCAGGCTTAAGATGATAAATTGATTAAATACTGACATGTTTGATATTGGTTTTTTAGAAATAGTTGTAATTATGGTGCTGGCACTATTGGTGTTAGGGCCAGAACGCTTGCCTAAGGCTGCGCGTTCGGTTGGCTATTGGTTTGGTAAAGCTCGACGTTATGTTGAAGGAATGAAGGCACAAGTTGAAGCAGAATTTGATTCAACCGAAGTTAAGCGTTTATTGCATAATCAGGAAGTTCAAATACGTGAATTACAGGGCAAATTAAACCCAATAGATAATCTTTCGAGCACTGATCTACAAAATAAATTTTTAAATGATGATGATCCAGGCACTGGTCATATTGAATCGACAGCAGAAGAAATAGCAGAAAAAGTGGTAGAAAAACCAGCAGCGCCTCAATATGAAATGATTGAGGAAGGCGATGATCGCTGGGATGATTTAGAGGATAGCAATTCCTCTGTCGAAAAAGTCGCAGAACAACCCGCTGAAGAAAAGCATACCTCGGATAAAGCTCAATGAGTGAGCCGCTGGGTAGTAATGAAAATAATGCTCAAGAGTTAGGTTTTGTTGGTCATTTAATGGAACTGCGCGATAGATTGTTGCGCAGTGTATTAGTTGTTATTGGCGTATTTCTGCTCGCCTTTCCATTTGCAAATGAGATTTATCACATATTGGCTTTGCCACTGGTAAGTAACTTGCCAGAGGGCGGCAGTATGATTGCAACGGGTGTAGTATCTCCCTTTCTAACGCCCATCAAGCTGGCATTTATTGTATCTATTTTTGCGGCATTTCCGTATTTAATGTTTGAGGCCTGGGCGTTTATTGCGCCGGGTTTGTATAAGCATGAAAAAAAGTTAGCTGTACCGCTTATTGTCTCTAGCGCCATTTTGTTTTATGTCGGTATTTTATTTGCTTACTATATAGTGTTGCCGAATGTCTTTATATTTATGATGTCGATGGCCATAGATGGTGTTACTCATTCGCCAGACATTACCTATTATTTAGACTTCGCCTTAAAATTATTTTTTGCATTTGGTCTTGCCTTTGAGGTACCTATTGCAACGATATTACTCGTCCTCGGTGGTGTAACCACACCGGATAGTTTGTCAGAAAAACGCCCATATATTATTGTTGGTGCGTTTATTTTTGGTATGCTGTTAACACCGCCGGATCCAGCGTCGCAAGTTATGCTGGCTGTGCCTATGTGGATACTATTTGAAATAGGTCTATTACTGTCTCGTATGATCAAGAAAAAAGAATCTGCAGATGACGAGTATGAAGATTTATCAGAAGAAGATATGGATGCAGAGTTAGATCGCATTGAAGCCGAAGAAGATAAATCTTCCAAGCTATAGTGTTGTTTCTGTGGCTTAATTCATGGATGGGTTTATGTAATGTACAAATCGATATCTGATTAGATACAGTGAGTATTTTGAGTTTTTTCATGCCTCAACATGTATAAAGTTTTTTTTAAGCCCACACAGCGGGCTTAAAATTTGATATAATTTGCGCCGCAAAATCAGGTATAAATTAGCAACTATAGAGCAAAGTAATGGCCGAGAAACGTAGTGTCCCACGTTGTCCCACTATATTAATTATCTTAGATGGTTTTGGTGTTAATCCAAGCCGTATTAATAATGCTGTTGTTGAAGCAAACACGCCTCGCTTAGACGAATATTTTTCTAAAAATGCACATATTACTCTGGATGCCTCAGGGC
The DNA here is from genome assembly GCA_963924875.1 of uncultured Gammaproteobacteria bacterium. Lineage (GTDB taxonomy): Bacteria > Pseudomonadota > Gammaproteobacteria > SZUA-229 > SZUA-229 > SZUA-229. The sequence goes on from CAWUSX010000036.1 coordinate 39,519, forward strand.
TTTCTGTTGGTTTGCCACCAGGCCAGATGGGTAATTCTGAGGTAGGTCACCTTACCCTGGGTTGCGGCACCGTTTTGCGACAGGATTTAGTGCGCATAGACGATGCGATTGAGAGCGGTGAATTCCTCGAAAATGCGGCGCTGGTTGCTGCCATGGAAGATGCAGTAAAGCATGATCGTCCAATGCATTTGGTGGGTCTGGTTTCTGATGGTGGTGTACATAGCCATGTAAAACACCTTTGCGCGCTGATTAAGATGTGCGCACACTATAAAGTTAAACCACTAGTTCATATGATCACTGACGGACGCGACACAGCGCCTATGGCAGCTATGGGTTATTTGCCGGGTTTAGAAGAGTCTCTTGAAGACGCGGAAGGTGCAATTGCAACCATGTGCGGTCGCTACTATGCAATGGATAGAGATAACCGTTGGGATAGAACAGAAATTGCCTGGAGGGCGATGGCTAATCTTGAGGGTGAGCAGCATGAAGCAGCGCGTTATGCGATAGAGTCATCTTATAACAATGACATCACAGATGAATTTATTCTGCCGTGTATTTTTCCAGAGGCAGAACCGATTCAGGAAGATGATAACGTTATTTTCTTTAACTTTAGAAATGATCGACCTCGTCAGCTGGCTGCAGCATTAAGTCAAAATGAATTTGATGGATTCCCCCGCGGCGACTTTGAGCCAGTGACGGTCACATGTCTAACAGAATATGACCCGCATTATTTATTGCCTATAGCATTTGCACCGCAACGCCCAACAACGACGCTGGCATCAATTGTTAGTCGCGCGGGTTTTAAGCAATTTCATTGCTCAGAAACTGAAAAATATGCACACGTAACCTTTTTCTTTAATGGTGGCCGTGAAGAAAAGTGGGCAGGTGAAGATCGCGTAATGATTCCATCACCTAAAGTGGCAACGTATGATAAGTGCCCTGAAATGAGCGCCAAAGAAGTTGCAGATGCAATGATTAAAGCGTTGAAGTCACATGATTACGGATTTTTAGTTGTCAACTTTGCCAATGGAGATATGGTGGGGCACACGGCTAAGCGAGAAGCTATTATTGCGGCAGTAGAAGCCCTGGATGTTCAAGTAGGACGATTATTAGATGTTGCCGTGGAAGAAGAATACTCGGTTTTCTTAACCGCCGATCATGGCAACTGTGATGAAATGGTTGACCCGGTAACGGGTGAACCGCATACACAACATACTCTATACCCTGTACCTTGTATGATTATTGACAAAGAAAACTGGCACCTAAATACAGGCATGGGATTAAGTAGCGTGGCGCCAACGATTCTACAGTTAATGGGGCTTCAGCAGCCGCCAGAAATGTTAGGTAAGAGCGTACTATTAGTACCATATAGCGGTTAGAAGTTACTAACTAATGAACGCCCTAAATTGTCTTTGCAGGATGTTTGGGTTTTTTTATGCCCAATGTAAAAATATATTTTTACGTATTTAATTATCTGATATATGAATATCAAAATTTAACCGTTAAAAAGTTTTTTTAAATCGAGTGATTTCCAAAAGTATCTTATTGGCTTTATTTATAATCACATTGTCTGATGATGATTGACATTTTACTGCATTCATTAAATCAAGGGATGCTTCATGAAGTGCTTCTGCACCAACAATGCAGGCAGATCCGGCTAGCTTGTGGATAATTTCATAAAGTCTGTCGTTGTCTTGTTTTACTTCACTAATAGCCAATTCATTTTCAGGCAATAATTTCAAAAAATCAGAGAGCAATTCTTCGGCGATAACTTCATTACCTGCTACTGAATCAATAGCGGCTTTATGATTGTATACTTTGGGTTGCCGCTTTTTTTTATCAGCAATTTGTGGAGAAGTGTTTTGATTATTGTTTGAAAGAGTATGGCGCCATTTTTCAATTATCAAAAAAAGCTGTTGTGGTTTATATGGTTTTGTTAAAAAATCATTCATGCCAGCAGCCAGAACTTGTTTTTGTATGTCAGGAAAAGCATGTGCTGTAAGCGCAATAATGGGGATGTCTTTGTTATAATGTTTTATCTGGCGTATACTTTTGGCAGTTTCAATGCCACTCATGCCAGGCATTTCCAGATCCATTAAAATCAAATCAAATAATTGTTGATGTGCTTTTTGTAGAGCGTCTTTGCCACTTTCAACCGAAACAACATTCGCACCTTCATTGCTGAGAAATGTGCTCGCAACTTTGAGATTAAGTAAATTATCATCAACTACAAGTACGGATAATTCTATTAAGTTTGAGTTGTGCTGTGTTTCCGCAGCTGGTTTACGGAGACTCCTTTGTTGTTGATTTGTAGTATGCACCTGTTTGGCAGGTTGAATGAAAATTTTAACAGTAAAGCAAGTGCCTTTTCCTGGTGTGCTGGTTATGCTAATAGAACCATTCATCATGGCTGCAAGGCGTTGGGTGATAATTAAGCCTAAGCCAGTGCCTCCATAGTTGCGCGTGATTGACGCGTCGCCTTGCTGAAATGGCTGAAAAAGATTTGCCTGATGTTCTTCTGATATGCCAATGCCGGTATCCGTTACAATAATTTCCAGTGGAAATTCATTGTCTTGTATATTGGAATTGTCAGCTAGTTTTATACGTAATTTTACCTGTCCATGTTCAGTAAACTTAATAGCATTCGCAAGTAAGTTGATTAAAATTTGACGTAGTCGAGTGGCATCTCCATGTATTTTTTCAGGTATGTTGTTGTCTATTTCAAAAAGCAGCTTAAGATCTTTCTCTTCAACTTTCGGTGAAAGTAAGGCGTAGATATCATCGACTACATGTTTCAAAATAAAATCAGATTTTTCTAAATTAAATTTTCCCGCCTCAATTTTTGAGAAATCAAGAATGTCATTGATAATGGTAAGTAAGCTATCTGTGGAGCTAATAATGTTGTGTACGTATTCGGCTTGAATTTCATTTAGTTGTGTTTGTTCAAGTAGCCCGGCAAAACCGATAGCGGCATTCATTGGTGTGCGTATTTCATGACTCATAGTAGCCAGAAAATCACTTTTTGCTGTGTCGGCCGCCTTTGCGTCATTAGTCGCTTTTTCAAGCTTGTGCGTTCTTTCAATAACCAGTTTTTCAAGATCCAGACGATATGATGTAAGTTCGTTATCATATGTCTGCAATTGATCAAGCATGGAGTTAAATTCATTTGTTAAAGTTCCCAGTTCATCGTCACTGGTTCGTCTGACGCGATGGCTTAGATCCTTGTTTGTTGCAACTATAGATATGGTGCTCAGCAAGTTTTTTATAGGATCAGAAATTATGTGTTGTAGTTTTTTGGAAATAAGAGTGGCAACTATCATGGAAATAAGAAAGATTCCGATCCCCAGAAATGTTTGTTTTATCAGAAGACTGTGAGAACGACTCATATTTCCCGTAATGTAAAAATTACCGATGACTTCATTATGAATAATAATAGGTTGCTGTATATTTACGTCATTAAGGAAAAAATTCCATAGAGAAATATTTTTATTGTTTTCAACCTTGTGATTAATTCTGCTGTATTTTGCAAGTATGTCACCATTGCGGATTTTTATACGCGCTTGCAATACATCGGTTTGAGTCGACAGGGTGGATAAAACTTCGGTGGCTGCTGCTTTGTCATGAAAGGTGATGGCCGCACTACTGTTTTCACCGAGTACGGTTGCTAATGCTCTAAGCCTGGTCTCTGCATCGCTACGGGCATAGCTGACCTCCATAACCATAAATAGCAGGAAGCTCAATAAGAGTACTGCTGCTGCAGTAATTAAAATTATTGCTTCAATTTTTTGTCTTATAGAGCGTCTATTGAGAATCATTTTGATGGTTTGTCATTGATAATATTGGCGAGAATTAATAATCGAGAGCTTAGTTCTAAATTATTTTCATGTGCTGCATTTAAGTTTATTGTGATGCGAGTCTGGCCTTTTTCAAGGTTGAGCTCAATGATGCCGCCTGACTGTGCGAAATTTTTAATTTCACTGATTGTTAAAATAGGTTTTCCCCGAATATGATTAAGTGTACTTACATAATTTCTTTTTTTTGATGCGGCTATGTATAACATGCCGCATTCATTTGGGGCTTCTATTGTTTTAACTATAAGGATTTTATTGTTTATTATTTTCCCTTGTAGGCGAGTAAGATCGATAACTAACTGATCTTCTCCTAGTGTACACAGAACAATTTTATCTTTGTCATCGTCTTCCAGGTTTTTTGGCCAGCGAGTAAATTTTGCAAAATTATATATAAAGGCGGCTTTAAACAGGCGCTGGTCTTGATTGGCGATAGCTGTGTTATAAACTGTGGAAATCACCAAAAAATAAATAAGTAGCATTGATTTTAGGATTGAGGATATCAAGTGACATACCTCGGAACTTTGCATGCATTGTCATCGCCAGTAAGAATAACGATACAGTTATAAAAGGCGTAAGCTAACCATGTAAGGGCATTATCATGCCCTTGCGTAGCGTAGTCCACATTATATCCTTGTAATTGCATTTCCTGACTCATGCGATTAGAGTTTAAACCTTGCCTCAATGTAAGCGTTTCGTTCTGCGAGCGGTAAGTCTCCAGGTATAGAGCGACCAGTATACTCAGATGCGTGTTTGTCGAATAGGTTACGAATAGATGCTGCAAATTCCCATGCTTTAGAATGAACGTAGCGAAGCGTTGTATCGGCTATTGTATAAGCAGCCAGATCGTCTCTAGTATCATTTGCGCCACGAGGTCGTTCACCTATCCAGCTGGCCTGTAAGTTCCAGTTCCAGTTACCAGATAAATTACAGTCTGTGCGCAAATAGGCTTCCTGTTTTGCTTCCTGAATAGCGGCACTGCTATCGTCAGGATTGCGCAAAGTGAAGTTGCCTGAGATGCTGATTTGTTTTGAGGCTTGCCAGTGTGCATCAAGCTCTAGTCCTCGAATGGTGTAGTTACCTGTGTTGTGAAATTGATCTTTAGATAAACCAGATACGGTAACTGGGCTAATCAGGTCGGTCTGCTCGAAATAAAACAGGTTTAAATTGAGGAGCAGAATATTCGTTGGTGTGTAGGTAAAGGCAAGATCAATGGTTTGCGAGCGTTCAGGGTTCAGATCTGGGTTGGGCAAAAAACGTGACGATTCGACAAAAAGTTCCTGATAAGACGGTGCTCTAAACGCCTGACCATAAATGAGTTTGCTGGTGAGCTTATTGGTGGTTTGCCATACCAGTGCCACTCGAGGGTTTGTGCTGTTGCCAAAGTCTGAATAATTATCATAACGTGCGCCAGCGGTGAGCTCCCAGTCAGGCGCAAAGCTCCAGGCGTCTTTCAGAAAAATGTGGTTTATGCGGCGTTTCCTTTCTGGCGCAAATGCATATGAGCTATCGGACAGGTCGACTAGTGAGCTGCCGGGAAGGATGGTTGAGTCATCTGGAGCGGTACCATAATTTTGTAGGTGTTCAACAGAATATAAATCCTGCAAGGTATGTCCACCGCCTATGCGTATCGCGTGATCGTGGATGCCGCTGTACAGTGTGCTGGCTTCAAACATAATACGTCGCTCGGCAGAGCGGTTAATATTGATAAGGCCGTCAGGGTAGGTGCCGCTGCTATCGGTAAAGCCGGGAGGGCGCTCCTGAAATCCATCGCCTGAGCTGTAATATAGATGCTGAATGCGTAGTTCAGTACCCAGCGTCCAGTTTTTGCTGAGGTTGTCGTTATCGTAGTACAGGTCGAGATTAAGTCGCTCGTCTTCACCCTGAGTAACCGGGTCGAGTACGCCATATCCGGTGAGGCCGATTTCAAGATCGCTATGGCTCATGTAATCGGCCTGAAGTCGCCAGTGATTTTTTGCGGCAGAGAAACGAATATCCTGATTGCCCCAGCCGTACTGGGCATTATCCGGTGAAAGACTGGCGTTAGTTGCAAATGTCTGGTCTTCAAAAGCGGCCTGACGGTCTACGGGAATTAAGGGGTTGTAGCCCTCGGTATCATATAGCTCTGCGGTAAAGCCTATTTCAAAACCTTGCCAGTTGTCGCCATGTTGTATCCAGGCGGTTTTGGTATTAAAGCTACCTGTTCGGATGCCTGCTTCCGAATGTGTAATTTTCCCCGCTGTTTTAGTGATAACGTTTATGACGCCCGCAATAGCATCGGCACCAAATAAAGCAGAGCCCGGGCCGCGAATGATTTCTATGCGCTCAATAGCACTAGCGGGTATACCTTTCCAGAAAATGCCAAAACCCCAAATCAGATCACGCATTGGGTTGCCGTTTACCATGAGTAATGTTTGTGTCGCATTAGCGCCGCGAAAATGCACTAGTGGCCGTGTACCAAAGGCGTCTGTTCTTATGTGAATGCCTGGAACACCTTGTAATGCCTCGGCCAAATTGGTCGCACCGGTGGCTTTTAGGTCGTCTGAGGTAATTACAGATATAACGGCGGGTGCTTTACTGGCGGTACGTTTTGAGACTGTTGCAATTGTTGTTTCAAGGCTTATTAGATCTTCAAGGCTTAACGATATAAATCGATCTAATTGCTCGTCTGCACCGCATGAGGCAATAGGTGAGTACGAGATTGCAAAGCATAAACTGAAAAGTGCTGTATGTAAGCGAACTTTATTCATCTTTGGGCGACAATCAATGTAAGAGGGGGAGTGCAGAAGATAATAGACTGTCAGTGCTTGCGCAATAGTTGAAGTACTTAAAAGATAGTTTTTTTAATCTCATATGCAAAGAGAGAAAAACACGTATTGAGAAATGTGCATAATTTGTCCGCTGCTGGGGCAGGCGCGCTGGAGAAGCCGCCGCGCAAACTCAGGAGGAGATAAATATGTCTCAATGGTTATCTGGCTCATACTCGACTTATGGCCTGTGAGGATAATTTGAAACAATGGGATGATTTAAAAATCATGCCGAAACATTGAGCCATACTATCCTTCTGATGCAACTATTCTGGTGTATCTTGCCAGAGCGTATAGTCACATAAATGAAAATGGAAAAGCCAAAGCACTCTACCAACAAGTTTTACAGCGTTACCCTGATCATCTTGAAGCGAGTAAATTTTTGGCGAAGTAATGAGGCAATTTTAATAGTTAATTTAATTAGCTATTTTTGTAACAGCGCACGTATGCCTATTTAAAATTCATTTGTTGACGAAATATCTTCATCAATACCTCTATGTTTTTTACACCGGCATAATTCGGTCGAATAATAAAAGCGATTTTTCTATGTGGGCCAGGCTCATTCAGATGGACTGCCTTTAATTCACAATTGCCAGATACCAATTGCTCAAGTGCCATAGCCGGGATTAATGTTGTGCCCATACGACCAGCAACCATTTGTACCAGCATGTTCAGACTGGTGGAGGCGAGTGAGGCGTCTGTTTCACTGGAAGGTAATTTACAGGCTGCCAGCGCATGTTCCTTTAAACAGTGGCCATCTTTTAAGAGCATTAAATGGGAGCGCTTTAATTCTTCACTGGTAATCTCGGTTTGCTGCGAAAGCGGGTCATCCTGATGGGTAACCCAGTAAAAGTCTTCCTGCCAGAACTCAAACGCGAGCAGGCCTTCAATATCAAAGGGCAGTGCCAGAATCGCGGCATCCAGCTCACCGTTTCTAACCTGGTTAACCAGCACGTGGGATTGCTCTTCAATAATTCGCAGCTGAAAATCGGGGTAGTGGTGTCTTACGCCGGGCAATACCTGTGGCAAAAGATAGGGGCCAATGGTTGGGATCGTGCCGATAGACATAGGGTAGCTTAGCGGTGCTTTAAGTGCCTGGCCCAGCTGGTACAGGTCGTCCATCTGTAGTTTTATGTTATGCGCCTTTTCCAGGCATAGAGCACCAGCTGGCGTTATCAGTACCTTTTTATTGTCACGCTCAAATACCTGAAAACCCAGTTGCTTCTCCATCTCGGTGATGGCAGTGCTCAGTGCTGATTGCGAGACTGAGCACAGTTCCGCGGCCTTCTTAAAGTGCAGTGTCTTCTCGACGGCCAGAATATAGATAACTTGTTTGAGTGATATCATAATTTATGTTCTAAAAAATAGAATGTGAATATTCATTTTAATTGATTTATCAGATCAATGGAATCCCTTAATCTTCAACTCAACGCCGGTGCAGGCATCGGCAAAAAACTTTACAAGACTATTTCAATTAAGAGGAAAAACATTATGTCTATGATCAATAAATCAATCCCCGAGTTTACTGCCGAGGCTTTCCATAACGGTGAGTTTAAAACCATTACATCAGAAGATGTAAAAGGTAAGTGGTCAATCTTCCTGTTCTACCCAGCTGACTTTACCTTTGTTTGTCCAACTGAGCTGGAAGATATGGAGAATTTTTATGCAGAGCTTCAGGGGCTTGGGGTAGAGGTGTATTCAGTCTCTACGGATACACACTTTGTGCACAAGGCATGGCACGACACAAGTGATGCTATTAGCAAAATCACTTACCCAATGATTGGTGACCCAACAGGAAAAATTACGCGCGGTTTTGACGTGATGATAGAGGAAGACGCATTAGCGCTTCGCGGAACATTCCTTGCGAATCCAGAAGGCATTATAAAAGTCTCTGAGGTTCATGACCTGGGTATAGGTCGTTCTGCAAAAGACATGGTGCGTAAAGTGAAGGCTGCTCAGTATGTAGCAAATCACGATGGTGAAGTTTGTCCTGCAGCATGGGAAGAGGGTGCAGAAACATTAACGCCAAGTCTTGATCTTGTTGGCAAGATCTAAAGACAGCGATAGATAGTTTCTAGCAGGAACAGGTGGGTAACATTATGTTGCCCACATTCCAGAAAGAATTAATAAGATCAGGGTCTAATTACCTGATAAAGATATTTTAGGAAAGGTGAAACATGTTAACGAGAGAAATTAAAGAAGCATTGATGGGTTACACCGCCAAAATGCAAAATGATGTGACGTTCGTGGTGCAAACAGGTGAACATAAAAAGCGTTCTGAGCTACTGACTTTCCTAAGAGATTTTGCAAAAGTGTCAAAGCGAATTAATGTTGAAGAACGTGATACTGCCGGGCAGTTAAGAAGCCCTGTGAGTTTTATGCTGGAGGTAGACGGTAAGCCAAATGGTATTCAGTTTTCGGGTATTCCCAGTGGGCATGAATTTAATTCATTAGTATTGGCGGTATTGCACTCATCGGGCACGCCAATAAAAATCGATGACAGCTTGAAAAATATTATTTCCAATGTGCAACAGGAATTAAAATTCGAAGTGTATATGGGCTTGAGTTGTCATAACTGTCCGGATGTAGTGCAGGCGATTAACCAGTTTGCAACTATCAATCCGCATATTTCATCTGAAACAATTGATGGTGGTGTTTATCCGGAATTAATAGGAAAAAATAATATTCAGGGTGTACCGACTGTTTTTCTTAATGGTGAAGTATTTGCGAATGGCAAAGTGGATACGGCGCAATTGATTGATAAATTAATGAAAAAATATCCGGGTATTACGGAAAGTGCCTCACAGGAAGAATTGCCTTTGCAGGATGTAACTGTGATTGGTGGTGGCCCTGCGGGAGTATCGGCAGCCATTTATGCTGCGCGTAAAGGCCTTAAGGTAACCATGATAGCCGATCGTTTTGGTGGTCAGGTTAAAGACACAATGGGCATAGAAAATTTAATTTCTGTAACAAAAACTACCGGGCCAGAATTGGCTGGCGCATTACAGGCGCACATGAATGAATATGATATTACAACCAAAGAACACTTTCGAGTTGAGAAGGTAGAAAAAGGTGATATCAAAATAATTTATCTTTCTTCCGGTGAAAAAATAAAAACTAGAACGCTGATTGTAGCCACCGGTGCGAAATGGCGAGAGCTAGGTGTTCCCGGTGAAAAAGAAAATATCGGTAATGGTGTTGCCTATTGTCCGCATTGTGATGGTCCTTTCTTTAAAGGAAAGGATGTTGCAGTGATAGGTGGTGGTAACTCAGGTATTGAAGCGGCGCTTGATCTTGCGGGTATAGTTAAATCAGTAACCGTATTTGAGTTTTTAGCAGAATTAAAAGCGGATCAGGTATTGGTTACGCAAGCCGAGGCACGTAACAATATTGCAATTATTAAAAATGTTGCAACTAAACAGATTATTGCGGAAAACGCAAAAGTAACGGCCATTGAATACCGGAATCGTGAAACAGATGAGGTGTTACGTAAACAGCTGGATGGTGTGTTTGTGCAAATTGGCCTGATACCAAACAGTGGTTTCATGAAAGATGTAATCGAGTTAAGCAAATATGGTGAGATTGTAATTGATGAGCGTGGTCAAACCAGTGAGGCAGGTATATTCGCCTGCGGCGATGTAACAACCGTGCCGTACAAGCAAATTGTTATTGCCATGGGTGAAGGTGCCAAGGCATCACTGGCCGCTTTTGATTATTTGTTAATGAACTCAGTTGAGGAGGAAGAAGCGGCGTAAAGTCGAACTAGCTTACCGTGAAGGTTTGGTCAAGTCTTTGGGGTTTTGAAAAGAAAAATCCTTTAGTTTTAATAATTTGAAGTAGTCATAAAAAATGGGCACCATTCTGGCGTCCCTTTTTTTGTACAGAGTTAAAAACTCAGAGATATGTTTTTAAGGTGTGATAAGCCAGGAATATTTTCATAGAGAAATAAGCGCAGTAGGCGAACCTTGCAGTTGCAGAATACCAGGAAATTTTGGATTTAATGTTGTGCCTCATCAAGCAGTTTGCGTATGCTTTTCAGTAAAGATTGAGCGTTAAATGGTTTGAGCAATAAATTCTGATGCAGGCTTTCATTAACCATATCGACATTATTGTTGTCTGAAAATCCACTGACTAGCTGGATTTTAATAGCAGGATATTTTTCGTTAATAATGGCGGCCAGTTGATAGCCATCCATGTCAGGCATAATGATATCGGAAACCAGTAAGTCGACCGTTTCATGTTGCAGAATCTCTAATGCCTGTTTAGCATTTTCAGCGGGAATAACATTAAAGCCATATTGGGTTAGTATTTCACAGCTTAAGCTGAGTAACGCTGGTTCATCGTCTACGACCAGAATAGTTTCCGTACCTTTGATATCTACTGTATAATTTTTTTCTTCCGCTTGTTGTTTATCGTCACTTTCATTGTAACGAGGAAAATAGAGTGAGAATCGAGTGCCATGATCTGGTTCGGAATATACCTTTATTGCACCACCACTACTGTGTACAAAACCGTATACCTGGCTCAGTCCCAGTCCGGTGCCATCCTTCCCCTTAGTGCTGAAGAAAGGATCAAAAATTCGAGACTGTACTTCCTGGCTCATGCCGCAGCCCGTATCACTTAATGTCAACTCAACATAATATCCAGCTTGTAGATTTAGATTTCTTGAATTTATTTCATCCAGATATTGATTTTTTGTAGTGATAAGCAGATCACCTTTTCCATGCATTGCATGCATTGCATTTATGGATAGGTTTAATAATGCGTCTTCAAAATCACCCGGTTCTAACCAGACATTGCTTAGATTATCTTCTAAATCCATTTTTAAATTTATATTTGCCGTCAACGTTTTCTCTAACATATCCCGCTCATCTATTAATATGTCAGTTACATTAATAATTTCAGCTTCCTGTATGTTTTTTTCGCGAGAGAAGTTAAGGAGTTTCTTAGTCAGTCTTTCGCTCCGTCGTCCTGCATTATAAATGTTATCAGCATATTGACACAACTTAGGGTTGTCCTGTAATTTTTCGATGAGCATTTCAGAATAGCCCAACACAACATTTAAGGAGTTATTAAAATCATGTGCAATACCACCTGTTAACCTACCTAATGCATCCATTTTCTGAGATTGACGTAGCGCTAATTCGGTTTTCTGTTTCGCGGTAATATCTTCCGATATTCCTAATAGATAACTTTCTTTTCCATCATTATCATATAAAGGAATTTTTGTTGTATGCATTATATGCGTACCCTTCTTAGTTGATATAGGCTCTTCTGGTATATCTAATAACTCACCTGCTGTCAAAACTTCTCTATCTTTTTTCTGGAAAAAATCAGCCTCTTCTTTTGGCCATAAATCATAATCATTCTTGCCCAACATATCTTCTTTTGATAAGCCAGTTATTTCTTCTGCAGCCTTATTCCATTCAACATAACGCAACTCCTTTGCATCTTTCACAAATAATATTACAGGAAGATTTTCTAAGATAGAATTCTTGAGCGAGCTAAGAGAACTGTACTTTGTCTCGGCTTTCTTTTTATTAGTCACATCACGAATACATTCAACCGTTAAATGGCTGCCAGTAATACCTGGTAAATCGGATGTAGAGAAAGAATAGTACTTATCATTTTTATCTATTGGCAGTTCAAGGCCATCAAGCATTTGATCCCGATGTATGGCATTACAGACAGGACAGTCGCTAACAGCAGTATCCTGCTGATGAAAAACATCATGATCTATTTTGCCAATCAATTCTTCTTTTTTAATGCCGGAAAGTTTGCATGCGCTGTTATTAACCTGCCTGATCACCCCTGTGTTATCAACCACAATAGTCGCATCTGGTATTGCGTCATAAGTAATGGCGCTTTTGGATAAAGAGGAAAATGGTTCCTGTAATGTTGAGCGTACTATGCCCATAAAAATCAACCAGAATGAAAATAGTTTAAATATATGCCCCATAAAATTAGAAAGATCATGGACGCCGATATAAAGGGTAAAGGCCAGCTCTGCACACATTGTAAATACAATAGATAAAATCATAATATTAAGAATGTTTTTTTCTAATAGTTCTCTTTGGTAGAATATGTAACCAACTGAAGCTATTAACATTGATATAATGATATATTCACTAACTATTTTAAATTGGGTTAGACCAATACCTTCTATATAACCTGTAGGAAAAATTCCTTTTGTAATTGATAAAACGACAAGCAGCGAAACAAGCCCGTAGAATAAAAAAGCTAGATTTCGATTAAGTTTGTTTTTTAAAAAATACGGCGAGCTGAGCAATATGAATGCTTCTATATATCGGGAACCAATCCAGTATTGAACACCTATATCGGCACCTGATATTTCAAGGATCGATATCCCTTCGTAAGTCAATGTATGGAGTAAATCCATACATGCAACCCAGAAATACCCACAGCCTAAATACATAAGATAGTTATTGCCTGTATATGGATACATCTGCCATGCAACAACACTTATAAGAATAGCCACAATAATGGCGAACAGCTCAGCAAGGGTATGGAACAACAAGAAGTTATAATTACTCGTAACAAGAAGTAAAATAGTTAAACACAGCGGTATTAGCCATGAGGAAACAGGAAAGCTTCCTTTGCTGGAAGATGAGATTATAAAGTTTATTGGCATGGAAAGAGCACCATATTATTTAATATACATATATAAAATAACACTCTTTAAGATAAATGCTTCAGAATTAATTTTCCGGCATGTAAATATAACTATAAACAATCCATACAATTATCCCATGGATGTATTCTTTAGAGGATTTTCAAGTATTTGGTATGCATAGCCTATCTTCCTATAATGGCTATTAGCACAATTTAAATGAAGGTCAGTTTGTGATGGAAATTGCCGTCACTAATAAGCATTTTACAATATATGCTCATAACAATAAGTTGATTCTTATGGCCACTTACCAGCTTAAATCCGACCAGGCTTTGACCTATACATGTTGTGCCGATTAGAAATGTTCACCCATGGAATGTCTGGTTAAGTAATAGTCATGCGACTATGCGACTTGACGAGGCATCATCTCAATCGTACAATTCGATACATGTCGAATTATAGAAATAATATTGAACGGGATGCCGAGCAATTCAAGGCGCTTAGTAACCCGAATCGCCTCGCGCTATTTCAGCGTATGACGCGATGTTGTGTCCTTGGCACTATCTGTGACATCGAGCAGGCGACGCAGTTAACTGTGGGAGAGCTCGGCGAGGGGCTGGATATCGCTCCCTCAACACTATCGCATCACCTCAAAGAACTTAACCGTAGTGGATTGATCCAAATGGAACGACGTGGCAAAAAAGTGGTCTGTTGGGTTGAATCTGCGACGCTGCAGAACCTTGCGGCGCTGTTTACAGAATCATTGAATTTAGCTGAGTGATTAGCCCGAACCTAAACCTGTATTTGAATAGAGTAAAAGACCATGAGTGATTGCTGTAAACCTGAAAATAGTAAAAATAGCCACACTGAGCACGATCAACATCGACAAGGCGTACGCGATGCCTATGCTCAGGTGGCCCAGGCGAATAATTCAGATGAAGACTGCGGCATAGCCGCCAGTTGCTGTGGCACGACAGATGATGCCTCAATTAATACCCTCATCTCTACGCGGCTAGGTTACAGCAAGGCCGAGCTCGATCTTGTACCCTCTGGTGCAGATATGGGGCTGGGATGTGGCAATCCAAAAGCGATTGCTGCTCTGAAGGCCGGTGAGGTCGTTGTCGATCTTGGCGCGGGTGGCGGCTTCGACTGCTTCCTTGCTGCTCATGAGGTGGGACATTCAGGTCATGTTATTGGTGTGGATATGACGCCCGATATGCTCTCCAAGGCGCGTACAAATGCCACAAAGGGCCGGTTCGAAAATGTCGAGTTTCGTCTCGGTGAGATTGAACACCTGCCGATTGCGGATGAGACAGCCGATGTGATTATTTCCAATTGCGTTATTAATCTTTCGCCCAATAAACCGCAGGTGTTTAAAGATGCCTTTCGTGTATTAAAAGCCGGCGGGCGCCTCGCCATCTCAGATGTAGTTGCAACCGTCGAACTACCTGAAGAGATGCGCAAAGATGCAGGACTCATTGCGGGCTGTATGGGAAATGCATCTCTCATTGATGATCTTAAAATGATAATGGCCGATGCGGGCTTCGAAGAGATTAAGATAGAGCCCAAAGATGAGTCAAAAGAATTCATCAAGGACTGGGCGCCGGATCACAACGTCACCGATTATGTTGTTTCCGCGAGTATCGAAGCGCTCAAACCCGTTGGCTGTTGCGCAAAGTAGCGGCTGCTAAAATAACAAACGACACTAAAAGTACTTTCAGCCAGGCGCTATGCCATGATGTAGCGGATTGGCTAATTGATATACATACACATATGTAGTGCTGGAAACTATGGTCGCAAAACTTATTGAGTTCTTCGTTAACCGGCATCTGCTGACTAATATGGTGTTTATTAGTGTTATTTTTGGTGGGCTGTTTGCATGGCAGCAAATCAAAAAGGAAGAACGACCCGATGCCACTTACGATATGGTGCTCGTTAGTGCAAGTTATCCCGGAGCCACAGCGGAAGAGGTTGAGCACTTTGTTACCCGCGAGCTGGAAGACGAATTAAAGGCCATTGATGGTGTGTACCGTATTTTTAGCAGCGTTAGCCGTGGCACAACCACGGTAACCGTCGAACTGGAAGCAGATTACCCAGATAAAAATGAAGTAATAACAGAAATCCGCAATGCCGCACTAAGTGCAGATCTACCCGCTGAGGTGCGTGATAAACCCTCGGTGCGGGTTTTCAAAAGTTCTAAAAAAGCCATTATTGATATTGCGTTGATTCATAAAAAAGCTCATCTGCTCAATAACGAGCAGCGCCAGGAATTACAACGCTACGCGACCTCACTAGAGTTACAACTCACTAATCTGGCTCAAATACACAGCGTCAATCGCTCGGGTTATTTACAGCAGGAGCTGCAAATTAATGTAGACCCGCAAAAGCTGGTGCGCTATCAGATCCCTCTTAGTCAGGTGATTAATGAAGTCAGCAATAATAATATTCGGCAACCTGCCGGGCACATTCAGGTAAAAGATGAACCGAATGTCACGATCAATGCACAACTTGATAGCGTTGAAAAACTCAACAAACTATATATTCAGGCAGGCTTTAAGGGTAAGGCCATTGAGCTAAATGAAATAGCTGAAGTAAGAACAGACTTTCGTCGCGATAAACAGATTACCAAGGTTAATGGGCACCAATCCATTATGCTTAATGTGGTGAAAAATAGTTCATATGGCATCCTCGAATCTCTCACTGCCGTACAAAAAGTAGTTGATGAATTCCGTGCACAGAATTTAAGTCAGTCTGATATTGAACTGGTGTTACTGGATGATGAATCCTACGATGTGCGCAATCGCTTAAGCATTATTGCTACCAACGGTGGCATTGGGTTTTTGTTAATTCTGTTTACCCTGTTTCTGTTTCTCAATAAGCGTGCCGGTATCTGGGTCGCCATGGGCATTCCATTTACCATTTGTTTAACGATGATTTGTGCATTTGCCATGGACTACACGATAAACAATATTACCCTGGCGGCGGTAATTATTGTGATGGGTATAGTTGTGGACGATGCGATTGTAGTTGCAGAAAACGTCGCGCGTTTTCGCGCCAATGGATTTAGTTCACAGGATGCAGCGGTAAAAGGTACGACACAAGTTTTTATGCCTATCCTTGCAAGCATCGTAACAACGTGTGTAGCCTTTGTTCCGCTGTTTTATTTCTCGGGTCGATTTGGATCATTTGTTAGTTTTATTCCGCCAATTGTTTTTTTAATGCTATTTGCCAGCCTGCTTGAGTCATTGATAATTCTTCCTGGGCATTTACATATCAGCATGCCTCGTTTGTTTAAGCATAAAGCAGAAACTAACGATATTAAGGTTCACTGGTTTGATAAAGTCGAAGCAGGTTACGGCAGTTTGCTAATTGGCTTACTAAAATATAAATATCTAATATTCATTATATTTACAGCGCTATTTATTGGCTCATTAATGCTTGCCAAGCAGAGCATGTCATTTGTTATGTTTCCACATTCAGAAACACGTGAGATTGTGATCAGTGGCAGTGCAGAAAAAAATGCAGGCCGTTTTCAAACCGCAATGATTACCAAAGAAATTGAAAATAGTATTGAACCCTATATTGGCAAGGAAGTAGTGGGCTTGCGTACGGAAATAGCGCGCAGTCGTCATGGTGGAGTGGCCAAAGAAAATAGCTTCCGCATGATCATAGAAATCGTTCCTAAAGAAGAGCGCGTTATCTCTGCAGATGAGCTGGTGAACCGCTGGAAGCCGCATACAAAAAACATCAAAGGTCTTAAAAAACTAACATTCCAGAAAAGTCGTTGGGGACAATCGTCTGGCACGGCAGTTAGCGTACAGGTATTGGAAAATAATGACGCATTGCGCCAACATGCCGCCGAATTATTGTTACAGGCAATGAAGCAACATCCGGACCTCAAAAATGCAGAGATTGATCGGCCCTTAATGTTGCCCGAATATAAAATAGACATTCAGAGAGAAAAAGTAAAACGTTTGTCTATCAGTCCACAAGATATTGCTACGGCTTTTCGTGCGTCATTAGAAGGTGAAATTCTTTATGAGTTACCCGACGGTAATGAACATATTGATGTACGTTTGTCGGTAATAGACAGTGCCAAGCAAGATATAGAAAGCATTTTAAAAATTCCAGTGGAAAATCGCTCAAACTACCTGGCGCCTTTGGCCGATCTGGTTACTATTGAAAAAACCACCACACCCACCTCCATTAATCGCCAGGATAAACGCCGCGCGACTACCGTGTATGCAGATTTAGAAGTAGGCGCTGTGAAAACGCCTTTGCAAATTGCCGAAGATTTAGAGAACGGTGTGTTTAAAAAAATTCTTAGTCAACAGGCCTCAACCAGTCTGAACTTTGAGGGTGAGGTTGCGGATACCCGAGAATCAAAAAGTGATTTGAATAATGCCATCATAATGGTGACGATTTTAATCTTTGCTATTCTCACCATGCTGTTTAATTCCATTTCACGCCCACTGATAATTATGCTGGCTATTCCGTTTGGCTTAACCGGCGTTATCTTCGCATTCTGGTTGCACGGGCAAACATTATTTGGGTTCTTTGCGGCTATTGGCTCGCTGGGCATGGCCGGTGTGGTTATTAATGACGCGATCATTATGCTCAGCAAGCTGGATGAGGAATACACAAATCACATTGCTGTCGATATTGATGAGAAAATTGCGCGCATTGCACAAACACGGCTTAAAGCCGTCGTGCTCACTACGTTGACCACGGTGCTTGGCGTGATGCCTACAGCGTATGGCATTGCCGGTTACGATGACATGCTGGCAGAAATGATGCTGGCACTGGCGTGGGGATTATTATTTGGCAGTTTGATTACCTTATTGTTAGTGCCCTGCCTTTACAGTTTTATTCGCCACATGCAAAACAAATTTATCACGGAACCGCTTAGCTCATGAGTAAAAGGATATTCAATTATTTAAATTTTCTGTGTTTGCTAATGGCCTCATGTTTAGCAACATCGGTTATGGCGGCAACACAATCAACGCTTAGCCTTAAGGATTTTATCGAACAGGCAAGCATTAATGATGTTGCCTTCGAAGCCATACTCATCGATCAGCTTGCATTGCAATATCGGCGAGATATTTTGCTGCCGGATGGTGATGTGATTATGGATGTAAAATATCAGTATGATTTTTATCTGGATCAGAATCGGAATAATCCCGAGGCAAGTCTGTCACTGAGTAAGCTGTTTCCCTATAACGGTACCGAGCTATCGTTGTCCTACGGGAAATCATCATCTGTTTTCAGTAATAGCGAAGACGCCAGTCTGGAATTATTAATCTCCCAGCCGATTGGCAATAATGCATTTGGTAAAAGTACGCAGTTACAGGATAAAATAATCGGTATCGAAAATGATATTAGTCGCTATCAGATCGTTGAGGCCTACGAAGATTATCTCGCAAGCTTAACCGCTGTGTATTACAACTGGTATTCTGCTTATGAAAATTTAAGAGTCGGTGAGTTGTCCTATCGGTCAAATCAGAAATTGATGGAAAATATTCTTGATCGACAAAGGCAAAAGATTGCCCTGCCAATTGATGTTAATAAAATGAAACTGTTGCTCATTGGAAAACAGGAAAATGTGATTGTGCTGCAGGAAATTTACGATTCATATGTCAATCTAATTTCAAAAGCTATAAATAATAAAAATAATATTTCTTATATTCCAGCAAAACCCGAGCCGCCGGCTGCGTTGCAAAATTTCAAACAAGACTATGACGATTTTATAAAACAAAGTCGCACCTACAAAGTGTTTAATATGCTGGAGCAGCAGGGTGGCCTGGAGGTAAAAAGAATAGCTGATGACCTTTTGCCATCAACCCGTTTGTTATTGGGGTATCAACTTGAAGGGCAGGACTGGGGAATAGAGGAATCGAATGATAATTTATTTGCCGGTATTAGCTTGCGCTGGCCAATCGGTAAAAGTGTAAACAAGGCGAAAAAACAAGTTGCGCAGATTGAACATAAAAAAACCATTCTCAGCAATAAAAATAAATATGCCGAACTGCGTATCAATCTGAAAAATCTATTTATACAGGTGCAAAGAGAAAAAAAGCTTGTCGAGGTTGCGCAACAAAAAATAAAACTTTCAGAATCGGTGCTTAAAGATGAGGCAGAAAATTATTCCTATGGAAAAGTAACGCTTAATGACTATATTTCTGCAGTAAATCGTGTCGATGAAAATCAGTTTAGTTATACCGATCACAGCGTACAGCTAAACAAGTTGCTGATTGAATGGCTGCGCTTAACCGATCAACTGGTGAATGAAAAGCAGTTAATTAATCAATAATACTTTTTGCAGAGAAAGTAGTTGGCTCAGAATTCGATTAATCAGTTAACAGATGCTGTTTTTTATACATCACTGCATAATAAACCACCGGAATAACGATAAGTGTTAAAACAGTGGAAACCAGTAAACCAAAAATCAATGATATAGCCAGGCCGCTAAAAATTGGATCATCAATAATAAAGAAGCCACCAATCATCGCGGCGATGCCGGTTAGAATAATAGGTTTAGCACGCACCGCGGCGGAACTAATAACGGCCTGCTGAAAATCCATACCGGTTTTCACTTGCTGATTAATAAAATCCACCAGTAAAATAGAATTGCGCACAATAATGCCGGCAAGTGCAATCATGCCTATCATTGATGTCGCGGTAAATTGTGCATCGAGCAAGGCATGACCCGGCATAATCCCAATCACAGTGAGTGGGATCGGCGCCATAATCACCAAGGGCACTTTGTAGGAATGAAATTGTGCCACCACCAGCAAATAAATCATTAATAAGCCAACGGCATATGCCGCGCCCATATCACGGAAGGTTTCATAGGTTACCTGCCATTCGCCATCCCATTTAAGGCTGTATTCATAGGGATTATCGGGTTGTTTTGTATACCATTGTTTAAGGCCGTTCTGCTCAGTCAGGGTATCTGAAATATCCAGCATACCGTATAACGGGCTGTCCAGTTCTCCGGCAAGATCTGCGGTTACATAAACAACCGGTAATAAGTTTTTATGATAAATATTTCTCTCACGTTCCCCCTGCCTGATTGTGACCAGATCAGTTAACGGTACCAGTGCGCCACTAACAGATCTGACCTGAAGTGCCAGTACCTGCTCGAGGTCCGCTTTATCAGCATCTGCAAATTCAATGCGAATAGGAACCGCATACTTTAAATTTTTACCGTGCAGAAAAGTCACATCCGTACCGGATAAAATAGTGGTTAGTGCATCACTGATAACCTGTTGCGATACACCCAGTCTGGCTGCGCGTTGACGATCAACAATTATGGTGATTTTTTCGGCCGGGTATTCCACGCTGTCATCCACATCAACAATATTTTCTGTGTTTTCAAAAATATTACGTAATTGCCTGGCCTGTTTTATTTGCCCCTCATAATCCAGCCCGTAAACCTCGGCGACTATGGGTGACATCACTGGTGGGCCGGGTGGTACTTCAACAATTTTCACATTACCAGCATATTGCCTGGCAATTTTTTGTAAGGGTTCGCGCACCGAGGTAGCGATTTCATGACTTTGTCTTTCGCGACTATCTTTGTCGATTAAATTCACCTGAATGTCGCCAACATTAGCGGCCTCACGTAAATAGTACTGGCGGACCAATCCATTAAAACTGATGGGTGCTGCAGTACCTGCATAAATTTCATAATCATTTACTTCATTCAGCTCACCAATATATTGCCCCATTTCATATAACACACGGCTGGTTTGTTCAAGGCTTGTGCCTTCGGGCATATCCAGAACAATCTGAAACTCACCCTTATTATCAGAAGGCAGCATTTTTAGTACAACGGCCTGAAACATAACCAGTGAAAGGGCGGCAAAAATAAGTAGCATTATTGAACCCAGCAGTAACCAGCGATTACGATTGCCCTGATTTTCACGCAGAAAGGGCGTCATTACGCGGCTAAAAAATCGTGACATCTTGTTGGCTTGCTGAGAGTCTTCAACGCCTTCGCCGCTATGCTGTTTTGTATTACGCAACATGATATTGCTGAACCAGGGGGTGAAGACAAAAGCGATAACCAATGATGCCAACATGCCCATGCTGGCATTAATGGGAATTGGGCTCATGTAGGGGCCCATTAAACCAGACACAAATGCCATTGGCAGCAAGGCGGCAATAACCGTAAAGGTTGCGAGTATCGTAGGGCTACCTACTTCATCAACCGCAATGGGAATTAAATCAACCAACTTGCGTTTGCCCATTGCCATATGGCGATGAATGTTTTCCACCACCACAATGGCATCGTCGACCAGAATACCGATAGAAAAAATCAGCGCAAACAGAGAAACCCGGTTCAAGGTAAAGCCATAAGCCCAGGAGGCAAACAGGGTAATTAAGAGTGTAACCGCAACCGCCGCACCCACAATCAGACCCTCGCGCCAGCCCAGTGCCCACATCACTAATAAAATTACCGCGGTGGTTTCAATGATTAATTTATGTATGAGTTTTTCTGATTTGGCCTGAGCGGTAAGGCCATAATTTCGAGTGATGCTAACTTCAACACCATCGGGTATAAATGTGCCGCGCAATTCATCAAGTCGCTGAATGACCTGATTTGCTATATCAACCGCGTTGCTGCCGGGTTTTTTGGCAATCGCCAGAGTGACGGCGGGTTGAGGATTGTTGATGGCTTTTTGATTTGTAGTGTTTTCATGCGGATTTGTTTTGCTGCCTTTTCCAGAGGCAATTGAAACATATTGCGATGGTGAATCAACGCCATGTTCAATACTTGCGACATCCTGCAAATACACGGCTTTACCATCGAATACGCCAACCACCAGTTCAGCTATTTCATCTGCCGAGCTTAAAAACATACCCGCCTGAAGTAAAATTTCCCGGTTATCAGTGGTCACCGTTAAATCATTACGTGCACTATTTGCGGTGCGTAGTGCATTGCTCAGACTAGCGATATCAATGTTGTAACCGGACAGTGCCTGAGGATCGAGCAATACACGTATAACGCGCGTCGGGCTACCAATGGTGTAAATATCACGCGTACCTGTAATACGTTTTAGTTCTGTTTCTAATGCGTGTGCAACCTGGCTTAATTCAAAGGCACCGGTTTGGGCATTTTTCGACCACAGCGTCACCGCAATAATGGGTACATCATCAATGCCTTTGGGTTTAATGATGGGTTGTCCTACACCCAGATTCGCAGGTAGCCAATCCTGATTCGAATACAGTTTGTTATACAGTCGAACGATGGCTGCGGTGCGATTTTCACCTACCAGAAACTGCACAGTAAGCACCGCCATGCCGGGTGTTGAAGTGGAGTAAACATGCTCAATTCCGCTGATTTCTGATATCACCTGTTCAGCTGGCGTTGCTACAAGGCTTTCAACCTCTGAGGCGGTCGCGCCCGGGAACGGAATAAACACATTCGCAAAGGTGACATTAATTTGCGGGTCTTCTTCACGCGGTGTAATTAATACCGCAAACACACCAAGTAAAACACCAACCAGCGCAAGTAACGGCGTAATCTGCGTCGTCAAAAAATGTTTGGCGGTGCTGCCGGAAATACCAAGCTTAGTCATCAGCTTGTCCTACCGATTGTTGGCGGCGCTGTTGCATGGTATTAATTCCAGCCTGAATTGGGTCTAATGCTACGCGTTCACCTTCGTCAAGGCCGGATAAAATGGCCTGATTGCCATTATTAATATTCCCCAGACGCACCTGTCTGAAATTTATATTTCCATCATCAGATACCACATAAACAGCGGTTACCTCAGAGCGATGAGCAATGCTTTTTTGTGGAACCATCAATACCTGTTTTTCTCCGGTGACCAGAGCGGCTTTAACAAACATACCGGGAAACAGGCCTTCAATGCCTTCAGGCAAATCCAGTCTGACTTTGAAGGTGTTTGCGATTTGATCGGCAATTGGGAATATAGTAATTTTTTCCACGGCCACCTGCGTTTGCTCGGCGCTGGCCGAGGCATCGGTATAAACAAAGGCCTTGCCGTGTTGGCGAATATTATTTATTAATTTTTGCGGTACATTTACATTCACTCGGAGTTTATTCAGTGAGACACCAGTCATTAGTTTAGAGCCGGCCTGTACGGTTTCACCCGCTTCAACATGGCGCTCGGTTACGATGCCGCTGTAAGGTGCCTTTATCCGGGTATACGATAATTGTTCATTGGCTTCATCAAGGCTTGCCCTGGCAGACTCTAAACGTGCCTTTGCTACAGTCAATGCATTTGTCGTGGCATCCATGGTGGATTTGGAAACAAGCTTTTTGGCGTAAATATCCTTAATGCGTTTATATTCATCCTGCGCATTTGATAGATTGGATATAGCCTCTTTTTCACCCGCCTGTGCCTTTTTTAGCTGTGCCTGTTGTGACGTATCCTTCAGTTGAATAAGTAGGATGCCTTTCTCTACATAATCTTCAACATCAAATAGAATTTTTTGAATAGTGCCGGATGTCTGGGCGGAAACGGTTGCTTTGTTGATAGCTTCAACCGTGCCATCTAAACGAAACTCTCGGCTTAATAAATTTGCGCTAACGATAGCGGTTTCTAGTTTAGGTAATGTGCTCTCTGCTAGCGCAGGTTGTAGTGGTGCGAATTGTAAGAGCGTGAGCATGAAAGCAAAAAACAACCACTTTGAAGCAAAGAGCTGATTATGCAGAGGGAATTTTAAATTAATCATATTATCGCCTGAATGTAGAAACGCCATGCCTTGTATATTGAGGGATATTAACAAATCTTTAGTTTAAGAATTAAAAAATCACAAGTGCTCATTATTTAGTGTGGATAAACAGGTGCTTAATCGGCATAGAATTTTTAACAAAATACACGCTATGTCTTACCCGCTTATTAATACAACAATTTTACAAACACAGAATACTTGCAGCTACTAGTGAGAACACTTGTTCGATGTTACTCCTGTTTGCTATCAGGTGTAAGTTGAATAAATATATTCCAGGCCCCACAAGAATATTATTCATCATGCCTGTTTATCTCTGTAGCTTACTTGTTAAAAGTAAATTTTCAGTGGCGAATAAAAGGTTTTGTCAGTGGTTTAAATAAACTTATATAGTAGAGATATATCTGCTTAATAAATAATTATTTTTTAATCTAGATTGAAATCTATCGATAAAAAATTATAAATCACGCCACTAAACGATCAGAGATTTTTTTGCCGGCACCTTTCACTAACTTTACCCATGCCTGTTTGCGGCGCTCAATCGGTGCAGATATCGACAGGCCCGCGATTACTCGGCGGTTACTGTCATAAATTAACACGCCAATGCAGCCGACACCTTCTTCTGCCTCTTCATCGTCGTAGGCAAAACCCAGGTTGTGAGATTGCTGAGTGGCATTTATTAAATCTGCTTCGGTAGTGAGGGTGTGTTGTGTGTAGGACTTAAGTCCGCTGCGGCTGGCGTAAGCGTGAATAAAGTGCTCGCCTAATTCTGCCAGCATGAGTTTTCCTACCGCCGTAACGTGTAATGGCGCACGGCTGCCAATCACTTGCTCAACGCGCATCATGCGCTTCGGAGTGACACGTTCAATGTAAACGACTTCATCGCCTTCGCGCACGGTGAGGTTAACGGTTTCACCAATTTCATCGCACAGTGCCTGCATTACGTCGAGCGCCGTTCCTCTAAGGTCAACACCACGGCGTACCTTGCTTGCCAGGCGAACCAGCTTATTGCCCAGCATATAATGTCCGCCGGTATTTTTTTCTACAAATCCGGCCTCCATTAAGGCGGCAAGAATGCGAAAGGCGGTGGATGGGTGCAGGCCACTGTCGGCGGAGAGCATTTTTAGGCTAACTGGCTCATTGTATGTGCTAATTGCATCTAATAAACTGGCGCAACGATCTATGACTTGTATTGATGACATAAGGCCTATAATTTCATAATGTGAAAACGATTGTGTATTGTAAAATTATATAACCTGAGATAAGGTTTGCACAAGTACTAAATTGAGCGGTTAAATTAATAGCCGCTTTTTTTGGGTATCTAAATTTCACAATGCGAAATGATAGTTGCAATGTGAAATATGAAACAAATAGATAGCAACAACTAATAGAACGAGGGTTTCCCCCATGAGTAGTCATACGAGCAGCAACAATTCAAATATTCCAGACTTTTGTCAGGGCATTCAGCACTTCGGTGAGAAGTGGCCTGATTTCGACAAACATGCTGCTCAGGCAGTAATTGCCGAAGGCAGCAAGGCTATTGCTAATAGTGCCGATGACAACAGCGTATACCAAACATTACTGGCCGCCGATGCATTGCGTTACCTCACACTTCAGGTAACGGGCTCTAAAGGCAGCGGTCACCCCGGTGGTTTCGCATCCAGTGCTGAAGCGCATGCCTCTTTAATGATGCTGGGTCACACGAATATAGTGACCGAAGTAGGCCACCATGCACCGGGTTTTTATTCCTCTATGTTCCTTGATAGCTCATTGGAAGACATGGGTATTAATACCATGGACGATATGATGGCGCGTTTCCGTGAACGCCACGGTTTGCTGGGTCACTTGTCCGGTGCTATTCCCGGTTTGTTGGCACCCGCAGGCCCACTGGGTCAGGGTCAGCATTTTGCTATGGCCGGGGCTTATTTGCACCGTGATAAATTATTCCCGGTAACCATTGGTGATGGCGGCATGGGCGAGCCTTATGTGCTCAACTCAATGATGCACTTCACACGGCTTACCCAGACGTAACCAACTTTTTGCCTTGTCTAATCTGGAACGGTTATTCGCAGGAACATCATTCAATGGTGTCCTTGCATGATAATGAACAGATGATTAACTACTGGACGGGCCACGGCTTCGAAGAAGTTATTCTTATTGATGCAAAAGATTTTGACGACAGCAAGCAGGAAGGCGCTTATGTAGACAGTAGTCGTTTTTCATTAAAGCAACGATTGGCGTTTACCAAAGCGGTATTGCAAGGTGTTGATGCCGCTGCTAAATCGGCAATGGGTGGCAAGTTAACCGCCTTCATTATTAAGCAATTAAAAGGTAGCGGCGTGCACACCGTTGGTGCCAAGTCACATAACCTATATCCTGCGGATACATTAGATCAGCCGCACATAATAGATGGCCTAAAGCGTCGTGCATTACCACCAGAGGCATGGCAATTGGTGCGTGATAACTTACGCCGCGCGGGTGGTGGCCCAGCATCTAAAACAGTGGTTACCGAAGGTGAATTGAAATTTGCCGCACTACCAAAATTGAACATGCAGGAGTTCGCGAAAGGTGAAAAGGCAGTACCTTCTACTGCTATGGGCGAGCTGGTAGGCCAAATGGGTAAATCGGACGAACGCTATGTGGTAACCAATGCAGATGGTAACGAGGCATCGGCAATGAAAAACATTAACGACGCGTTAAAAATTCGTCACCCAACACAGGATCCACTCTACAACCAGGAGCCGAATGGTCAGGTTTATGAACCATTAAATGAAGATGCCTGTGCAGGTTTTGCAGCAGCGTTAGCATTATTTGGTTCACGTTCTATCTGGTTGTCGTATGAATCATTTGCGATTAATGGCTGGCCGATTATGCAAACCGTTGCGCAGGCAATGGCAGAGCTACGCCGTAAAACACCGTCGACATTATGTATGTTTACCGCCGGCGCATTAGAGCAAGGTCGAAATGGCTGGACGCATCAACGCCCGGAAATAGAAAACTATTTTTCAGCGATGATGCGTAACGGTAATTCATTTCCATTGTTTCCCTGTGATGCCAATGGTATTCAAACGGCATTTGAATATGCGACCGGAAGTTACAACAAGAGCATGGTGATTATTGCTTCGAAAAGTCCATTGCCAATTTACATGACAATAGATGAATCGCGTAAGGCAATGGAAGAGGGTGCAGCAACTATTTATGAATCTGCATCGGGAAGCAAAGGTACGGTTGTATTTGCAGTAACCGGCGACATGGTATTCCTGCCCGTATTTGAGGCCAAAGAAAAAATGGAAGCGGCGGGCTATAAAGTACGCATCGTTGCAGTTGTTAACCCACGTCGTTTGTATCGTGAAACAGACATAGCCTGGGATACGGTTTCACAACCCGATAACAAGTTTATGGATGATGCGCAGTTTAATGCACTGTTTGATGGCGATGCATTGTTGGCAGTTAGTGGTGGCCCGAGTGGCGCACTGGAGCCTGTATTGCTGCGTACTCGTGCGCCAAAACGTGATACTTTTTGCTGGAAACGTGGTGAAACTACCGCATCCCCAGCAGAGATCATGGCATTCAATGGCATCACAGCCGATGCAATGATGTCGCGTGTTGAAGATTTTTTTGCGGGCTAATAAAGCAGTTAAGTAAGGTCAATGCATTTATTTCGCGGGGTAAATTGCCCTGCGAAATAAAGCCTTAAATAAAAAAATAATTTATTAAGAAAATTGAATGAGTAAAACTAGATGAGCAAAACAAAAATCATTGTACTGGATGACGACCCAACAGGTTCGCAGACGGTGCACAGTTGTTTGTTGTTAACACGCTGGGATGTGGAAACATTAAAGCAGGGCTTAACGGATGCAGCGCCATTGTTTTTTGTACTCACCAATACACGTGGCATGAGTGCAACGGATGCGGCTAAGCTAACCCGCGAAGTGTGTGTGAACTTACGTGCAGCATTAAAACTACTGGCGGCGCAGGGTAATGATATAAATCCATTACTGGTGAGTCGATCCGATTCAACCTTGCGAGGCCACTATCCGGTAGAAACGGATATTATCGCCGAAGAGCTGGGGCCATTTGATGCACACTTTATGGTGCCCGCATTTTTTGAAGGTGGGCGTATTACTATCGACAGTATTCATTATTTGATGGTAGATGGTAAGCCGGTGCCGGTGCATGAAACAGAGTTTGCACGTGATTCAGTATTTGCTTACTCGCACAGTTATTTGCCGGATTATGTTGAAGAAAAAACCAGCGGGCGAATTAAAGCAGCGCAGGTTGAACGTTTTGTATTGCAGGATGTTCACGGTGATTCATCGGCAAGATTACTGGCATTAAATGGCAATCAATGTTGTGTGGTTGATGGTGAAATACAAAGTGATCTTAATCATTTTTGTGCGCAGTTAATGCAGGCCGCCGAAAAAGGCAAACGCTTTCTATTTCGCAGTGCCGCGAGTTTGTTAACGGCATTGGCGCAATTGCCGGCACAGCCGGTTGCCGCGAGTAAAATGCGTGAATATGTGCGCGATAATAAAGCCGGTGCGGTGATTGTTGGCTCGCATGTAAGTAAAACAACAAAACAGCTAAATCACCTGTTGCAGCAAGAAGGCATACAGGGAATTGAAATTGATGTTAAAAAAATTGCCACGCAGCGCAAGCAGCTACTCGCTGATGTAATTGCAGAAACACAGGATTGTCATGCAAAAAATATAACGCCGGTAGTCTACACCAGCCGTACGGAATTAAAATTCAAAGATCAGCAAACACGACTGGCATTTGGTGAACAGGTGTCTGCATTCTTGATGGACGTGGTGAGAAATTTACCTGCAACAACAGGGTTTTTAATCAGCAAGGGTGGCATTACGTCTAATGATGTATTGAGTGATGGTTTGGCCCTGCGCACCTCGCGCGTGGTCGGGCAGATCCTCGCGGGCTGTTCAGTAGTGCGTTGCCCGAAAGATCATCCGCGTTACCCTGAAATGCCGGTGGTTATTTTCCCCGGTAATGTAGGTGACGATGAGGCGTTGGCAACGGTTTATCAACGGATAAAGCCAGTTGATTAAATGTGGCAGATAATTATCCGCTTATCCTTTTAATTAAGATGTAGGGTGGAACAAGTAAAACGGTTCCACCAAAAGGCTACAAAAAATTCATAGTCATAGGTTGAATGTTTAATGTGGCAGGCATACAGCCTTATTTTATGTGCCCATTTTATTAAGACGTAAAATATCTGGAGAGGTGTATATCGGAATTATAATCAGCTAAATTCGGAGCGGAAATTATTTATTTCTATTGCAGTGGTAAGCTTACTTCTGCTTTAAAGCCGCCGAGATCCGTAGACTGTTTAAACTGGATACTGCCGTTGTAGTCTGTGACAACGTCTGTCGCTATCGCCAAACCAAAACCATGTCCCTGAATTTTTTCGTCGAGGCGAATGCCTCTTTTTGAAAGCTCATTTATTTTTTGTGGATCGGCTCCCGGGCCATCATCTTCAATGCAGATATGAAGTTGAGCATTTATATTTACACTCAGAGTAATATTTTTTTCCGCCCACTTATAGGCGTTATCCAGTAAGTTACCAAGCAATTCCAGCATGTCTTCACGATCGACCGGGCAGGTAATATTCTCCGGGATGTTTGTCGTTAACTGTAGTGGCTTATTGGTATACATCATATCTAGCGTTTTAATCAGCGAGGGAAGATCGTCCGGAAAAGAAAATAACGCACCCGTGTGGCTTGGGCCCGCCAGCCTTGCGCGTTTAAGTATGCGATCTGTTAACTGATAAATATCATCAGACTGATTTATTAAAGTGGTTTTTGTCGCATCGGGAATATCACTTTTATGTGTTATCTGCTGAATGACGGTTAAGGGTTTTTTTATGGCGTGCGCCAGATCACTCAGGGCATCGCGCGAACGACGTAGACGTTTTTTTGTTATCGTTAGTAGATGATTTACTTCATTGATTAATGGGCGTAATTCATCGGGGGCATTTGTGCTGAGTTTATCTAGCTGCCCCTGTTGTAATGATTTAAGTTCATCATGTACTTTGTTGAGTGGTTGCAAACTGAGGCGGAGGATAAATACCTGCAAAATAACCAGAGCTAATAACAGACCGAAGGCGATACCAGCAAACCAGTACTGAAACTGCTGGATGTTTTTATTAATGGGGTTGAGATCTTCGGCGACCGTAATAGTTAGTGGTTGCCCGTGTTTTTTGTAACCAATAGATACAAGTAATAAAGTTTGCTTCTCGGGCCCTTGCTGCAGGGTATTAATTTGTTGGCCCGTATTAAGGCTTACAGTATTTAATTCTGCATCCCATAAAGAACGCGAATTCATCGATTGTTTTCTGCTGGAGATTAAATAATAGTGGCCGGAAAATGGTTGATCGTAGATTGCATCAATATGTGTTGTATCGATGGTTAACTTATCCTCGGTGTCGAAACTCGTTGAACTGAGTAATGTCGCGGCATCATGCTTAAGGCGTGATGCAATATAATCCTCTGCGACAAATTGAAGGTTATAACTGACGAGTAACCACAGCGCAGAAAAGGCGATGATTAAACTGAGCAACAATCCGCTACTGAGTTTTGACTGAATGGAACGCATCAGTTGTTATTCCTGAACACGTATCCCTGTCCGCGTCTGGTTTCTATGCGATCATTACCTACGATATGACGTAAACGTCTGACATAAACCTCGATAACATTGCTGTCCTTTTCTGAGTCGAAGTCATAAATATGTTCAGTAAGACGAGACTTGGATAAAACCTTTTCCGCATGTAATAAAAAATAACGTAATAGACGAAATTCGATACCGGTTAGTTTATGTTGCTGGCCATCTGCGGTGGTGACTGTCTGTTGTTCTTCATCCAGAGATAAACCGATTGCGTTTAGTGTTCCACCCGGTTGCTGGATTGAGCGATGCATTAAAGCGGTAATTCTTGCTAGCAGCTCTTCGACATGGAATGGCTTACCCAGGTAATCATCTGCACCGGCCTTAAAACCATCAACACGTTCATGCCATGCATTACGCGCGGTGAGTACAATTACCGGTAGGTGATTGGCATTGCTTCGCCAGTTTTTTAAAACCTCTATGCCACTGCGTTGCGGCAAACCAAGATCGAGCACGGCGACATCATAAATCATCTCGTTGCCAAGGTATTCGGCATCGACGCCATTGTCGGCTACATCCACGGCATAACCCGCGGACTGTAAATCTTTTTTAAGAGTATCGACAAGATCCCTGTCGTCCTCGGCTAGCAGCAGGCGCATGCCTAGTCATCCTCCTTGCTAGACAATACCTTGCCGGTTCTGGCATTTATATAAATCTCCCTAACGACATTATCATCACCCAGTACCTCCACTTCGTAGACAATCTCGTTGTCTTCGCTTTCAAGTTGAACTTCGAGAATGCTACCGGGAAATTTTTGCCTAACGTTTTTGAGAATAGCTTCCAGTGGCAGGATTTCACCTGCCTCGAGTAAGCGCCTTGCCTCAATATGATCATTATCGGCCAATGTTATATGTGGCAGACCGAAGAGCATAAAAGCTACCAGCAAGGCATAAAACTTGTGTGATTTAATATTCATTGTTCGATTATATACCAATCATTGATTAATCATCCCATCGACCGTACCCAGGTATACGTATATCGTGTTCATTAAATGAACCCTTCTCGGCTTTTGCATGACAGGCATTGCACTGGCTAAAGCTCCTTACTTTAGGATTGGCGGATACCAGACGATCAGGGACTTCGTCATGTTTGTGCCTGAAGTATGGCGTAGCGGTTATGCGCACGGGTACATCACCAGATTTAATGGAGTTATTGAATTTAATTGAACGACGATAAGCGGATTTGTCGGCGCTGTTGCTTAGCAGGTATTCACTGATGGACTTAGATACCTCGGCATCAAGCTCGGCGTTGTCGCCAAAATGATTATCAAGTTGTGACATTAGCTTGCTCCAGGATTTTGCCGGTAATAAACCCGCAGGATAAGCCATATGGCAACTGCCACATTCCTCTTTGTAAAGCGGACTGTCTATCACGGCGACCCCCGATGATTTATGTTTGTATTCATCCATTTCGCCCCAGCTAAAATCATTATCGCCCCAGACTATAGGGAGTGTAACAATTCCGATAGTGAAGATAACAGCGGTTATTGCGAGTGTGCTTTTCATATTCTTACTCCTAAAAGGTGCTTGTCTTGTTTAAATAAACTAAAAGGTTGGCCTTTTCCTGAGCGCTGCATTCACGATTCATTGTCCACAGGCAATTTCGTTTAAACCATTTTTCAACCTTTTTGCTATCGGTAAAGCGTTGAGCATTGCTCGATGGCGACATCGGTTTTATTTGCTTGCCGGTTTTAACGTGCTTGCCAACAGCGGTTAAATCTTTTGTATGGCAGGAAGTGCAACTGCGAGTGGAAAATTCGCCATCGTAGTTAAATGTTTTTTTCCACAGCTGCTCCCCCTGTTTTTCGTCAGGGGTGGTGGCATTCTGGCTGGCGTAATTCTGTAACAGCTTGTTTACTGTTTTACTGTCGGCCTGAGCAACGGCCGATGACAGGCTGATTATTAATGCAGCATACAGAGTCAGGGTTTTCATAACTTCTCCTCGATACTATTATTTTTTGCGGGCTTAAAGCCGGTTATCATGGCAGACACCAGGTTCTCTTTATGAATAAGGCTTTCCACGAGCACGCCGAACACATGCACAACCACCAGTAGCAGGGTAAAGTTGGCAAAGAACTCATGTATTTCTTCAAGTGCATCACCCCAAAAACCAACGGGCTGCGTAAACCAGTACGCAACGGGGCCGGCCTGTTCTTCTGCACCTAACAGCAAAATACCGCTGCTTGTTGTCATTAACAGACTGAATATCAGCAAGATCACCATGGCACCACCCGCCGGATTATGACCAAGGTAGCGTTTGGCTCGAAGGTGCAGGGTGTCCTTTAAAAACTGCATAATATTTTTTGGGGAATAAACAAAATTCGAAAAGCGCGCATAGCGGGTACCGATAAATCCCCAGGCCAATCGAATGACCAGTAGTGAAAAAATAAGATAACCCGCCCAGCTGTGTACCGCTAAAAAATCGTCCTCGGTAAAGTAGGCAATAAAAAATGCGCTGGCCAGGGACCAGTGGAAAAAACGAACGAACGGATCCCAGACCCTGATTTCAGATGATTTAGTCATGATATTTAAACCTTCAGTAATAAGCTGACTTTAAGGTATCAGTAGAAGCTGAAATCAAACTGAAAATTGTGTGAAAGAATTAAGATAAAATACTGAGTGAATCAAAAGGGGGAGAGTAATGTGGCTAATATGGGAATAATTAAAGAAAAACTTTTTAGGCGTATTAATTTAATTAATGGTAATCAATCGAGTCTGGCCTTATTTGTTCTGTGTCATTTGGGTTAAATAATTATGTGCAAGTGCGGCATACTAAAATCCTAATATAGAATGCCTATTTATTTTATTTAACAGTGACTCTTTGCTCTAAGTTGTTAGGAGCGACAAAATAATAACGCTTTCCTTGTTTGGTCTTTACTAATAATTTCAGTTTATCTGACATGTATAACAAGTCTTTTCTCGCCACATCATACGATATTCCATGTGATCGTTGATGCTCCTGTATTACATAGCTAAAACGTGGATGTTTAAGCGCATGACGCAACAATGCCAACTGACGAAAGTTCAGCTTCCCACTCAATCTCGGATTATCAATTAATAAACGCTCGGCTTCATTTACGCCCGTCATTTTCTCATCCAGAAATACGTGCAAGTCATCAACGGCTTGATGAATAGCTTCCAGTTGATGTATC
Source organism: uncultured Gammaproteobacteria bacterium (assembly GCA_963924875.1). GTDB lineage: Bacteria > Pseudomonadota > Gammaproteobacteria > SZUA-229 > SZUA-229 > SZUA-229. Next base: position 73,332 of record CAWUSX010000036.1, read on the forward strand.
AAAAAATACGTTAGATCATTATCATCTGTTTCAGTATAAAGAAATGCCTTTCCATACTGCACAGGCGCTTTCTTAATAACCCTGGAGATAGATACAAACTCCATCAGCCAATAGCCCTGCTTTGCCATTGCCCAATAGAATAATGCTCTAGCAGTACGTCCATTGCCGTCACAAAAAGGGTGGTCATATGCCAGCATAAAATGCAGAATTATTGCTTTAAGTACCGGATGTAAAAACACTTCATCCGTTTCGCTACTTATTTCTTTATTAGAAAAGTCACAAAGTACCTGTAGTCGATCTTCTAATTCATCTGCATTTGGAGGTGTATGAAGAAATTTTTGAGTTGCGCTATCCACTACTTGAATATCATCAGCGGCGGTACGAAAACCTCCAGCTTCATTTTCATCAAGCGTTTTACGCATCAATATATGATGCAATTCAAATACAATTGAGGGCGTTAAATCTTCATTCTTCATTTCCCGAATAAACTGCATCGCTTGATAGTTATTCAGAATCATTTGCTCGCTTTTATCTTTTGGATCTCGATCCTGGCGTATCATTTCCTTGGCAACATCACGTGTCGTCGAAGCGCCTTCTAACTGGCTTGAATTAATTGCTTCTTCAATCAATGAGCGAATTAAATATGTATTTCGAGTTTGCGAATTGGTAATAGCATCACTAGATTGTATATTGCCAGCTGCATAGCGATCGAGCCAATGCAACTCACGCCAGACTTGATCTGGCACAGCATACTGAAATGGCGTACGATACTTATTCGATAATGGTAATTGCTTATATATGCTTCTGCGCGCCGTTTTAAGGCAGAACCACCACTCTTCATTATTATTTAAATTTTTATCTTCCAGAGGCAAATGTCGAAGCTTATCCCAGTGTAAATAACGCCCCTTAGAGTCTACGGGGCTATTGTTATTCATAAGCCGAAAAAAAAATCTGTTCCTCTCTCCATAATGGAGGTAAAAAGAGCATCAAAATTTGGTGGTGAGACTGGTATTTGCATTCTTTTATTTTCTTTAAAAACAATCAGTTAGATAGGTTGTTGGAAATAATATGCTTGATTTTTAAAAACAAGTATAACAGATAGAGGCAATGCTGTTAATTGTAAATGTAACAACACTGCTGTCCCGTTAAGAACTAAATAAGGTAGGTCTGGTGACCTCAATATTTGTTACAATGAAATCACGACAAGTCATTGAAAAACAAAAAGGAAACCAGACCTTGAGTCACCATAATACTGTATTTTCCCAATTACTTAAACTGATACCGAGACATGAATTCGAAACGCTTGCAAATAAGCATCACAGTGGTCGATCTTTTCGAACGGCTTCTCGGTGGTCCCAATTTGTGTGCATGACTTTGGCTCAGTTGTCAGGCAGAAATAGCTTACGAGATATTGTTGATAATATGTCTGCTCAAGCTCATCGACTTTATCATTTAGGCGCATCAAAACTGACTCGTTCAAACTTATCTCGAATCAATGAAGACAAGCCTTATGTTTTATATGAAGCTTTATTTTCAAAGATGTTGAGTCGTTGTCAACACCTTGCACCTAAGCATGGATTTAGATTTAAAAACCCATTGTATTCACTCGATGCGTCAACAGTTGATCTCTGCTTATCTGTATTTCCTTGGGCTGATTTTAGAGCAACCAAAGGCGCGATAAAATTACATGTGGGTTTAAATCATAACGGATATCTTCCAGAATTTGTGACGATTACAGAAGGTAAAAAACACGATGTAACCGAAGGTCGAGTACTCCATTTCCCTAAGGGCAGTATCGTGGCTATCGATAAAGGCTATAACGACTATGGGTGGTATAAGCAATTGACAGATAAAGGAATATTTTTTGTTACTCGACTTAAGAGTAATGCAAAATATCGTGTTATTAAGCGTGAGAAAGTTTTAAAAAACAAAGGCATCAGCTGCGATCAAATCATTGAATTTACCGGTACACAAACACGAAATAAGTGTCCAATTCAACTTCGTCGAATTGGCTATAAAGATGCGGTTAGCGGTAAGAAGTATATCTTCTTAAGCAATAATTTAAAGCTATCAGCAAGAACCATCGCTGATATTTACAAAGCACGTTGGCAGGTCGAATTGTTTTTCAAATGGATAAAACAAAACTTAAAAATTAAGTCGTTTGTAGGGACGAGTAAAAATGCAGTATTAACTCAAATATGGATCGCGCTGTGTATATACTTATTGCTTGCGTATATAAAATTTACGTCAAAGTTGAATAAAAGCATGCAACAAATATTACGATTGTTGCAGCTCAATCTGTTTGATAAACGTGATTTATTAATGCTACTCAGATCCGAACCAGTGGAGAGGTCGTCACTCCATGAAAATCAGATGGCTCTGTTGTAAAGTTAACGGGACAGCAGTGAGTTTACACATAAACGTGAAAAATCATTTGATGAAGAACTGCAACGCTGGATTGAATCGGGACAAATAAATTTCGAATCGGATCAAAATCTCGCAAGTAATATTGGTGATGAAGACGCCTTGCCAGAAAACTGTTTAGCAATAGAGAGCCCCGTCGCAGGTAGTGTGTGGAAAATGCTGGTTAAGCCCGGCGATGTGCTTGAAGAAAATCAGCCGATGGCGATTCTTGAATCGATGAAAATGGAAATAGAAATCGTTGCGCCACACGCTGGTACGGTTTATGCCATTAGTCGAGAGGAAGGCCAGCAAGTCAACGCAGGTCAGCCATTGCTGGTTCTACAGGAAAAACAGAATTAAAGAGATAGATTATGAATTTAACTATAAGTTATTTGCATCAGGCATATGAAAATAAAAGCCTGACACCGCGAAAATTAATTGAACATATTTTGTATCGTTGTGATGAGTTTGCAGAACATAATATATGGATTCATCAATTGACAGCGGATGAGATCGAACCCTATTTAAAAAATTTAGAAAATAGCAATATTGATGAATTACCTCTGTATGGTGTGCCCTTTGCTATAAAAGACAATATTGATCTGGCCGGTATACCAACCACGGCAGCATGCTCGACATTCGAATATATACCAGATAAATCGGCCTTTGTTGTTAAACAGTTAATTAAGGCGGGTGCGATTCCTATTGGTAAAACCAATCTGGATCAGTTTGCTACAGGCCTGGTGGGTACGCGTTCACCAGAGCCATGGGGCGCCTGTAAAAATTCCTTTAATAAAAAATATATTTCAGGTGGCTCCAGTGCGGGATCTTCTGTTTCTGTTGCACTGGGTCTGGCGAGTTTTTCATTAGGTACAGATACAGCAGGTTCTGGAAGGGTGCCGGCGGCATTTAATAATCTGGTTGGTTTAAAGCCATCCAAGGGCTTACTTAGCATGAGCGGAGTCGTTCCTGCGTGCCGCAGTTTGGATTGTGTAAGTATCTTTGCCTTAACAACGGATGATGCCAATGCAGTGCTTGAGCAGGCCGCGATATACGATGAAGATGATCAGTATGCCAGAGAAAATCCATTTGATAATAATTTACGTCACTATGGAATGCCGAATGAAGGCTTCACATTTGCCGTGCCAAAAGCGGATCAGTTAGCTTTTTTTGGTAATGATTCCGCACAGGCCTTGTTTGAAAAAAGTGTTGAGCAGATGCAGACATTAGGTGGAACTAAAAAAGAAATAGATTTTGGTGTGTTTTTACAGGCAGCAAAACTACTCTATGAAGGCCCATGGGTGGCAGAGCGTTATGTGGCTATTGAAGATATTATTCAACAGCATCCAGATGACTTATTGCCGGTTATTAAAACCATTATTGGCAGCGCTGAAAATAAAACTGCAATGGATGCATTTAAAGCAGAATACCAAATGCAGGTGTACCGTACCCAATCAAAGAAAATACTCGCCGAGTTCGATTTTCTGTTAACGCCAACGGTGGGTACTATTTATACCATTGATGAAGTAAATGCCGACCCCATAGTAAAAAATAGTAATTTGGGTTATTACACAAATTATATGAACCTACTGGATTGTGCTTGTGTAGCTGTGCCGGCAGGATTTCTAGATAATGGTTTGCCGTGGGGTATTAGTCTGGTGAGTGTAGCGATGACAGACAGAAAGCTGTTAGCCTATTCCAATAAGTGGCAGCAGCAGTTAAAAATAAAGCCGGGAAATGTGGATATTGACTTGCCCGAATCTAAGGTAAGTGACGTTGTATTTGCAGACACTATTCCAGTGATAGTGTGTGGTGCGCATTTAGATGGGCTACCACTAAACTGGCAATTAGTAGAACGTGGCGCAACTCTTGCGGAAGTAACAAGCACAAGCAATGCATATAAAATGTATGTTATCGATGGAAGCCAGCAACGTCCTGGCTTAATTCGTGACGAAGATGATGGCAGTGCGATGAGTATTGAAATTTGGCAAATACCCAAGGCCGAGTTTGGTAGTTTTGTTGCAGGTATACCGTCTCCCCTGGGTATAGGTAAAGTTGAAACGAGTGATGGACGATGGTTGCCAGGCTTTATCTGTGAAGGGTATGCTGTGCAGGGAGCAACAGAAATTACAGGTCTGGGTGGTTGGCGGCAGTATATGGCGTCTTATTGAGCTGATATAGGGTTAAGAATGATTAGCAAGTGAAACCAATAGCAATCTAAAATATAATAGCGCACCTGAATTCACGATACTAAATCTATACATAGAGAAGACTTATGCCAAGCTCAAAGATCATCTATACAGAGACAGACGAAGCCCCAGCCTTAGCGACTTATTCATTTCTGCCGATTGTGCAGGCGTATACAGCGGTGGCGGGTATAAATGTTGAAACCCGCGATATATCTTTGTCAGCACGCATTATTGCTAACTTCCCAGACAAATTATCAGATGATCAAAAAATTGCAGATGCCCTGACAGAGCTTGGCGAGTTAGCAAAGGCACCTGAAGCTAACATTATTAAACTGCCTAATATCAGTGCCTCAATTCCACAGCTGGTTGCTGCAATAAAAGAATTACAAACACTGGGCTATGCTATCCCCGACTTTCCTGCAGAGCCTCAAAATGATGAAGAGAAGTCAATTAAAGCGCGTTATGCAAAGGTCCTGGGTAGTGCCGTTAACCCTGTTTTGCGCGAAGGTAATTCAGACCGCCGAGTGGCGGGTCCGGTTAAGGAATTTGCAAAAAAGCATCCGCATTCTATGGGTGAATGGTCAGCTGATTCAAAATCACATGTAGCATCTATGACGGATGGTGATTTTTACTCAAGTGAAAAATCGGCGATTATTAAAACAGCGGGTGACGTAAAAATTACTTTTACGGCTGATGACGGTTCTGTAACCGTACTAAAAGAAAAAACACCGGTGCTTGAAGCGGAAGTTATCGATGCAGCTGTGATGAGCAAAAATAAACTCTGCGCCTTTTATGAAGAGCAAATACGGGAAGCAAAAGAAGAAGGCGTATTACTTTCTCTGCACTTAAAAGCCACCATGATGAAAGTGTCTGATCCAATTATGTTTGGTCATGCGGTGAATGTTTATTATAAAGATGTATTTGCAAAGCACACGGCAACATTTGCAAAGCTTGGTGTAGATACACGTAATGGCCTGGGCGATGTGTATGCAAAAATCGCAAGCTTGCCAGTGGATAAAGCCAAAGAAATTAAAGACGATATTTTAGCGGTTTATAAAACGCATCCTGAATTGGCTATGGTGAATTCTGATAAAGGCATTACTAATTTACATGTGCCAAGTGATGTAATTATAGATGCCTCTATGCCTGCCGCATTACGTTCATCTGGAAAGATGTGGGGTGTCGATGGAAAACTGCATGATACTAAGGCAATGATTCCTGATCGCTGCTATGCAGAAATATATCAGGAAGTTTTTGATTTCTGTAAAGAGAATGGTGCATTTGATGTAACAACAATGGGCAATGTAAGCAACGTTGGCTTGATGGCGCAAAAAGCAGAAGAATATGGTTCACATGATAAAACATTTGAAATCTCTGCAAATGGAGTAGTGAGTGTAACGGATGCAGCTGGTGATATTTTGCTCGAACATAAAGTAGAAGAAGGTGATATCTGGCGTATGTGTCAGACAAAAGATTTACCTATTCGTGACTGGGTTAAACTTGCGGTTAGCCGTGCAAGAGCAACTGGTCAACCAGCTGTTTTCTGGCTAGATGAAAATCGTGCGCATGATGCAAATTTGATTTCAAAAGTTGAAGTGTATTTAAAGGATCATGATACTACTGGCTTGAGCATACAAATTCTTGCGCCAGTGGATGCGATACGCTACTCGATGATGCGTGTCAAAAATGGTGAGGACACAATTTCTGTAACCGGCAATGTACTGCGTGATTACTTAACAGACTTATTTCCTATTTTGGAACTGGGCACCAGTGCAAAGATGTTATCAATTGTTCCGTTACTGGCAGGTGGAGGTTTATTTGAAACCGGTGCAGGAGGTTCAGCGCCTAAACATGTAGAACAGCTATTAAATGATAATCATCTGCGCTGGGATTCATTGGGCGAGTTTTTGGCATTGGCCGTGTCAATAGAAGACATGGCGCAAAAAACAGGCAATAAAAAAGCACAGGTATTGGCTGATGCCCTGGATAAAGCCAATTCAATGTTTTTAAATAATAATAAGTCTCCATCGCGTAAGGTGGGTGAACTCGACACGCGAGGTAGTCATTTCTATCTTGCGATGTACTGGGCGCAGTCTCTGGCGGAACAAACGGATGATAAAGAGCTGCAGGCCAAATTTGCACCTATTGCACAACAGCTTACGGATAATGAATCTAAAATTGTGGGTGAATTAAATGCAGTGCAAGGGCATAGCGTAGATATAGGTGCTTATTATCGACCAAACAAGGAACTGGTAACAAAAGTAATGCGTCCTAGTGAAACCTTAAATGCAGTGATTGATGCGATATAGAAGTATTTATTTAGATGTGTATGATATTTTATTAATATCGTGCGCATCTAAACTGCTTTTTAGTTGTTCATTAAACGATCTAATGAACGGTAAGAAATGGCCTCGCTTAAATGGCGTACTTCAATCTCTTCTGCGCTATCCAAATCTGCAATGGTGCGGCTCATGCGTAAAATTCTATGATAGGCGCGGGCAGAAAGATTGAGTTTTTCCATTGCCTCTTCAAGCAATTTTTTTTCTTCTGTATTAAGTCGACAGTAAGTCTCTGTTTCACGACTGGTTAATTGTGCATTGGTTTTTCCGCAACGTTTGATTTGTTTTTCATAAGCGGAATTTATTCTTTTTTTAACGTCAATATTAGTTTCACTTTTTTCTTCAGTATCAGCCAGTGTTCGTCGGTCCACGCTGGGAACTTCAATATGAATGTCTATTCTATCTAGTAAGGGGGCAGAAATTCTTGAACGATGTTTGCGTTGCTGCTCTATTGTGCATTGGCAAAGGTTTTTCCCATCGCAGCTATAACCTTGCGGACAAGGATTCATTGCGGCAATTAACTGGAAGTTGGCAGGGAACTCAGCCTGCCGTGCTGCTCTTGAAATAGTGATGCTGCCACTTTCCAGTGGTTCACGTAAAACATCCAGAGTATGCCGATCAAACTCGGTTAATTCATCAAGAAATAAAACGCCATTATGCGCCAATGAAATTTCACCGGGTTTTGGGATTGAGCCGCCGCCAACCAAAGCGACACCCGATGCTGTATGGTGCGGTGCACGAAAAGGCCTTTGCATCCAGTCGGCTAAATCAAATCCCTGATGACTAATAGAACATATCGCCGCACTCTCAATTGCCTGTTGCTCGGTAAGTGGGGGAAGTAATGCTGCGAGTCGTGAGGCGAGCATGGTTTTGCCTGTGCCAGGCGGGCCAATCATTAGCATATTATGATTTCCAGCAGCGGCAATTTCCAGCGCGCGCTTCGCACGGTGTTGGCCTTTTACATCACTGATATCAAGTTCGTTGTGTACTTTTTTTGGGATGCAAACCTTAGGGCGCTCCAGCTCTTGTTGTTGATGAAAAAATTTACAGATATCGAGAAGATGCTCTGCCTGAAATATATCCGCGCCATGAATAAGTGCACCATGTTGCGCACAACTTGCAGGTAATATTAAAGTGCGTTGATGCAGCTTTGAGCCAATGGCGATTGGCAGTGCGCCACTAACCGAACGCAATGCACCACTTAAAGCGAGTTCTCCGTGAAACTCATATTGCTGTAAATGTTCATCGGGAATTTGTTTGGAAGCAGCGAGAATGCCAATGGCGATTGGTAAATCATAGCGCCCGCCATCTTTAGGTAAATCAGCAGGTGCCAGGTTAACGGTTATTTTACGTGCAGGAAATTCAAAGCCACAATTTATAATGGCTGCGCGAACCCGATCTTTACTCTCACGCACTGCAGCTTCGGGTAAGCCAACAATGGCGAGTGCAGGCAAGCCATTTGATATATGTACTTCAACGCAAACAGGAATCGGTGTTACCCCATTGAGGGCTTGCGTGTTGATAGTAGCCAGTGAATTGACTTGAGACATGGAATCCTTTCCTTTGAGAAATAGTTTAAATCTGCTTTTCTAGTTCTGTTAATTGAGCTTCTAATTGTTGGAGCTTTAGTTGAGTGCGTTCGAGCAAAGCCGTCTGTACATCAAACTCTTCACGGCTAACTAGATTCATTTGTTGCAGGCCAGATTCTAGTACCGCTTTAATGTTGTTGTTCGCATCTTCTTTAAGCGTTTTTACGCTGTCAGGAATGACTGATGTGAGTTTGTCAGCCAGGTCATTAAGGCTTTGTATATTTATCATGAATGCTCCCGTCAGATATTTGCAAAGTGTACCGTATTTAAGCTGCACCTGCTTTGTATAGTTGATCGCTCCAAATTGGTGCGAATTTGCTTTTGCTGGTCGAGATTGGTGCGGTTAAGCTGTTTTAAATCGAGTTAGATCCAATAATAATTGATTAAGTTATTGTTTTTATTGAATGAATGTCAGTTGGCACGTCTGCTGCAATATATCACATAGAGTATTTTTAATAAGTTACAAAAAATAAATAATAGGAACTAAAACATGAAAAAACTAAACGTATTAGCAATCAGTGCAGCAGTAGCCGGTGCATTATTAAGTGGTTCAGCAGTAGCAGACGTTACAGCTAATGTTGGCGTCACTTCAAACTACTTATGGCGTGGTGTTTCACTAAGTGGTGAAGCTGCAGCTGTTTCAGGTGGTGTTGATTACTCTCATGCCTCTGGTGCATATGCAGGCGTATGGCAGTCTAGTGAAGGCGCTTCAGGCAGTGCTGAAACGGATGCATATGTAGGTTTCGCTGGTGAAGCTGAAGGTATTTCATATGACGTAGGTTACGTTTCTTTCATGTACCCACAAACTAATCCATCAGCTGATTTCGCTGAAGTTTATTTGTCAGTGGGCTATGAGTTTGCTGAGTTCTACTATGCAAACTCAAGTGACATAGTGCTAGGTACTGGTGAGGGTTCAGACTACATGGCTTTAACATTGTCATACGATAAGTTTTCAGTAGTCTACGGTGATTACAGCTTTGATGATTCAAGTAATGATTACACTCACGTTGATCTAGGTGTTGCGTTAACTGACGAACTGAGCCTGACATACTCACAAAGTGATATCACTGGTGATGACGATGGACGCTTAGTGATTGCTTACGGTCTTGAGTTCGACGTTAAGTAAAATAATTTATAAATGAGCGGCTGTATTATATGGCCGCTTTATTTAGGAGCATATCTATGAAATTAATTTCTGCAATTATTAAACCCTTCAAGCTCGACGATGTGCGTGAAGCACTTTCTGAAATTGGCGTGCAGGGTATAACGGTTACTGAAGTGAAAGGCTTTGGTCGACAAAAAGGGCACACAGAGTTATATCGTGGCGCTGAATATGTTGTTGATTTTCTACCCAAGGTAAAACTTGAAGTAGCGGTTGACGATGACATTGTTGAACAGGTTATAGAAACTGTTCGTAATGCGGCAAATACAGGCAAAATTGGTGATGGCAAGATCTTTGTTTATCCGGTTGAGCAGGTCATTCGTATTCGTACCGGCGAAAGCGGTTCTGAAGCGCTTTAAATAGAATAGAGAGGGCATTTCTGTGGAAAATCAAATTTTCGAACTCCAGTATGCTATGGACACCTTTTACTTCCTGGTGTGCGGTGCATTAGTAATGTGGATGGCGGCAGGCTTCTCAATGTTAGAAGCAGGCCTGGTCCGTTCAAAAAACACGACTGAAATTTTAACAAAGAACGTTGCTCTATTCGCAATCTCTTGCATCATGTATATGGTGTGTGGATACGAATTGATGTACGAAGGTGGCTACTTCCTTGCAGGTATTGCAGGTAATGAGACATTGGTTGCCGATGCATTAAAATCATCTGCTGAAGAAGGTTTTAACGGTGGTTCAGTTTATGCAAGTGCTGCTGACTTCTTCTTCCAGGTAGTATTCGTTGCAACGGCAATGTCTATTGTTTCTGGTGCGGTTGCAGAACGTATGAAGCTTTGGGCTTTCCTTGCATTTGCAGTAGTGATGACAGGTTTCATCTACCCAATGGAAGGTGCATGGACCTGGAATGGTGCTGATGTATTTGGCATGTACAATCTTGGTGAGCTTGGTTTCTCTGACTTTGCAGGATCCGGTATTGTTCACATGGCGGGTGCCGCAGCTGCATTATCGGGTGTTTTACTGTTAGGTGCTCGTAAGGGTAAATACGGTGCAAATGGCCAGATTAATCCAATTCCTGGTGCCAACTTGCCAATGGCAACATTAGGTACATTCATTTTATGGATGGGCTGGTTCGGTTTCAACGGTGGTTCAGTTCTTAAGCTAGGCGATATTGCTAGTGCTAACTCAGTTGCAATGGTGTTCCTGAACACTAATGCGGCAGCTGCTGGTGGTGCAATGGCGGCTATTATCACTGCGCGTTTATTGTTTGGTAAAGCAGATTTAACAATGCTACTCAACGGTGCATTAGCAGGCCTGGTAGCGATTACGGCTGAGCCTTCAACGCCTACAGCATTACAGGCAACTTTGTTTGGTGCGATTGGTGGTGTTCTGGTTGTATTCAGTATCGTTGCGCTAGATAAAATGAAGATAGATGATCCGGTTGGTGCAATTTCTGTACACGGTACATGTGGTCTATTAGGTTTATTGTTAGTACCTGTTACTAACAGCGGTGTTAGCTTCTCTGGTCAGTTGATCGGCGCAGCGACAATTTTTATCTGGGTGTTCGGCGTAAGCTTCATAGTATGGTACGCACTTAAAGCTATCATGGGTATCCGTGTAAGCGAAGAAGACGAATACGAAGGAATGGATCTTGTGGATTGCGGTATGGAAGCATATCCAGAGTTTACATCTAAGTAATACTTAGGCGTAAATATCAGTGGCTTAGACTCCTGCTGGTTTGTGGTAAAGGCCGATGCATTGCATCGGCCTTTTTTGTGGCTGGGTTTTACACTAGATGAATGAAAAATTATTTTCTGCTATGGTGAGGCACATTATGCGCATCATTTTAAGAAATAGGAGAATTAACCATGGAAAGAGTTGTTGCCTTAATTTTGTTTATGGGTTTAACACCTATAGCTAATGCAGAAATATATAAATGGATAGATGATCAGGGGCGTGTAAATTACAGTGATAAAGAAATAAAAAGTGCAGAATCGCTGGAGTTGGATACTGAAAAGAAAGGACATATCAATACGGGAGCATCAAGAGAAGAAAAACGTAGAATCCTGCTAGATGCAATACAGGAGGATAAAGAGAGAGAACTAAATCAACAAAAAAAGAGTCGTAATCAAAAGAAGAGGCAGGAGCGAGGTTGTATTTTAGCAAAAGATAGACTTAAGCGATTTGAGCGAGCTAGTTATCTGTATGATTTAGACAAAGACGGAAATAAAGTAATAGCATCAAAAGAAGAACGTAGCGTAAGAACATCAAAATTAAGAAAAGATATAAATAAAAATTGTAAGTCATTAATTGGATTTTTAGCAGGTCAAACTATTTTTTGAAATGCAGATTCTTCCTTACTTGAGGGCCTGAAAAATAATGCGTCATGCTTGTAAATCTTAGATTGTCCATTCTTTAGCTCTGTTGCAAATACCAGGGCGTCTTTCTCCAGTTTTTTAATGCCATTTCTGTTTACAAATATAAGAGCGCCATTGTTCATGTTTATAACTGACAGGCGTAAACGTCGCGGTGGGGTTTTATCATCAATATATATTTCACACCATATTCCAGGTTTTATATTTGATGGTAGCTTGGCAAGCTTTTCGAGGGCGCTAGAATTTGTGTTTTTAGAAAAATCTGAGTGTTTAGCAGTGCCCAATTGTTGGTTGTAATGTGAAATCAGGGATTTTAAAGCGGGCTCTACACTCGCCTCTGAATGATACAGTAATAGCATGTTATTATTGCTGCGCGCTATGGACATGAAATTATCTTTTAATTGCCCGAACTGCTCTATATTTTCAATAGGTTGAATTGAGTCAATAAGGTCAATATACATGCGAATAGCATTGTTCCATTGAGGTGTATTGCTACCATGGTTTTTTAAAATGTGGAGTAGTGTGCTGGGCCAGAGCTTTAAAACTATACTTTGGCAGCTTTTTGGAATATCTTTTTCCTGCAGACAAAGTTTTATTTTAGCGCTTAGCTTTTCTTTTAAATGGTTGCTCATAACTTCTCAATGCCGGTTTGCTTTTAAGAAGGCTTCCTTACCTATTGTTTTATATTAAAACTAATTAATTTTTTCCAGATAAAGAGTTTATAACTACACCTAGCGCATGATCGAATGCAGAATGATCAGCTAAGAATGATGATTTTTCAGCACTAATCTCTTCATTGAATATAGCGGCATCTTTCTCTATAACTTTTACACCTACTCGATCTACAAAAACTAATTTTGCTTCTTCCATTACTATAACGGAGAGTTTTGCTCTGCGTGCCGGGCTGTCTTCGCCATTGAATACCTTAAACCAAACGCCAGGGCGAATATCTGATGCAAGTCCTGCAATCTTTTCACGAGCAATTCTTGCCTGCTCTTGAAGAGGATCTATCTCGTCATCAAGGTCAATGGTTGGATCTTCCATTGCATCTAATTCACCATCAGCATCAACAGGTGAAAAGTAGGTTTCATCATTATGCATTATTGCTGGATTATACTTACTAGTGGTTAATGCGTTATCAATAATGTTATAAACATTATTTATTTCATTATCAATCTCAATAGGATTTTGTTTTGTATCCAGAAGGCTTTTCTGGATATAGTCAATAGTCTCATCCTTCTCGTGTTCTAATGTATAGTATGCCTGTGATGATTGTATGGGCTGTAATAAATGAATTAACTGTTTGATCGTGGAGGATGCTTTTCTCCATTCATCGCTGTCCTTTCCAAATTTGATATAGCGGTGAAACATGAGAGTTGACCAGTTTCTTAATATTAATTTTTGCGCAGGTTTGGCAAGTGTTTTGTTTTTAACATGGTGTTGTAGTTCGGTTAAAACCATTTCTCTTGCGTGAGCCTGTAAAACTGACTTCTGTGTTTTTCTTTCTGTTTCAATCGCCTTGTTGAGTTCTCTTCCTTCGATTAGTTCCAGAGAATCTACGGCTGTTTCAAAATTACCTATATCAATATCAAATTCGTTTAGAATATTGTCTATAACATTTTCTAGTTCAGTGAATAGCTCGTCATCGCGAGTTAATATTCCACGGCCTAAATGTGCGATTATATTGAGTGTAGTTTTACAGGGATGATCGCCTGAGGTGATGAAGTCTTCATCTATCATTGCAACTTTAATAACGGGAATCTGCAGGCGTAGTAATAAATTGGTAACCAGTTCAGGAATGCTCTCGTCATCAATGATGGCGTTAAATAACATTTCGATTAAATCGATTGTTTTTTCGTCGACCTGACTAACTTGTTTGGTGATGGCACCACCAGATTGTGCGCCAATATTTGTTAGTAGTGCCTGTTTCAATTCACCAATATTTATTTGATTATCATTGAAATGAGTGTGTGATGTTTTGTGTTGAAGATTGGATAACGCATTCATTACATCACGGCGGTCGTAATATTGCGTACCCTGGGTGCCTTTATTAGATGACGTTGTTGTAAATGATGATGGAATACCCGGGCCCGATGCAGTGAGTGTGCCCTGGATAAACTGACTGGCAACTCTGTTTATTTCCTGTTGCATGCCGCCTGATGAATTGCTTGTCGATTGTGCGCCGTTGCTAGTGCTGTTGCCAGTGTATCCGCTACCGATATTAGTTGATTGATAATTAGATGTGCGCGAGGGATCGCACATTGGATTTTCACGATAGATGCCTTCATCGAGTGGTATAGATGCTGAAAAGTTTCGAGCTTTACTTTCGTTTCTTCTTTCGGGTGTGTTAGCCAGTTTTATTTGTGGCAATACGCCTTTATCGATAAAAAGCTGATTTAGCTTTTTATATAGAGAGGCGAGTTGCAGGACAACTTCTTGATCGAATAACTTGTAGAGAATTAATTTATTATTGGTTGAAAGTTTAATATCTGAAAGTGCATCTTTGAAAGATTCGCAAATATTTTTCGGTGAAAGAGCGTCTTTAGGGAAAACATTGTTTAGCTTTAACGATAAAAATTCAATGCGCGCTTCTAAATGATTAACCGCTTCACCATATTGGTTCATCGCTTTTGAGTGCATAGCCGATATAGCAACCAGTTCCTCCATTTCGCTTTGATCAACAAGGCTAAGTTCATCTTCATCAAATACTTTTTTTTCTGTTTGTTGTTCTGCTTTTAAATAGGTGTTTATGTTGTTTGCGAAATTTTGCGATACATTGCTACGTTCTGTGCGCAGCATACGCATAGTGTCGAAATATTGAGTTTGATCTTCATTTGAATCGGCATTTTCAGCCAACTGGAATAAGATATCATCAGCGCCATTAAACATATGGCCGATGAGTTTAGACAGTTCTTCACTCAGGCAGTCTTCAATTTGTTCTGTAAGTAGCTTTAGCTGCGTATTGTTTTTATTAGAGCTGCTGAACTTATGTATTATTGCGCTCATCTGTCTATTCCACAAAATGATGGTCATTGTGTAATGGCACTATGTCAAGGTGTTCTATGACGAGGTAAGCCGGAGGCTTTGCGTTAGTGCGCATCTCTGCTTTTGCAGGCCTAGTATTAAGGGACTAGTGCCAGCGGATGCTTTTGACATTTAAGTGAGAGGTATAGGTTACTCACGTATAGTTAATAATTTAGCTGTTTTATTAAAGCGGCATAGTGAGCTAGTTCACAAAAGAGTGGTTTTTGATTATTCATCTAAATGATGATTAGCCATGCTTTAACGAACTATAGCGGATGTAATGCTCAGTTAAAGCGTGAGCTGATATTAGCTCACGCAATTATGATAAGCGGTGTTTTATGGGTCGGCTATATCTTTGGGCAGATGATGTCGAGTACTTCTGCAGCCTGTTCCCATGCTTTGTCCATGACTTCAGGTAAAATTTCCAGCTTAAGCCCGGTAATCTCTAGTGTTTTAGGTTCAAATGAGGGGTAGTCGTCTAGTAGGTGCTCATCAATTTCTACATCTGGCCCAATGGCATTAACTATGCAGTTTGCAATGTGAACGATTGCCGTTTCGATACGATACTCTTTAGCGTTAAGTGGGGTGTGGTGATGAGCAATAACTTCTTTCAGCGTGTCTGATAACTTCCATGCATCTATTAGTGCGGCGCCTACATCGGCGTGTGTGAAACCAATGATCTCTTTTTCAGCATTATAGAGTTGTCCATCTGTATCGGCGGCTTTTAGTAAAACCTGTTGTGAAAGCTCGGGTTCTTTAAAATATAAAACAAGCTTGCCAATATCATGCAGCATGCCGGCAACGAATAAGCGTTCACCATGAAGTATGTTGCAGTACTTGGAGAGTAGACGGGCTACGATGCCTGTGTGTACGCTGTGGCGCCAAAATAAATCTATATCGACCAGCTGGTTAGGTATGCGCTTGAATGTGTCGACTGCGGAAGTGGCTAACACTAAATTACGCAGGTCGTCTTCACCAATGACTGAAACGGCTCGACTCACCAGCTCAACCTGGTTTGTAAGAGAGTAGTAGGCGCTATTAACAATACGCAAAATTCTGGCGGTAAGCGCGGGATCGTGACCAATGATATCGCCGAGTTGTTTGGCGTTATGATTTTCGTCTTCTAGTGCCTGTGAAACTCGGATATATATTTCTGGCAGTGATATAAGTTTAACGACGCCTTTGACGAGGTCTTCAGCTTTGTTAGCCATTGTTCTTCCTATTACTTTATTCTTTTTATAGTGTTTAATTAACCCGTTTGGGTTATTAACCGTGAATAATGACGTATATGGCCTAAGTTTTCTAGGAAAAACTTATCAAAAACTTAGGCTTAGTTAATATTTCGCACCTAAATGTTGAAACGCGGTGGATGTTCGCTATGGATTTATTGATTACGCATAAAGTCGGCTGTTTTGTAAAAGGCGGCATAGAGTTCTTTTTTAAGGCCGTCATCTAAGTTCATATCGAGCATCGCCTGATTCATGCATAGCATCCATTGATCACGTTCCCGTTCGCCAATTTTGAATGGCATATGCCGTTGGCGTAAACGAGGGTGGCCATATTTCTCAATATATAGTGAAGGGCCGCCAAGCCATCCGGATAAAAACATAAATAATTTATTACGTGCATCACTTAAGTCCGGGGCATGAATTTTTCTTAATTCGACCGTATCTGGACGAGAATCCATCAAATCATAAAACCGATCAACAAGCTCGCGCAGCTTTTTTTCGCCGCCGAGGCGCCCATAATGTGTGTTTTCCATCAGAATCCGATAAATAAAGCCAATTTGCGGCATTCTACACTAATCATTGTTCGCTAATATGCTGTATAATTTGCGACCCAATTTGATTGGCCGGTGAGACTGGCCCTATTTGCGCCAGGAGCACAAAGCAGACATGAAATTACGTAACATCGCAATTATTGCGCACGTCGATCACGGCAAAACGACATTAGTTGACGAGCTATTAAAACAGTCAGGCACAGTCGATAACACTCGCGGAGATATGGATACCTGCGTGATGGATTCTAATGATCAGGAGAAAGAGCGTGGTATTACCATTCTTTCTAAAAACACCGCGATCACATATAAAGACTTCCGTATCAATATCATAGATACCCCGGGTCACGCCGACTTTGGTGGTGAGGTAGAGCGTGTACTCTCTATGGTTGACTCAGTTCTATTACTGGTTGATGCACAGGAAGGCCCAATGCCGCAAACGCGTTTTGTAACGCAAAAAGCCTTCAACATGGGCTTGAAGCCGATTGTTGTTATCAACAAAATTGATAAGCCAGCGGCTCGTCCACATTGGGCATTAGATCAAACATTCGAGCTATTTGATCAATTAGGCGCAACAGACGAACAATTAGACTTCCCGGTTATTTATGCGTCAGGCATTGGCGGTTATGCAGGCCTGGAAGACACAATTCGTGAAGGCGATATGATTCCTTTACTGGACGCGGTTCTAGAGTTTGTACCAGCACCAGACGTTGATGTAGATGCGCCTTTCCAAATGCAGGTGAGTTCACTAGATTACAACTCATATGTAGGTGTAATTGGTATAGGTCGTATCAAGCAAGGTAAAATTAAGCGTGGACAGCAACTGTCTTTGATTGATCACGAAGGAAAAATTCGTAATAGCGTTAGAATGCAGCAAATTCTTGGCTTCCACGGTTTAGAGCGTGTAGAGGTTGAAACCGCTCAGGCCGGTGACATTATTTGTTTCAGTGGTATCGATAAGCTAGGTATTTCAGACACCCTGTGTGACCCTGAAAACGTAGAAGCTATGCCGCCATTGTCGGTAGATGAGCCAACCTTGAGCATGATGTTCCAGGTAAATAACGGCCCATTATCTGGTCAAGATGGTAAGTATGTTACGTCGCGTAATATTTCAGACCGTTTAGATCAGGAACTTATTCATAACGTAGCCTTACGCGTTGAGCCAGGTGAAACCGGTGATAAATTCCGCGTATCTGGTCGTGGTGAGTTGCACCTGTCGGTATTGATTGAATCAATGCGTCGTGAAGGTTTTGAGCTTTGTGTCGGTCGCCCAGAAGTTGTCATTAAAGAAATTGACGGCAAAATGTGTGAGCCGTATGAGAGCTTAACAGTAGATATACCTGACGATTCTCAGGGTGCTGTAATGGAAAAACTGGGTATCCGTAAAGGCGAGCTGAAAGATATGGTGCCAGACGGACGCGGCCGTGTTCGCCTGGATTACATTATTCCTACACGTGGCCTAATTGGTTTCCGTACTGAGTTCCTAACGGCTACAGCCGGTAATGGATTGTTGTACAGTAACTTTGATAGCTACGGCCCTAAGCTGGATGTGGTAATTGGTCAGCGCAGTAAAGGTGTAATGATTGCAAACGGTCCGGGTAAGGCTGTGAGTTTCTCGATCTTTAACTTGCAGGAACGTGGAAAAATGTTTGTTTCACACGGTGAAGAAGTATACGAAGGCATGATTGTTGGTATACATGCGCGTGAGAACGATCTGGTAGTTAACTGCATTAAAGGTAAGCAGCTAACTAACGTACGTGCATCAGGTACTGATGAGGCATTAACGCTGGTTAAGCCGATCACATTAACGCTAGAGCAGGCGCTGGAATTCATCGATGATGATGAGTTGGTAGAAGTAACGCCTAACTTTATTCGTTGCCGTAAAAAATATCTAACAGAAAACGAGCGTAAGCGTTTATCTCGTGGGCCTAAAAGCTAGTTAAATTTTTTTACAGCTCTGTAAATTACGCCATCTCTGGTATATAGAGGTGGCGTTTTTGTTTCTGGCCTAGTTGAATATAGAGCGCTAACGGTTTGTTTTTAATAGTCTAAACTCGTATAAAACAGAATTATTAGTACTCGTGGAAAAACAGTCGTTTGAATAGTAAACAGGTGCAGGTATCAGTGTCAGAAAATAAAAGTGAAAACCAGATATTAATAGTCGATGACTCACGGGTGATCCGTCGTGCTGCGGTAAAAATTCTACAAAATGATTATGATATCGTTGAAGCAGAAGATGGTGCAGATGCCTGGCGCGTGCTACAGAAAAACAGCAAAATATCCGCCGTGTTCAGTGACCTGGGCATGCCTAATATGGATGGCTTTCAGTTACTGGAAACTATTCGTAATGCAGATGACGAAGCATTGGCAAAAATGCCGGTTATTATTATTACCGGTGCTGAAGAGTCCGATGGCACTAAAGAGAAAGTGCTGGCCCTGGGCGCTACAGATTTCATTACCAAACCATTTGATGCGGTGTCACTAAAGTCTCGTGCATCCGCACATATTAACTATAGAAATGAAGTCCAGTCATTAGAAAAACGTGTGTCGCTAGATAAGCTAACAGGCCTTTGCGTAGAATCATCATTTAGGCAGCAAACTGATCAGGTAGTCGCTTACGCTAAGCGTCACTGTGCAGAGTTGAGCATCGTATATTTCGAAATTGAGCGTTTCTCGGAAATACTTGCAAAGCATGGAAAGGCGATTGCGGGGCAAATACTTGCTAAAGTAGCTTCTTTAATTAATGAAGGCAAAAGAACAGAGGATATTGCTGCAAGATTAGGCGTGGCAAAGTTTGCACTATTGTTGCCTGCGTCCGATTTGCAGGGTGCTGAAGTAGTCGTTAGTCGTATTTGCAAGCGTGTTTCTCGCTTAAAGTTAAAGCTGGGCAGTGAAGAATTTAAGATTCAATTTTCCTCAGGCATTACCTCAACAACACTGGATAATGAAATTCAAACAAAGGATTTATTAAAGCAGGCTGAAAGTGCATTAAAAATGGCAATAGGTGAGGGTGGCGGGAAAATTATTTGCTATCAAACAGGAAAAGAGATAGGTCAAAGTATTGAGGGAAAAAATTCATATAATGAAGAAGACATTAATCTTGATGAATTACTTAAATGGATGACCAATCAGTGTTCTGACATTAATAATGAGCAACTGGCGACAGCAATGCGCAAAATACTGCCATTGATGGCTGCGGCAGACAGTCGTTTAAAGCTTGGCTTGAGTAAAGTTTTACTGCATCTTAAAAAACGCTTATATGATTAAATTATTTCATAAAAGTGAATACTCTTAATAGTTTGTCTATTAGACAAAAACAAACCGATTTTTAAGGAGAACCTGGCGCTCTTTAGGTACAATACTCCTTTGTTATATACCAAGGTTTGTTGATTCATGTTGTCTATCTCTCAGCGTATTGCCGAAGAATTATCCGTACAAGAAAAACAGGTTATTGCCGCCATTGGATTGCTTGATGAAGGCTCAACCGTACCCTTTATTTCTCGTTATCGAAAAGAAGTCACCGGTGGTCTGGATGACTCTGAATTGCGTCAGTTAGAAGATCGCTTGCGTTATTTACGCGAGTTAGATGATCGTAGAGATACGATTTTAAAAAGCATTGATGAACAAGAAAAGCTAACTCCAGAATTAAAAGCCTCTATTCTACAGGCAGATACTAAAAACCGTCTCGAAGACTTATATCTCCCCTATAAAGTGAAGCGTCGTACCAAGGCGCAAATCGCACGTGAATCAGGCCTGGAGCCATTGGCCATTGCGCTGTTTGAAAATCCTGATTTGCTGCCAGAAAAAGAAGCCGAACAATATATAGATAATGATAAAAATGTTGCTGATATAAAAGCTGCATTAGATGGCGCACGACAAATACTAATGGAGCGTTTTGCGGAAGAGGCGGATTTGCTACAGAACCTGCGTGAATATTTGTGGAAAAATGGGATTATAGAATCATCTGTGATGCAAGGAAAAGAAGTCGAGGGAGAAAAATTCGCTGACTATTTTGAATATCAGGAAGCGGTAATTAAAATTCCATCGCATCGCGCACTTGCATTATTCCGTGGGCGAAATGAATCTATCTTGCAGATGAATTTAAAAGTACCCAATGAAGACGAGTTAGAAACACACCCATGTGAAGCAATGATATCAAGTTTTTATGACTTAAAATATCAAGATAGAGCGGCCGATAAATGGTTGAAAGATACAGTGCGTTGGGCATGGAAAATCAAAATTTTTAGCCACCTTGATGTTGAACTAAAAATGAAACTGAAAGAAGCGGCAGAAGAAGAGGCGATAAATGTTTTTGCATCTAACCTAAATGATTTGTTATTGGCGGCACCTGCTGGCCCCAAAACAACCATTGGTTTGGATCCGGGTTTGCGTACAGGCGTTAAAGTGGCGGTGGTAAATGAAACAGGAAAATTAGTAGATTTCGCAACTATATATCCCCATGTGCCAAAAAGACAATGGGATCAATCAATTTCCATTATTGCAGCGCTGGCTAAAAAACATAATGCCAGTTTAATAAGTATTGGTAATGGTACGGCTTCACGTGAAACGGATAAGCTTGCGAAAGAAGTAATTAGCAAGTATCCAGAATTAAACTTAACCTCATTAGTTGTTTCTGAAGCAGGCGCATCTGTTTACTCTGCCTCTGAGTTGGCCTCAAAAGAATTTCCCGATTTAGATGTAACCATTCGTGGCGCAGTATCGATTGCTCGACGCTTACAGGACCCGTTGGCCGAATTAGTGAAAATTGAACCGAAAGCAATTGGTGTCGGACAGTATCAACATGATGTAAGTCAAACTAAATTGGCACGTCAATTAGATACCGTTGTAGAAGACTGTGTAAACGCTGTTGGTGTAGATGTAAATATGGCATCGGTTCCATTACTTACACAAGTGTCCGGTTTGTCACAAGCCATGGCAGAAAACATCGTACAGTATCGCGATGAACACGGTGCTTATGAAAATCGCAAACAGTTATTAAGTGTTCCTCGTTTAGGCCCGAAAGCATATGAACAGGCGGCGGGTTTTTTACGTGTCTCTGGTGGTGATAATCCATTAGATGGTTCAGCCGTTCATCCAGAGGCTTACCCCTTAGTTGAGAAAATAATTCAACAATCGGGAAAGTCTATTAAGGCGCTGATGGGCGATACGCATTTTTTGAAAACCGTAAGTGCCAATGATTACGTAGATGAAAAATTTGGTCTGCCAACTGTGCAAGATATTATCAGCGAACTTGAAAAGCCGGGCCGTGATCCCCGGCCAGAATTTAAAACAGCAGAATTCAAGGATGGCGTTGAAGAAATAAAAGATTTAAGGGTGGATATGGTTTTAGAAGGTGTGGTGACTAATGTCACTAATTTTGGAGCCTTTATTGATGTAGGCGTCCATCAGGATGGGCTGGTACATATTTCTGCACTGTCTAATACATTTATAAAAGATCCTCGTGAAGTGGTTAAAGCAGGCGATGTTGTCAAAGTAAAAATCATGGAAGTAGATGTCCAGCGTAAACGCATAGGTTTAAGTATGCGTTTAGATGATGATAGTCGTGATGTAGAAAAAAATATTAAACGAGATACTAAAAAACAGCCTAATAAGGCCGCGCAAAAAAATAAGTCACAAGGCAGTGTCGGAAACTCAGCAATGGCTGATGCATTAGCTCAAGCCTTCAAGCGTTAAGTAAAAATACTATGCTTGAATTTAATAAATTAGCTATTCGTCGCGGTCCTCGAGTTTTATTTGAAGATGCCAGTTTCACTATTCATCGTGGTTATAGTGTTGGTGTGACGGGGTCGAATGGTTGTGGTAAATCCAGCTTATTTGCATTAATACTTAAACAGATACATAGCGACGCCGGCGACTTTAGTTTGCCGCCTGATACAGTTATCGCACACGTTGCACAGGAAACGCCCGCAGTTGAACGAAGTGCTATTGATTATGTGTTAGATGGTGATGCAGATTTAAGAAAAACGCAGGCCAGACTTGCTAGCGCAGAGCTTGAAGATATCCTGTCTTTGCCTATCTTTATGCTCGCCAGTATTCTGGCGCGGGGCATACGGTTTTTCATTATCGCCGCCCTTTTGTGGCGCTATGGAAATAAGATGCGCAGCTTTATTGAAAAGCGGCTTGGGCTTTTGTTTAGCATTGCTGTTGCACTAGTTGTCATTGGGTTTTTAGGGGTGAAATGGCTATGA
>CAWUSX010000037.1:0-37569 GCA_963924875.1 uncultured Gammaproteobacteria bacterium
AGCGGATCCAGCAGAATTAAAAGGTGAAATAGGTGGATCCACTTCGCTTGATCCACCCAGATTGATTAAATTTTAGTGTAGTTAATAAAATGTATTGTGAGTGGTATTGTATAAGAGAGGACTTTTAGTCCTCTGTCGTCAACCTATGGACTTTCAGTCCATAGTCGTTGAGTCTGTCTGATATGGCTCTTTAATCTGCAGCAGACTGCTGCTTGCTGTGCGTAGTTCCGGCTGAAAAGTACAGTGGTCGATGTGGAATTGCTCATTGACCAGATTACGTGCTGCTGACAAATGCTGCTGCCAATGTGCCAAATCATCAATCACCAGATGCGCAGATAATGCATTACGCTCGGCCGAAAGAGACCAGATGTGCAGATCGTGCACTTCCAGTACGCCATCAAGCCCAGCCAATGCCTTGCCAACAACTTGCAGATCGATGTTGTTAGGTACGCCATCGAGCAGCAGGTGCAGGCCATCACGTAACAGGCGCAGGCTGGAGAAAAGAATCAGCACGACAATCACCAGTGAGAGGATAGGGTCGATTGGATTCCATCCGGTTACGGTGATCACAACGCCAGAGACTAGTGCAGCGATTGAGCCGAGCAAATCTCCAAGTACATGTAAAAATGCAGCGCGAACATTAATATTATTTTCCGAGCGCGTTAGCAGCCATGCTACTAAAATGTTAATGAGCAGGCCGATAAAGGCAACCAGTGTTACGGTCTCTCCCTTCACCGGCTGCGGGTTTACCAGTCGTTCAACTGCGGCAATACTAATTGCCACCACCACAGCGATCATGAACAGTGCGTTGAGTAGTGCGGCCAGCAACTCGACACGGCCAAGACCGTAGCTATGACGTTTCGAAGGTGCACGTAGCGCCAGTGTAGCGGCAAAGGCGGCTATCCCCAGCGATAGCCCATCGGTTAGCATATGCCCAGCGTCACCCAGCAATGCAATGGAGCCCGAGTACCAGCCAGCCAGTGCTTCGATGACTGCAAAGAAAAGTGTCAAACTCAGGGCCAGTAATAGTACCCGTCGGCTTGATGAAGCATGATGATGATGGTCGCTACTCATTGATAGGCGATAATATTTGCTAATTGTTCAAACATATCAGCCCCCTTTGCCTGGGCAACATTCGTCATAACTTGGGATACCTTCACCTTGTTCATACCAGTTAGCGGTTGAGTTAACCACCCGAACTGCAAACAACATGACTGGCACTTCGATCAATACGCCGACAACCGTTGCCAGTGCTGCGCCGGATTCAAAACCAAATAAAGCAATGGCCGTTGCTACGGCTAGTTCGAAAAAATTACTGGCACCAATC
Source organism: uncultured Gammaproteobacteria bacterium (assembly GCA_963924875.1). Taxonomy (GTDB): domain Bacteria; phylum Pseudomonadota; class Gammaproteobacteria; order SZUA-229; family SZUA-229; genus SZUA-229. The sequence continues at coordinate 1,328 of CAWUSX010000037.1, forward strand.
AGTGCCGATGGGCCAGCGACACAGTGGGGAGATTTCACTGCACGGTTGAGCAAATAGGCAAGGCTTGAATTGAATAACACCTGAATCAGTATCGGTACAGCCAGCAGTAAGATAACCAGCGGCTGTGTCAATATTTGTTCGCCCTGAAAACCAAACAGTAATATTAATGTTGCAAGTAACGCACTGAGTGACCAGGGGTGTAATGTTTTCAGGGTGCGCTGCAGTTTCTGCTGACCATTGTTGGTACTAAGTAATATTTTGCGCCACAAACTGGCAATGATTAAAGGCACCACAATATAGAGTAATACAGAAAGCAATAATGTATCCCACGGCACGATGATGGAAGAGATACCAAGCAATAATGCGACGATTGGCGCAAACGCAAAAACCATGATGATGTCATTAAGCGCCACCTGTGAAAGTGTGAAATGAGGTTCACCTCTTGACAGGTTGCTCCACACAAAAACCATTGCCGTGCATGGTGCCGCGGCAAGAATAATTAATCCAGCAATGTAACTATCGATCTGCTCTTCGGGTAACCAGTCACGGAACAGATAACCAATAAAAAACCAGCCCAGTAACGCCATCGAAAAAGGTTTTACGCCCCAGTTTACGAACAAGGTAACGCCAATGCCACGCCAGTGTTCACCCACGTGCTTAATCGCTTTCAAATCAATTTTGAGTAGCATGGGAACAATCATCAGCCAGAGCAAAACGGCAACAGGTAAATTAATCTGCGCTATTTCAAGACGCCCGATAGTTTGAAAAACCTGCGGTAATAAATGCCCCAGTCCGATGCCTGCAACGATGCATAGTGCTACCCACAATGTCAGGTAACGCTCGAAAAACCCCATTGCTGCGCCGGCTGATTTTTTGGCTGTGGTCTCACATTGAATAGACATGATTAATCCTGTGGCAAAATAGCTTCATGATTATTTTCTGGATTATTTGTCGAGACATTTGAATGGCGTGCCAGCAAGTCTTTTACACGTCGTTCGATGTCGTCACGGCTAGCGCGGAACTGATTGATGATTTCTTCTTCAGTGCCTTGTGCTTTGGCGGGATCATCCAGCGGCCAATGTTCTTTATTGGTGCCCGCAGGTAATACCGGACAGTGCTCATCGGCATGGCCGCACACGGTGACAACGAGGTCAGCAGCTTGCAGCATCTGGTCGGTGACTTTTGTTGATTCCTGCTCCGAAATATCTATGCCTGCTTGTTTCATCACGGCAATCGCACGCGGGTTTTTACCGTGCGTTTCAATACCGGCAGACTGGATTTCAAACAATGGTCTGCCAAGCCATTTTGCCCAACCTTCAGCCATTTGTGAGCGGCAAGAATTACCGGTGCATAAGAATAAAATATTGAATGGTTTTGTCATGATGATTTCTCTTGATAAATTGCTTTAAGCACAGCAGGCCTGACCAGGTCTATCTGACATGTTGTCGAGTATTTTTTTATCAGAAATAAAAGGCTCGATTTTGCTTACGCTAGCGAGTGTAGTTTGCAGGATATTAAGCGCCCAGCTTTGTAGATCGGGATTAATGCGATAGTTCATCCAGGTGCCGTTACGTCTGGCAATCAGCACACCGGCTTCACGCAGATGGGCCAGATGGCGTGAGATTTTTGGCTGGGATAGATTAAGCGCATGAGTGAGCTCGCAGACACATAGTTCGCCTTCGGCCTGCATTAATAACAGGCAACGCAGTCGTGTGCTGTCTGCGAGCATTTTAAAAAATGTTTCGGTTTCATTTAACATGACTCGCAATATATGCCTAAACATATATATGTTCAAGCATATATTGTTTTCTACGGAAAAAACAAATCCACTCAATATCGACGCCGTAATAGTTAGCGGCAGGAAAAACAAAAGCTCTTAAAATACTAAATAGAATCAATTACTTAGTAAGGTATTAGTAGAATAAAAACCTAAGATGTTGATAAATAAGCAGATTTTTGTTAGTATACTGACAGTTTCGTAGCTCAGAAGGTTAGTTTTATTATTTTTTCAGCTGTATTTATTACACTGTCACTTGCGTTTAGACGCCCCTCTTGTTCAGACCTTTTATGGTCGAGTCTAATCCAAAGGAACCTTCCTGAGGAACCAGTCGTACGGCAACAACAGACGTCTCGTATTATCTTGATTTGGCGTTGGTTAAAGCCTGGCATAATTCATAGCAGCTTATTTTCTGCTACGCCGAAGCGTTATCAGCTTGTGATTGGTTGAGCTTTTAAGTATTAACTTTAAAACAATTTAAATTATATTATGGAGAGCCAGATCCACACCGCTGATAAAAATATTACATTACGTAAACCGACATTGAAGGATGGCCTGGCCATTTATCAACTGATTAAATCCTCACCACCACTGGATTTAAATTCGAGTTACCTTTACTTTTTGCAGGCCTCACACTTTGCAGACACCTGCATTGTGGCTGAGCACGATGAACAGATTGTCGGTTTTGTATCTGCTTATATTCAACCGGACGATGCACAGGCGCTGTTTGTTTGGCAAGTGGCTGTCGCCGATAATATGCGTGGCTCAGGCCTCGGCAAGGCGATGTTGCTTGGCCTGCTGGAAAGCCAGTCCGATGACTCGGCAATCACTAAAATCACCCTCACTATAAGCCCCTCCAATAAGGCTTCTCAAGGGCTGTTTAAATCATTTGCTCAAGCACACAAGCTCACACTGGCCAGCACACCGTTTATTAGTGAATCTCACTTTGGTGATGAAGGCCACGAGGCGGAAGAGCTGTATACCCTGCAAATGCCAGACAATACTAAATTAATCCCTTATTTTTCTAAAAGGCATACAAGATGAATTTTGACATTTTTAATGAATACGAATCAGAAGTTCGTGGTTACATCCGTGCATTTCCAACTATTTTTGAAAAATCAAAAATGGCTGAGATATGGGATGAATCAGGCAAACGCTATATTGATTTTTTCGCCGGTGCAGGCGCTTTAAATTACGGTCACAATAACCCTTTAATCAATTCAGCGGTTATCGAATACCTGCAAAATGATGGCATAGGCCATGCGCTGGACATGGGTACGGTTGCTAAACGCAGCTTCATGGAAAGCTTCGTTAACAATATTCTTAAACCGCGTGACCTGAATTACAAATTGCAATTTGTCGGCCCGACCGGCACCAATGCAATTGAAACGGCGCTGAAAATTGCCCGTAAAGTAAAAGGCCGTAAGCAAATTATGTCTTTCACCAACGGCTTTCACGGCATGTCGATGGGTTCTTTAAGCATCACTGGCAACAGCTATTACCATGATGAAAGCTACGGCGTACCGGGTTATACCACGCAGGTTCCTTTCCATGATTATTTGGGTGATAAAGTCGATACTATCGCCTACCTGAGAAAAATTATAGGTGATGATTCCAGTGGTACGGAACTACCGGCCGCCATCGTTTTGGAAACCATTCAGGCCGAAGGTGGTATCAATGTTGCCGGTGAAACGTGGCTGCAGGCTTTACGTCAAATCTGCGATGATTTTGAGATCCTGCTGATTGTTGATGACATTCAGGTAGGTAATGGACGCTCTGGTGATTTCTTTAGTTTCGAAAGAGCAGGCATTAAGCCCGATATCGTTACCCTGTCGAAATCCATTGGTGGCGGTCACCCGATGTCACTGGTTTTACTAAAACCAGAGCTCGATAAATGGACCCCTGGTGAGCACTCTGGCACTTTTCGCGGTAATAACCTTGCATTTGTGGCTTCCACTGTTGCCATCGACAATTACTGGTCGGATGATAGCTTCTCCAAAGAGATCAAAAACAAAGCCAGGCTCATTGAACAACGTATGCAAAAAATGGCATTAGGCTTTTCTGAGCATATTCGCGAAATACGCGGTCACGGCATGATATGGGGCGCTGAGTTCAAAAAACCTGAGATCACTTCAGCCATTTGTTCACAAGCCTTTAAAGATGGTCTGGTGATTGAAACCGCCGGTGCAGCTGGCGATGTGATTAAATTTTTAGGCCCGTTGATTATTACTGAAGACTTGATCAATGAGGGATTTGATATTTTGGAAAGTGCTATCGCCAAAGTACTTAAACAACAAACCACTGAAAGCAAATAAAGGAAATGAAATGTTAGTAAAAAATCTTTATGACGATGTAATAGGTACGCCGGATGATGTGGATGCTGAACAATGGACTAGCCGTCGCTTACTGCTGGCAAAAGATGGCATGGGCTTTTCTCTGCATGACACGCTCATTAAAGAGGGTGAAGACCTGCATCTTTGGTATAAAAATCACCTGGAAGCCGTGTACTGCATTGAAGGAGAGGGTGAAATCGTTGAAAAGAAAAATGGCAAAATACACCCCATTCGCGAAGGTACGGTTTACGCCTTAAATGAAAATGACCAGCACATACTTCGCGCAAATAAAGGCGTTGGCATGCGCATGGTTTGTGTATTTAATCCGCCAGTAACAGGCAGAGAAACCCATGATAAAGATGGCTCATATACGTTAGTTGAAAACGACTAAGTCGACATACGCTTTTATTTATTTCGTTTAATATTGGCCAGACCTGAACACGTTTGAAACGTTTAACAAAAGAGAAATATACTCATAATCCTATGTTAATGACAGAATCTACAAAACTAAGTATCGAAAAAATCGGTGGCAGCTCAATGAGCAACTACGCTGCGGTCAGAGAGAATATTATTCTCTATGCAAAAAATCCTTATGGGCGAGTGCTTGTCGTTTCCGCCTATGGCGGCATTACCGATGACCTTTTAGAACACAAAAAGACCGGGCAGTCGGGTGTTTATGGTTTGTTCGCACATGATGACAGCAATAACGACTGGCGTAATGCCTTAGACCAACTGGGCGCAAAACTTAATCAAATCAACCAAACGTTGTTTACCGACGAGCCGCAACTGGACCAGGCAAATGCGTTTATTAATGATCGCCTCGATAAAACCAAACAATTATTAAATCATCTGCAAGACCTTTGTAGCCATGGCCACTTTTCATTGGAAGAGCACTTGCTAACCGTACGTGAATTGCTCGCCAGTGTAGGTGAAGCGCATAGCGCGTGGAACTTAAGTCAATTGCTGAAAAATGAAGGGGTCAATAGCCGCTTTATTGATTTAACTGGCTGGCAGACTGATGAAAAATATCCACTGGATGAAGTCATCGCACATCATCTCGACGACATTGACTTCAGTCAGGAGCTTCCGGTTGTTACTGGTTATGCGCATTGCACTGAAAACCTCATGGCCACCTTCGATCGTGGTTACAGCGAAATGACCTTTAGCCGGATTGCTGTGCTCTTCAACGCCACAGAAGCGGTGATCCATAAAGAATACCATCTGAGTAGTGCAGACCCTACGCTGGTAGGTGAATCACTTGTCATTCCTCTCGGAAAAACCAACTACGACATCGCAGACCAACTGGCTAACCTGGATATGGAAGCCATTCATCCTCGTGCCGCCAAAGGATTACGCCAGGCAAAAATTCCGCTACGTATAAAAAATGCGTTTGAACCGGAACATCATGGCACATTGATAACGGCAGATTACATTAGCGAATCACCGCAAGTTGAGATTATTGCGGGAATGAAAAATTTAATAGCTCTGGAACTTTTTGATCAGGAAATGATGGGGCAGCAAGGCATCTATGAGAAAGTATTAATTGAAACGGCATCACGATTAAAGTGCCAAATTATTACCAAAGATTTTAACGCCAATACCATTACGGTTTTTTTAAATGCCTCACTTAAAAAAGCCAAACGACTCGCGGAACAATTACTACAACAAATTCCTACGGCAACTATCAATACCAGTAAAGTATCTCTGGTTTCAGTGATGGGTAGTGATATGCGAATCAAAGGTTTATTAGCAAAATCCGTACAGACGCTGTTTACTCAGGGCATCAGCGTCGAGGCCATCCATCAAAATATCCGCCAGGTGGAAATGCAGTTTTTTGTAAATGAACGTGATTATGAGAGAACCATAAAAGCACTACATGAGAATTTAATAGAAGTTCATAACCATGGGAAAGCTATATGCGTACATTAATTATTATAGCGGCGTTGTGTTTTATACCGCACGCTACCTATGCCGCACAAATGCATGTTAAAGAAACGCAAAACGTCGAAACCCTTACACAGCCAATGTACAATCCGTTTATAGAACGTTACGTGATGGACGAACTAAAACAATTGCGCGTAGATATGAATGCGCTGCACGTTGACCTGACCAAAGAAGTTGTCAACCGTGAACTCACCGCCACCACACGTGCGGTTGGTTATGCGACTGATACAGTGACTTATTTTTTCTATTTAATCGCCGGCATCAGTTCAGTTTTACTTTTGGTTGGCTGGAACTCAATACGAGAAATTAAAGATAAGGCGCTCAATATAGCCGATGTAAAAGTCAATAAAGTCATCTCTCAATACGAAGACCGGCTTGAGAAACTCGAAGAGGAATTACAGAATAAATCTGAAGGTATTAGCACGGCTCAAAGACGTTTATCTCAACATCAGGACATTCACAGCCTGTGGCTGAAAGCTGCACAGGAACAGATTTTAAGTAATCGTCTTAATATATACGATCAGATTCTAGAGATGGACCCTGAAAACACAGAAGCGATGACCTATAAAGCGGATGTGGCTCTGGAAATGGACGAACCGCAATGGGCAATCAATCTGTGTCATCAGGCGCTGCTCTTCGATGCAGAAAACAAGCACGCCTATTACCAGCTGGCGGGGGCTTATGCATTGCTTAAACAGCCACAAGATGCGCTTTTCTACCTTGAAAAATCCATTAAAGATGCCGAAGGTATAGCGGAAGAAGATATCATTAAAGATCCGATTTTTGAAAGCTTACTCAATAATCCAGAATTTCAAAAATTACTGCAAAGCTTTCAAAGCAATCATCAAGTGGGTGAAGATTAAGCAATGAACAAAGAATTTATTGACAGGTGTTATTGAATCAATAATCTCGCTGTTTTTTAATCACCGCAGATTGCGGGGCCCAGCTTCTGGCCAATAATCGATTGCTGCAGTTTTAACATTGCAGCCGTCATTTCAGGTTATTTATGCGAGCATAACCTGTAAAGCGCTGATGTTTTTATTGCATGAGCAGTAGGGCTATTTTAGAACGTTATAATTGCGCCAGCTGCCAAACATCGAAGGCAGGTTCTTCGTAAGGGTGGGCCAGCCTCATTGCCGTAACAACCGCGTGAATATGGCGATCCTCAACCACCAGCTCGACTTTGAATTCGTCGACAAGCTCAATCTTGCCTTGCTCACCTTTGTGCGGATGGCTATTTTCCATGGGTCTAAACTGGCCCTGTCCCAGTGTTTGCCAGCTGCAGTGATCATAATTTCCAATTTTTCCGCCACCTGCCTCAAACATCGCATTTTTAACGAGGTCCAGGTGATCATCTGGAATAAAGACACAAAGTTTATACATATGGTTTCCTGCTTATTTTTACGCTTGGTAATTCCTGACTATTAGGAATGATATAAGTGGTGCGAATCGTGTAGAATATATCTCAAGATTTACCCCCATTTTGAACCAATTTCAGGAATAGTTAAATGAGTGATGACGGTATTCAACTATCACCCGCATTATTGCAAGATTTTCGTGATGCGATGCTTAAGCAAGATCCACGTACCAGTGATGACGTACTGGCTATGCAATATTTAGTTGCGGCAGCAGGTATGATGCTTTCAGAATATAATAATCCACAGTTGGATAAAGGCGATGCGCTAAATGACCTGTCTGGTTTTATGAAGCACGTGTTTGATCATATGGAAGACCAAAAGCCTAAAATGCCACCACCACAAGATGCCTTTGGTGTGTGGACGCCTAAGTAAATACCCAGGTATATTCCAGATATAATCTTGAGTATTTCTTAAGTTTTAGCGTATAACAGGTTGCCAGTTAATTGACTGGCAACTTACCCTCCCCAGAGATACACCCTAGATAATTTAGATACATCAAAAGCGTATTTCAAACCTATTATGCCAACATTATTTCAGCGAGCTGCCGCGTGTCTAGATGCCAGCGACCCTACGACCAAAGTGACTCTCACACAGGCTTTATATGAGGACTGGTGTGCCAATAAAGTTGATCTGGAACGCGACTTTAAGCCACAGGAAATTGGTGAGGTAGGGCGACCAGAAAAACCCAGTTTAGTAGCGCCACGAGAAGTTGCTAAGCGCAGTATGCATACCGAAGAGGGGCGTATTATTTTGTGCCACGCTTTGGCGCATATAGAATTTAATGCGATTAATCTGGCTCTGGATGCGGTATACCGCTTTACTGACATGCCCAGAGAATATTATACAGACTGGTTAAAAGTGGCCAGTGAAGAGGCCTATCATTACACCTTACTTGAATCATACTTGCATAAGCGGGATACAGCCTATGGTGATTTTGATGCGCACAATGGTTTATGGGAAATGGCACAATTAACCGCGCATGATGTGATGATTCGCATGGCCCTGGTTCCCCGGGTTTTAGAGGCACGCGGCCTGGATGTAACACCCGGTATTCTGAAAAAGTTAGGACAGTCTAAAGATGAAGAATTTATCGCGCACTTAAAAATAATTCATCGTGATGAAATAGGCCATGTGGCTATTGGTAGTCATTGGTTTAAAACTTTATGTGAGCAACGAGGTCTAGAATATCGTGTTGTCTTTAAGCAGTTAATACAGGATTACATGAAAGGCAGCTTACGTGGTCCGTTTGATGAAGTGGCGCGATTACAGGCCGGGTTTAGCGCAGAAGAAATTGCCGATTTAAATGCACTTGAAATATAATCACCGGGTTTGAGCTATGAAATTATTTAATCAATTTTTTTATTTTGGTGTATGGCTAATGTTGTCAACATCCGTGTTTTCAGCAAGCTTAAAAAGTCTGCTACTGCAGTATGATGAAACAGAGTCGGGTATGGATGTACAGTCTATGCGCTACATTATTAATGATCAATTTTTACGCATTGATAATGGTAATGCAGATAGCGACTTTATTTTATTCGATAGAAATAAAAAAATAGTTTTCAGTATTAATCATGAAGACAAAACCATTTTAAAAATTTTATATGTGCCATGGGAATCGCCAAAATATGATTTTCAGGTGTCTGTTGAAGAGCATGCATTAAGTGATGCGCCAAAGGTTTTTGGCAAGCAGGTATATAGCTATCAGGTAAAAGCAAAAAATAAAGTGTGTACACGTGTTTTGTTGGTAAAAGATATGTACATGAATCGTTTACAGGTGTTATATGAATTCCAAAATATAATGTCAGGCCAGCAGGTTGCCACGCTGGACAATACGCCTAAAGAGTTTCATACGCCGTGTTTTTTGGTTGATCAGGTGTTTCATAAAGCGGATTATTTAAAGCTAGGTTTACCGATTCAAATCTCCTATAGCCGGGATTATTCTAAATTTTTAAAAGGTATGGATGAGGCGGAAGTTGACTCACAGTTATTTGTACTGCCAGCTAATTACGAGGAGTTTTTACCCTATATACAGTAACTCGCCAGTGTTGTTAATATTAAATCCGAGTTTGTTACTCTAATTATTGTCTCCTAATGATGTATAAAACATACTTTTAATTTAAGGATATCAATATGCAAATTAAACAGTTTTCTGCCTTATTACTTATAGTGAGTTTATTCAGCTTAGGTGCTTGTGCCAACCGACATAAAGTCATTATTGATGCGCAAGGCGTAGATATGCTGAAATATCAGAGTGACCTTGAAGCGTGCAAACAAATTTCAATGCAAGTTGAATCACAAGCAGGCGAGCATGCAGTGGGTGGCGCCGTTGTTGGTGGTGCTATTGGTGCAATTATAGGCGGTGGTGATTTTGCTAAAAAAGCCGCCGGGGTTGGCTTTGTTTCGGGTTTAGCTAAGGGTGGAACGGCCAGTGAGCGTGAGCGTATGCTGGTAGTGAAAAATTGCTTAAGAAATCGTGGCTACCGTATTTTAAATTAAGCTTCGTTAAATGATGTGAGCTTAAAATGCTCGGCATCATCAAATTCCAGTACGCTACCATGAGAATACCAGTCGCCTAAAACAATACGCTTAACGAGCTTTCCATTAACCTCAATCTGGTGAATGCCTGGCCGATGTGTATGTCCATGAATCATCAATTCAACCTGATGATCTAAAAATGCCTGCTTAACCGCAGCTGAGTTAACATCCATAATATCAGCGGCCTTGCTTTGTGTTTCTTCTTTGCTTTGTTGGCGTAGTGCCAGGGCCATTGCTTCACGCTCGGCCAAAGGCTTACTTAAGAAGTCCTGCTGCCATGCTGGGTTTCTAAGCATGAGACGTAATTCCTGATAGCGGGTATCATCTGTACACAAGGTATCGCCATGCATTAATAACACGGGTATGTTATTAAAATGGGCGATATGAGGATCGTTAATGAGTGTGCAGCCCGCACGTTGTGCAAGTTGCTCACCCATTAGGAAATCACGATTGCCATGCATTAAATATATCTTCAGGCCGTTGTCTGTAAGTTGCTTCATGCAGTCAAAAACGCTATTCAAGCCCTCGGCTTCATCATCGTCACCTAGCCAGTACTCAACCAGATCACCTAGTATGTAAAGCGACTCCACATGAACGGCCTGATTATTCAAAAAATCAACAAACAGTTGAATAATATCTGGCCGTTCGGGCGCGAGATGTAAGTCCGATATAAATAAATGCCTGGGCATGAATTTTTAAACCAGGGTTGCGCTGTTAATTACAACGGCTTCAACAGGTACATCACCGTGGCCCATTGTGTTACCAGTGGCTACCTGAGCAATGCTATCCACTACGTCCATACCTTCAACAACTTCACCAAATACCGCGTAGCCCCAGCCCTGTGATGTAGGTGCTGTGTGGTTCAGGAAGTCATTGTCTTTCAGGTTAATGAAAAACTGTGAGCTTGCAGAATCAGGGTCAGGTGTACGGGCCATCGCTAAGGTACCGCGTTTGTTACCCAGGCCATTGTCCGCTTCATTTTTAATGTTTGCGTTAGTTGGCTTTTGTTCCATGCTTTCGATGAAACCACCGCCCTGAATCATAAAACCCGGAATTACACGGTGAAAAATTGTGCTGTTGAAAAACTCATCCTTAACATAGGTTAAAAAGTTTTCAGTTGAAATAGGTGCCTTGTCGGCATTCAGTTCAATGATGATTTTTCCGTGATTAGTGTCCAGGCATACTTTATCTGACATGGTGGGGTTCTCTTGTTTGTTAAAATTGGCGTCCCCGAGATGATTCGAACATCCGACCTAGCGCTTAGGAGGCGCTTGCTCTATCCAACTGAGCTACGGGGACTTTGGGGGCATATGATACAGATCATGGAGACAGATTGCAGCCTTATTGGCCGACTTATTTTATTCGGTGGCGGTTTTGTCTTGGACGGTTGCGGCGTTCTTTGCGTTTTAGAAACTGCGTGACTTTACGCCAAATGGAGGAATCATAGGTTTCCTCGTAGGTCATAATGTAGTTCAGGCTATGTATATCGTTGAGTGTCCACATCATGCTGCGGCTAGCGCTGGGGGTGCCACAAAAAAGTAATTGGTCCTCTGATTTAATGGCAATGTCATCGGTTGGCATTAATAAAAGCTTTTGATTACGTTTTAGTAGTAAGGGAATGGCCTCTATTTGCTGCTCACGTTGCCTTGGGTCCTGCAGTAGATTGCCGACACGTATAATGCGCCCCAGTTGAAGGGTTTTGCATAGTGCTTTGGCTTCCTCAGGGCTCACTTCCAGTGTCCATATATTGGGTATAGATTCGCCGAGCGCACCCATTATTCTACTAATAGTGATGTTGGCCCAGGTTGGATCTTGCTTTCTCGCTTTGTTTAAAAAGGCCACCATTAAAGGTGATAGCAATAATGAACGGATTTTGCGCGCAATGATTTCACTGGGCTGCATGATAATATTGGCTTGAGTCGCTATGAATAATTTTTCATTGGTTTTTTTGTTATGCCGCGCAACAATAAATAAATCGGGGTTGATTTCACGTGCCGTCATAATGATGGATAAGTTGTTAGAGTCATTATCTGTGCCGGAAACCAGACCAACAGCATGGCCTACACCAGCAACAGTCAGGGTATGTGCATCAAAACCGGTGCCTATAATAAAGTCGTTTTCATGGTTTTCCGATTTGTTTAGAAACTCTTCGCGTTTACTCTCTGAGGGATCAATGACGGTTACCTGAATATTACTTTTTAGCAATTGTTGATATAAACTCTGGCCAAATCGGCCAAAGCCGCAAATAATCCAGTGGCCTTCTTTGATATAAACAGGGTTAGATAAATCGGTATCCGGTACACCGGTTAACCAGTCATAGAGTAAATGTAATGAGGGCGAATGCATTGCCATAGCAAAAATATTGGCAAATGTATCGAATGGATTTACCACGAAATCGGTGCCAAAGGAAAACATATTTCTTTCATATTCTGCTAATTCTGAGCGGCAGATTACGCATATCTCGGGATTGAGTAGTTTACTTGTAACGGCAATTTTTAAATTGGTTTTATCGGATGCTGTTGCTGCAATGACCGCTGCACATTTAGGGTTTTGTAAGCCCGCACGGATGAGGTCTTCAGGATTGCTGGCATCGCCTGTAATGCCTGGCACGACGAGTTTAAAATCTTCCAGCGGTAAGGTTTGGATGAGCTGTATATCTTTTTCTATTACAACGGTGTGAATATATCGTTCGGTAAGTGCGCTGGCAAGCGCGTGGCCGGTTTCACCAAACCCACAAATTAAAATAAAGCGGTCAGGGATTCGAGATAGTTGATGCGTAAACTGATTTATTTTAAGTGCTTGTCTAAAAGTAGGATCCTGTACAAGCGATATGATTTTACCCAGTGAATAAAACCAGGCAATTACAGTTAAGTAAATCGTAATCAAGGCCCAGGTTCGTTGAGCATTCGATAGAGCGTAGGGTATTTCACCAAAACCAATTGTAGTCGCTGTATAGCTAACAAAATAAAAGGCATCAAAAAAACTCATATGCCAGGGATTGCCCTGATCATCAATTCCAGGCGTGAGCACCATGCCTAAAATCGAAATAGAGTATCCGAGGATAAGAATGATAACCGGTGCGCGCATCTGGCGCATGATGAGTGATGTCACAAGTGACATGAGGATACCTAAGGCTTAGTGACGCATCATCGATGTTTCAATGATTAACAGGATGACGGAAATAAAGTTAGCAATCAGTGCACCACCACTTAATGAAATTATCGTTGACATGGTATCCGGTGTCATTGCGTTGCCCTGAATATTAACTACATATGTCCACACGATGGTCGCTGAAAATAGCTGTACCAACGCGACCAGACTGGTTGCTAATAGCATGGCACCCATTTGTGAGCGATCGCCAAATTTAAGTACCGTGGCAATCATATTAACGATAACAACGGCAAATAACTCATATACATTATGATGGTTAGGATTATCTACTTCACCGGCATAAAAACCATAGTTTAAGGTAAGTGCCAGGATCATAAAAAAACTAAAAACGACTTTTTCGCGATTCATTTTTGCCCTTCTTTATTTAAAACTTTATTTACTAGTTATAGCAGTAGATGTTCCATCATGCGATGGTAAATTTTTGATAATGTTATTAAATCATCTGCCTTTACGTGTTCGTTCAGTTGGTGAATGGTGGCATTGAGTGGTCCGAGTTCCAGTACCTGCGCACCGGTTGGTGCAATAAAGCGACCATCTGATGTTCCGCCAGCGGTTGAAAGCTCAGTGTCATATCCGCAAATATCTTTTATAGCCTTACATGTGGCTTCAACCAGTTCGCCTTCAGGCGTCAGGAATGGCTGACCAGATAACACCCATTCCAGCTCATAGTTAAGTTTATGCTTGTCTAAAATACTTTCAACACGTGTTTTCAGTTCCTGCTCTGTCACCTCAGTGGAAAAGCGCAGATTAAACATTAGTTTGCATTCACCGGGAATAACATTATTGGCACCGGTTCCGGAATTGATATTAGAAATTTGAAATGTTGTTGCAGGAAAAAACTCGTTACCCTTATCCCATTCAGTGGCAGCGAGTTCAGCTAGTACCGGTGCAACGGTATGAATAGGATTTTCAGCCAGGTGAGGGTAGGCAACATGTCCCTGTTTTCCCAAAACCGTTAAGTTTCCAGATAATGAGCCACGCCGACCATTTTTAACAACATCACCTAACTTGTTTGTGCTTGATGGTTCACCTACCAGGCACATATCAATTTTTTCATTGCGGGCTTCAAGGTGTTCTATCACTTTTACGGTGCCGTTAATGGAAGGGCCTTCTTCATCGCTAGTAATAAGAAAGCCAATAGATCCCTTGTGGTCTGGGTGCTGAGTAATAAAGCTCTCACAGGCCGTTACCATAGCCGCCAGGCTGCCTTTCATATCTGCGGCACCACGGCCGTATAAAATACCGTCTTTAACCTCTGGTTTGAAAGGATGTACATGCCATTTTTCTACCGGGCCGGTTGGCACGACATCGGTATGACCAGCAAAGACTAAAAGTGGGCCAGCAGAATTCCTACGTGCCCAAAAATTATCCACCTCAGCAAAGCGTAGGTTTTCAATATCAAAGCCGAGTTTTTCCAGACGTTTGGACATTAAAGGCTGGCAGCCTTTATCGTCAGGTGTAACTGAATCTCGAGAAATAAGCTCCAGGGCGAGCTGGATAGTGCAATCGTTTGATAATTCTGACATGTTGTTATAAATCTGTAGGGTAAAGAGAAGTGTGATTATATAGTAATCGTTGCAAAGTTTCGCAGGCCGATATGTTTATAGTGACTGGTGAATAAAAATTAGATGAGATAGGTGTGCCGATTATTTATTGGCCACTATTGTGCATGGCTTCATACATTGCCAAATATTCTGTTTCCATGGAGCTAAACTCATCTTGTAACTGAGCAAAGGATACATCTTTCTTGATTATTTCTTCTTCAAGTGCAGATACTTTGCTTTGCAGTGCAGCGGTTTCTTCATCACTAGAAACAGGCGCAGTTTCAACGTCGGCTTCCTGCTGTCCATCTGAGGTATGTGAAGCCACTTCCTGCAGTCGTTCGTTTTCTTCTTCCAGGATCGTGATACAGCTCATCATTTCTTTTGATGTGCGAGTAAATCCGCTTAGAGTTTCTTTGAGTTTCTCGGCCTGTGATGCCTCTATTTCTAATGAATCGATTGTTTCAATTAACTGATTTATTTTCGCTTCCTGTTCTGCCATCACCTCTTTCATTTGATCGAGGTCGATCATAGATGTGCTTTCTTCAGCTTCCTCATCTTCATTCGGCTCAAATAGCGCATCATGGCGACTGCCCATTTTATCGACCTCTTCCTGTAGTCGATTATTTTCCATTTCCAGTACTTCCATGCACATTTTGGAGTCGCTAAGCTGACGTTCTAATGTTTCAAGTTGCTGCTTGATGGTTGCAAGTACTGGAGAATCATCTGCTGCATCTGCATCGGTAGATTCAAGCGCCTTTTTCATACTGCTTAGCGCATTCTCTTGCTCATAAATAATATCTTTTAATTTATTAACTTCACCATCAATTTTTTTGCCCTGTGTTTCAATATAAACAACTTTTTCCTTGCTTTTGGTTTCTACATTAACGGTAGTTTCAACTTCGGTTATAACTTCAGTTGTTTTATATTTTTCTATCAGGGTTTGCATGCCAGAATAGATTTGATTCCAGAAATTAACTTCCTGCTCAGTTTGTTCGGCGGCTTCCTTTTCAACTAATAGGAATTGTTCACGAGCCTGTAGTAGCTCGGTTCGCACTTCGGTGGGTAAGGGGCTTGTATCAGATAGCTCGCTTTCATCATCATCTTTACTGTTTTTAGTTTGCTGTAGCTTGGAGCTGTTGTGCTCTATTGCCTGATCGAGGTAATCAATATAGCTGCTTCCCAAATCTATCGCATCTAATTCAGATTCGCTGTCTTCAACGGGCAGAGGTTCGCCTTCGGCGGGTTTAGGTTTGCGTAGCCATAGAATGAAAAATGTGATGCTAAGGCCAACCAAAACAAAGATTATTTCGGCGATAATGAGTACGTATATAAGTGATATTTCCATAATCTTCTATCTGTGATATCTATTTTTCATCGGTTGTTTTTTCGGGTGTCTTTTTTGCTTTCATATAACGCATTGCGAAGAAAACATTTAAACCTATGAAAATTAGTATGACATTAGCGAGGCCAAAATAAATTAGCACCTGTACGACATCTGTTTCTTGTTTTTCAGGTTCGACAGCCGGAGTAGCTGGTTCTTCAATTGCCTTCACCGGCTCATTTATTATTTCCGGCTCAACTTTTGGCTCGCTTGGCATTGTGTTGCGAAAAGAAAAAGTTTGCTGGCGTTGGAAAGTACGAGATTTGGCAATCATTGTGGCGCCATAAAAACCATCCATTGTTGGTTTGTAATTAACAATAAACTCACTGGATTGTTTAGAAATATCAACGTCTAGCGTTTCAATCGCACCATCCGGCTGTTCAATTTCCAGTGTCACAGTCATATTGTTTAGCAGGTCTGCATTGGCTTCAGTCTCTTCGTCTTTTTCAAACCATGCCTTTATAATTAGCTCTGGATTGTAGCTTTCAGTATTTAATTCAAATTGTGTGCGTAATTTAACATCGGCAATAATATAAGCTCGATTGTCATCATCACTAAACAAAATTTTCCAGTCACCCTGTTCAGGTTTTTTAATGGTAATCATGTCAAAGCTGGTCGATACAAACCATTTAACGGTTGCAGATTTAAAGGTAGAGTTTATTTTTTTGCCAGCAGGTGTCTGCAAGTATATCTGGCTTTTATCTGATGCTTTGTTAGCGATGATAGTAATTTCTTTGATACTTGAGTCGACGACAAATGCGTTCTCGTTAAGCGGCAGCATATTGGGTTCTTTTGTCTGTTCAAATATTTTACTAAAGACTTTATGTAAAACGTCATCGCTGGCAGCCAGCGCATAGCGTCCATTTGTTGCATCGGCGATTTCCTGAAGTAATTGTTGATCGGATGCCTGAGTAAAGGCGATGCTATATATCTTGATTTTGTGTTCTATCAGTTGTGGCAATAAGTCATCAAAAATGGCCTGACGTAATCTTTTGGATTCTGCGGCATCACCAACGTCCATTTGCCCATCCGACATTAAAACAATAATGGGTTCACGATTGAGTTGGTTACTTTGTTTGAGAAACTCGATGCCTTTACTAATGGCAGAATGAATATTGGTATAGGCGCCTTTGTGAGAAATTTTATCGGTTGCCTTTAATGCCTGATTAATCTGTTTGTCTGTTTCTAGCGGAGTAAGGTAGGTAATGGGCCAGGCCTGGCTACTAAAACTAACCACGCTGAGCCTGTCCTGATTGCCCAGCAGAGAAATAAACAGTTTAGCGGCGGGTTTGCGCAATTGCTTGGGGTCTGTCAGTTTCATGCTGCCAGAGCTATCCATAATAACGACAGTATCTAAAGGCTGCTTTTCTTCTGCATAGGCTGTAGATAAGCTAAAAGTGAAGAGCGTGCAGGTAGTTACCAGTACGCGGGAAATTAGGGTTACAAAAAAAGGAGCCTGTGCCACAGCAATACCTCAAATTATCAATTAATACTGTTTTTAACCATAGTATCTTAATCCAATTTTTCAGTTAGTACGGCTAAGTCATTAATTTCATTGTAGTACACAATTGCAGCAAGGTGAAATTTTACTGATTGATGTGTTTAAGCAGGATGGTTTTTAGTGCCCCCATAGTGCGGTCATCTAATAAAGGGTTATGGTCTTTATCCGTTATATGGAAGCTATCTATCGCCCTCTCACCGGCGGTGGAGACTTTAGCATGGCGAATATTCACGCCGTATTCTACAAATGCCTGAGCGATGCTGGCTAATAAGCCCGGTCTGTCGGTGGATTCAATGTTGACTACCGTTATATCTTTGCCGACCAGTTGTTCAAATCGGATGCTGGTTTTTACAGCAAAGCTCTTTAAAGCGCGGTTTTGTCTGCGTGTACTTGGGGGGATTTCAACGGATAAGTCGCTTAAACGCGCGTTTAGTTTGTCGACAATTTCATTCATACGGAATTCGCCGGTGGGGCTGTTACCATCCTCTTCAAGCACCTTAAAGCTATGCAACGCATATTGCTTGTTGGTGAGGTTGATTTTTGCATCCGCTATATTAAGGCCCAGTTGTTCAAGAGTTGATGCGATGCTGGCAAAGAGTTTTTTCTGTTCTTCACTATAAATGAATATTTCCGCTTCACCTCGCTGGTTGATGCGCGCGCGGGTGATCGGTGGTTTGTATTTTTTGTCGAGCAAAATCTGTGTGTGCCAGATGATTTCGTCCGGGCTGTGGTAAATAAAGTAGTCATTTGAAAACTGTGCCCAAAGTTCTTGCAGCACCTCGGTAACAATTCCCTGAGTTGTTAGTATTCGGGTAGCCGAGGTGCGGGTTTCTTCGGCAACAATGCTGCGTTGCTGAGGGCTATCCAGGCCTGCCTTAAGGGCTGCTGCTGCTTTATGGTATAGCTCAGACAATAAATTGTCTTTCCAGGTGGTCCATTGTTTAGGGTTGGTCGCGCGTATATCGCACATGGTTAACAGATATAGGTAATCAAGCTGTTTTAAGCTCACCATTTCTTTGGAGAAGTTATAGATAACTTCGGGATCACTTATATCTTTGCGTTGAGCGACCATGGACATGAGCAGGTGTTTTTTTACCATCCAGCTAACCAGTTCACTGTCTTCGGTGGAAATTCCGTGTGCCTGGCAAAAGTCATAGGCATCTACAGCACCGATGTCTGCATGATTGCCACCACGGCCTTTGGCTATGTCGTGAAATAGCCCGCCCAGGTACAACAGCTCGGGTTTATCCAAATGGTGAAAAATACCGCTGGCCAGGGGGTGCTCATGGGCGAAATCGGGTACCGACAGGCGACGCATATTACGCACTACAAACAGCGTGTGCTGATCAACCGTATAGGCATGGAACAGGTCGTATTGCATACGCCCAACGATTTGCTCAAAGGCCGGGATATAGGCGGCTAGAATGCCGTAGCGGTTCATTCTACGCAGTTCGTGCGTTACACCGCGAGGCTGCGTAATGATATCCATAAAAAGCTGCTGAGCGGTTTTAGACGCGCGAAAATCTTCATCAATCAGGTGGGTGTTTTCACGAATTAAACGAATGGTCTGCGCGTGTACGCCGCGTATTTCCGGTTTAAGCTCCATTATGAGGAAAATTTCTAATAATGCGGTGGGGTGATCTATAAATACATTTTCATTGCACGCAGCGATATAGCCATTAATAACATGGAAGCGTCGATTGATTTCCACGGCGTTTTCATCGTCTCCGGCGTATAAAATTTCCTGTCTAAAGAGTTGTAATAGCAGTTCATTGAGGCGTTCTAGTTCAAGCACCGTGCGGTAATAGCGCTGCATGAACTGCTCAATGGCCAGATTATTTTTACCGTCTTCATAACCAAAGGCAAAGGCGAGTTCCTTTTGCAGATCAAACAGCAGGCGATCTTCATGTTTATGCGTGAGGTAGTGCAGGTGAATGCGAATTTTCCATAGATAAATCTGGCACTCGCGTAATGCCTCATATTCAGGCTGACTTAAAAAGTTATGGTCTGCCAGCTCATGTAATATTCGAGTGCCAAAGTGTCGCTTGGCTACCCAACCAATCATTTGCAGGTCGCGTAACCCACCTGGGTTTTCTTTGATATTGGGTTCCAGGTTATAGGCGGTGCCGCCGAACTTTCTATGGCGTAGTGACTGTTCTTCCAGCTTGGCTTTGAAAAAGGCCTTACTTGGCCAGATTTTGTCCGGGCCCGTTGATTCCATCATCTGCGAAAACAGCGCTTCATTTCCTGTGAGCAAGCGCGCTTCCATTAAATTGGTTATAACGGTGATGTCATTAGTGGCTTCTTCTATGCACTCTTCTACCGTGCGTACACTGTGACCAATTTCCAGCTTGATATCCCAAAGCAAGGTTAAATACTGCTCAAGCTTTTCTTTTGTGTGAGCCGTCTCTTTTTCTTCCAGTAGCAGCATGATGTCTATATCTGAAGCTGGGTGTAGTTCAGCTCTGCCGTAGCCACCTACCGCGACGAGTGCAACTTTCTGATCGCAGTCTGCAAAATAGAGGTCAAAAGAGTGGTTTAAAATTTGATCAATAAAATATGCTCTGGCATTAACGGTTTCTAGCGTGTCAGCGCCATTTTCAAAGGCCTGTTGAATCGCGGTTTGCCCAGACTGAATGGTCTCCTTGAGTACTTGCAAAAGCTGATTAGGCTTCTCTGCTAGCTGCTGTTTGAAATCTTCTTCGTTGAATATGCTTACAGAATGCAGAGTGACATCAGTCATAGGGACTCTTAAATTTCCGGTTGGTGGGTTTTATATAATTTCGTCTTTGCGCAGGGTCAAAACTTCATAGCCGGTGGGTGTTACCAGAATAGTGTGTTCCCATTGGCCAGACAGGCTGTGATCTTTGGTGACGACTGTCCAGTCATCCTTGAGCATTTTGACCTGACGTTTACCGATATTAATCATTGGCTCAATGGTAAATGTCATGCCTTCTTGCAGAGTCACGCCTGTACCCGCTTTACCAAAGTGCATTACTTGTGGGTCTTCATGGAAACCACGGCCTATGCCATGGCCGCAATATTCGCGCACCACCGAAAAGCCACGTGACTCAGCATATTTTTGAATGACTTCACCAATATCGCCGAGTTGTGCGCCAGGCCTTACCAGTTTTATGCCTTCAATCATGCACTCACGGGACACCTCAGATACGCGACGACCTTTAATGGTTGGCTCGCCAATGTAAAACATTTTGCTGGTATCACCGTGGAAGTCATCTTTGATAACGGTGATATCGATATTGATAATGTCGCCGTTCTTTAGTGTTTTTTCACTCGGGATACCGTGGCATACCTGGTGATTAACCGAGGTACAGATTGATTTAGGGAAACCGTGGTAGTTAAGTGGCGCAGGAATCGCGTGTTGCGTATTGACGATAAAATCATGGCAAATTTGATCCAGTGTCTCTGTGGTAACACCGGCTTTTACGTGTGGTTCTATCATTTCCAGCACTTCGGCGGCCAGACGACCAGCAACGCGCATTTTTTCGATTTCTTCAGGTGTCTTTATGTGTATGCTCATTAAGTTTAGCTTTTTGTTGGGCCCAAATATTCGCTGTAGACAGAGCAAAAACCAATCTTCCGGGGAGGGCGTTTTAAGATCGATGTCTGATTAGGCCTTAAATGTGAATATTTTTCAAGATTTCCTTATTTTTCGTAGACTTAGGCCTAATTAATAAGGCTTGATAAATGGCTGAAAAAACAGGTTTTTATTGTGAATCGTGTGTGGATATGGTATAAAGCGGCCGCTCGACTTGAAATGAGTCGAAGCAAACGTTAATTATTTTTAAATACGCACACATATCATCACCGTGTAACTGGGTGCCTGAACCGTGAATATTCACTGATTCGGGTTGTTGCAAGGGGTATGTGGAGGCCTAACCCTACTAGGAAATTATTATGGCTAAAGTGACCATGCGTCAAATGTTAGAAGCTGGTGTTCATTTCGGACATCAAACTCGTTTTTGGAACCCTAAGATGTCTCAATTCATCTTTGGTGCTCGCAACAAAATTCATATCATCAACTTAGAAAAAACACTGCCAATGCTTAACGATGCATTGAATGCAATCAGCAAAATTGCTGCAAGCAATGGCAAAGTTTTGTTTGTTGGTACTAAGCGTGCAGCTCGCACAGCTATCGCCGAAGAAGCACGCCGTTGTGGTATGCCGTTCGTTAACCACCGTTGGTTAGGTGGCATGATGACGAACTTCAACACTGTACGCGCATCTATTCGTCGTTTAAAAGATTTAGAAGTTATGTCTACAGATGGTTCTTTTGATCGCATGATCAAGAAAGAAGCACTGAACCTTAGCCGTGAGTTGGAAAAATTAGAAAAGACTCTGGGTGGTATTAAGGACATGAATGGTATTCCGGATGCTATTTTTGTAATCGATACAGGTAATGAGGCTATTGCTGTACACGAAGCAAAAGTATTAGGTATTCCAGTGATTGGTGTTGTTGATTCTAACAACTCTCCAGATGATATTGATTACATCGTACCGGGTAATGATGATGCAATTCGCTCTGTTAAGTTATACATAGAAGCGGTTGCAGATGCGATTATTGAAGGTAAAGCAGCTTCTTTGAATCTTGGTTCAGCTGATGCTGTACAGGAAGATGCACCGAAGCCAGCGCCTAAGAAGAAAGCAGCAAAAAAAGCTGCACCTAAAGCGAAACCTAAAGCAGAAGTTGAAGTTGAAGCAGCTACAGCTACAGACGAAGCGGCACCTGCTGAAGATAAGTAATTAGGTATTCTTAAGATTACCAGTCAATATTAATTAATGAGGTAAAGGCAATGCAAATTACTGCCGGTATGGTTAAAGAACTGCGTGAGCGCACCGGCTCAGGCATGATGGAATGTAAAAAAGCGCTGCAAGAAGTTGACGGCGATATGGAAACAGCTATTGAAAACATGCGCAAATCTGGTCTTGCTAAAGCGGACAAGAAGTCAGGTCGTACTGCAGCTGAAGGTTTAGTTGCAATAGCACTTTCTGATGATAAGAAAGAAGCGGCAATTGTTGAAGTTAACTGTGAAACTGATTTCGTATCAGGTGGTGATGAGTTTAAAGCGTTCACTAATGGTATAGCTCAACGTGTTCTTAAAGATTCTCCTGCAGATGTTGCAGCATTGGTTGCTCTGCCATTAGAAGATGGTGGCAAGACAATCGAAGAAGTGCGTCAGGAAATGGTCGCTAGAATCGGTGAAAACATTCAGGTTCGTCGTTTTGAACGTAAGTCATCTGAAGGTTCATTTGGTTCATACTTACACGGTATTCGTATGGGTGTATTGGTTGAGCTAAATAAGGATGATGCGGATCTGATTAAAGATATCGCAATGCACATTGCAGCAAGCAACCCTACTTGTGTTGATGAGTCGGGTGTTCCTGAAGAAATGCTGGCTAAAGAAAAGGAAATTTTAGTAGCACAGGCTAAAGAAAGCGGTAAGCCCGATGAAATTATTGAAAAGATGATTGGCGGTCGTATTCGTAAGTACCTGGCTGAAATTACGCTGGTAGGCCAGCCATTTGTTAAAGACCCGGATCAGACAGTTGAAAAATTGTTGAAGTCTAAAGGTGCAGAAGTTAAGAGCTTCAATCGTTTTGAAGTAGGTGAGGGTATCGAGAAAAAAGTCGAGAACTTTGCTGAAGAAGTTATGGCTCAGCTTAACGGCTAGTAGGCATCACTGAACGATGATAGAAAAATAAAAAGCCGGGGTTTGTATCCCGGTTTTTTATGTGCAGGGACGAACGATTTATCGAAATAGTTATTAAAATATAAAATCAACCATAATAACCATAAGGGCGATGCATCAAAATGAGTGAATCAAAACCTATCTATAAACGCGTATTATTAAAGCTTAGCGGCGAAGCTTTAATGGGTTCACAGGATTCAGGTATTGATCCTGATATGCTAAACCGTGTAGCCGGTGAAATTAAGCAAATTTCCGAGCTGGGTATTGAAGTTGGTGTAGTGATTGGTGCTGGTAATATCTTTCGTGGTAAAGGCCTGGCCGATGCAGGCCTGGATAGAATAACAGGTGATCACATGGGCATGCTGGCAACAGTTATGAACTGCCTTGCCTTACAGGATGCGATTGAACGAGTGGGCCCTAGCTGCCGTGTAATGTCAGCCTTAAGTATTCACCAGGTATGTGAAGACTACGTGCGTCGTCGTGCGGTACGTCACTTAGAAAAAGGCCGTATTGTTATTTTTGGTGCCGGAACGGGCAATCCCTTTTTTACGACAGATAGTGCAGGCAGTTTGCGTGCAATCGAAATAGAAGCCGACGTATTAATTAAAGCCACAAAAGTTGATGGTGTATACGATTCTGATCCGATGAAAAATCCAGATGCCAAACGTTATGATTCCTTGACGTATGATGATGTTTTGCATAAAAACCTTCAGGTTATGGATGCAACGGCCATTGTTCTGTGTAAAGAACAAAATATGCCATTAAGAATATTTAATTTAAACGAAGCTGGTGATTTGTTACGTACGGTAACCGATATAACAATAGGCACATCAGTTGTACCCGCAAGTTAATCGTGCGGAATTTAAATCGTGTTGGAGAATATAAATGATCAATGAGATAGTCGAAGATGCAGAGTCGCGTATGCTTAAAAGCGTGGAGTCTCTGAAAACCGAACTCACAAAAATTCGCACCGGGCGTGCGCATCCAAGTTTACTCGATCATGTAATGGTCGATTACTATGGAAGCATGACGCCTATCAAACAAATCGCCAGCGTCGTTGCCGAAGATTCAAGATCATTAGCGGTGACACCATGGGAAAAACC
This sequence comes from uncultured Gammaproteobacteria bacterium, assembly GCA_963924875.1. GTDB lineage: Bacteria > Pseudomonadota > Gammaproteobacteria > SZUA-229 > SZUA-229 > SZUA-229. Next base: position 25,746 of record CAWUSX010000037.1, read on the forward strand.
TATGGTAGCAGCGATTGAAAAAGCGATTATGACAGCCAATCTTGGTTTGAACCCCGCCTCACAAGGTACGGTTATTCGTGTGCCAATGCCTGCCTTAACAGAAGAACGTCGTCGTGATCTTGTTAAGGTCGTTAAGGCAGAAGGTGAAGGCACAAAAGTAGCGGTCAGAAATATTCGTCGTGATGCGAATGGCGATTTCAAAGATTTGTTAAAAGACAAAGAAATTTCAGAAGATGAAAATCGTAAAGCAGAAGAAAGTATTCAAAAGCTAACAGATAAATATGTTGCGGATATTGATAACGTGCTTGAAGCAAAAGAAAAGGAAATGATGGAAATTTAGTGATTTATCACTAAATGGTTTTAGTCATGGGAATTACCTCGTTTATAAAAACTGAGCAAACCACTCCGGCAAAGCCAAAGCATGTTGTCGTTGTCATGGATGGCAATGGCCGTTGGGCAAAAAAACGTCTTATGCCAAGAACGGCAGGTCATCATGCCGGCGTTAAATCAACTCGAAAAATAGTTGAAACAGCGATTAAAGCGGATATTCAGGCACTTACTATTTTTGCATTTAGCAGCGAAAACTGGAAACGGCCCGAGCAAGAAGTGAGCAGCATAATGGAGCTGTTCGTATCCACGCTGCAATCTGAAGTCAAATCCTTACATAAACAAAATGTACGGGTACGATTTATTGGTGAATGTTCTGCCTTTTCGGAAAAGCTTCAGCAAAAAATTCAAGCCGCTAAAAAATTGACTGAAAAAAACACCGGGCTGCAGCTTAATATCGCGGTTAATTACGGTGGTCGCTGGGATATTGCAGAGGCCTGTAAAAAAATTGCAGCCAAAGTTCAGGCTGGCGATATCAATGCAGCAGATATTAATGCAGAAATGCTAAATAGTTATATTTGTTTAAGTGAATTACCTGAGCCTGATTTGTTTATTCGCACAGGTGGTGAGCAACGTATTAGTAATTTTCTTATTTGGCAACTTGCATATACTGAGTTGTATTTTACCGATACGCTGTGGCCAGATTTTGGGGCTCAGCAATTTCAAGATGCGCTTGACTGGTTTGAGGGTCGTCAAAGACGATTTGGCAAAACAGGCGAGCAGGTTGAAACCCCACTACATGGTTAATGTTTAATGTTGAAACAACGAATTTTAACCGCAATACCTTTAGCCGCACTGGTTATTTGGGGTATTCTGACACAATCCACTGATGTTATTTTTTATGCCCTGATTATCATTATAGTAATTTCAGGCTGGGAATGGGCGCGTTTAAGTGGTGTTAAAAATATTGTTGTGCGTATTGTCTATGCGGTGTTAATGGGTGTGCTTGTGTTTGTGTCTCAAGAGTACATTGTTAAATATCCTGAACTTTTGAACCCTATTTTGTCTGTTAGCGTTATTTTTTGGCTGATCGCTATATACCATATGTTTTCTAAAGGCCCGTCCGTTGATACGGATGGCGTCTCGTTGTTTAAAATTGTATTAGGGTTGCTGGTGTTGCTTCCGCCAATCCTCGCATTAATGCATATACGTGAGCAAAGTAGCCTGTGGTTGTTTTATTGTTTAAGTATTATCTGGATTGCTGATATCGGCGCCTATTTTTCAGGCAAGCGATTTGGAAAAAATAAACTGGCACCCAAATTGAGCCCGGGAAAAACTAAAGAAGGTTTGTATGGTGCAGTATTTGCAACCGCCGTATATAGTTATCTGGCGAGCTTTATATTTGAGTTACAAGTCATACAAACATTATTGCTATTAATTATTGCTGCATTGGCAACCTACATTTCTGTTGCGGGTGATTTGTTTTTTAGTCTGTTAAAACGCGAACAAAATTTAAAAGACACTGGAAATATTCTGCCAGGTCATGGCGGTATTTTAGATCGTATCGATAGTGTTACTTCGTCTGCTCCATTGTTTGCATTGTTGTTAGGGCAGGTGATCTTTTAATGGCTATGCAGGGTATTTGTGTATTAGGTTCCACTGGCACCATTGGTGTGAATACACTGGATGTGATTTCACGTCATGCAGAAAAATATCAGGTGATTGCGCTGACTGCTAATAATGCAGATGAAAAGCTCTTTCAACAATGCCAGGAATATAAACCCCTATATGCGGTATTGGCTGACGCCGATGCAGCGCTTCGCCTGGAGAATAAAATTGCGCAAACGGAGTTGCCGACTGAAGTTTTATCAGGTGTAGAGTCTTTAGAAAAAGTTGCTAGCCTGGATGAAGTCGATCAGGTTATGGCGGCCATTGTGGGTGCGGCAGGTTTGTTACCAACTATCGCCGCTGCACGTGCGGGAAAGCGAATTTTATTAGCAAATAAAGAAGCACTGGTCATGTCCGGTGGCTTATTTATGAACGAGGTTAAGCAACATAATGCAACCTTACTGCCGATTGATTCAGAACATAATGCGATTTTCCAATGCATGCCAGAGCACTTTCAAAATGGCCTTGAGCAGTCGGGTGTTAACAAAATATTACTTACCGCAAGTGGTGGGCCATTTAGGACACGCGATGTTAGTACCTTGCACAGTGTTACTCCGGAAGAGGCTATTGCCCATCCAAATTGGGTAATGGGGCAAAAAATTTCGGTTGATTCAGCCACTATGATGAATAAAGGCCTGGAAGTAATTGAAGCCTGTTGGTTGTTTAATACTCAGGCATCCATGATTCAAGTTGTAATACATCCACAGAGCGTGATTCATTCAATGGTGAGTTATAACGATGGCTCGGTGTTAGCGCAAATGGGCAATCCTGATATGCGCACACCTATTGCCCATGCAATGGCCTGGCCAGATCGGATACAATCAGGAGTTGAACCATTGGATATTTTCGAGGTCGCAAAGCTGGACTTTGAAAAACCTGACTTTGAGCGTTTTCCATGCTTAGCTATGGCTTATGAAGCTTTGAAAATTGGCGGCATAGCCACAACAGCTTTGAACGCAGCGAATGAAATTGCTGTTGATGCCTTTTTAAATAAAGCATTGGCTTTCACCAATATTGCTAAAGTGATTGAAAAAACATTGGAAAATACAAAAAATATGACACCAAATAATTTGCAGGATATATTGCAGGCAGATTCAGAAGCGCGCTGCATATCAAAAGAGTGGGTCAACTGCTTAGGGTTTAAATAATGGGTTCCGGTGGATTTTTACATAATATTTTATTTTTCATACTTGCTATCGGTGTATTAGTAGCATTTCATGAATTCGGCCATTACTGGGTCGCACGGCTTTTAAAAGTAAAGGTGTTACGCTTTTCAATAGGCTTTGGTAAGCCGCTTTTTGTAAAGCGTGTGCAAAAAGGTGAAGACTTAATTGAGTTTGCAGTAGCGGCAATTCCCCTGGGTGGCTACGTTAAAATGCTCGATGAAAGGGAGGGGCCGGTAGATGCATCACTGCGTCATCGTGCATTTAATACCCAGCCGGTTGCAACTCGCTTTGCAATTGTTGCTGCAGGGCCTATTTTCAATTTTATATTAGCGGCATTTTTCTATTTTATTTTCTTTGTGAATGGCGAAGATGGCATTAAGCCTGTGATCGCTGCGCCAGCGGTGGAAAGCATTGCCGCTGTTTCGGGTTTTGCGGCGGAAGATCAAATATTATCCGTAGGTAACAAAGAAGTCAGGACATGGAATGAGTTTCGCCTGGCGCTTATCGAACAGGGGCTTGATGGCGGTGATATCCCGGTTAAGGTTCGCACAGCCGACTCATATGAAACGGATCACCAAATTTCTATAGGTGAGCGGCACATATTAAATGAAAAAACAGATATTGTTGATCAGTTAGGTTTCAAACCATGGAAGCCAGAATTTGCACCAATAATTGGTGGTGTTACAGAGAACGGTGCCGCACTTAAAGCGGGTATAGCAGCAGGCGATGAAATTATATCCATCAATGATCAGCCTATTGCAAACTGGGATAAGTTGGTTGAGGTTATTCAGTCTAGTGCGGGCAAAAATCTAAATGTATTAATAAATCGCTCGGGTGAAGATTTAAACCTGCAATTGCGTCCCGATGAAAAACAACATGGCGAAGCTGTTGTTGGCTTTATGGGCGCGTATCCAGAAGTACCCAAAGAGCTCATAGAAAAATCCAAGATACGCATCGAATACAGTGTGTTTGAAGCTGGTGCACGAGCATTAGACGAAACATGGACTTTTACAGCACTTACATTCAAAGTTTTGGGTAAAATGGTTGTCGGTGAAGCAGCGCTGGAGAATATTTCCGGGCCAATCACTATTGCACAATATGCCGGTATTACAGCGAGTATTAGTTTTCTAGTTTATTTAAAATTTTTAGCGATGATTTCAGTAAGCCTCGGTGTACTGAACTTATTGCCTGTGCCGATGCTGGATGGTGGGCATTTAATGTATTACCTGATTGAAATAGTGAAAGGGTCTCCTGTTTCAGAAAAAATACAACAAATGGGACAGCAAGTGGGTTTGGCATTGCTGCTTGTTTTAATGAGCCTGGCTGTCTTTAATGATATTCAGCGCTTAATTAACTAATTTTAATCAACATTACTTATTGGCGATGACATTGCGTAAGCTATTTATATTATTAATTTTATTATTTCCATATTCGTATGCATATGCTGCTGATAGTTTTGTTGTTGAAGATATTAAACTACTGGGTTTAGAGCGCATACCTGACGGTACCTTATTGAATTATCTTCCTGTAAAAGTAGGCGAGTCATTTGATAGTGCACAAACATCGTATGTAATTCAGGAGCTGTATAAAACGGGATTTTTTAAAGATGTAAAATTGCTTAAAGACGGTAATGTATTAGTCGTTCAGGTGCTAGAACGCCCCGCTATTTCAAATATTAGCTGGTCAGGTAATAGTGATATTGACGATAAGCAGCTTGAAGAAATACTCAATGATCTGGAAATTACCAAGGGCCGTGTATTTAAACCATCCGCATTAGATAAAATTGAACAGGGCTTAAAACAGCAGGCTTATTTTAGCCGTGGAAAATATGCGGTACGTATTGAAACAAAAATTACCGAGCTAGAGCGTAACCGTGTTGATATAGATATAAAAATTTCTGAAGGTGTTATCGCTAAAATTAAACAAATAAATATTGTCGGCAATAAGGTTTTTGATGACGCGACATTACTCGAAGATTTGCAGTTAGGTGTGCCGGGCTTCTTCGACTTGTTCAGCAGTGTAGATGAATATGCCAAACCTAAACTGGCAGCTGATGAAGAAACTATAAAATCATATTACCAGGATAGAGGTTATGTGCGTTTTTCAATGGATTCAACACAGGTAACAATTACACCCGATAAAAAAGATATATACATCACCATGAATATCACGGAAGGTGAAAAGTACCTTGTTAATGAAATAAGCCTGGCAGGAACACTTGTTGTCCCGGAAGATGAACTGCGTAAACTCATTTTGATTAAATCAGGAGATGTGTTTTCGCGAAATAAAATGATTGATACAAAAAACCTGATGACTCGCAGGTTGGGTAATGAAGGTTATGCATTTGCAAAAATAAATGTTATTCCTAAAATCAATGATGAAACCTTACAAGTTGAACTGGCTTACTTTATTGATCCGGGGAAAAAGGTTTATGTAAATCGTATTAATTTTTCTGGTAACTATAAAACTAACGATGAGGTACTGCGTCGTGAAGTGCGTTTAATGGAAGGTGGAGAACTTTCTAACGATAAATTAGAGAGATCTAAAATACGCCTGCAACGTTTACCTTATATCGAAGAAGTCGTGGTTAGTAAAGATCCTGTTCCAGGTACAGCGGACCTGGTTGATATTAATATTAATATTAAAGAACGTATGTCAGGTAGCTTTAATATTGGTGCAGGTTTTTCACAAACTCAGGGCTTTGTTTTTAATCTGGGTTTAACTATGGATAATCTGAATGGTAGTGGTGAAAATTTATCGATTAATTTTAATAATGATAGTGCAAATAAAATTTACAGTGTTGCATTCACGGATCCTTATTACACAATAGATGGCATTAGTCGGACAATCTCAATGTCGTATCGTGAGCGCGATGCGGCAGAGGAAGATATAAGCAATTACTTCCAAAATTCCTATGGTATAAATCTGTCATACGGTATTCCGTTAACAGAATATGATCGATTGCGAATTGGTGTTGGTTATGAGGCAACGGATATTTTCAGGGGTGGATCGAATGTTATTGCCGATGTAGATGCATTCCTTACAGAATACTCTAATGGCAGTCTTAATTCTTCTGGCTTGCCTAATGAAGCTTCTGTAGATGCGTTTACACTACTTACAAGCTTCTCGCATGATACACGCAATAGAACGATATTTGCGACATCCGGTAATTCACAATCGATTTCACTGGATTTCACATTGCCGAGTAGTGACCTGGAATACTATAAAATAAACTATAATAATAAATTCTATTTCCCTATTACACGAAATGTAACTACTCTGGTTAGAACAGATGTAGCTTATGGTGGTGCGTATGGTGATGCGACTACTTATCCGTTTTTTGAACGATTTTTTGCAGGCGGTTTAAGAACAGTGCGGGGCTTTGATTCAAATTCGTTAGGTCCAAAAGATACCGCAACTAATGATCCTATTGGTGGTGATCTTAGAACGGTAGCAAGCGCGGAAATTATATTCCCTGTACCATTTTTAGAAAAGCCACCAAGCTCTGTTCGTCTTAGTTCATTTTATGATATAGGTAATGTGTTCTTACAAGATGATGTAGCTGCAAATAACTATAGTGGCGGCTTTAACTCGAGTGAGTTGCGTAGTTCTGTAGGTGTTTCATTTGTATGGTTAGCACCAATTGGGCCACTAAGATTTAGCTGGGCCCGTACTCTTGAAGCCAAAGATGGTGACGACAAACGTGCATTCCAATTTAGTATTGGATCAATTTTTTAGGAGAAAGAGTAATGAGTAAACGTATATTTTCAGTTTTAGTACTGGCCGGTTTGTTGGTAATGCCATTTGCAGGTAATGCGGGCAAAATAGGTTTTGTTAATGTCACTATGTTATTTAGCGAATATGCCAAAGTTAAAGGCATAGATAAAATGATAGAGTCAAAATTTAATGCGCCTAAAAAAGAAATAGAGGCATTAATTACTGATATTAAATCATTAGAAAAAGAAATTAAAACTAATGAGTTGTTAATGACTGAGAGCAAATTAACTGCTTCACGTAATAAGCTAAAAGACATGGTCGGCGAATACAGAGAGAAGGGAACAAAGCTCGAGAAAGAACTGCAGGTTGTTAGAAATGAAGAAATGGATGCATTTAGAAAAGTTGTATTTTCGGTGACTAAAAAATATGCAACTGAAAAGAAATATGATCTGATCGTGAATGAAGGTGTAATGTTTGCTGCAGACAGTATTAATATTACAGACGCAATATTGGCAAATGTTATCAAAGAAGCTAAGTAGCAGTTATTAAACTATAAGTGAAAACGACAAACTGATATGAGTTATAGCTTACAACAACTTGCTCAACATATAGGTGCAGAACTTGTAGGTGACGCTGAGCTTGAGATAAATTCAGCGGCTCAACTTGATGATGCGGGTGTTGGTGATATTTGTTTTGTTACCAGCTCTAAATACATACCCGGTTTAAAAAACACAAAGGCAAGTGCGGTTATTTTACGCGAAGATGTAGTCGCTGATTCGCCTGTGGCGTCATTAGTAGTTAAAAATCCACGTGCTGCCTATGCAAAAATTGTCGCCTTACTTTATCCAGAATTCATTCCGACACCAGGCATTCATAGCACTGCCGTAATTGATCCGACGGCATCAATCTCCAGCCTGGCCTATATAGGGCCAAATGTGGTGATTGAACAGGGTGTGGTGATTGATGAGGGCGTTAGAATTGATGCCGGTAGTTTTATTGGCCGCAATAGCCGTATTGGTGCTCATACTCACCTGTATTCTAATGTCACGGTTTACCACACTTGTGTGATTGGAGAATGCTGTATAATGCACTCTGCATCCGTGATAGGTTCAGACGGTTTTGGTTTTGAATTTGACCAGGGTGAGTGGCTGAAGGTGCCACAGGTAGGTGGTGTTGTTATTGGTAACTCGGTGGAAATTGGTGCCTGTTCGGTGGTTGACCGTGGTGCGTTGCAAAACACAGTTATCGGAAATGGTGTTAAATTGGATAACCACGTACAAATTGCGCATAATGTCAGCGTTGGTGAGCATACGGTTATGTCCAGAGGTGTCGGCATAGCAGGGAGTACTAAAATTGGTAAAAATTGTCTGTTTGCGGGTATGACAGGTGTTCGAGATCACATAGAAATTACTGATAATGTTATTGTTACGGCTATGTCTATGGTATCCAAGTCGTTAACCAGGCCAGGCTCTTACTCATCAAATACACCCATTGATGAAACGCGTACGTGGCGAAAAAATAGCGCAAGATTCCGCCAGCTAGATGAAATGGCTAAACGAATTAAGCAGCTTGAAAAGCTTATAAAAAATAAAGAATAAAAAGTCTGAGGTTTTACTGTGAATACAATGAATATTGGGGAAATTAGAAAGCTCCTTGCACATCGTTACCCTTTTCTATTGGTTGATAAGGTTTTAGATTTCGAATTAGGTAAAAGCCTTACGGCCGTTAAAAATGTAACAATTAACGAGCCTTTTTTTCAAGGTCACTTTCCTCATTATCCAGTAATGCCGGGCGTACTCATTATGGAGGCCCTTGCACAGGCGACGGGTTTACTTGGCTTTAAAACAATGGGTGAAGACCCGGATAGTGACATGCTTTACCTGTTTGTAGGTATAGACGGTGCGCGTTTTAAACGACAGGTTGTTCCTGGTGATGTACTTACTCTGCAAGTTGAGTTGCTTAAACGTTCACGCGGAATTTGGAAATTTGATTGTAAGGCACTAGTTGACGGAAAATTAGCAGCAAGTGCTGTTATTATGTGTGCGGCAACAGATAATCCTAAGTCGTAGTTATCGGCCATAGTTGCCTGGATAAGTTCTACAGTAATAATATTAGAGGCTGTTTTTAATGATCCATCAAACTGCAATCATAGATGCCACAGCAAAGATTGCCGACGATGTCGAGATAGGTCCATATAGCATTATCGGTGCGCATGTTGAAATCGAAGCCGGTACATGGATAGGGCCGCATGTCGTAATAAATGGTCCAACTAAAATTGGAAAAAATAATAAAATTTATCAATTTTCTTCAATCGGTGAAGATCCCCAGGATCTAAAGTTTTCAGGCGAAAACTCATCTTTAGAGATTGGCGATGAAAACACTATTCGTGAAAATGTGACTATTTCACGTGGCACAGCAGATGGCGGTGGCGTGACGAAAGTGGGTAGTCATAATTTTATAATGGCATATGTGCATATTGCTCATGATTGCCGGATTGGTAATCATATTGTTTTTGCAAATTCAGCTTCTTGTGCTGGCCATGTTGAAATTGGTGATTTTGCCATTTTAGGCGGTTTCACACTGGTGCATCAGTTTTCTAAACTGGGTAGTCATTGCTTTACCAGCATGGGAGCCATTATTAATCGTGATGTTCCGCCGTATGTTATTGTGGCAAGTAACTATGGAAAAGCGGGAGGCATTAATAAAATAGGCCTTAAGCGAAAAGGCTTCAGCGATGCACTTATCAGGGCCATATTAAATACCTATAAGGCGCTGGTGCGTTCTAAAGGTTCTCGAGAGCAGGCTATGAAGGAAGTTGCAGAGCTTATTGAAGAGTATCCTGAAGTGAAACAGTTTACCGACTTTATTGAAAATTCAAAACGTGGAATTGTGCGATAAGCTTATTGCTGTGTTGAATACTCTTGCGAGTAGTTGTTATAAATTGTACAAAAGGCCAGAATTTTTCTGGCCTTTTGTTTGTCTGTAATATGTTAAATTTAAGATGCAAGCATAAAAATATTAGATGATTATTGCCAAGGGGCTTAAAAGCATTTTTGTATTTTTTAGTGAATCAGGAATCAAGCATTTCTAATGCAAGCTGAGCTACATTTTTAGCACCGCCGGTTTTTCCTAGCTTGTCGCGAACCTTATTTAATTCAGTTGTCATATTGTTTCTATATAAATCATCGCTAAGAATTTTAAATATTTCATCGGCGATCAGTTGAGGTTGTGCCTGGTGTTGTATGAACTCTTCAACAATTTTTTTATCAGCAACAATATTAACCAGTCCTATATTATCTATTTTTACCATGCGTTTAAGAATGGCATATGATATAGGAGAAATTTTGTATGTAATGCAATTTGGAACACCCATCAGTGCAATTTCAAGTGTCGCCGTACCCGATGCGGTAATAATTGCATCACAGCATTGCATTACATTATAAGAAAGGTCTTTTACCAGTTTTACATTTAGATGAGAATATTTTTTCAGGCAATCTGCAAACGCCTCTTTAGTTAATGTGCTGGCAACAGGTAATACAAATTGTAAATCAGGTTTTTGCTCTAATAACTTTTCTGCAGCTTCTAACTGAATAGGCAATACACGTTTAATTTCACCGCGTCGGCTGCCAGGAAATAATCCAACTATAGGCCTGTCATCGCTTAATTGATAATCATTCAGGCAACTTTGTTTATCACGATTAGGTTTTGCCTCATCAACGAGCGGGTTGCCAACAAAACGTACAGGCACATTGGCGTCTGCATAAAATTTTTCTTCGAAGGGTAAAATAACCGCCATCATATCGATGCGTTCACCAATTTTATGTACCCGGTGCTGGCGCCATGCCCATACCTGCGGGCCGATATAAAACAGAACTTTAATGCCTAAACTTTTTGCGACTACAGCGAGCTTGGAATTAAACTCCTGGTAATCAACCAGGATGAGAAGGTCGGGTGGATTATTACGCAGAGATTCTTTTAATATATTCAGTGCTTTGATTATTTTTCGATAGTTGGCAATGACTTCTACCAGGCCAACAACGGCAATATCGGAGCAATCAATTAATAAATCGACGCCAGCATCCCGCAGTTGTTCGCTGCCCATTCCATATACTTCAATAGAGTTATCTATAGTGTGTAAGGCTTTGACGAAGTTGGCGGCATGCATGTCGCCGGAGGCTTCTCCGGCGCTAATCATTATGCGTTTATTCATGTTTTATAAGGCAGACTTAATGGTGTCCGTAATGATCTTGATTTTGTCTTCGCCAAGTTCAGGATAAACAGGTATAGAAAAACAGTTTTTCACTACGTTATCTGTAACAGGCAATGTTAGGCCTTTGCATGATTCAGCAAACACTTCCTGTTTATGTAATGGAATAGGGTAGTAGATAGCACAGGCAATGCCTGCATCACGTAATGCCTGCATGATTTTATCGCGTTGTGGGTGCATGCAGGTGTACTGGTGGTATACGTGATAGCCAATACCGTCTTCATGTGGCATCTGCACATCTGTGCCCTGCATCATTGCTTTATAGGTTTGATCAACGCGTCGACGGTTGGTGTTGTAGTCATCAATGCGCTTTAACTTGGCGCGTAAAATAACCGCCTGTAACTCATCCAGCCGGCTGTTATAACCTAGCACCGTATGGTGGTATTGTTTTGTTGAACCATGGTTACGAAGAACTTTAATGTCTTCCGCCATTTTGTCTGAGTTGGTGGTAATTAATCCGCCGTCACCAAAACCGCCGAGGTTTTTGCTGGGGAAAAAGCTAAATGCACCCGCGTCACCAAAGCTACCAGTTTGTTTGCCGTTAATGTGTGCGCCAAATGATTGTGCACAGTCTTCAACTATTTTTAAGTTCTTTGCATCGCACAAGGTTTTAAGTGCGTTCATGTCTACGGGCTGGCCAAACAAATGCACCGGAATAACCGCGCGTGTTTTATCGGTA
>CAWUSX010000038.1:0-4338 GCA_963924875.1 uncultured Gammaproteobacteria bacterium
AGTAGCACATTAAATTTGCAGCACTATGCACTAGACAAGCCAAGAGCACGTATTATCTTTAATAACACTGAAATATCTTTTGGAAAGTCCAACCCCTTAAATAATAAACGATATTTAAAAAGTGGTAATAAACTCGTATTAGTTAATGACCAAACCTATCCATTGGTCAGCGCACAAGCCGCCACCTTTGTGGATTTAAGGCTTCTTCCTGAACAGACAATCATTGCATTATCTCTGCCTGATCTGCAAATAAAAAAGACCGCAACCGTTCACTGGAAAAGCACCTCACAAGCATTAGCTGACAACGCATTAAGCGCGGATCAAATTCAAACGCTACTCGACGAATGGCGTAGTGCACAGGCCTTTGCCGTACACAAATATATGCCGCGAAAAAAATTGGGTATGATAAAAATTTCATTTGAAAACAGCAATATTATATTTGAGCTATCCGATGATGACCCATGGCTAATATTGGCACGCCCCGATCTGGGCATTGAGTATCATCTGGATAGTTCGCTTAAGAAAAAACTCTTTGGCCCATTTAATACTATAAGCGAACCAGCTGGCACAACACTTCCGCAGAATCAATTACCTGAAACAGATAATGCCTGAATTACCGGAAGTCGAAACCTCGCGACGCGGCATAGAACCCTACATTCTTAAACAGGCCGTTACGGATGTTGTTATTCGCCAAAAACAGCTTCGCTGGCCGATTACCGCCACTTTAAAAAAACAGCTTACTCAGCAGATTATTCGCCGGGTTGAGCGTCGTGGAAAATACATTTTATTGCGCACTGATGCCGGCACAGTAATTATGCATTTGGGTATGTCCGGTAGCTTACGCATTGTAGATAAAAATATTGCTGCTGAAAAACATGACCATATTGATATTTGTTTTGCCAACAATAAGATTTTACGCCTACGCGATCCGCGTCGATTTGGTGCTGTATTGTGGACAAAAACAGACCCGCTTAAACATAAATTACTGATTAAGCTTGGACCAGAACCATTAAGCGATGAATTTACGGCTGAATACTTTTACACAATGAGCCGCAAACGAAAAATTGCGATTAAAACATTTTTAATGAATAGCCATGTCGTCGTTGGTGTGGGTAATATTTATGCCAATGAGTCTTTGTTTAGCGCAGGCATTAACCCAAAATGTCTGGCGAATAAAATATCACTAGCTCGCTACCAGAAGCTTATCCCAATTATAAAATCCATATTGCAACGTAGCATTGAGCAAGGTGGAACCACCTTAAAAGACTTTACTCAAGAGGATGGCAAGCCTGGTTATTTTCAACAGACCTTACTGGTGTATGGAAAAACCAGTCAACCTTGTCCTAACTGCGGAAAGCCTATTAAACAAATTACACAGGCACAACGATCTAGCTTTTATTGCACACAATGCCAAAGGTAATTATCTATACGCACGATTAACCACTTGTAATTCCTGTACTTTCTTTTAGGATGAACACACACTATTGCTCACCTGTAGAAAAATGCCAAAAAAACACAAGAAAAAAATCGATTTAGGCCAGGTTATTGGAGCCATTATTTTCATCGCTGTTTTTCTTGGCCTGATATGGCTGGCTATTTTTTATGACTCAGATGTAGATCTCACTAATAGTTTCTTTGACGATGTATCCGAAGCGATGAAGTGGAAATAAAGATTAAATTAATATTTATTTCCCATAAACAAAAAAGCCGTAAGCAAATGCCTACGGCTTTTTTATCAACTAAAACTGTTAGCTATTAAAGCTTATCAGCTTCAGTCGCCAGGTAGTCTGCAACACCATCTGGCGATGCAGTCATACCTTTGTCGCCTTCTTTCCAGCCCGCTGGGCAAACTTCACCGTGCTCTTCAGTAAATTGTAGAGCGTCGATCATACGAAGCATCTCATCAATGTTACGACCCAATGGAAGATCATTAACGACCTGGTGGCGAACCATACCCTTAGTATCAATAAGGAATGAACCACGGAATGCAACACCCGCTTCAGGATGTTCAACATCATAATCTTTACAGATTGAGTGAGTCACATCAGCGATTAATGGGTATTTAACCTGGCCAATACCGCCATCATTGATAGCCGTGTTACGCCATGCATTATGTGTAAATTGAGAATCGATAGATACGCCAATTACTTCAACACCGCGCTTCTTGAACTCTTCTAGACGGTGATCGAATGCAATTAGCTCAGATGGGCAAACAAATGTGAAATCTAATGGGTAAAAGAAAATAACAGCATACTTACCCTTAATTGAATCTTTAAGGTTATATGCATCAACAATCTCGCCATTTCCTAAAACAGCTGCTGCTGTGAAATCCGGTGCTTCACGACCAACTAGTACACCCATGACAGGCTCCTTATTATTAGTTATCTCAAACTGAGGGAATAGAGGCAGGCTCGCCTACCCCAATATAATTCTTAAAAAATTACCAGATGGATAACATAGAGTTTATCTGTAGAAATTCAACCCCAAAAAACGAATTCCTGCGTAAAGATTACCTGTTAGCGCAATAAATATAAGCAATGAAGCCGACACAATCAGGCTTTTGCAGTTTTCCCACCCAATACAATTATTTTGCCTTTGGGCGAAACGCCTTAATAACCGCCTCATTTGTCTGCAGATATGGCCCTTCAATTAAATCGATACAATATGGGATCGCCGGGAATACTGCATCCAGACACTCCCGAATAGACTTTGGCTTGCCGGGTAAATTGACAATCAAACATTTGCCGCGAATACCCGCGGTCTGTCTCGACAAAATAGCCGTGGGCACATATTGCAAACTCACCTGGCGCATTAACTCTCCAAAGCCCGGCATCATTTTTTCACATACGGCCTCTGTCGCCTCTGGCACCAGATCTCGCAATGCCGGGCCAGTGCCACCAGTGGTAACCGTTAAGCAACAGCCAGCCTCTTGCATTTCAATCAGGCATGCCTCAACGCCCGCCTGATCATCTGCGATGACTTTGTAAACCGGCTCCCATTCGGAGGTCAGGTAATCATTCAATGTGGCAATAATAGCCGGCCCTGAGAGGTCCTCGTAGATGCCTGCGCTCGCTCTATCAGAAGCAGTTAACACACCGATTTTTATTTTTGACATAATAATTACCATTCAATAAGCTACAATTCGTAACATTATATCAAGCTTCTATGTGATACATATTAAATGAGCTGCATTGAGTAGTATAAGCGGGAGAAATATGAGCAAACCAACTGACGACGAACTTAAAATTGCAATGACTACGGCTGCTACCATGAAGGAACACGGGGATGACCCTGTGTTTATCGCAAAGAGCCTGCTTAATTATAATTATCGCCTGCGATTTTACGAAGACCTGCTCAAATATGCGGACCTCTATATGAATCACGGGCAGTCTGAACATGATCATATGAAATTATTACACTGCATCGAAAAAGTAAAAGAAGCCGAAAACTATACCGCACATGAATCACCAGATGGTTTTGGCCTGGAATAATAGCGGCTATTCCAATAAAAAATCATTAAAAATTTCTGCTGCATTATCTTAAGCGGCTTTTACGTATAATTCCTTTATGAAACTCAATGCCGATTTAAAAAAATGCGCCACCTGTAACAGTCATCAACAACACTGGAAAACCTCGCCTTCCGCAGGCAGCTGGCTACGCCTGCCACCTGATAGCATGCAGAATATTCAGGCAAAAGAAAATTGTTTAGTGCTACAAAAAACCGGCCACTTAAAACAGCCTATTACTTATGTCTGATCACCACTCCGTTATTATCATTGGCGCAGGCCTAAGCGGTTTATATGCCGCATGGAAATTACGTGATAAACATGACGTCATACTACTTGAAGCACGCACACGTATCGGTGGGCGCATTCTCTCACCGTCTATTGGAGAACAGCATAATAGTAATATTGATTTAGGCCCCGCATGGTGCTGGCCACAACTTCAACCTCGCCTGCAAAAATTATTACTCGCACTCAATATAAAAACATTCCCACAATTTACCCAGGGCGACATGCTGTACGAAACAAACACCGGCAATATACAACGTTATGCTAATCAATCATCACATGGACAATCTTACCGAATAGTTGGCGGCTGCAAATCTCTCATTGATAAATTAGCCAGTGAAATAGCTGATTCATCTATTCATACCAATACACAGGCACTTGCTATCGATCAGCAAACACTGTGCATTAACACAATCAGTAATGGCCATGAAACAACTTACTCTGCAGATAAAATTATTATTGCGCTACCACTGCGCATACTAGAACAACAAATTAGCTTTCAACCACCTGTGGAAAATAATATTCTGCAGCAATGGAGAGACACCCC
>CAWUSX010000039.1:0-14156 GCA_963924875.1 uncultured Gammaproteobacteria bacterium
ACTACGCCAAGTACCTGTACATCTTCATTTTTTAATATAATAGGTTGCATATCGGGGTTAGCCGGTTGCAGGCGAACGCCATCTGCTTCGATATAAAACTTTTTGAGAGTTACTTGCTCGTTGTTAATTAAGGCGACGACAGATTGGCCGTTCTCAGCACTGATGCATTTTTCTATAATGACAATGTCGCCATCTAAAATATTGTCATCAACCATTGAATTGCCTTTAACCTGTAGAGCATAGGTATTTTTGCGCACCATGTTAGCAGGGACTTTTACAAGCTCATGGTTCTCAACTCGTTCTATAGGGTTTCCAGCGGTGATAGTACCTAGCAGTGGTATTTCAACCAGGTCAGCTATTTCCATGTCTGTTTCGTCTATATTGGGCGACCACACAGGGCGTTGATGTTTTGGTATAAGAAGGCTTACGTTATTCATTTTATTTTTAAACCGGTTACATATATGGTGTTTATAGATAGTAGGAACAAAAGCCTGTTATATCAAGTGAAGTTCTTAAATAACTCACCAATGGCCTGTGAAAGCTTTTCAGAACGTTCACTTGAGCGAACCGCTTTATGAATGCTGTCTTGCATACCGGGGATATTAATTAAATCGATAATCACTAGATTAAAAAATTCCTGCCCCTCTGCACAATGAGCCAGGGCTTCTAGAAATAACAGGCCGATAGTTTCATTTTGTAGTGCTAACCAACAGCGCCCCGATATTGATGCAATAACTTCTGGGTTTGTACCTACGGGTGTTTTTAATATTTTTTCTAATTGTTCGTTTAACAGGCTGTGATTTTGTGTATTGGATAAGGCACGAATACAAAGCGAAATATAATTTGCATTGCAGTCGGTTTTTGCCAGCTCTTTATCAATTAGAAGTGCGATAGGTCTGCTGATGTTATCATCCAGGCTTTCGTGCTCCAGGCACTGCGCAAGGGCTTCAAATGGCTGTGCAGGTATATGCTCGATGGCCGCGGCTAATTCCTCGCTATTATTGCTTTCGTCGAGGCGTGCGCATACATCGGCAATGCCCTGGAAACCAACAAAGGCCCATTGGTCAAAGCCGGGTTTTCCAGCGAAATAATCCCGTGCATGTTCATAGTAACTAGATGCCGGTTGGCCTAATGTTTTGGCCGCCTTTGCGTGGAAACTGGCTAGTTGTTCCTGCTTTGGTTTATAGCCATAAGGATTGGATGCTTCGTCTTTTTCAGCTTGTTTGCCATCTTTATTTATTAAGCGTAAAACAAAGTCGTCACGAATGCCTGATGTCATCTTGCCGGATGCATCCAGAGGAAACCTTAAAAACCAGATGACGAGCTCAGCGCTTTTATCTTCTGTCCAGACAATAAATCCTAACCAGGCCTGTTGTTGCAAGGGAAATAGATAGGTTGTTTCGCCCTGTTCAAATGACAGAAAATCATCTTTAGGTATCTCCTGTATACGGCGACCCATATCAAATATTTTAAACTGTGTGCCGGCCTGGTTTAAAAAATCACTAATGCCATTTATCTCGTGAGTATTTTCCTGACGCATATTTAAATCTCAAATTTCTTATGAACTAATTCGCCTGAGATGGCCTGTAAAAAACATTTGCCACTCAAAAACTCTTCAATAACCTGGCCTGCGTGTAGATATCGCCAGCCTTGCATCAGGGGAATATCCGTTTGGCCTTGCAGTAGGCCTTCTAAATCTTTACGTGATGCCAGATTAAGCGGGGTGATATTGTGCTCATCTGCCTTTAATTTTAAAACAGCTGACAGCGCGTCGACCAGGGCATCTTCGCGTGGGTTTAACTTGTGTCGTTTAGCGTGCTTTGGCCAATGCTCTTTAGGAAGGTGCTGGGCATTTTCCATTCGCTGTATTATCTGCGTGGCGTCTTCATTACTAAGACGAGATTTATTTAACGACCTTAGCTGAGTTATTTTTTCCGCTGTATCGGGTTTTAAACGTGCAATATCAATTAATGCATCATCAGGCAATACACGACGTCTTGGTCGGTTACGTGTTTGTGCAGTTTCTTCTCGCCAGGCAGCAAGCGCTTGTAGCAGAACCAGTGCTTCACCTTTTAATTTTTGATTACCCTTAACTTTTTTCCAGATGCTTTGTTTATCAACTTTATAGTTTTCAGGCTTACTCAATGATGAAAAGTCATTTTGTAGCCACTCTAATCGATTTAATGAATCTAGTTTCTGGACAATTTTAGGGTAGGCCTTAGCCAGATAGTAAACATCACTTGCAGCATATAACAATTGATCATTGCTTAACGGACGTTTCATCCAGTCGGTGCGTGTCTGTGATTTGTCTATATCTATATTCAGCTCTTTTTGCATAAGAGCGGCATAGCCTATTTGTTCGCCATAGCCGAGTAATCCGGCGGCAATTTGAGTATCAAAAATAGGCGATGGTAAGGTGTTGAATAAATAATTAAAAATTTCCAGGTCTTGATGTGAAGCATGGAAGACCTTAGTGATATTTGAATTATTCATTATCGCCAAAAGGGGCGTGAAATTTGTGATGCTAAGTGGATCTATACAACAGGTCTTCTCGCCGTTTGAAATTTGTATTAGTGCGAGCTCAGGGTAGTAGGTAGTTTCGCGGTGGAATTCGGTGTCCACACACAATACCTTGCTTAGTCGTATGGTGTCGCAGGTTAAGGCTAGCGACTCATTTGAGTCGATGTAAACTATGTCCATAGTGAAGCTAACTTTTGGCTAAAAAACAGACACTATTGTACATATAATACATAATTAATTTTAGTTAATTTAAAGGATTGTCCTGCCTAAATTGATAGTTTCTCGCTCTAGCGTGTAGGCTTTTAATCTTGTAGTTGTACTATTTTACAGTGGCGGGATTTGAACGATATTGCTCTAAACTGTTGGGTGCCGCTGAAGCATACCTTACAAAAGCAAGGCAGGTAGGCATAAGCGAATCTCTGAGTGCCTGCGAAACTAATTTTCTAAGGGATTATATCTTTGGCTCAAGTAATTCAATTTGATAACCATCTGGGTCTTCAACAAAGGCAATAATGGTTTTTCCGGCATTCATCGGGCCTGCTTCGCGAATTATTTTACCCCCCTGTTGTTTAATGGCAGCGACAGCCTCATACACATTATCCACTTCAATGGCCAGATGACCAAAGCCATCACCTATATCATATTGGCTAGTATCCCAGTTATGTGTTAGTTCAATGGCGGTATTTTCGGTTTCATCGCCATAACCAAGAAATGCCAGGGTGAACCTTCCATCCGGGTAGTCTTTTTTGCGCAGTAGTTTCATAGAAAATATTTCGGTATAAAATTTCACCGATTTTTCCAGATTTCCAACACGAAGCATAGTGTGTAGAAAACGCATAATGGGTATCCTTTGGAGGTATTAACTGGTTAATTAAAAAATTATTTTAAAGCTTAAGTCGTTAAATAAACACTAATAAATGACCTGAAAAAACAAATTATTATTGAGGGTATAGAAGCTACTAGAGCCGGGTAATGGAATAATATTATTCATTGATTACATCTGAGTAAGTAGTTTACTCAAATGTAATGCATTAAAGAAAATATTTTACAGGTACTGCAAAGTGCTGCTTATAATTTACGTGCAATTTTTGGATGATTTGAATTGATAAAATCAATCAGAATATTGCCAGTTTCAGTTAGCAGTGGTGTGGGCTCGTCATCTTTTTTATTGCTCGTGTCATCAGTCATGTCTTCGTCATCCAGGTTGGCAATTTTATCCTCAAGCTCTTTTATACTGCTAATAGGTTTTAGGCCTAGTGCTTTTCGCCGAGTATTTTCTAGTGCGACCTGTTTATCTTCTAATTCTTTCTTTTCTGCGCGTCTAGTGGCTTCGTTAAGAGCGATCTCTTTTATCTGCCGACGCTCTTCAATAAGCTTATTAGTTTCTATTAGATATTTAAAGTCAGGCGCATTACTTGCTCTTTTTTCATGTAGTACCTTTAAGCCAGGCAGTTGATCTGAAAAATCATTGAATTTATTAAACTTGGCAGATTGGATTTTATCCCATGGTAATGCAGCTTCCTGAGTATTTTCACCTACTTCAGAAACGTCATAGAGTGAAGGTAATTCAATATCAGGAATAACCCCCCGGTTCTGTGTGCTGTCACCCGAGATGCGGTAAAATTTTTGCTGAGTTAAGGTGATTTGCCCGCGGGATAAAGGCTGCATGGATTGTACCGTGCCTTTGCCGTAGGTTTGTGTGCCGATAATGATTCCACGATGATAGTCTTGTATGGCACCAGCAAAAATTTCTGAGGCAGATGCACTCAGGCGATTAACCAGAACGGCTAGCGGGCCATCATAAGCCAGTTCATCATCCTTGTCCTGATTGATGTAAACACGCCCAGAAATATCTTTTACCTGCACTGTTGGGCCGGTTTTAATAAATAAACCAATTAGCTCATTTACTTCATGAAGTGATCCACCGCCATTGTCGCGCAGATCAATAATAATGCCATCTACTTTATCCGCAATAAGCTCTTTCAATAATATATTCACATCACGGGTTGTGCTTTTGTAGTTAGGATCGCCACGATTTGCCGCTGCAAAGTCAATGTAGAACTTGGGAATGTCGATCACACCCAGACGATATTTGTGGCCATAACTATTTAGCTCAATAATTTTTTTACTGGCATCCTGATCATCAAGCTTCACATTGTCGCGTGTAATGGAAATCGTTTTTGTTTTTGTTGTGTCGACAGCATTGGATTCCAGAATAGATAATTTTACGATGCTACCTTTCTCGCCACGAATCAAATCAACTACATCATCAAGTCGCCAGCCGATAACATCCATAATTTCACCATCTTTATCCTGACCCACACCAACTATTCTGTCGTTAGCTTTCAATTCACCAGCTTTATCTGCAGGGCCGGCCGGTATGAGGCGCGTTACTTTGGTGTATTCATCTTCGGTTTGTAGCATTGCACCAATGCCCTGAAGTGAAAGACTCATACGAATATTGAAGTTTTCTGTGGCGCGAGGAGAAAAATATTGCGTATGTGGGTCATAGCTAAGGGTTAGTGTATTCATATAAATGCGATAGGCGTCTTCGGCATTGTTTTGTTGAATACGTTTAAGCTGGTTGGTATAGCGTTTAGATAATAGCTCGGCAATTTCCTCATCTTTTTTATCAGACAATTTTAAATTTAGCACATCGTTCTTTAAACGCTTTTTCCAGAGCGCATCCAGTTCAGTTTTGCTTTGTGGCCACGCATAGTTTTCTCTGTCGAGATGTATGCTTTCATTAATACTGAAATCAAGCTTATCAATACCCTGCTCAATGGTGTCCTTCATAAATTCTATGCGTTCAGCTACACGTTGCTGATAGCGATTAAAAATAATAAAACCCGGGTCTACGCGGCGCGCGCGAAATGCGTCATCCAGGCGGTAGCGAAGTGGCTCAAATTTATTGATGTCACTTTGCAAAAAATAACTTTTGTTTTCGTCCAGCTCTTTTAAATAGCGATCATAAACCGTAGAAGACAGATTGTTGTCTATATGAATTTGTGTGCGCTGGTAGTGCTGTTGAGAGAGTCGGTTAACAATTTCAGCAGTGGTGCGGGTATGTTCATCCATTGGCTCAAGCGCCTGAAGTGACGTGGGCGAGTGAATTTGATTTGCATCAGAATTTGTATTGGCCTGAGCCGACAACAAAAATATAGAGGCAGAGAATGACAGTAAAACTGTAAATACAGAGCTAGTAAACTTCATAAATATTAATGTGTTAGTTTCAATTATGGGTTTGACCAGTATATAGCTATGTAATTCCCATTACCCGAAAAATATTAGCTCGACAGGCCTAAAGTGACGATTTCTGAAGCAGATCGTCATTTGCATGAAAGTAATGTATACGTGCCTTGACGGGGGAAAGGTCGCTCTTATAAGATGCGTGATTGCTATTTTACATACTGAGATTATAGATATGACGATTAAGTTTGCCCGCGCAGGGCTTTTAGGTTTTATTTCACTCTCGTTTTCTGGTGTTTTATTAGCAGAAAACGCGCCTATTTTAGAAAGAAATCAGCTTGCAATTGGCGGTGGTATCTCGCTCAACTCAGTTGGCCACTCAGTGGATGACGAAGCTGGATTCCAGCTATTTGCCGCTTATGCGCTGCCAACAGTCAATGTTTTGCAATATGTGAATAGCTCCGTAGAGCTTGGATATATGGATTACGGCTTTGATGGTAAAAATGCTTTTGATAGTAAAAATTCTGACGGTTTATGGGCCAATTTTGTGCTTGATGGCAGCATTGAGTCAGATTGGGGTTGGTTGGCTCGTTTAGGCCTGGATCTTGGTGATGATAGTGGCTTAATGGTCGGTGCAGGCGCCAGCTACGCGTTAAATCCAAAACTCAGCTTACGTGTTGAATATGTCGTACGCGATGATATTGACTCATTACAGTTAAATATCCTGCATCGCTTTTAGGCATTGGGTTGTCTGACGCCTGGCTATTCAATGATGAGGTCTACTGATTGGACCTCATCGTTTTGATAAAAGTAGCCACGCATATCTAGCACCCCGCGGGTGCTTAGTGAAATTATTATATTTAAAGCGTCATCATAGGCGGCATCATTAATATCTTTATGTGATGGTATTGCAGCGCTATGCGGGTGGCTATGAAAGACGGCGAATAAGGCCGCCTGTTTCTCACGAATATTCTTCAACGCGCTAATCAATTGAGCGGGATCCATTTCAAATACGCAGGCTTTATCTGTGGCAATGTTATCCACAGGGTATACGCTATATTTATTATTCGTTTGCGCAGAAATTAAGCCACATATTTCTGCTTCTGGTGCCAGCTGGGCCAATGTGAGCAGGCGGTTTGCCAGCGTTCTTGGAATACTTATTGTCGCGCTTTTTTCAGTATTAGTAGAATGTATCATGTGTTTTTCTAGTTATTGTTATGCGCGCCGCATACGGGACAGGCAGGGTCTTTTTTGAATTTCATACTGCGCCAGTCCTGAAACATGGCATCGGTAATGAGTAACTTTCCGGTCAGCGTTTCACCGTAATTGGCCAATACTTTAATCGCTTCCATTGCCTGAATAGAGCCAATAATGCCCACCATAGGCGCCATTACGCCATTTTCACTACAGCTGGTGTTTTCTTCGCCCTGTTCATCATAGAGGCAGCGGTAACAGGGGCTATCGGCCTGTTTAAAATTAAATACACTAACCTGACCTTCCATGCGGATGGCGGCACCCGATACCAAAGGCGTGGAGGTGTTGAAGCAGGCGCGATTAATCATAAAACGGCTAGCAAAGTTATCGGTTGCATCAACCAGCAGATCGACGTCTGAGAGTAAGTTGCTCAAGTCATCTTCCTCGAGCTGTTTATTAATACAGATTGTTTTTACTAATGGATTTAACTGCTCGATTGTTGCGGCAGCCGATTCAACCTTGCTCTGCTTAAGGCTGCTGGTGCGGTGAATAATTTGGCGTTGTAAATTGGAGAGCTCAACGTTGTCAAAGTCAACCAGCGTGAGTTTTCCAATGCCCGCAGCCGCCAGATACATCGCCACGGGTGAGCCTAAACCGCCCAGGCCCATAATTAAAACATGCGAATTAAGCAGTTTTTCCTGGCCTTCAAAGCCAAAAGAGGGGAGTAAAATTTGTCGGCTGTAGCGCAGTAATTGCTCATCATTCATTGCGCAATATTAACAGGTTTATTGGCTTGTCTCACCATACGAAATGGCTTGATGCAAAGAGGGCTGGAATGAATGGTGAAACTTGATGCTAAAGGTATTTGCGCCAGTGCTCAGGTCGTTTGTCACGGCAGCCGTGATGATTATTGGTGTAACGCTTTACGAATACCTGTGTGGTGTTGTCGGTATTCTCAGAGACGCCCAGATTGGCGCGTTGTGTCTCTTCAGAGTAGTTATAAAGGGCGCGCTTCATGCGATTGAGCAAGCGGCTATCAAGGTGGTAACCCAGCCTGACGAGTACACTTTCAATGGATGCGAGCGTTAGGTAGCGTACGTCATAGACAATAAACAATGAGGTTTCATCGGTAAACGAGATATCCAAAACACCTTCAGCATCGGACAGCAGCAATAACGCACTGCGTGACTGATTGGGATCAGGGTGTAGGTGGCAAAACCGAAGTTCGCGTCGTTTAATTAGGTCATCTGCATCGCTCATGGCTCTTAACTTAGAGGAAGTGTGGTTATTTTGCAAGTATTTGATAGGAATCAATTTTATGCGACGTAATAACTAATAAATTAATTTTTTGTTTATTAACTAATTGAATATTAAGGATTAATTGCAAATGTTATGCGGGGGTTGTTTGCCATGTCATTGGCTTGTTGTATCTCTGTGAAGGCATTTTTGCTAAAAATATCTAGCATTTCAGGCTTTTGGTCGTAACCATGCTCAATAAACAGTCTACCCAGTGGCTTTAGGTGTTTACCAGCCTGTGAAGCAATCAGCCGAATATCATCTAAGCCATCATCGCCAGAGGCAAGTGCTGTTATTGGGTCAAAGCGTGCATCGCCTTGTGTAAGGAGCGGATCTGCCTGAGGAATATAGGGTGGGTTGCTGACAATAACATCGAACACCTGATTTCCAAGTGGTTCAAACCAGTTGCCCAGTTTAAAGCTTACGTTGCTCAAATTTAAATTATCTGCATTCTGTTTGGCAATGGCCAGGGCAGCAGCAGATTGATCGGTGGCGATAATTTTCCAGTGAGGGCGTTCATACGCTAATGCCAAAGCGATTGCGCCGCTTCCCGTGCCCAGGTCTGCGAGGCTTATGTCGGTTTCCAGCGGGTAAATTTGTAAAATTTTCTCAATCAATAACTCGGTGTCAGGGCGTGGAATCAATGTGTCGGCAGTTACCGTTAGCGGCAGGGACCAAAATTCGCGTGTACCGGTTATATGCGCAATTGGTTCACCTGTTATGCGGCGCTGCAGTAACTGCCTGAACCGCTCGATATCCGCAGTCGGTAACTCTTTCTCGGGCCATGTTACTAACCAGGTACGATTTTTTTGTAAGCAGTGCGCGAGTAAAACCTCCGCATCGAGGCGCGGAGAGTCGGTGAGTTTCAGCAGTTGTTGGGTCGCCGACTTAATTAACTGGCTGACGTCCATTATGGCTATTCAGATAAGCTGGCTAATTGCTCAGCCTGATACTCGTTAATTAAGGGTGAAATCACATGATCTAACTCACCGTTCATAAACTCATCTAATTTATACAGCGTTAAGTTAATGCGGTGATCACTTACGCGGCCTTGCGGAAAATTATAGGTGCGGATACGTTCAGAACGGTCACCACTGCCGACTAATGACTTACGCGTTTCTGCTGTCTCGGCATGTTGCTTTTCTTCTTCCGCTCTTACCAGCCGAGCCTGTAATAATGACATGGCTCGCGCCTTGTTTTTATGTTGTGAACGCTCGTCCTGGCATTCAACCACTACACCCGTTGGAAGGTGAGTTAGGCGCACCGCGGAATCAGTTTTATTGACGTGCTGACCACCCGCGCCTGATGCGCGATAGGTGTCGATACGCAAGTCATTTTTGTTAATGGTGATTTCTTCCATTGGATCTGGCTCAGGAATAATTGCAACGGTTGCCGCCGATGTATGCACACGGCCCTGTGATTCTGTTTCGGGTACGCGTTGCACTCGGTGCGTGCCAGATTCAAACTTTAATTTTGAATAGGCGCCCTGGCCAACAATGCGCACAATGACCTCTTTGTAACCGCCGTGTTCACCCTGGTTTTCATTCATTATTTCTACCTGCCAGCGCTGGTTTTCTGCGTAACGACAGTACATTCTAAATAAATCACCGGCAAAAATAGCCGCTTCATCACCGCCGGTTCCGGCGCGAATTTCAAGGAAAATATTTTTGTTATCGTGTGGATCTTTTGGTAATAATAATTTCTGTAAATCCAGCTCTAAAGTTGCAATACGTTGCTCGGCGTCTTTCTTTTCTTCCATTGCCATGTCACGCATTTCTGCATCTTTTTCCTTGAGCATATCTTCTGCACCGAGCAGGTCACCTTCAGCACCTGTGAATGCGTCAAATGCTTTAGTTACAGGTTCTAACTGCGCATACTCCATCGACAATTCACGAAATTGATTCTGGTTAGACATGATGTCCGGGTCGCTCATAAGGGCACCAACTTCTTCGTGGCGCTCACATAAAGCTTCAAGTTTGTGGCGAATTGAATCTTTCATAATTTGTCTTTTGCTTCAGTGCGTATTATTTACGTTTTTTTGTAGCTTTAGGATTGGTTTCTAAAAACAGGTTGCGTGCAAAATCGAGCAAGTCATGACGACTTTCTTCGCCTGTTTGGCGTAGTATGGCGCTTGGCTGGTGGAGTAATTTATTGGTTAATGCGCGCGCCAAAAATGCCATGGCTTCTTCGGGTGTCTTTCCCTGGCTTAATTGTTTTTGTGCCTTTGCAAGAATTTCACTGGCTATGCCTTCTGCATTTTCACGAATGTCACGAATCACTTCAACAGAATCTAAAGCACGTTCCCAATTGAGGAAATCTTCAACCTGATTTTCAATTATTTCGCGCGCCTGTTCAGCGGCTTCCTCGCGGGACTCAATATTTTCCTGAATAATCTCATGCAGGTCATCAACGGTGTATAGAAACACATCATCGAGTTCTGCTACTTCCGCTTCGACATCTCTGGGCACGGCAATGTCACACATAAACATAGGCTTGTGCTTGCGCTTTTTGAGTGCATTTTCAACCGCGCCTTTGCCAAGAATAGGTAAAGGGCTAGCGGTAGAAGAAATAACGATATCGGCCTGATGTAAGTAATCTGGAATTTGTGGCAAGGCAATGGCCTCTGCGCCAAATTGATCGGCCAAAACCTGGCCCTTGTCGACACTGCGATTGGCAATAATCATACGTTTGATATTGCTGCCATGAAGGTGTCGCGCGGCAAGCTCAATGGTTTCACCCGCGCCTATCATTAATGCGGTTTGTTTATCTAAATCAGCAAAGATTTGCTTAGATAAGCTAACCGCAGCAAAGGCAACGGATACTGGGCTAGAGCCAATTTCTGTATCGGTACGGACTTGCTTGGCAACAGAAAATGCATGTTGAAATAGCTTGCCCAATAGGCTGCCCATTGTGCCCTGTTCATTGGCGTGCGCGTAGGCCTGCTTCATCTGTCCGAGGATTTGCGGCTCACCCAATATCAAAGAATCCAGTCCGCAGGCAACTTGCAGGGCATGTCGAATCGAATCGGTGTGATTGTGTGCGTACAGGTGCTGGCTTACTTCGCCGTCGTTGAGGCCATGAAATTGATTTAACCACTCGGTTACCTGGCTTATCGCCTGTTGCGTAAATGCGTCCTGATTTGCTTCGTCCGTATCATTGATGGCGCAATATAGCTCGGTTCTATTGCAGGTCGATAGAATGGCGGCTTCTTTAATGTTTTTTAAGGACGATAATGACTTTACGGCATCCGCCAGATTTTCTGGCGAGAACGCGAGGCGCTCGCGAATTTCAACCGGCGCGGTCTTATGGTTTAAGCCAAGTGTGATAATCGACATGCTTTGCAATGAGTGAGTCGTGGCCACAAAGCCACAGTAGTCACCCTTAAAACGCCCCAGAGGTTCATTAACGAAAACGCTCAATTTTGAGCCATACAGAGGCTTATTACAAGTTGTGGATGAAGTGAATATGCATTCATGCGTTTGGTTTAACTATTGAACTAAAGCTTAATTGCTACCATCTACAGGTAATGAGTGTGATTCGACGGCCTGTAGCTAGGGCAAAAATGATTAAATAGGTTACTATTAGGCTTAAGGATTGTCTCTTAAGCCGTGCGTATGAGGTGGAGTAATTGAAAAAACGGCTATCACATCAAATGTGTCGCTTTCTAAGGTTTAAATTTATATCGCCATTGCTGCTTACGGGCCTGATGGGCTGTAGTTCTGTGCCCAGCTTTCAGCAAGAACCTGTGCAAGGGGAAGATGTCGCGCAAACAGAATTAAGCGGAGATTTGCTATATAACTTGTTAGCGGGTGAGTTTGCTGGTGTGCGCGGGCAAATCGAGGAATCTATCGATTATTACGTGCATGCGGCAGAAATTAGCAATGATCCTCAAGTTATTACAAGGGCTGCATACATAGCCCTGTATGCAGGGGAGAGTGCTCAGGCAGTGAAAATTACCGATCGCTGGATGGCCCTGGGCTTGCCTGAAAGTGATGCCATTACGCGCATGCGAGCAATGGCCTTTGTGCGTTTAGAGCAGCTAAAGCCTGCAGTAGAATCGATTGAGCAATTATTATTTGAGCAGGGCGAGCTGGATGAGACATCGGTGGCGTCCTTGACGCATATATTAGGTAAGGAAGCCACGCCACAATTTTCGCTTCAGATAGCGCAGGAGCTGCATCAAAGACACCCACAACAGGCCCTTGTTGTGCTGATTCTGTCTAAGTTTGAAGCGAACATGGCAAAATATGATGATGCTTTAGAGCATGTTAATCAGCTCATTGAAATGGATGACGGCCTGGTTGATGCCTATTTAGTTAAGGCACAAATTTATAACGGATTGAAAAATCGGCCAGCAGCAATGCTGGCGATTTCTGAGGCGATAGAAAAACGTCCCGAAAATACACGCCTGCGTATGCAGTATGCGCGAATGCTGGTGCAGGAAAAGCGCTTTGATCAGGCATTGGAGCATTTTTTAGTACTCAAAAAATTAATACCTGATAATGAAAATGTATTGCTCAGTCTGGGTCTGCTATCAATTGAGCTGAATAAGGACATGCAGGCAAAAGAGTACTTGCAGGAGTTGTTGAACAAGGGATATCACAACCAGCAGGCACATTATTATCTCGGTAGAATCCAGCAAAATCAGGGTGAAGATCTGGCGGCTATCGCCAATTACGACCAGGTGTATGAGGGCGAATACTGGTTAGATGCAAAAATTCGCTCGGCAGGATTAATATCAGCTTCAGGGCGCGTTGATGAAGCCCTGGCAAGATTGGAAGCATTAACTCATCGCAAGCAAAATGCAAATAGCCAGATACAGGTTTATTTGGCGCAGGGTGAAGTATTGCGTTCAGTAAGTCGTCATCAAGAGGCGTACATTTTATATAACAGCGCACTGGTAGAGTCCCCGGAGAATACCGATTTACTTTATGCGCGCGCCTTAACGGCGGAAAAACTGAATATGTTAGATATAACAGAATCAGATTTAAAAATGGTATTAATGCATGAGCCGAAGAATGCCAATGCCCTTAATGCCCTGGGTTATACCCTGGCGGATAGAACAGAGCGTTTGGCAGAGGCGCGAGAATATATTTTGAAAGCAGCGCAATTGTTACCCGATGACCCAGCCGTACTGGATAGTTTAGGTTGGGTATACTATCGATTAGGTGAATACCAGCCAGCCATTAAATGGTTGAGCAAGGCGTTCGAGGTGCTACAAGACGCTGAAATTGCAGCCCACCTTGGTGAGGCGCTGTGGGTAAGTGGGCAGGCCGAAAAGGCAAAAAGTATTTGGCAAAAAGGTGAGAAACTTGATGGTAATCAGTCGGTGCTCAGAGATACAATCCTGCGTTTTAAAGAATAATTAAAATTTCAAAATATCACTTTATGAAATCCCTGCATTTATATTGCCTGCTGCTAGTTAATTTATGGCTGTTTGGTTGTGCTTCAACGCAACCCAAAGAAGTCGCTAATGAAACAATAGACTGGCAGCAGCAACAGCACGCACTACAACAAATAAAACAATGGTCTATAGATGGTCGCATAGCGGTGCAGACATCCAGTGATGGAGGGCAGGCGGATTATGCCTGGCAGCAGTTAAGTGCAGTTGATTATAATATTCGCCTGCAGGCGCCTTTAGGTGCTGGAACTACATGGATTAATGGTAATGCGCAGGGCGTGAGCTTGCGAACGTCTTCCGGTGATTCATTATTCGATACCAACGTAGATAAGCTGATGTTACAAATGAATGGCTGGCCCCTGCCGATCCGTGGCTTGCGCTATTGGGTGTTAGGCCTGCCATCAAACACTACGGCCTATACCGTCAGTAAGTGGCAGCCAAATGGCTTGCCGGCTGTTATGTTGCAAGATGGCTGGCGGATTGAATTTAGACGTTATAAAAAAGTATCAGGCGTGTTAATGCCGCATAAATTATTTATTCGTAGAGTTAATGAAAA
>CAWUSX010000040.1:0-10484 GCA_963924875.1 uncultured Gammaproteobacteria bacterium
CTGATCGCCAAACAAGCTACGGTAAATCAATGGCGCATCCGTAAAATCCCAGACATGGGCATGGCGATTATTTAAATAACCAATACCCGAAAAAAAACGCCCCGCTTTAACGGCAAGCCCATTACCCATCGCCAGCGTTTCGATATAGGCTTCTTCTAACTCAACTTCCGTTGATCCCTCATGGTCTGCAATGGCCGTGGTGAGTTTGCCAAAAAACATATCGTCAATATTGCCGCTAAGGCTGAGCTCGGTGTGCCCTAAATTAAAACCCTGCTCGCCACGAGACGCCTCTCCTCCAAGCATAAACCCGGGAATTTCATAGTCGGTTGTATTTGAATAATGACCATAACGGCCATCCAGTGTAAGGCTAATATCCGGGTTAAAACCCGTCTGTTGGGCCTCTACAAGCCCCGAATAAACACACACGAGCGCGCACGAACTTAAAATTAAAGAATTTTTTTTCATTGAAATATTTTTCCAAATCAATCACAAAAGGAAACAACAACCGTTAAATAAACGGCAGGCTTAAAGAGAATGAGATTTAGATAAAACGAGGTGGCGCACGAGCAGCATAAAGACGAATGCCATTTTTAGAGACACTGTTCCATGTCTGATTTGGCTGATATCGAAAAAAGGTGGGTTCAAAAACAAACTGTAATACAGGCGTATGCGCATAATTAAGCGCATGAGCACTTAAGCAAAAATCGCAGTTGTCAGCAGAATCATATATATGATAATCATGATTTAAAACTCCCCACTGAGTGAGAAGCAAGACAACAACAAGGATAGGTGCGTGTAGACGTTTCATGAAGCAAAAATTATAAGCCAATGATAATAAATATACGAGGGAATATCACAAAAACTCAATTAACTATCTCCCTTATCCCTTACAAATATTTGCTCAACCACTTCATCCATGCTTGAGGCGTAAACATCTGGCTGAAGATAAAGGGAATGATAGGGCGCGCCGGAACGATCTATATAAGCCGCCTGCATGCCTGCAGATAAGGCGCCATGCGTATCCCAATCGTGAGTGGCAACAAGGCGTAAATCTTCAATCGGTCGATTGATACGCTGAGCGACAAGTTCATAAACCACAGGGTCGGGTTTAAAGCTTCCTGTTTCTTCAACTGAAATAATCTCGTCAAAGTAATTTATTAATCCCGCATTTTCAATCTGCGTCGTTATCAACTTGAGTGATGAATTTGAAAAAGCCACCGTGCGATAATCGCAAGTCCTGAGTCGTGTTAGTGCTGACTTGATATCCGCGTGAGGAGATAAG
Organism: uncultured Gammaproteobacteria bacterium; assembly: GCA_963924875.1. Lineage (GTDB taxonomy): Bacteria > Pseudomonadota > Gammaproteobacteria > SZUA-229 > SZUA-229 > SZUA-229. The sequence goes on from CAWUSX010000040.1 coordinate 1,283, forward strand.
CTGGAAAAACTGGCGAGAATATCGGCTCGCATAGTATCGCTAAGATTAACGCTTAAACGAGCAGCAACCTCGTCCAGCATGTTACCTGCCAGATTAGCAAAGTCGCTTTTAACACCCGTTAATGCACACACCGTTGATGTATGTAAAAGCATTGAGAACCACAATGCCATGACGGATTCATCCGCAAAAGCCGCCTTGAATTTTGGCTTTAATGAAGCGAGGTCGAGAACTGTTTCATTAATATCAAATAGTATTGTGTCGCGTGGCATAAACAGTCTCCGTTATTTAATAACAATCTGTTGAGCACCTATATGCTTAACATTATTATTATTTAAATCGGCAAATAAAATACGCTTACTTTCTATTAACCTTAGCTTAATATAATTGACACTTTTCATCATGTAGCTATTGTCTCATATTCTGATACCTGTGCAGCGCAACTAAATCATCCTCTGAATAAATCACTTGGCGTTTTCAACGTCGAGTTGCGCTATATGTAACAATGTCAGATAAAACAAGGCTACAGCTCAAATTCATCCGACTACGTATTCGATGCATTAGAAGAGCAACAGATTGCGGAAACCTTTACAAAAACAACTAGCTAGAGCCAATCAATTGAACATTGCACCGCCGGATTATCATCAAATATGGCTCGTCTTTGCATATTGCGTGACTTGTGGGGCCCGAAATAAAAAAACTGTAAAAAAAACTGTAAGGATATCGACATTACTCCGACTACTCTATAAACAACATTGCATCATGCCCTCCTGGGTATGCGACAATGCTGTTCAAAAAATATGTATTTATGATACGAAGGTTTAATATGCTTACATGTAAAGAGACAAGTCGTTTAACTTCTGCAAGGCAAGAACGCCAACTCAGCCTAAAAGAGCGCATCGGCCTACTCTTTGAGCAACAAATAATTCTCTATGAAAAATCATAAAAACGAATGAGCTACTGATACGGCTACAAAAAATAAAAAATAATATGGAACAAACTACTACTTAGCACGTTCTATTAGTTCACTACAAAAAACTACTAACAATGTCACCGTCGAGACAAATGTAGCTTCTCTGTCAAAACCGCAAATCAGCAGACTACTCTGCAGTTTTCAGAGAGCTACATTCGTTTTAATCCAGCTTAACCGATACTTTTATTAGAGATATACACATGGCCACAGCAGCAGAATTATTCATACGATGTCTGGAAAATGAAGGTATCGATAAAATATTTGGTATCCCCGGCGAAGAAAATCTCAATGTCATGGATGCGTTACGCGATAGCAGTATTGAATTCATCACGGTGAGGCATGAGCAGGCAGCGGCTTTTATGGCTGATGTGCATGGTCGATTAACGGGTAAAGTCGGGGTTTGCATGTCGACACTTGGTCCGGGCGCAACCAACCTTATCACCGGCTTTGCAGATGCCAATATGGATCGCTCACCGGTCGTCGCCATTGCCGGCCAGGGTGCTACCACGCGTATGCACAAAGAAAGTCATCAGATCCTCGATTTGGTCAGTTTGTTCGCGCCGATTTCAAAATACAGCGTGGAAATATTAGAGGCGGAAATTATTCCCGAACTGGTACGAAAAGCGTTTAAAGATGCGCAGGCAGAAAAACCCGGCGGTGCGTTTATCAGCTTCCCCGAAAATATTGCAGCTGAAGAAATCAACGATGAGGCACTGCCACTTAAAGTCCAAAGCCCCCTGCTGCCGAATGCGCCTGAAGAAAAAATTCTACAGGCCGCGCAGATAATCGACGCGGCGAAGTTTCCGCTGATCATGGCGGGTAATGGTGTTATTCGCAATCACGCGACAGATGCCCTGGTTGCCTTTGCGGAAAAGCTAAATATACCTGTTACACAAACTTTTATGGCGAAAGGCGCTGTACCGTTTTCACATCCTTTGTCGCTTGGCAGTGTTGGCTTGCAGGCGCACGATTACGTCGCCTGCGGATTTGATCGCGCCGATGTTGTCATCTGCATTGGTTATGACATGGTCGAGTACCATCCGCATTTATGGCATCCGAATAAAGAAAAGAAAATCATTCATATTGATTTGAATTATGCAGAAGTCGATGCACATTATATTCTTGAGGCAGGTGTGCTCGGCGATATCTCAAATGCACTGACTCGCATAGCGGAACATGCAAACGTAAAACACGCCGGTAAAACTAAAAATCTGAAAGGCATTATCATGGCAGAGCTGGATGATTACGCCAGCAATGATCATTACCCGTTAAAACCACAAAAAATTCTCTACGACACACGACAGGTGATGGGCGATGAGGATATTCTCATCTCTGATGTCGGCGCACATAAAATGTGGATTGCCCGCCTCTATCGTTGCCTGCGGCCAAACACCTGTATCATTTCAAACGGTTTTGCCTCTATGGGAATTGGTGTACCGGGTGCGATTGCCGCGAAAATGGCCTTCCCCGATAGAAACGTCTTAACCATCACCGGTGACGCCGGGTTTATGATGAACTCACAGGAGATCGAAACGGCTTTACGCTATAACGTCGCTATTGTAATTATGATCTGGAATGACAGTGAGTATGGATTAATCAAGTGGCACCAGGAAAGACGCTTTGGCCATTCCAACAATATCAGCTTCAATAATCCGGACTTTGTGAAATATGCAGAATCCTTCGGCGCCAAAGGTTACCGCGTTGAAAAAGCGCAAGACCTGGCCTCAACACTCAAGCAAGCATTTGCGGATAACACGGTTGTGGTGGTCGATGTTGCTGTGGATTATTCGGAAAATATGAAATTAACCGAGAAGCTAGGACATCTGGTATGCCCTGTTTAATGATAATAGTTTAATCGAGGCATTCACTTTAACTAGAATGATTACCGTCAGGATTATTTAATATGCTTGTACGTACACAGTTTATTTTACTTTCTATAATACTACCGCTTACCATTTTGGTATTGGCCCAATTCTGGCCTGACGCTTACTGGTTATTCGTTATCATCCTGCCAATAGTCGTCGTCGGACTGTATGATCTACTGCAGCGTAAAAAAACTATATTGCGTCTTTATCCTGTTATCGGGCACATGCGTTATCTATTCGAAGCCATACGCCCAGAGATCCAGCAGTACTTTGTGGAATCCGATACTAACGGTCAGCCAATTAATCGCGAATTTCGGTCATTGGTATATCAACGTGCCAAAGGCCAACAAGACACACAGCCTTTCGGTACATTGTTTGATGTTTATCGAATTGGTTATGAGTGGCTTAATCATACTCTTGCACCCAAAGCGGTTCACAACAAAGATCCAAAAATCCATTTTGGTGGCCCAGATTGCAGCCAGCCTTATGACGCTTCGCCATTAAATATATCGGCCATGAGCTTTGGCGCTTTAAGTCAGCACGCCATTATGGCGTTAAACAATGGCGCAAAAATCGGTGGCTTTTCACACAATACCGGCGAAGGTGGTATCAGCCCTTATCACCTTAAACACGGCGGTGATCTGGTTTGGCAAATCGGTACGGGATATTTTGGTTGTCGCAATGCAGATGGTGATTTTGACGACACCTTATTCAGCGAAAAGGCTACGCAGCCTGTAGTAAAAATGATTGAGATTAAACTCTCGCAAGGTGCGAAGCCCGGCCATGGTGGCATTTTACCCACAATTAAACTGACACAGGAAATTGCCGATATTCGTCACGTCCCCATGGGGCACGACGTAGTGTCTCCGCCTGCGCATTCTGCTTTCTCGACGCCCATAGGTCTGCTCGAATTCGTTGCTCGCTTACGCAAACTTTCCGGCGGAAAACCCGTCGGCTTTAAACTGTGTATAGGCAAAAAATCAGAGTTCCTTGCAATTTGTAAGGCGATGATTGAAACAGGTATTACGCCCGATTTTATCACTGTCGATGGTGGTGAAGGCGGTACGGGTGCAGCACCTGTTGAACTAACCAATTCAGTCGGCACACCATTACGTGATGCACTTATTGTTGTACATAACGCTTTAATTGGCTGTGGCGTACGTGACAAGATCCGCATTATCGCTTCGGGTAAAGTTATGTCTTCCTTTCACATATTGCGCTTACTCGCATTAGGTGCGGATACGGTTAATTCCGCGCGGGCGATGATGTTTGCTTTGGGCTGCATTCAATCGCGGCAATGTAATCAGGATACCTGCCCTACAGGAGTTGCGACACAAAACCCGGCGAGATACAAAGCGCTAGATGTAAATAATAAATCCCAAAGAGTCGCCAACTATCATGCCTCAATGGTAAAGAATCTTATGGAACTCATAGCCGCAGCAGGTTTAAATAGTCTTAGCGAGGTTCAACCCGCGCACATTAATCGACGCGTTAGCAGTAATAGCACTAGTAACTATGCTGAATTATATCCCTGTATTTCCGAGCGGTGTTTACTCACAGCTGAAACGCTGCCCTTAACCTGGCGTAATGACTGGAATCAAGCTTGCGCAAACAACTGGTAGCCAATTATTATTTTGCCATGAGAGTTAGCGCTTGCACAAAAAGCATCTCTATCTCTCATGCATAAAATTAGGGGTACGGTGATCGCTTCTTTATAACGTGCAAACCTTTCACCAGCGCCTTATCAACATAAGCACCAAAAAAGTCCAATGAATAAACCCCCATAATACGCTCAGCCACTTCATTACCGCTAGCATCAAGAAATAATAACGTTGGTGTAAGCTTCACTTTATATGTTTCTGCCAGCGCAGCGGCCGTAGTGTTATTACCATCAAAGCCTTTCATCGTGTCAGGATTATCCATTTCAAACTTGCAGATAATTACCGTGTTTTTATAGTCACCACTGCGTAACATAGGCTTGATAATTTCTTCTTCGAGCACACGACAGTAGGCGCAGTAACTAGCACTGACTTCTAGCATTATAATTTTTTCAAAACTTTGCAGCTGTTTTGATAATGCAGAAAAATCTTTAAGCACTTTTATTTCAACATAAGGCAAGTCATCAGTTTTGGTATCACTAATTTTTCCTGTAGCTAAAACACCACTACTCGAAGAGAATAAAATACTGAGTGAAAATAAAATAGTAAAGTATGGTTTCATAATGATAAAATTTTTTTCTGATAATCGGACAAGGCGTATCGGAAAAGATATGTCAGAGATCAATATTTCCTAAAATTAGAAACAATTACTCTCTGATACGGTTTTTTCTAATTCGCTTTGTTTTAATGTTCACATCAGGCAACCGCTACCTGATAAGCCTGTATTGAATCAATGGCATCGGCTTCTGGCATAGTAAATTTAATCTCTTTGTTGTTAATCTCAATAAATCCATGCAGCTTCTCTACGCCTAATTTTTCGACTGTCTGATCTATAACTTGCAGAAGCGTTTGCAAAGCCTCACCTATTTGTGTTTTCTTGCTGGTATCTAGCTGCAAACGTTTCCAGCTTTCATCGGCATGCGCTTCACCTGCTTTACCGAGTTTAAAAAAGTTATCCACTAAAGATTTAACTAAGGTTTTTTCTCCCAGCTTATCTTTTAAATAAAGCATGCATGCCTTATCTGTCATATCTGAGTGCTGAGGATGTAGCGCACAAAGTTCGGCGGGCAAAAAGTCATTTAATGCTTCACCATTTACTCGGCCATTTAAAATATCTTCTCTTACCATCTGCTCATAATCTGCCGCAGGACTTGAAGCGGTTCGTTTTGATAGCTGTATTAATGCCATGGCTTCGCTGCGATGACCACTAACACCAAAACCCGAAAGAAAGTGATCGAGAATATCGTGTATAAATACGGAGGTATTAATACGCTGCCCTGTCTCACGTGTGCTGGCAATGATTTGAGGATCGCCGATTGTGGCGTTTATTTTCCAGCCTCTGGCACCGAAGCCATCATCCCAAGATTTATGGTATGTCACAGGAACCCGTACACTATTGCCTTCTATCTGTAGCAATGCAGAAGGATACTGCGCCACATCGTAAAATGATTTTTGTTCTAATTGTGCGACCATCGTACTCACCTCTTAATAAACAACAAGTCGCTCAGGCGATCAGTCGTTTTGCCTGATCGGCGATGGTGCGCAGCGATGCCTCTGTAAACACGCCTCGACCCAGCAAGCGAATGCCTACCGTCATCGCCAATAACGCCTTAGCTGTGTCTTCTGCAATCAGCTCTTTGGGTATCTGCCCGCGTGCCTGACCAACTTCAATACTGCGTCGAAAAAATGCTTCGATCTCTTTTACGCCCTTAGTAACAATGCCACTCACCTCTTCACCGTGCATATTTATCTGTAAGGCGGTATTGAATAAAAAGCACCCCTTGTGCTCCCTATCAGCCACGGTTGTCGCCACAATATTATCGAAGAGTTTACCTATGGCCTGTTGTGGATCGTCCAATGCTTCCAGCCTGGCAAACATGGCATGACGTTCCTCGTCGTACTTTTGCAGTGCCTTAACGAATAATTGCTGCTTACCACCAAAGGCGTTGTAGAGGCTGCCTTTGTTTAATCCCGTGCCTGCCAGCAAATCCGTTATAGAGGTTTGTTCAAATCCCTTATTCCAAAATACCTGCATGGCATCATCGATGGCTGTGTCTACATTAAATGACTTTTCCCAGGGCATTCCCGTTCTCTCTTAAAATTTAATTTTCTAATACCAGCGTTTAATTTATAACACAAATAGACCGATCATTACAAACAATGACTTAAATTTATCAACCAGCAAAAAAATTTAAAACACCACAATAACTCCATAAGATATTGAATATTAATACTTAGTTGTAATTCTGAATTTATTAAGCCGATGTCTCAATAAAATATTTTATTGAATAGTGTTGACTAATCGGTCTAAACAGATCTAGTCTATACCAACTGGTACAAACTATTAAACCGAACCAATCAAACCAACACACCATGAGGAAAACCAATGACTGATTTCACCTTGCACACTGAAGAAAGCGCACCTGAAGAAAGCAAGCCTCTGCTCGCCGAACAGCAGCAGGCCTACGGAATGATAGCGGGCCTGTCTGCGGTTATGGCGGAAGCACCGGGATTACTCGAGGCCTACAAGGTAGTGGGTAATCTTTTTATGAATTCCAGCTTTAACAAAGATGAGCTCACCGTTATCTGGCAGGCAGTCAACGTAGAACATAACTGCCACTACTGCGTCCCTGCGCATAGCTGGATTGCTAACAACATGGGTGTTAGCGATGAAATCACAAATGCGTTGCGTAATGAAACGCCGCTTCCTGATGCACATTTGGAAGCACTGCGTACATTTACCCTCAGCGTGGTGCGTAATCGTGGCGACGTAGATGACAAAGAGATACAGGCATTTCTGGATGCCGGATTTAACAAACGGCAGATTCTAGAGGTTATTCTTGGCGTCGCGCAAAAAGTAATGTCGAACTACACCAACCATTTTGCCAACACACCAGTAGACACTCCGTTCACACCATTTAATTGGCAAAAGGCCTCTTAATACGCATAAGATGGAACCGGCCATAGCCACTCATGGTTGATACAAAAACCATGAGCCAGAGGGAGAAAATAATGCAGCGTATATTATTAAGTTTGCTACTACTGTGCGCAATTGCTCCAGCAGGTGCGCAGAATAAACCCATTGAAATAGAGCAATGGCAGGTGTCCTGGTCAAACACGCAGCCGCGTGATCCTGCACTGGCGAATGATGGGCGCATCTGGTTTGTGCAAACGTATGCAGAGCCAAATCACTTTGTCGGTTTTGATCCTAAGTCGGAGAAGTTTTTTAGTAGCACCGCCATCCCCGGCGTCACCGGTTCTGTACGGCATATGGTGTACGATGCAAAGCGCAAGTCGATTTGGTTTGCTACCGATAGTAATTATTTGATGCGAGCCAGGTTGCCAAATTGAGTTGCTATTTTAATTCACGGGGTAATTCACGGGGTCGGAGTCAAATTCCTTACTCTTTTAGCTTAAGCAACGATATAACACCTACAACCTAATTCACTTTCATTTGACTCCGACCCCAAAAATTGATGCATCCTCGGTTTCATGAACTCACTCACACTTATTGAAAGACCTGTCCCTGAAAGCCTCCTACGTGTGTTATCGAACTGAAGCAGATACTGCCACTCCCTATAGTACGAACAGTGGTAAGCAATTGTGTTTACGATAACTTAACAGAAGTTTTATATCCCTTGGAGAGAACCATTTATGAACATATCTAATAATTATTCAAAAAAGCTATTACTGGCTATGCTTTTGCCCACAGTCCTGGCGGGTAATGCATATGCAAATTCCTATCAGGCGCCTGTATCACTCGGCAGTGCATCTACGTTCACAATTCTAAGTCAATCAGGCATTACTGATGTCTATCGTTCCGCGATTGTTGGGGATGTTGGAACCAGCCCCATTACCGGTGCAGCGCTGCTTCTCTCTTGCAATGAAGTGACAGGCACTGTATTCACTGTTGATGCGGCAGGCCCTTTACCTTGCGCAGTCAACTCACCCAGCACACTGTCGTCGGCTGTCGGTGATATGGGTTTTGCCTATCTTGACGCCGCAGGTCGTACTTCACCGGATTCCAATGAAATGGGTGCCGGTGAAATTGGCGGCTTGACGATTGCTCCTGGTCTGCATAAGTGGTCTACGGATGTGAATATTTCGAAGGACGTCACTCTTTCCGGTGGTCCGAATGATGTCTGGATTTTCCAGGTCGCAGGTACACTGACCGAAGCAAATGCTACACGAGTGACTTTAGCGGGCGGTGCCTTAGCTAAAAACATTTTCTGGCAGGTTGCGGGTTCAGTGACGATAGGAACCAATTCGCATTTTGAAGGCGTAGTTCTGGGCAAGACCTTGATCTCTGTGAACACTGGTGCATCCGTCAATGGCAGATTGATGGCTCAGACAGCGGTTACCTTGCAGATGAATGCAATCACAGAACCAGCTATGTAAATTAGTGAATAAACCGTTTATGTAGATTCACTTTATCAGCATAGGCCGTTTTAAAATGGTTACAGATTTTGGTCTGTAGCCTTTTTTTGTTAAAAACGCGGGGCAGGTTGATGTTCCCCCGATAAAATATATTAGGGTCTGAGTTAATGCCATTAAGTTAAGCCTCTGATAATGTTAAAATAATTCACAATGAAGCATCATCAAAACAACCATTTGAGTAAGCCAATATGAAACTAACCACCCTCATTTAAAAACACTTATACGATCATAAATAAAACTATTCACACTCCCTCTTTTAAAGAAAAACACCG
>CAWUSX010000041.1:0-5298 GCA_963924875.1 uncultured Gammaproteobacteria bacterium
TGTTGCCAGTCATAGCTGTTTTTTTCCAGCTGCATAATGATGCCATGTTTCGAACTGCTATAGCTGTGTACTACGGGTGCTTTTTTGCCTCCGTGGCAATCGATACAAATTGAGTCATGACGTGCATGACTGGCTGCTTCCAGGTGGAGTTTTCCGTGGCAGGCAATACAGTCAGTCACAGGTTGCGTACTGGCATGAATACTAATTTGCCAGTCATTTATCAGCTGAGGATTATTTTTTTCATGACATTCAATACAGGCTTTATTTTCAATAATTCCTGTTGGAATTGTTTTATTGGCAGCGTGTATTGGAATGCTGATAACACCTAAAATAAAAGCAAAAAAATATTTTTTGAATAATCGGGTATGCATTAGTTTTGCTCCCGATTAAAATCGGTGTATTCACCCTTATGCCAGATATCTTTTATAGTGGTCTCATGCGTTTTTATTTTACTCAATGCCTGCAGCTTTTCTGCTTTGTGTGTTATGTCTTTCAGACTCTTGTCCATGGCCTCATGCCATTTGTTAACAAACGAACTATCGCCATGAGCAGAACCCTTATAGGCACCCAGATTTTCGAAATACCACATTTCAAAGTAGTCACGCTCTATGGGTGATACATTATAAAAAGCAGATGCCTGTCCTTCAAAAAAACCAATACGTTCACGCTTAAATAAACTGTTTTCGGTATCACCCGGATAGGCTGGACGTTGATCTGCTGACGGATACAGGCTATCACTGGCGCGTAGATCTTTGAGAATAGCTTCGGCTTGATACAGTTTTTTCCAGGTTCTTTTGCGCTCCGCATCCATCGCTTTAAGTTGCTGTGCTGACCAGTCCGCATCATGGCAATCGCTGCATAATTTTATCCATTTATTGCGCTTAATTTCATTACCCGAGCTTAAGGGGTTAATTTGTTTAAGGCCAAATTTCCAGATAGACTTATCCGCTACCTGATGTTTGCCTTCATCCATATGACAATAAGCGCAGGTAGGGGCAGGGTAGTTGCCTTTTTTAAGGGGTTTGCTCCAGTCCCAGTTTTCACCCTCTTTAAGATAAAGCTGACCATGAGCAGAATTAAAATAGGTTTCATCATCAGGGTGGGGAGGGCCACTGTGACATGTAATACAGGCTTCGGGGCGGCGGGCTTCGGCCGCACTGAATTTATGCCGGCTATGACAGGAGTCACATTTAGTCGCTACTGAATGACATTGCAAACAGGCGGTTACTTCGGCTTTGGGTTTATCGACAAAATGTTTGGCATCCAGTGCACGCTCCATGGCCAAAGCATGGCTGGGAAAACCAAAGCGTTTTTCATCTTCAAACTGTTGATGTTGTTCCGTATGACAAGTGGCACAAATATTTGGTGTGGGTAGATGTAAGTTTTCATGATCATTTCCATGACAATCATTACAGTATACTTTTTTATCTGCTTTAGAATGCCGTGATGCCTGCCAGTCTTTTACGATTCCGGGCGTGACACCCTGGTGGCAACTAATACAATCTTCACCTTTAAAAACACCCACAACCGATTTTACCGATTGATAAAAATCATCTGGATTCCAGTAGGCAAAAATGGCATCTGGAATCCAGTCTCGTGAATATAAACCGGCACCTTCACCACTCTTACTCCAGTTGACATAATAAAAACCAAGTGGCACCAGAATGATTGAAATCATAATGGGTATCCATATGTATCTTACTTTTTTATTTATATTGTTATTTTTATGCGTTTTCATGAGCGATTCTTCCACCAACGAACGAAACCCAGTAATAGTAGAATAAAAATCCCAGTGTAAAATAACCAGAACAGGCCTCCGCCATTACCCTGTTGTGTGTTCTTGATAACCTGATCAGCACTTTCTAATAAGATCATGTGATCTTTACTGTGATGAGCAAAAATATTTGAAGTAAAGAGAATGGAAAAAATAAATAATATTATTTTCATAAATTCTCTCCTGTTTGGAAATTCACTGTACTAAGTGCTTGTGGTTCATTAATGATAGTTTTCTGTTTGAGTTTTGTTTTAATTTTCTCAATTGGTCTGAAGTTTTTTAAAATACCTTTTGCTGCAATTCGACCTGACGAAATTGCAGTGACCACAAGATCCGGGCCATTGGTATTATCTCCACCAGCATAAATTTTTGGGTTAGATGTTTGGCCATTGTCATCCACAATAATGATGCCTTGCTCATTTGTTTTTATATCCTGTTGTGTCAGCCATTTTGGTGGTCTGTTCATCTGACCTACCGCAAAAATAACGGCATCACATTGAATGGTCTCCTGTCCACTAACTACCTTATCAAACCGCACAGCCGTAACATGGTCATCACCGATTACCTGTATCGGTGCATATTCCAGAAGCAGACGCACGCCTTCTTCCCAGGCCGCCTGTTTTTCTTTTGGCGTAGCACGCATCGCCTGTTCATTACCCCGATAAACGACGGTGACTTCTGCTGCATTCTGGCGAATAGCAGAACGCGCACAATCCATGGCGCTATCGCCACCACCAATAACCAGCACGTGTTTGCCCGCCATGAGATTATTGTTTTTATGCTGATTAACCTGATGCAAGTAAGTCAGTGCATCGGTAACGCCTTCAAAATGCTGACCGGGTAGTTGTAAATCACGCGAGGTCTGTGCACCGGTAGCCAGGAATATGGCATCGAAACGATTATTTATTTGTTGCCAGTCAGCTTCATTAATTTCTTTACCTAAGTTAAACCGGATGCCTTGCTTTTGAAGAATTTCCAGACGACGAGATAGAAAAGTTTTGTCGAGTTTGAATGAGGGAATACCGGTTTCCATCAATCCCCCTATTTTATTATTTCTGTCGAATACCGTAACTTCACAGCCTTCCTTACTAAGCTCATCAGCACAGGCAAGACCTGCGGGGCCTGCACCAATAATCGCAACATGTTTTCCATTGCTATGAATTGTATTCAGAGTCCGCCATTTATTATCCACTACTTCATTCAGGGCTTCATTCACCAGATAACGCTCAATCGCGCCAATGGTTACTGCACCACCGGGTTCTTTAGCTTTAGTACATGCGCCTTCACATAAACGATATTGTGGGCAAACGCTGCCGCATATTTCCGGCAAATTGCTGGTGCTCTGGGCAATCTCAGCTGCCTGTTGTATATTGCCGAAAGCTACTTGTTCCAGCCACTCAGGGATGCGGTTGTTTAAAGGGCATGCATTGCTGCATCCGGGAAGACCACAATCCAGACATCGACTGGCCTGTTCCTGAATCATGATCAGTGAAGGTTTTTTAGTGATTTCTGACCAGTCATCCACACGTTTAGAAGGTGAACGTCCATTGGCCTCCTGACGTCCAGCGTCCTGTAATGGTTTGCGTTTTAATAGATAACTGGCATTTTGCACCAGTGATTTTTTAAACACATTTCGCACATCGGTAATTTCCAGTGCATCGGTAGGACAGGACACCACACAGCGTGCGCAACCCATGCAATCTTCCAGTGCGGTAACCCGACCGGCGTCTTTTCCCTGTCGCCAAACAGGAATCCCCATATCACAAACCTGTTCACAACGCTGACAGTCGATGCATTTTTCCGTGTCCATTTTAATGCCGTAAAAACCCGCATGATTCAATAGTCCAAACGTTGCACCGTAAGGGCAGAGGTAGCGACAATAAAACCGGTTACCCACTAAAGGAGCAAGAAAAAAACTACCGAAATAAGTCATCGCTACAACAAGATAAAAACCACCGACAAAACTGACCGTCCATGAATTAGGAGGAAATTGTGTAACGACCATAACGCCCACGTAATAACTGAAAAATATCCATTTGCTATGGCGTAGTGCCCAGGTCCAGTTAGAACGTAGCGTACGATCTCTAAAAGCAAAACCTACCGTTTCGCGGATACCGACACAGGGACAATTAAAACCACAGATAACACGTCTGCCAAATAAAAATACAGCAGCGAGAATTAAAAAGAATGTAATTGTTCCGGGAACATGCAGGGAAGGAAAAACAGGCTGCGCCCAGAGAAAACCTACGTAGGGTTCATAAACAGGATAAATCCACGGGATCAGCCACCAGAAAACAGTGACCATAAAAACCAGAATAATTAAACGCTTTCGGGTGTAAGCATTTTTTTCTGCAACAATGCGCCAGATGCCAAAACCTAAAATGATGCCGTATTCTGTATAACGGTTTAACCAGATGGGATTTTCAAACCACATCAACCAGGATTCATTTAACCAGCCGACAAATGCCAGAGTAAAAGCCAGCATACTAAATATTTGTATCGGCAGACTATAGCGCGATGGCAATAAATCTTGCTGCGAACTCTCCCGGTTACGGGGTTGGTAGGTGATGATTTTTTCACTAGCCATAACAGTCTCTGATTTAAAATAACAATAAGTGATGTGTCATAAAATAAAACACAACATCACATGAATTTTTCTCAGAGGGGGAGAGAAAGTAATGGTTTAATATTAGAAAATCATTACCTGATCACTATTTTTTACCCAGTTTGCCAGCGCTTTCATTGAGCCTCTTTCTATACTATCAAGTAAGGTGGATTCATCTATAGCGCAATCATCCAGTGCCATGCCTTATTGTCTGGTTGATAAGGTCGGTTTTGTATCACAATAGTAACGCTAGAAATGGTTTTATCTCCTGTATCAAAATACCAGCACTTTGTCAGCCAGCAGAGTTTTTTCTGCAAGTTCTTTCATAGTGCTGCGTTGCACACCTTCGATGAGTTCTTCATCTTTTAGTCCACGAGCATCCATGCAGGTACCACACAACAGCACCTCGCCCGTACGCATAACTGACTTGAGCATCAATTCCAGGTTGTAAAATCCCTCGGGCACTTTCTGCCCGTGTTTGGCACAGACGACAGAATCGGCCAGTAGAAAAACATTTACGTTAACATCCACACTAGCCAATGCCTTGGCAGTACGCTACGCAAACCGTTATAGCTGCGCTCAGTGCCATAGGGCGGATCATTTAGAATAATAAGAATATTCATGATTATCTCCTTTCTATAAGAAATATCGTTTTACCTAATGATGATTTTAATCTTTTAATCTTTTAATCTTTTAATCTTTTAATCTTTCAATCTGATGATTTTAATTTTCAGATGGGCAGATATTTTGTAATTTTTTATTGTTCATCGCTATAAATCTCCTGACTATTTTTCATTCAATTATTTCTCTGTCGGGTAATTATTTTTAATCCAGTCCGTCATACCCATTCTTGCAATATGCACGTCAGCAAAGCCTTTTTTCGCTAACAGTTGCGCGGCTTTCGCTGACTTACGATCTG
>CAWUSX010000042.1:0-37809 GCA_963924875.1 uncultured Gammaproteobacteria bacterium
CTGCATGGCCCGAAGGGTGAAAGCCAGGGATGGCTTTCATAAAAAAGTTGTCGCCAGCAGGCGAACCTTAAAACTTCAGTGTGCGACTATGGTTGAGCCTGTGAAAACTGATGTTGCAGAGAAAAAACTAAACCTCAGCATCTGGTGGATCCGCGTTGCTTGATCCACCCTACAAAAAACTGACGTAATGCTCGAGCAAAAAACTACTTATTAAAATAAACCCTATACATCCAACACAACAAACTCACCCGGCTGAAGTTCATTTAATTTCCAGTCACCAATTCGGCAACGAATTAACCGCAGCGTAGGAAAACCAACCGCTGCGGTCATCCTGCGCACCTGACGATTACGCCCCTCACTGATCGTCAGTTCCAGCCAGCTGGTTGGAATTTCTTTACGAAACCTCACTGGAGGATTTCTCGGCCACAATTTTTCTGGCTGTGAAATAATTTTGGCTTGCGCGGGCTTTGTTAAACCATCTTTTAATTTTACGCCTTTCTTTAGCTGCTCTATTGCTTGCTGTGTAATTTCTTTATCCACTTGCACCCAATAGGTTTTTTGCATTTTATTTTTTGGGCTGGCAATTTTATTTTGTAACTTCCCATCATCGGTTAATAGCAATAGGCCTTCCGAATCATGATCCAGCCTGCCCGCTGCGTACACATCTTTTATATCAATGTACTCGGCTAATGACGGATGTTTTTCATGCTCGCTAAACTGGCAAATAACACCATAGGGTTTATTAAAAACAATAAGCCTGGACATTAGTACAAGGCCAGCCATCTCTCGCGGCGTTGATCGCTTACATTTAATTGATCGAATAATTTATGAAACTCGTCTTCGTCTGGTATTCCCTGCCAACGAATTGATTTTTCGTGATCGTCAAAGATGGCATCTGTGACAATTTCAGTTAAGCGTTTATTCGTGGGTAATAAGTCTTTATGGTCTTCCACCAGACTCTGAATTCTTGCTGAGCCACGAAATTTCATTTTAGAGATATTTTCTATGTTTTCTAAAACCGCCTCTACTCCTTCATACTTGCTCAACAGGTTAGAGGCCATTTTATAGCCTACACCAGGAATGCCGGGAATATTATCGACCTTATCTCCTGCCAAAGCTAACAAGTCTGCAATTAATTCAGGCTTAACACCAAAATGTTTTTCTACGCCTTTGCTGTTCAACACATTACTACGTGCATAATCCCACCACGCATCTCTCTCGCCTAACACCAACTGGGTTAAGTCTTTATCTGCACTAATAATGGTGACGTCAAAGTCTTCGCTTCTTAATCGACTGGAAAGTGTGCCAACGATGTCATCGGCTTCAAAGCGATTACTGCCAAACTCGGGGATGCCCATTACACGACAAAACTCACGGCAGTATCTAAATTGTGTAATCAGCTCTTCTGGTGCGGGAGGACGATTGGCCTTGTATTCGGGATAAATTTCACGACGATATGAATTTGTCTGGTGCGCATCAAATGCACAGGCAATGTATTCTGGTTCTTTTTGTTGAAAAACCTGATATAAAAATTCGGTGAAGCCATAAACGGCATTGGTTGGATTGCCATCAATATCTGTAATTGAGTCATCAAACACATGCCAACCACGAAAAATATAAATACTGGAATCAATTAAATAGGCGCGTTTATTCATGACTGCATTTTAACGTAGTGGCTGCAACGATTCTTGTTTATTTTTTATTCTCGTGTCTTACGCTATTTATAGTCTCGACAAGGTTTCTATATCTTTGCGCACAGCGCTCACAGACTGATTAAAATCAGCCTGTTCCTGCGCATCCAGGTCTAAACACAATACCTTTTCCATACCGTCCTTGCCTAGCACGCACGGCACGCCAATGGCCAGATCACTGCAGCCATATTCACTATCTAAGATAGCGACTGTAGGCAATATACGCCTCCGGTCATGCACCATGGCATCTACCATGGAAGCAATGGCCGCGGCCGGTGCATCATAGGCACTACTATTTTGGCGTAGCGCTAATATTTCTGCACCCCCGTTACGCGTACGCAAAATGATGTCATCAATGGTTTTTTTATCGAGGAAGTTGCTTACAGGGATACCCGAGATGGTTGTATAACGCATCATCGGCACCATAGAGTCACCATGCCCACCCATTACCATGGCATCTATATCCAGAGCTGAGTAGCCGGTTTCCATGGCGATAAAACTTGCCATGCGTGTTGCATCCAGTACGCCAGCCTGTCCCATAATTCGGCTACGCTCCCAGCCGGTTTTTTTCCATGCGCGATAGGTGAGTATATCCACCGGATTGGAGACAATTAACATTTTACTGTTGGGTGCATATTTCAATACGCTTGCGATGATTTCATCGATTACCCGTACATTAATTTCTAATACATCTGATCGTGACATGCCGGGTTTTCTGGGCACCCCGGCGGTAACAATAATCAAATCGGAATCGGCCATTAGCGCATGATTAGTGCCGCCCTTAAGCCGGGTATCAAATTGAAATAGCGGGGCATCTTGCTGAATATCCAGAGCGGCGCCTTCTGCTGCGCCTTCACGAATATCAATTAATACTATTTCGCGACACATATCTTTTGAGGCAATAAATTGCGCAGTGGATTCACCGACACGCCCCGCGCCAACGACTGTAATTTTTTTCATACTGACTCCCTTTAAACAAAAAACCGCATAACAGGTATGCGGTTAGATTTATTACCTGCTTAAAGTCTAGCAGTTAATCAAACGTATGCCTGGCAACACCACTATCAATTGCCGCCTGCTTAACGGCTGCTGGAACGCGTTCAATTAAACGCGGATCGACTGGCTTGGGAATAATATAATCGGCACCGAATTCCATTTTATCCAGACCATAGGCATGCATCACCGACTTGGGTACGGGATCTTTTGCGAGGTTTCTTATTTCATGTACTGCGGCGATATGCATTTCCTGTGTAATCGTCGTAGCACCGGCATCCATTGCTCCACGAAAAATATACGGAAAACCTAAAACATTATTAACCTGATTGGGATAATCACTTCTGCCCGTTGCCATAATTAAATCATCGCGTGCCTGATTTGCAAGGTCAGGATTAATTTCCGGGTTGGGATTCGACAGCGCAAAAACAACGGGCTTTGGCGCCATTGCTTTAATCATTTCAACTGAAACCAAATCAGCACCCGATACACCAATAAACACATCTGCGCCCTGCATTGCATCCAACGGCGTGCGTCGCTCGGTACATACGGCAAATTCTGCTTTGTAAATATTTAAATCATCTCGTTCGGTATGAATTACACCTTTTCGGTCGAGCAGTATCATGTTTTCTTTATGTGCACCCAAACCAACTAACAAGCGCATCGATGCGATGCCCGCTGCACCTGCGCCCATACATACAATTTTTGCCGTACTTAAATCTTTTTCCTGCAGCTCTAATGCATTCAATAAACCGGCTGCAATAATAATGGCCGTGCCGTGTTGATCATCATGAAACACCGGGATATCCAGCATACTGTCGAGTGTGCGCTCTATTTCAAAACACTCCGGTGCCTTTATATCTTCTAAATTAATGCCACCAAATGTGGGTGCGATACGCACGACTGTATCAATAAAATCTTTGGGTATTGCGGCGTTCACTTCAATATCAAACACATCGATATTGGCAAAGCGTTTAAACAACACCGCCTTACCTTCCATAACCGGCTTGCTAGCGAGTGCGCCAACATTGCCTAAGCCCAGAACGGCGGTTCCATTGGTAATAACACCCACCAGGTTTCCTTTGGCGGTGTAGAGATAGGCATCTTCAGGATTTTCGGCAATCGCCTTTACAGGCTCGGCAACACCGGGAGTGTAAGCCAGCGATAAGTCATCCTGGCTATTACAAGGCTTGGTAATATCGGTGGCTATTTTTCCAGGTGATGGAAAACGGTGATAATCAAGCGCACGTTTTTTATCTTCTTCGTTCATTTTTTAGCCACTGTGTAAATTTATTTGCGATGCAGCAAATTAACACGCTTGCATCGATTAAACATCTATTAGTTCCACCGCTTTGAGGCGCATCAATTTGCTTTACGATCTTCTGTAAGCGCATCGGGGTGGCGTAAATTCATATGATAATTCTGCTTATTCTTACGCAACCAGCCACGTATATGAATGTTTTTGCCCTGCAAAGCATTCAAGCTATACAGACTAAAATTAGGCCAGTCTTTTTTATAAATATGAACATTCAATATATCATCTACAACTAGTGTAATACGCGAGGCACTTTTTTTAAACTGAGTTACTCGCCCCTGTAAGCGCCGAAAACCTTGCTGCAAATCTTTTTTTGCCAGATGCAATTGCCTGACATCCTGAAGCTGGTATTGCGCCAGCTGCCAAATGCCCCGCTTTGCCTGACGCGCCAATGCCTCTTGTTGTTGATAGCAATCACCCAACCGATCATTCGGCGGCGTTGTATATGCAATAGCATATCCCTGTTTAATAAGCTGGGCTTGCAAGTTAACACCCTGCGGCGTAAAAACATGCGCCAGGGTTCGTCCATATCGGTCTAATCGTTGTTGTCCATAATCCAGACCAATGAGCATTTCTGTCTTGTTTAACTGCTCTTGCAACGCAGCTCGTGCGCGCTGCCCACTGGCCTTTATTTCACTGGGAATGTAGCGCTTTTTGCTAAATACCTCAGGCGTATCTATACCAATTAAACGCACCTTACGACCATCTTCAAGGCGTAACGTATCGCCATCGTAAACATAATCTACGCGCGCGGACTCATCTATATGCCGGGGCGGGCACTCGCTGGCATAGGCGTTTAACGAAAAACAGACACAAAAAAAGGCGCTGAAAATTAGCGCCTTTTTTTGTAAGTCGTACATGGTTAGCAAAAAATTATTTTTGGCCACCAAAACGCTTACGGAATTTATCAATCTGACCTGCAGAATCCATAACCTTCTGCTTACCAGTGTAAAACGGATGACATGCAGAGCAAACTTCAACTGAAAGTGCTTCTTTGCTGTATGTAGAACGCGTTACGAATGCGTTACCACAACTGCAGCTTACTGAAATGTCATGATAATCTGGGTGTATACCTGGCCTCATTTTTGAGTCCTCAATGTCTGAATACTGTAAAGAGCCGCGTATAATACTCGCTTCGTTCTGTATCAGCAAGAAGAAATAGCCGGTATTTTCATGCTATTCTTACGCTGCACACCAAATACACCAGAGAACAATGGATTTTATGCCGAATTTACCAGGAGATAACGCATGAAAATGCTGGTTAGCATGCTTTTTACATTGGGAATAATATTATTCGCCAGCCAATATATGATGAAGAATATGGGCGGTATTCCAGGCTTTAATAACGCCCCTTCCAGCGGAGCCGCTGAAGGTCTGAAAGACCTTGGTAATGCGGTTTTAGACAAGGACGTAACGGTTTACCAGTGGACCGATTCTGACGGCGTGACGCACTACGGCGGAACTCCACCCACGGGACAAGGGCAGTACGAGAAGAAGACGATCCATTCCAATACCAATATTATGCAGGCACAAAAACAGGTGGCAGCAAAAGAAGAGCCTGTACAACAGTCGCGCGTAGCCCGCATTGGCAGTGTGTATTCACCCGAGGGCATAAAAGGCTTAATGGATGACACCAAGGGCCTGAAAGACCAGATGAATCAGCGTGCCGCAGATCAGGAAAAGCTATTGAATGAAATCATGAACCCATCGGCAAAGAAATAAGTCTGCGGTTTTCCAGGCGGAAATACGCTTAGGAAAAACGGTTTATTAAATCGTTTAAAAATAAATAGCCGTGATCGGTCGCGGCAAAGCCCCCGTCTTTTTTCTCCAACATGCCATCTTGCACCGCTTGCTCACAGGTCTGCGCAATTAGCCCTGCTGATAAGCCGGTGTGGCTGATAAATGTGGCAATATCGAAGCCCTGCTTTAGGCGCAATGCATTGAGCATAAACTCAAAGACGATTTGCTGCTCTTCCAGCACCTCGGAAGCGGAGGTTTTTTCAGCCACAGCGGCCTGCATATAGGCCTTCGGCTGGCGCAACTGCCAGTAACGTTTTATTTCGCTATTATCGCTGCGACTAATTTTACCGTGTGCACCCGCGCCTATGGCGAGGTAATCGCCAAATTGCCAGTAATTTAAATTATGCAGACACTGCTGATTGGACTTTGCATACGCCGACACTTCATATTGCAGATAACCGGCACTTGCCAGTAAGGCCTGCCCTTGTTGTTGTAGCTCCCATACATCCTCATCTTCTGGAGTCGTCGGTGGCTTGCTGTAAAATTCTGTATTTGGCTCAATCGTCAACTGATACCAGGAGATATGCTGTGGCGCCAGATCAATCGCCTGCTGCAAATCAGCCAGTCCTTCTGCAACACTTTGCCCCGGCAAGCCAAACATTAAATCCAGATTAATATTTTCGAAGCCTGCCTTGCGAGCCACAGCAACGGCATTATGCGCTTCACCGGCATTGTGAATTCGCCCCAATGCCTTGAGCTTTTCATCAGAGAAGCTTTGCACACCAATCGACAATCGGTTAATTCCCGCGGCATAAAACCCATTAAATTTTTCCTGCTCGACCGTACCCGGATTCGCCTCCATGGTAATTTCCATATTCGGCAAACAGTTTAAATGACTGCGCACGGTGCTAATTATTTTGTGAATAGATTCTGCGGAGAACAAACTGGGTGTGCCACCACCAATAAAAACAGAGATAACTTTTCTACCCCAAATACTCGGCAATTGAGATTCCAGGTCTGCAATTAAAGCGCTAACATATTCAGCTTCTGGCAGGCCAGAATCGTAGGTATGGGAATTAAAGTCACAATACGGGCATTTTTTTACGCACCATGGTAGATGTATATATAATGACAGCGGCGGCAATGTAGTGAATTCAGGCATTGCGCTATCTTACAACATTTACAATAAATAGAACCATGATAGAAAAACGTTTATTACTCCGTGTCGCCATTAAACTGTGTATAGCCTTATCGGTTATTGGCATTGCGTATATTTTTATTGCTGGTTTTTTTCAACCAGCTGAATTTTCGGACAAGCCACAATATACGTTTTCTGTATCCACAGTAAAGAATAATTCACATGCTTATTTTAAAACAGACAGACGTGAGTTACTGGTTATAAAATCCAATGGGAAATATTCTGTTTTCTGGGCGAATGATCCGTTGTATGGATGCAGGTTAGAATTTATTGACTCAATTATTAAACCGGTTTGTATTGATATTGAATATGCACTGGATGGTTTTAGCGCGAAGGCCAATCAGAAACTGGATAGTCCTGAGTTTAATGTTACGGCGGATTATGAGTTGGTGATTTTTCCTTAAGGTTAGTTTATTTTTAAAAATTACAAGCCGACGTTCTTCACGTACTGAATTTTCATGATTCAACACTAAAGCAGTTCTGGTCCAGTATTTCCGGCGCACATGTAGTCACTGACTGAATGTCTAAGGTTCGCCTGCTGGCGACATACTTTTTTATGAAAGCCATCCCTGGCTTTCACCCTTCGGGCCATGCAGTGCATGTTCTAAAATGCTCCACGCATTTTAGTGCTGCAGCCAAAAAAGTAAGCAAAAAGCCCGCTCGCCTTTGTCGTCAGACTGTAATTAATCTCTTAGATTAACGAAAAACAGACACTTACAATGTTTTATATTTTTTGGAATAACGATTAAACAAATGGACTTGCGAAAAACTTCCCTGTGACTTGCCGAAAATTATTTCTACCCAGGGGCAAAATCACACGGACGTGATTTTGAGTGGTGATAAGCCAGGACGGCTTACCAACACGACCCGACAACGAAGCATTGAGATTACAAAACACAACACGCCCAATATTCATTCGTATAATTTTCGGGAATCCTCATCTGCTTTTTGATGAGGGCAAGTGACCGGGAACGGCAGTCTTTTGCTTACTTTTCTTCTGCTGTAGAAAGAAAAGTAAGGCGCCATCAGGCGAAACTTAGACATCAAGCCAGTGACTACGTTGTGCGCCCGGAACATTCCTGCAGAATCAAATAAAAAAATTCCGCGACAATGGTGGATCCACTGCGTTTGATCCACCCTACAAAATAATAATTAACTAAATGGGCTTGCCAAAAATTATTTCTACCGAGGGGCAAAATCACACGGACGTGATTTTAAGGGGTGATAAGCCAGGACGGCGCATCAACCCGACCCGGAAACGAAGTTTTAAACTAATAGAATAATAAGCACTTATATATTCATTCGTAGAATTTTTGGGAACCCTAATTAGCTTTTTAATTAGGGCAAGGTACCGGGAACGGCAGACTTTTGCTTACTTTTCTTCTGCTGCTGCAAGAAAAGTAAGGCGCCATCAGGCGAAACTTAGACGTTCAGCCAATGACTACATGTGCGCCCGAAATAAACACCCAAAACCACATCATCAGAAGAATCTTAAAACTTCAGTTTGCGATATAGGTCAGTCTTGTACCAAACATTAACTCTTCTAAGAAACATTCTCACGTTTCTCATGCTTAGCCAAAACCCGAATCAATATAATCGCCGGAAGCCCCAATGCTGCGGAATAAAAAAAGAACGGGACATAACCATTTGCATCAACAATTGAACCTGAAAATCCACCAATGAATTTTGCCGGCAATAACATCAAGGAGCTAAACAAGGCATATTGCGTTGCGGTGTACGCCTTATTGGTTAAACCTGATAAATAGGCAATAAAAGCCGAACCGGCAATACCTGCACTTAGGTTATCAGCGGCAATTACCGCAGCAAGAAAAAATGTGTCTGGTGGATTCATCGCAACCAATATAAATAATAAATTAGTTACAACTACTAAAATAGCGCCCAACATTAAAATACGGTTAACACCATAAAGAATGACGAGTGCGCCACCAAAAATCGCCCCCAGAATAGTCACAATTGGTCCAATTGTTTTTGTGACTAAACCAATTTGTAAATCACTGTAACCAATATCTACATATAATGGATTCGCCATAATCCCCATGGAAATATCACTTATTCTAAACAGTCCAATAAACAATAAAATTGTAATTGCAAAACTACCATTGCGTTTAAAAAACTCTGAAAATGGACAAATTACCGCCCCTATTATCCACGCATAAACAGCCTGGACTTTATTTGGTAGATGAGCTGAATTCTCCAGAAAATGGATTACCTTTTCTTCCTGCTGCCAGGTTTCGGTTGAAACACTTCTATCGGGTTCCGGGATAAGTAAGGTTGTAAATATTCCAATTAACATAAACAGGGCCATTGCAGAATACGCTGCTGGCCATGAGTAATAATACGCCAGAGTAAAAGAACCACCACCCGCCAATAACATACCAAGACGATAACCCATCTGATATATACCCGACATTGCTCCCTGCGATTCTGTTGGCATTGCCTCTATACGCCATGCATCTATTGCAATGTCCTGGGTTGCCGAAGAAAAGGCAACCAGTAACGCAGCATAAATCAGTAGACTAAGCTGACTATTGGGGTTACTCGACGACATTAAAAACAAACCACCAATAACGCCGCATTGCGCAACTAACATCCAGCTTCTTCTTTGCCCTAACATTTTATATAAAACGGGCAACTGTACTCGATCAACTAATGGCGACCAGGCAAACTTAAGCCCGTAAAGCAAAGCCACCCAACTGATAAAACCAATCGTACTTTTATCTATACCACTTCGTGCCAACCACGCGGATAAAGTCCCAAACACTAATAACAAGGGCAAGCCGGCAGAAAAACCCAAAAACAGCATTGCAATAACTCGTGGATGACGATACTTATTAAATGCACTTTTCCATGTTTGTTTTTTTAATGACTGTTGATTTTCGATTTTTATTATTCCAGAAAAATTATTCTATGGTGAAATTGTAATCAATAATTAACGGCGCATGATCTGAGAATCGCTCATCTTTATAAATGTGAGTGGCTTGTACCGTGTCTTTTAGTTTAGGCGTAATTATCTGGTAATCAATTCGCCAACCGGTGTTGTTCGCCCAGGCCTGCCCTCGATTACTCCACCAGGTATATTCATGTGGCTGCTGCTCAATAACACGAAACGCATCTACATAACCCACTTCATCAAACAGCCTGGTCATCCAGTCACGCTCCTCCGGAAGAAAGCCGGAGTTTTTTTGATTATTACGCCAGTTTTTTATATCCATTTGTTTATGCGCAATATTCCAGTCACCACAAATAACAAATTCACGTCGCTTACGCCTTAATTTATGCAAATGCGCCATAAAGCGCCCCATAAAATCAAATTTTAACGCCAGCCTTTCTTCCGAAGATGAACCTGAATGCATGTACAGTGAAATGACACTAATATTCTCAAACTCAACCTCGATGTATCGCCCCTCTACATCGATATCATGCATACCAATCCCGGCATGTATTTTTTTTGGTTTTTGCTTACTGTAAACCGCGACGCCGCTATAGCCTTTTTTTTCCGCATCATGATAATGACAATGATATCCCTCGGGATGAAACATCGGGTCTTCTAGCTGGTGCACCTGAGCCTTGGTTTCCTGAATACACACCACATCGGCATCCTGCTTTTTTAACCAGTCGAAAAAACCTTTTCTACCGGCCGCGCGGATTCCATTGGTGTTAACTGATATAATACGCATTACATATAAACAATTTAAATTGGGCTTTGCATTCTACATGCCGCGGGGAACACAGGGTAGCTATGAAAGATTATCAAAAAAACTTTATTGAACTTGCACTGCAATACAATGTACTGCGATTTGGCGAATTTGAACTTAAGTCTGGTCGCCACAGCCCCTATTTTTTTAATGCCGGATTATTTAATACGGGTAAGGCCCTGGCTGAAATGGGCCGTTGTTATGCCCAGGCAATTGTCGAAAGCGGCGTTGAGTACGATGTTTTATTTGGTCCAGCCTATAAAGGCATCCCCCTGGTTGCGGTTACCGCTATGGCCTTACAAATTGATCACGGACTGGATGTGCCTTATGCATTTAACCGTAAAGAGGCGAAAAATCATGGTGAGGGAGGCTCAATTGTTGGCTCCAAATTAGAGGGCCGCGTACTCATTTTAGATGATGTGATTACCGCCGGCACGGCGATACGTGAGGCCATCGATATTATTGATGCTAATGATGGGACATCCATTGGCGTCATGATTGCGCTGGATCGTCAGGAAAAAGGCACGGGTGATCGCTCCGCCGTACAGGAAATTCAGCAAGATTACGGTCTGGAAGTATTCAGCATTATTGGTATGAAGCATTTAATTCAATACCTGAGTGAGCAGGGCAATGAAGAAATGCTTGATGCGATGCAGTTCTATCGCACCCAATACGGTGTTGCTGAATCTTAAGCACGTTAGGTTCATCCTCCAAATAAGCACGAGCCTAGCCAATGATGAGCTTTAAACCAACCAGAAAGGTAATCACCTCGTAGCTAGTTTTTATGACTCGATTGCCCTTTATTATGGCGAAGTGCGCGCCCAAATATCCCCCAATAAGCGAGCCTAAGATTAATGCCGGTATCCATTGCCAGTAAATATCGCCAATTAGGCTCAACGTGATCGCCCCACTACCATTCCAGAAAATACCCACCAGTATTAACGTATAGGCCACGGCGGTTTTGTAATCCAGACCAAACCAGCGCACCAGCCACAGGGTAACAAATAAACCTGTACCGGAGGTAAGCGAGCCATTTAACACGCCAATGATGAAAATCATCGCCCCACCGATTAGCATGCCTTTTGAGTGCCGATTTTTAGGCTCAAATACCTGCCCCATATCTGGAGACAGCCTGGAGTAAATACCCAGCCCCATAGTCAAAATGCCTAAGGCAATCTGCGCGCTTCGATCGGGAATTTGCAAAATAACACTCGCCCCCAAAATTACACCGGGCACCCCCATGACTAAAATATATACGGCAAACCTGCGCTCCAGCTTATTGGATTTAAGGTGGCGCAGCGTCGCACCAACGCCCAGGGCAACGCTTGCCACCTTGTGCGTTGCCAAAGCCAAACCAAAGGGCAAGCCGAGAAAAATAAGTGCCGGTAACTGGATAAGCCCAGCGCCACCACCTGCAAGGGCAGAAAAGAAGTTTGCCAGCAAAGAAATCGCAAGCAGTAAAATTTGATCTGATACAGACATAATGATTGATAAACAATAAGACAAACCGCAGAAGACAGACATTTTGTCACAAAATCAATCACTAACGACAGCAAAACTACCAATTGCTGTATATACTTAATGCTCGACGCTTTTAATCTAACGGTATGTTTCTTTGCTTAAATCTCCCTACAATTTCAAACTAATTCTTGGTTCCATCGTATTGCTAAACCTTTTACTTTCACCTTACGCGCATGCGGGCATGAAAAAATGGGTTGATGAATTTGGTCAGGTTCATTATGGCGATCGTGTACCTTTTCAATACCTGCGTAGCGAACATTCAGAATTAAATGAACAGGGCGTTACCATCAACAGATCTAAAAAAATGAAATCTGAGGAGGAGTACAGCGCCGAGGCTTTGCAGCGCAAGATACAGGTTATCGCAGATAAGAAAAAACAACTCGAAGAACGTCGCGCAGCATTACGTGATCGCGTATTACTTGACACATTCACTGTAGAGCACGATTTAATCATTGCACGTGATGCCCGTATCGATTCCGTTGACTCACAGATTTCTCTGGCTCAGACATTGATTAAGAATGATGAGAAAAAGCTTGCTGATGTAAAGAAACGCATCAAACAAATTGAGGCCTCTGGCCGTAAAGCACCCGAAAATTTACATAAAGACGTTGTCTCCGTTAGCAAACAACTGGCAAACAATCGCTCATTTACTGAAGACAAGCAAAACGAACGGGCCTATATAATCGAATCATTCGACGAAGACATGAAACGCTTTCGAGTGTTGATGGCCGCCAAACACGCGGCAAAAATTAAGCGACAGGAAGAGCAGTTTAATAAGCCCCTCAATTAATACTTCTATTTACCTGCTCTGGCTAGACTCCATACATCCACCTCTTCGACACCAGAGCGCTTCAAAACCTTACTCAGTTCACTCACACTTGAGCCTGTAGTAATAACATCGTCAAAGATGATGACATGCTTATAATTTTTCTGATTATCAAACTGAAAAGCGCCCTTAATATTTTGCCGCCGCTGTTTGGCGGTTTTTCCTGTTTGGTGCGGGGTATCACGCACTCTCATACAGCTAGATGAATCAACAGGTATATTCATTTCAGCGGCGACTGGCTCAAGCAAAATCAGCGATTGATTAAAGCCTCGCTGTTTTAAGCGCTTTGGGTGCAGGGGCATGGGAATGATCACATCGGCGAGAAAATTTTCGCACGGCACCATCTGTAAATAACGCAACATCAGCGATGACAACAACGGTGCGTAGCTTAATTTTTCATTGAATTTTAGCTGCTGGATCATCCATTCCAGTGGCTGAGCATAAATAAATGCACTTAGGCAGCCATCGAAAGCAGGCGGCGACTTTAAACATTCTGCACATAATCCCGCAGGCACTTGCGTATGCATCGGTAGCGCACAGCGAGAACAGGCATGTGAATTGTATTGCAAGTCATCCAGGCAGCTGCGGCATAAATAATCATTTCCTGTTACTGAAGATCGCGCTGCACACAGCAAGCAACCCGCTGGAAATAGAAATTTCCATAATGCACTCATACCTTCCTTTGGTAATTTTGCTCGCATGATTGGTCCTTTTTTGCCTGAAAACAGGTATCATAACGTCCTGTTTGCACTATATAGATCTAAGACACATGACTCAAGCCATCCGCCACGACTGGACAATAGCAGAAATTGAATCTCTATTTGCCAAACCCTTCAATGATTTATTATTTGAAGCACATAGCCTGCACCGTGAATTTCACGCCGCCAATGAAGTGCAAATCAGCTCTTTATTAAGCATTAAAACCGGCGCCTGCCCTGAAGATTGCGGCTACTGCTCGCAAAGCTCAAAGCACGCTACGGGTTTAGAGCGAGAGCGCTTACTGCCACTGACAGAAGTGATTGAAAAGGCGAAAATCGCCAGGTCCAATGGCTCTAGCCGTTTTTGCATGGGCGCAGCATGGCGTAACCCAACCGATAAAAATCTTGAAAAAGTTATCGAGATGATCGCCGAGGTGAAGTCTTTGGGCATGGAAACCTGCGTAACCCTGGGTATGCTTTCCGAACAACAGAGCCTGCGCCTAAAAGAGGCTGGTCTGGATTACTATAACCATAACCTGGACACCTCGCCTGAGTTTTACGGTAATGTTATTACCACACGTACATTTCAGGATCGCCTGGACACACTAAAGCATGTGCGCGACCAGGGCATAAACGTGTGTAGTGGCGGCATCCTGGGCATGGGCGAAAGCATCACAGACCGCGCATCTATGCTACAGCAGCTGGCCAATATGCCGCATCATCCAGAAAGCGTACCCATTAACATGCTGGTTCAAATTGAAGGCACACCGTTATTTAATGCTAATGGTATAGATAGCATTGAGTTCGTACGCAATATTGCCGTAGCGCGTCTATTAATGCCTGAATCTCAGGTGCGCCTGTCTGCCGGCCGTCATGAAATGAGTGATGAAATGCAGGCCATGTGTTTCTTTGCGGGTGCCAATTCTATTTTCTACGGAGACAAGCTGCTAACCACTGAAAACTGCGAAGCCAACGATGATCTTGCCTTATTTAAGCGCCTGGGTATTACACCTAGTCAGGCCGAGCAACACAGTGATTCTTCGGATAAACCCATGTTTAAAGCCGAAGCCTGTCATCACTAACCGGTTATCTGAGGCAAATGAAAAACCTGCGGCAGGAACTCGAACAGCGCCAGCAACAAGGACTGTATCGACGCCGCAGGATTTTACAAAGCCCGCAAGGTCGTGAAATCGTTATTGATGGCAAAACGGTATTAAACTTTTGCAGTAATGATTACCTTGCTCTGGCAAATCACCCCGATGTAAAAAAAACCTTTATTGATGCCGCTCAGGACTACGGTGTAGGCAGCGGCTCTGCTCATCTGGTGAATGGCCATTCTAAATTACACCAGCAGCTTGAAGAAGAGCTTGCCGATTTCTGTGGCTACCCCCGCGCACTATTATTCTCCACCGGTTATATGGCCAACCTTGGCGTTGCACAAAGTCTGTGCGGGCGTGGTGACAGTATTATTGAAGACAAGCTGAATCATGCGTCTCTACTGGATGCCGCACAACTTAGCGGCGCTAAGCTGATGCGCTATGTACATGCAGACTACGACAGTTTACAAAGTCAGCTAGAAAATGCCTGCTCTGCCAGGCCCAGCGAAATACTCGTTAGCTCCGATGCGGTTTTCAGCATGGATGGTGACGCGGCCGACATTAATACCATGGTTGAGCATTGCCAACGACACGAGGCCTGGTTAATGCTGGATGATGCGCATGGCTTTGGCGTGCTAGGCGACCACGGCAAAGGCTCATTGGAGCATCAATCCATTAGCCCTCAGCAAGTGCCCATTTATATGGCGACTTTGGGCAAGGCAATGGGCACGGCTGGTGCCTTTGTTGCCGGCTCAGAAGACCTCATTGAGTACCTGATTCAAACTGCACGCAGTTACATTTACACCACCGCCATGCCCGCAGCCGTAGCCGCAGCAAGCCTTGCAAGCCTGAACATTCTAAGAAACAGCGACAGCAGGCAACAATCCTTGCTGCACAATATTGGTTATTTTAAACAGCTTGCCCAACAGAATGACATTACACTCATGCCCTCAAATACGGCGATCCAGCCTGTTTTAGTGGGTGGCGCGGATCAGGCACTAAAACTCAGCCAGCAACTTTTTGACAAAGGCCTGCATATTGCCGCCATACGCCCACCTACTGTGGCAAAAAATACGGCTCGACTACGTATTACGCTACGCACTGATCACACAGAAAATGACATTAAGACGCTCATAAATACGCTATTAGCTCTGTTATAAACGAGCAAATTCAGCTACAAATATCAAATCAACTGCTCTACATCAACAAATTCTTCTGCTTTCCAATTTATAATGTACCGAGCATTTATTACCACTCCCCGTGAGAGAAAAAAAAGGACGGATAACGAGATGAACGAAATCAACACAAGCGGCATCGAATTCGATACCGAGCTGATTAAAAAATACGATATTGCAGGCCCCAGATATACCTCATACCCGACGGCCGTGCAATTTACAGCCGATTTCACCGAACAGGACTACCGCGCTCAGGCCGCTCTATCCAATCAATCTGGTCGTGATTTATCCTTATATTTTCACCTGCCCTTTTGTGACACTATTTGCTATTACTGCGCCTGCAATAAAGTCATTACCAAAGATCGCAGCAAGGCCGACCCTTACCTGCACGCACTGCATAAAGAAATTGCCATGCAGGCCGAGCTGTTTGACTCTTCGCGCAAGGTAAACCAGTTGCACTGGGGCGGCGGCACACCTACGTTTATTAGTCACCAGCAAATGACTGAGCTAATGCAGGTGACGCGCCAGCACTTTAATCTGCATGACGATGATAGCGGCGAATATTCTATTGAAATAGATCCTCGCGAAGTGAATCGTGAGAGTATTAAGCTGCTACGTGATATTGGCTTTAATCGCATGAGTCTTGGCGTGCAGGATTTTAATCCCGCCGTACAAAAGGCCGTTAACCGTATACAGTCTGAAGAGCAAACCTTAAGCGCTCTGAGTAACGCCCGTGAATTTGGCTTTAAGTCCATTAGTACCGATCTCATTTACGGCCTGCCATTACAAACGGTGGATAGTTTTGCCGTCACCTTAGAGCGTATTATTGAGCTTTCACCCGATCGAATTTCTTTATTCAACTATGCGCACATGCCAGAGTTGTTTAAGCCACAGAGACGCATTAATGAAGCCGACATGCCTGGCGCAGAAATAAAGCTGACTATTCTCAAGGAAAGCACCGAACAGTTAATTGCTGCGGGATACGTGTATATTGGGATGGATCACTTTGCCAAGCCAGATGACGAATTATCCATTGCGCAACAACAGGGAAAGTTATATCGAAATTTTCAGGGTTATGCGACACATGCAGACTGCGATTTAGTTGGTTTAGGCATAACCTCAATTGGTACCATTCACAACAGCTTCTCACAAAACCTGAAACCTTTAGATGAATATCAGGCCACCATTAACAGTGGCAAACTCGCGGTATTTCGCGGGGTTGAAATTGATCAGGACGATTTAATTCGACGCGACGTGATAATGCAGCTCATTTGTCACTTTTATTTGAATTTTTCAACAATTGAAGCTAAACATAACATTGTATTCGGTGATTATTTTTCTAGCGAACTAAAAAATCTGGCTGAGATGCGCGAAGATGGCTTGATTGAAGTGGACAGCCAAACCATCAAAGTAACGGATAAAGGCCGCTTACTCATTCGCAATATTTGTATGACCTTTGATCGCTATCATAACACCCAACATCAGCAGCGCTTTTCCAAGGCCATTTAGTTTATAGACTCAGGTTAACGCTGAAGATACTAAGGATCCTTAAATGCCATCAACACTGCTTAAAAAAATGCTTGATGAAAATAATATTAAGTATGTTTCGATAACTCATTCAATCGCATTTACTGCGGTGGATGTTGCGAAGAGTATTAATATTCATAGTCGCGAACTGGCAAAAACAGTCATTCTGGATGTTGACGGTGAATTCGCTATGGCGGTTGTGCCTGCTAACTACAAAGTTAACCTCGACATATTACGTCAGACACTGAATACAAATAATATAAAGCTTGCCGATGAAGCCGCATTTTCTCATCGCTTTGAAGATTGCGAAGTGGGTGCTATGCCACCGTTTGGCCGTTTATACGGCATGAATGTATACGTTGCCGAAAGCCTTTCTGAAGATGATAAAATTGCATTTAATGCCGGCTCGCACCTTGAAGTCATACAAATGGCCTATAAAGACTATGAAACACTGGCAAAACCCAACTTCATATTTTTAGACAACTAGTTAACGGAAAGAGCATGACTCAAAAACGCAGCAACGACAAAGACAACCAGCAACGCCTTAACCAGCCGCATCGCGCCAATAGAGGCTATGAAATAAATAACCAATGGTATTTTGAGTTAAGGGGCGGCGGACAAAAAGGTCCATTTGAAACTAAAGAGGCTATGCAGGCAGAATTAAATGAATTTATTAACCTGTATGAGGAAATGAACAAACAAGGTTAATCTATTAAATTTATTATAAATAATTACACACGTTAAAGTTCAACCATTTGCTTTTTTTAACCGCCACCTCCAATACCTCAAACGAGGCATGCCTTAACTTTCATACTATGCTATGTTGACATTAGCTATGTTAGTTTTTTACTGTTTTAAATTAACAATATTTTTACCATAAAAAACACATCGAAACCAGTACCTAACTAAATGATTACAGAGGTTATTATGCCGCAACACAGATCCGGTGAAGACAATACTATACCTTTTCGCAATGAGCGTTACTTCTACGTAAATGGCGTGTGGTATTTCGAAACCCGCGGAGGAAAACAGCAGGGGCCTTATATTAACAAGCAAGAGATGGAAGCCGAGCTATTATTTTTTATTCGCGAACAAAGAATGCTAGGTCAATCACTTCAACAGCCTGCATAAAAAGCTATTTAAATTCTGACACGCGAATACGGCCATTTATAATTTTCGATTTGCGTTGCATTATTTTTTGCATTTTATCCCAAAATGCCTGCTTCAAGTCAAAATCCTGAGCAATAGCTGTACCCATCAATAAAATCATTAAATCTGCACACTCCTCTGCCAACTCCTCCACTGACTTGCCTTTACTTGCACAGGCAGATATCTCTCCCAGCTCTTCTGCCATCAATGCAATTCGGTACATCAACTCTTCGCCACCTGTGTTTTTAAAATCGTGCTTATCGTGAAATGATTGAACCTCTGCAAGCATTTCACTGTATGAGTCTTTATTCATTACATTCATCTCATTTGTAATTAGAATTAATTTATTAGCTAGTTTCGGACAAGCTGTCGTGTCATACCCGTTTTTATAAAACTATACTTTACCTGCAATCACTGGTTAATTAGAAATTAGTAAACAGCAGATATTTCTGACTCCCCTGCCGTAATCAGTGACCTGTGCTTAGCCCTTACTACTCGTAGAAAAATGGAGAGCAAAATGAATACAGCCAAAATAAACCTTCCAGAGATACACCTTGATCAAGAGGGCTTCCTGATATCTCCCGAAAACTGGTGCAAAGAAATATCGCTTGTACTAGGTCGGGATTTGGGCATACAAATACTTACCGCCGATCACTGGAAAATCATTGATGCATTGCGCTTACATTATGCGCGTTTTGGTGTTGCACCAGCCATCCATAATATTTGTCACCATTTCCATAAAGATGAAACCTGGATACATAATTTATTTTTCACCTGCTTAAACGCATGGCGTGTATCCGGATTACCTGATCCCGGAGAAGAGGCCAAGGCCTATTTAAGTGACATGTAAAACAAATACTAATTCCCGCTTTGCTTAAGCAGACGCTTAAAGCAAAGTCGTTCTCTATCATCAAACAAGCGCTTTGATATTAACCATAAAACAGATATCACACCAAAACCTGTGCCCGCAGAAATCATAAACATAATGAGTATTTGATATTTTACTGCTTCCACCGGCTCGGCACCTGCCAATATTTGCCCCGTCATCATGCCGGGCAAACTAACCAAACCCGCTGCTGCCATTGAGTTTATTATAGGAATCATTCCTGCGCGCATCGCTTCACTGCGAATATCTGATATTGCCTTATCTGCACTTTCACCAAGCATTAAGCGCTGTTCAATAACCGGCCTTTGCTGCCATGCCGTTTGTGTTAAACGATCCATACCAAGTGCAATACCCGTCATGGTATTGCCCAATAACATTCCCAATAACGGAATTGCATATTGTGGGCTATACCAGGGGTCTGCCTGGATAACACTGAACAAACACAGTACGGTGATTGAAAATGAGGAAACAAATAATGAGCCTGCACTAACACCAAATCCCCACCAGCCTTTAAGCTTTCTTTTTTGTCTGGATAGAATTTCCCAACCCGCTACAGAAATCATTACAAGGCAAATAAGTAGTACAAATAATGGCTGCGTACTTTCAAATATATTTTTTAACACCAGGCCTATTAACAGTAATTGAACGGTCGTTCTTAACGCGGCAATATACAACTGTTTTGCGATGCCCAATTTCATATAGGCACTTAACACACCTAACAAAACAACTAAAATAGCAGCCAAACTTAAATCGACGGTTGTTAACTTAATAAACATATTAATTCCCTTTGACCTCACTAACTAACTGACCATTTTGCATTTTATATTGGCGCTGACTGATGCGTTTTAACTGTTCAACATCATGACTCACCCATATGGCACAGGCAGAGCGTTTATAAATATAGTTTGTCACGAAATCCTCAAACAACTGGGCATTTTCTGGATCAAGATTTGCCGTAGGTTCATCGAGCAACAAGACATCCGGATTATTTTCTAATAATCGTAATAAACCTAAACGCTGTTTTTCACCGCTTGATAATCGTGATACCTGCCATGCGGACACATCACTTACAAAACCCAGCTCTGCAGCTTGTTCTATGGGATAGTTTTTAAAATGTGCGTCTACCGTGTCTAGCCACCAGTAGGTTTCTGCCGACAACAAGGCAACTTTAGAGCGCCAAATATGCGCCTTCGTTGAATGCTGATCTACCGACTGGAGGGATACATTACCCGTATGCTCATCTAAATCTGCCAAAGATCGTAGTAATCGAGACTTGCCGGAACCCGATGATCCATTCAAACCAATAATTTCAGATGCTTCTATTTGCAGATTGATAGGACCACAATCTAAATATGCCAGGGCCTGGATATTAAAAAAACTCACGAACAACTCTGCTTTATTATTAAGTTAAAACGATTTTACGCATATGAAATGCATTTTTATTTTTCACTACCCGTATCAATATATTTTTTACCCATAGAAACACGCCAGGCGTATTAAAATTTATAACAGACCACGTTCCGCAAACGACACCACATCATCACCTATAACAAAATGATCCAGCACACGAATATCCACCAGATTCAATGCCGCTTTTAAGCGCTGTGTTATACGTTCATCTGATTGACTGGGCTCAGCAACACCCGAAGGATGATTATGCGCAAAGATGACTGCCGCCGCATTATACTCCAAAGCCTTTTTAACGACCTCGCGCGGATATACATTCGCACCATCGATGGTGCCTCGAAACATTTCATCAAAACTAATGACTCGGTGTCGCTGATCCAGAAATAACACCGCAAAGACTTCATGCGGATAATCTCTTAGCTGACTACTAAGATACTGCCTGGTTTCCTGCGGGCTAGTTAAACTATCTCCGCGCTGCAAGCCTTCAAACAAATAACGCCGCGCCATTTCCAACACCGCCTGAAGCTGCGCATACTTGGCCGTGCCCAAACCCTTGTGCTCACAAAAAGCGTTCACGTCGGCTTTTAATAGTGCCCGTAAGCCTGAAAATCCCTGCAATAAATCTTCTGACAAATCGACAGCCGTTTTACCGCGAATACCGGTACGTAAAAAAATCGCCAGCAACTCCGCATCTGTTAGGGACTCACTGCCATTTGCGAGTAATTTTTCACGCGGACGTTGTTCGATTGGCCAATCTGTAATTGCCATAAGCCGATTCCTTTCTGCTTTATTGAGCACCTAGTTTACGCTGCCCCTCAACTTTTGCCAAACAGACTAATTTGTTAGCAATTTCTATAGCAGTCAGCGCTGTGCTTTCTGCTAAAATACACAGCAATGAAGGCTTCATTACACAATAAAAACATTCTACTTGGAGTTTGCGGCGGTATCGCGGCATATAAAAGTGCAGAATTAGTCCGCCGTTTACGCGATGCCGGTGCAACGGTGCGCGTGGTAATGACAGCCGCGGCCACTGAATTTGTTACTCCGCTGACATTTCAGGCGCTATCTGGATACCCCGTACACACTGAATTACTCGACCCAAAGGCCGAAGCCGCCATGGGGCATATAGAGCTGGCGCGCTGGGCTGACCTGATTTTAATCGCCCCTGCCACGGCCAACACCATCGCGCGCTTATCTTCTGGCCGCGCTGATGACCTGTTATCCGCCATTTACCTGGCCAGCAAGAGCAAGGTTGCCATTGCACCGGCAATGAACCACGCCATGTGGTCTTCGGATTCAACGCAGATTAATGTTCAACAATTAAAAAGCCACAATGTATCTGTGTTTGGTCCCGCATCCGGTAGCCAGGCTTGCGGTGAGACCGGTGAAGGCCGACTGCTTGAAGTAGACGAACTCGTGCTGGCCAGCAGTCAACTGTTTAACACGGGTAAACTGCAGGGCGTTAAAGTAATGATTACGGCAGGGCCAACCTTCGAGCCGATTGATCCGGTGCGCTATATTGGCAACCGTAGCTCTGGGCGCATGGGTTTTTCCATTGCCGAAGCCGCTATTGAACAAGGCGCGACGGTTACTTTAATTGCCGGCCCCGTACATTTGCCGACGCCCGAGCACTGCACGCGCATAGATGTTCAAACTGCGCAGCAAATGTATGACGCCGTGATGCAGGGTATTACCGAACAGGATGTGTTCATTTCAACGGCCGCCGTCGCAGATTATCGACCGACTCTGGCAGAACACGAAAAAATTAAAAAAACTGCAGCTGAGCTGAGTATTGCGCTTACTCGCAACGTGGATATTCTGGCATCTGTAGCTGCACTCGACGCACCTCCTTTCACATTGGGTTTCGCCGCAGAAACACATAATGTAAAAGAGTACGCGCAACAAAAATTACACAACAAAAAACTCAATATGATTGCCGCGAATCAGGTTGGCTTTTCAGCTGACCAACAATCAGCCGAACAAGACATCGGCTTTAATAGTGAATACAATGCCCTACATGTTTTCTGGCCAGTCCCCGGCTCTGACCAGAACTCATCAAGCTGTAACGAAATGATATTTGAGCGTAGCCGAAAAGCACAGCTCGGCAGACAATTAATCGATTTATTAGCCTCTCACTACCAGACAAAGTAAACAATGAATAAACTACAACTTAAAATTTTAGATCCCCGCATCGGCAATGAAATTCCATTACCTGAATATGCAACACCCGGTTCTGCGGGTATGGATTTACGCGCATGCATCGACGCCCCTATTACACTCAAGCCAGGTGATACCGAATTAATTCCAACCGGTATTGCCATACATATTAGCGACCCTGGTTATGCAGCAACTATATTACCGCGCTCTGGCCTGGGACATAAACACGGCATTGTATTGGGCAACCTGGTGGGTTTAATTGATTCCGATTATCAGGGGCAACTTTTCGTATCCTGCTGGAATCGCGGCAATACCACCTTTACTATTGAAGTTGCTGATCGTATTGCCCAACTAGTTGTACTCCCTGTTGCACAAGTTGAGTTTGAAATGGTAGATGAATTCAGCGACAGTGATCGTGGTGAAGGTGGTTTTGGCTCATCTGGCCGATCATAGTTACACGCATATAAAAATATATAGAAGTTTTGGGAGTTTTAATGAGTATAACAAATCCATCCATTTTCAAAATGTATGATATCCGCGGCATTGTTGCGACTGACTTAACGCCAGATACTGTTCGTTTAGTTGGCCAGGCCTTTGCCACCGAATGTTTAAAACAAAATGTTAATGAGGTCTGCATTGGCCGCGATGGTCGTTTACACAGTAAAGAATTATCTGTTGCTTTAACAGAAGGCATAAATGCAGGTGGATGCAATGTTATAGATGTCGGCATGGTTCCTACTCCTGTTTTATATTTTGCTACACACCATTTAAAAACCGGCACGGGCATTATGGTAACAGGCAGTCATAACCCGCCTGAATATAACGGCCTTAAAATGTCTATGGCGGGAAAAACTTTATACGGCGATGATATTACGGCATTCCATTCTGCAATTGAGTCCGGCGATTTAAATAAAGGCTCAGGAACTTGTCGCGAACAAAGTGTACTGGACGATTATTTCGCACGTATTGTGTCTGATATTAAATTAGCACGCCCAATGAAAATTGCCGTGGATTGCGGCAATGGTGTTGCAGGTGTTATTGCTACAAAATTATTTACAGCGCTGGGCTGCGAAGTTACTGAATTATTTTGTGATGTAGACGGTACTTTTCCGAATCATCACCCGGACCCCAGTAAACTTGAAAACCTGCAAGACATTTGCGCGTCTATAAAAGAAAATCATCTTGAACTGGGCCTGGCATTTGATGGCGATGGTGACCGTGTTGGCGTAATCGATGATACACAAAAAGTAATTTGGCCAGATCGTCAAATGATTTTATATTCCGAAGATGTGTTATCTCGTGAGCCAGGCGCACTTATTATTTATGACGTAAAATCTAGCTACAATTTAGGTAAAGAAATAACCAGAATGGGTGGCAAAGAATTAATGTGGATGACAGGCCATTCCTTGATTAAAGCAAAAATGAAAGAAACCGGCGCTGCACTTGCGGGTGAAATGTCGGGGCATATTTTCTTTAAAGAACGTTGGTATGGTTTTGATGATGGCTTATACAGCGCTGCACGCATGCTCGAAATTTTAAGCAAAAAACCTGGCAAGCCCTCAGAAATATTTTCGGCCTTACCAGATAGCTATAACACCCCGGAAATACAAGTTAATTTCGACGAAGGTGAACATCATAAATTTATGCAGAAATTTAAAACAACTGCGAATTTTGGAGATGCCAATATTTCCACCATTGATGGTATGCGTGTTACATGGGCAAAAGGCTGGGGCCTTATTCGCCCATCAAACACTACGCCTTGTTTAGTGCTTCGCTTTGAAGCCGACAATGAAGACACCTTAAATAGAATACAAGACGATTTTAAAAAACAAATGCTTGCTACCGACAGCAGCATCAATTTAAATTTTTAAATTAAAGCAGAATCATGGATAACAATAAAGCCAGTACTATAGTTGAGGTTCTTTCTGAGGCCTTACCTTATATTCAAAAGCTAAACGGTAAAACCATTGTCATTAAATATGGTGGCAACGCCATGACGGATGATGCACTGAAGGTTGGCTTTGCACGTGATATTGTTTTGCTTAAACAGGTAGGCATTAACCCGGTTATTGTGCATGGCGGTGGCCCGCAAATTGCGGAACTACTGGAACGCGTAGGAAAAGAATCCAGGTTTATTCAGGGCATGCGTGTAACCGACACTGAAACCATGGACATAGTAGAAATGGTTTTAGGCGGACTGGTTAACAAAAGCATCGTAACCTTAATTAACCAACAAGGAGGTCGTGCAGTTGGTTTAACGGGAAAAGATGGCAGTTTAATTCGTGCTAAAAAAATGCAAATAAAAATCGATCCGAATGATGAAAATTCAGAGCTGATAGACCTAGGTCATGTCGGTGAGGTAGATACTGTCGACCCTTCTGTTGTTTCCATGCTTGATGCAGATAACTTTATTCCAGTAATTGCACCCATTGGGGTGGGCGAAAATGGTGAGTCGTATAATATCAATGCCGATCTGGTTGCTGGAAAATTATCTACAGTTTTAGGTGCTGAAAAATTATTACTGCTAACCAATACAGTAGGTATTTTAGACAAACAGAACAATTTATTAACAGGTCTAACGGCAAAACAGGTTGATGAGTTTATTGCAGATGGCACTATTTATGGTGGCATGCTACCCAAAGTAAACTGTGCTTTAGATGCCGTTAAGTCCGGCGTTAAGACTTCGCACATTATTGATGGGCGCGTACCTCATGCCGTGTTACTTGAGCTATTAACCGATGAAGGCGTTGGCACTTTACTAAAGGGCTAATAACAACAGCTCAATTAAAAAGCCACTCTATTGAGTGGCTTTTTAATTGATGTAAGAAAGTTCTAAAGTTACATTTTTATATAAATGTAACCCTGTCTCTGATAATTGAGGACCGCTACATTGCCATCTGTTTCTAGCACAACCAGACCTTCAATCAATAAGTTTTTATCAACTCGATTATTTAACATCGCACTATGACACAGTTCTATTGACACATTTTTATTTAATATCGACTGAACTATCTCCGCATTTTTTGTATTCGACTTTAAAAGACGCGTAACAGCCTTACCATTTACAACTACTTTAATATCGATGTCTTTACCTAATTCCTTACGAATATTCTGCACACTATTATATAAATGCGTCATCTTGTAGCCATCATTAATATGAAGTATGACTTTAAGTGGCTCACCTGCAGCTTGTATAAACGCAGCATTAAGTAACAAAACTAAAAATAAAAAGGCT
The DNA here is from genome assembly GCA_963924875.1 of uncultured Gammaproteobacteria bacterium. GTDB lineage: Bacteria > Pseudomonadota > Gammaproteobacteria > SZUA-229 > SZUA-229 > SZUA-229. Next base: position 26,332 of record CAWUSX010000042.1, read on the forward strand.
CTATACATTTTCATATCTAAATTAACTTATTTTCTAAATCTTTATCAATTAGCGCCAATGACAACTCTTCAATCGCCCGATCAAAACCCGGCTTTTCCATTAACACGCGATTACAACAGGCCTCGGCTTCTACGTAGTTCTTTTCATTACGATATACACGTGACATACCGATCAATGCGAATGCATCGAAACCTAAATCCAGACTGCGCTCATAATAACTACGCGCCTGCTTGAAATTATCCTGACTAATATATGCATCACCTAAGCGACTGAGAATATTTTGATTGTATGGCTCACGATCTAAAATGCGCTCCCATAACTCAATCGCCTCATCCACATTGCCTGCACCACGCTGACAGTTACCCAAACCATACAAGGCATAAGAATTATCAGGCTCTAACTCAGTGGCTTTACGGTAGTATTTTTCGGCGTTGGCGTAATCACTTCTACGCTGATAAATATTTCCTGCCATTGTCAAAACAGCAACGTAGTGCTCGTCCAGCGCCAACAATCTTTCAAAGTATTCCAGCGCTTTATCATCATCTCTATTTTTATAATAAAGGTTACCTAAGCCCATTAAGGCATAACGGTCTCCTGGCTGGATACTAATAGACTCTATATAAATATTTTCGGCTTTATCTACCTGATCCAGGCTTTTATATGCATCCGCCAGTCGAACCATCACATGTACATCACCACGATTGATTTCCAGGTAACGACTCCAGAATTCAATACTTTTTTCTGGCTCACGCAAGCCACGAAAGCAATCCCCAATGCCGCGTAAGGCGAATACATTTGATTCATCACTTTTAAGTAACAGGGTATAAAAACTAATTGCACGATCAAAATCATTGCTCATGCGAAATAAATCGCCCAAACCTACCAGTACATAACTATTATCTGGCTCAATCTCCAGCGCCTGCTTAAACACATTCTCAGCATCTCTAAAACGACGCTGTTTCATTAACTTTTTGCCTGTCTTGGATAAGTTCAGTACTTCACTATTGGGCTGTTGATGCACGATTTGTTCTCTTAACGTTTATCTATTTGTTTGATTTATGGTCATTTATCTTAGCTGAGTATAATACGAGACTCGCTTTATTGCCCAGTCATTAACGAATACCCTATAAAATATAGGCAGGAAATGATTATCCTTTGAAGTTTACGCGGTCTTTAAAATGAAAACACCCATCGAATAAGTGATGGGTGTTAATTTTTACGCTGTGAAATTTGAAATTTATAAAAACTGCTTACTGCAATTCTTTAATTCCATTGATCAATTCACCGACTGCTTTCTGCGCATCGCCATATAACATGCTTGTGTTATCGGCATAGAACAGATGATTTTCAACGCCCGAGAAACCGGTGCCTCGACCACGTTTAATCACAATACAGTTTTTCGCCTTATCCGCATCCAATATAGGCATGCCATAAATGGGGCTATCTGGATTGGTTCGCGCAACAGGGTTTACAACATCATTAGCACCAATCACCAACGCAACATCCACCGTTGGTAACTCTGGATTAATTTCATCTAAATCCAGAATCTTATCGTAATCAATACCCGCTTCAGCCAGCAATACATTCATGTGTCCCGGCATACGACCTGCAACAGGATGAATGGCAAACTTAACGGTTACGCCTCGTGCTTCCAGCAGCTTGGTTAATTCAGATACTTTATGCTGCGCCTGTGCAACCGCCATACCATAGCCGGGAATAATAACCACCTTCGCTGCATAGGCCATCATGATCGCAGCATCTCTACCCTGCACTTCTTTCATGCTACCTGCGATATCTTCTTCAGCAGCAGCACCGCCATCCGAACCGAAGCTTGCAAATAGAATATTACTAATTGGGCGGTTCATTGCCTTTGACATTAATTGTGTTAGCAGCGTACCGGCAGAACCAACCACCGTGCCGGCAATAATCATCGCGAAATTACCTAATACGAAACCTTCAAAGGCTACGGCCAAACCGGTGAAGGCATTAAATAGTGAAATAACCACCGGCATGTCTGCACCGCCGATAGGTGTAGTAAATAACACACCAAACACCAATGCCATTACGAAAAAGGCAATAACTAGCTGAATACTAACGTCATCACCAAAGCCGATAATCATGCCTGCAATTATAGTAAGTACAAACAGGCCTAGATTAAGCACCATGTGCATAGGCAAACGGATTGTTTTATTCATCAAGCCCTGCAACTTAGCAAAGGCAATCGCAGAACCAGAAAACGACACCGCACCGATAAGTGCGCCAATAACCGCCAACACCTGAGCTGTCGCACTAAGTTCATGCGACGAGGTTCCACTCGCCATTTTCACTAGTTCCACTGCGGCAATCGCTGCCGCCGCACCGCCACCCATGCCGTTGTAGATAGCAATCATCTGCGGCATATCGGTCATCTTTACGCTTTTCGCCGTGCCGTAGGCAACACCCGAACCAACCACAATCGCAACGACAATTAAAATAACATTGGTACTGTTCGCAAAAACACCCGGTTCAAGGAAAGCAACAAGGGATGCGGCGACCATGCCGATACCAGCCCAAACAATACCGCCGGTTGCAGTAACCGGTGAGCTCATTTTTTTCAGGCCCATAATAAATAGAATAGCGGCGACAAAGTAGACGACCTGAACCAATGTATTCAATGTAAATAATGATTCCATTATGCCTCACCCTTCTTATTTTCTTTTGGAGTGAACATATCCAACATACGTACCGTGGCTACATAACCACCCACTGCGTTACCTGATGCCAGAGCGACTGCAATAAAGCCAATCACTTGCTCAAGTACGGTTTCTGCACTGCCCATGACTACGATTGCACCGACTAAAACGATACCGTGAATAAAGTTAGAACCCGACATCATCGGCGTATGCAATATAACGGGCACACGACTAATCACTTCGTAACCGGTAAATGCGGATAACATAAATATATAGAGTGCTGTAAAACCACCAATTTCAATCATGATTACTGCTCCCCTGAATTTTTATAACGTTCAGATTTAATTTCACCAGCGTGCGTTAACGCAGTTTTGGCAATCACTTCATCTTCCCAATCTAATACCAGCTCACCTTCCTTAATAAAGGGCGATACCAGATTAAATAAATTTTTAGCATACATTTCACTGGCGTGAATCGGCACCTGACTAGGCACATTTAACGGCCCATGAATAATCACACGGCCTTCAAAGTCCACGGTTTCACCCGGCCTGGTTAACTCACAGTTACCGCCACCTTCTGATGCCAGATCAATTATCACGGCACCGACTTTCATTCTGGCAACCACGGCTGCGCTGATGATTTTTGGCGATGGGCGACCTGGAATAGCCGCCGTCGTTATAATCACATCGGACATACTAATGTGTTTATCTAAAACTTCCTGCTGCTGCAGTTTTTCTTCATCCGTTAACTCACGTGCATAACCGCCTTCACCATCTGCACTTACACCGGTATCTACAAATTTGGCGCCCAGCGATTCACACTGTTCTTTGGTCGCTGCGCGTACATCGTAAGCAGAAACCACCGCGCCTAATCGCTTAGCCGTTGCAATCGCCTGCAAGCCAGCAACGCCTGCACCAATAACCAAAACTTTTGCCGGGCGAATCGTACCTGCCGCCGTGGTGAGCATAGGAAAGAAAACCGCGGCGTGATCTGCACCCATTAACGCGCCTTTATAGCCCGATATTGAGGCTTGAGACGATAAGGCATCCATCGATTGCGCGCGCGTAATACGCGGCACCAGCTCCATCGCCAGGCTGGTTACATTTTTCTCACACATACGTTTGATTAAATCTTGATTTAAATGCGCCGACATAAAGCTTACGATGACACAGCCATCTTGCATCATGTTCAGCTCATCCAGTGTGGGTGGCTGAACTTTAAAAATCATATCCGCGTCTTTATACAGCTCCTCCGCCGAGTCAATTAAGGCAACACCTTCAAATTGCTCGTCTGAAAATAGCGCGGATGCGGCGGCACCTTTTTGCATGCGCACATCCACACCCATTTCAATAAGCTTTTTCGCAACCACTGGATCGAGGGCAATACGACGCTCTCCCGGTGCAATTTCGTTTGGTACTGCCAGACGTATTGGCATTATTTACTCCTGCTTGATGCAGACTGCGCTAAGTTTAATTCAACTTAACCATGTTTAAAAATTGCGTATTCCAGTTTGTCACTAAAATACATATAAATTCTTTATACACTGTGTATTCTATTCCTATAAATAAAGAATTTATCCATGTAAATATCATGAATAAATTCAACAGTTCGTTAGAATATCAACACAGGTTCGCGCCACATATTTGGCAAACTACAAAAGTCATTATAGAAAAACCTTGTATGGGCGAAAATTAGCGGGCTATTATACAGTTAGATGTGAGTCGCATGAATGCCAAAAACGTGCTTTTTGGCCAAATGCATACAATTTTTTAACATTATAAGCCTTAAATGAATGTCACCTTACCTTAATCAGACTAACTATACCCACGGTTCACAAGAACGGCTGGGTGTTTTAATCGTTAACCTGGGATCTCCGGATGACCCAGGCGTAAAATCTGTGCGCAAATATTTAGATGAATTTCTCTGGGATCCACGCGTTGTAGAAATGTCTCGCCCCCTTTGGTGGCTTATTCTTCACGGTGTTATTTTGCGTTTTCGCCCACGCAAAACATCCGCCATGTATAAGCAAGTATGGACAGAAGAGGGCTCGCCGCTAATCAGCACCTCCAAACTTCAGGCACAGGCACTGGAGAAAAAGCTACAGGAAAAAATTCGCGGCAATGTACTGGTGGATGTTGCCATGCGCTACGGCAACCCCTCTATTAAAGATGCATTACGTGGCCTACGCGAGGCGGGTGCTAAGCGGATTTTAATATTGCCGATGTATCCACAATATTCTGCCACCACTACGGCCTCTGTATTTGATGCCGTCACCAACGAACTACAAAGCTGGCGCTGGTTGCCCGACATGCGTTTTATAAATAGCTATCACGACCATCCCGCTTATATTGATGCACTCGCAAAAAGCATCTTAAGGCACTGGAATGCCCGCGAAAGAAAGCCTGATATGTTGATTTTCTCATTTCACGGCATTCCAAAACGTTATGTAAACAATGGCGACCCTTATTATTGCCAGAGCCTGAAAACTGCGCGTCTTGTGGCTGAAAAACTGCTTCTAAAAGACATAAAGTGGAAGGTTACTTTTCAGTCTCGCGTTGGCCGCGAAGAATGGTTACAGCCCTATACCGATATCACCTTGAAACAGCTGGCGCATAAAGGCGTGAAATCAGTTGACGTTGTATGCCCTGGTTTTTCTGCAGACTGTCTGGAAACATTGGAAGAAATTAACATCGAAAATCGTGAAATATTCCTCAGCCGAGGTGGTGAAGATTTTGATTACATTCCCTGCCTAAATGATGACGATACGCACATTAATGCACTCAGCGAACTGGTCGTGCAACACAGCTTTGGCTGGCCAGAAACCATGCCGAACTGGGATGCTGGCCTGCAGGCCGTTGAAGCTAAAAAGACACGTGATCGCGCAATTAAAATGGGCTCAAGTAAATAGGCAACGTAAAACACAGCGCAGGTAACGAGCTACCGCTCATTGCGGTAAGCCGTTGTCTGCTTGGCGACCGTGTGCGTTATGATGGAGAAATAAAATTCTTCACCGACTTACTGGGCTTTATTAACACACATTTTCAAATTGTCGCGGTCTGCCCGGAGGTGGAGATTGGTCTCAGCGTACCTCGCCCACCGGTTCAACTAAGTGGCGACTTACACAATATAAAACTCACAGGGCGCGACGATAGCTCGATCGACATCACAGAGCCCATGCAGCAATACTGTCAACAACGCCCAGCTCAGCTAGACTCCATCCAGGCCTATATATTTAAAAGCAAATCACCCAGTTGCGGAATAAAAGATATTCCGCTGTTTAACTTACAGAAACAAATTATCGCCACAACTCAGGGTGTGTTTGCGCATGCCATACTTCAGCATTATCCCGATTTGCCGATAACAGATGAACAGGCACTAAACAGCCCGCAGCAACGCAACGATTTTTTACACAAAGTGCATCACTACCGGCAAATACCCAAATAAACCATGCAAAAATCTAAGCCTATCCGATCTCTACTCCTACTGCTCTTCTGCCTAAGCTTATGCAGCTCGCAATTTGCACAGGCTGGCGCTCGTGAGGATGGCCTGCAGGCCTTTAAAAAAGGCGAATATGAATCCGCGCTTCAATACTGGACACCCCTCGCTGAAGCGGGTGATAAAGAGATACAGTACAACCTTGGGGTAATGTACAACGAGGGTCGCGGTGTAGAGAAAGACATTCAGAAAGCCATTAAATGGCTAACACAAGCGGCCGAACAGGACGATGCCGATGCACAATTCAGGCTGGGTAAATTATACGCAAAGGGTACGGAAACCGGGCAGAACCTAAAGCTTGCAGAACACTGGATAAGAAAGGCCGCAAACAATAAACACGCTACGGCCTGTTACTATATGGCGCAGTTTTATACCCATGGAAAGGCGGTTATTCAGGCCGATGACATTGCTTTACGCTGGTACTACAAGGCCGCCGAGCTCAACAATACCGCCGCGCAATATAACCTGGGCTATATTCATGAATACGGCATAGGTGTACCAAAAAATTTGCCCGAGGCCTTTCGCTGGTACGATACTGCCGCTCACCGTGGTGCGGCAGATGCCCAGGCCAATTTAGGGCGGCTTTATTACAATGGCCTTGGTACCGAAAAAGACCTCACACTCGCCTTTGTATGGTTTCATCTGGCCGCCGAACAGAATATAAGCAATGCCGCAAAAAATGCCAAATTCACCCTGCAAAAACTTCAACCCGCAGAACAACTAAAGGCCCTAAAAATAGCTGATGAATATAAGCACAAATTCTTAAAATAACCCGCCTTCTCAATCAATAATGACAGACATAAAAAAGCCAGGCCCAACTCAACAAAGAGTGGCCTGGCTTTTTTTGTCGCCGCATCAAATCAGCAATTAACCTTTTGCAGCGTACTCTTCAACTTTCTTCACTTCGTTCGCTGAGCCCAGTACAACAGGCACACGCTGGTGAAGACCGGTTGCAGCAACTTCCATGATACGACCTTTACCCGTAGACGCCATACCACCAGCCTGCTCAATAATGAAGCCCATTGGGTTTGCTTCATACATAAGACGCAATTTGCCAGCCTTTGAAGGATCACGGTTATCGTATGGGTACATGAAGATACCGCCACGAATTAAAATACGGTAAACCTCAGCCACCATTGAAGCAACCCAACGCATATTGTAACGCTTGCCTAATGGGCCATCTTCACCTAACTGGCAATCTTCAATGTACTTAACCATTGATTCATCCCAGAAACGGCGGTTAGCCATATTGATTGCGTATTCCGTTGTGTCTTCAGGAATGCTTACACCTTCGGTTGTTAATACAAACTCACCGATTCTGTTGTCTAGTGTAAACATGTTTACACCCTGACCTGTGGTCAAAACAAATACCGTTGATGGACCATATACAACAAAACCAGCGGCCTTTTGCTGATCACCATTCTGCAGGTAATCATCTAATTTAGGTGCTGCCTTACAGCCCATTGGGGCCGCCAATACAGAGAAAATAGTACCAACAGAAATATTAACGTCGATATTTGAAGAACCGTCTAATGGATCGAACATCAGTAAGTATTCGCCGCGCTCTTTAGCCGGTACATCAATCGGGTCATCAACCTCTTCAGAACCCATACCAGCTACTAAACCACTTAGAGCCAGGTGATCAGCCATAATATCGTTAGTGATAATATCTAGCTCTTTCTGTGTTTCGCCCTGAATGTTCTCAGAACCAGCAACACCTAACACACCAGATAATTCGCCACGGCTAACTGTCGCTGCAATTTCTTTACATGTGATACTTACTTCGTGGATCAGCTCGATTAAATCGTAAGGCAAATCAACACCTGCGCGTTTTTCATGTAGCAAAAACTGCTTTAACTTCATACCTGTTGTCATAATGACTCCATATGTCTTTAGTAGACCCACCATTCGCTGACAGGCCTATTTTTAATCTATTAAGACCAGAAAAAGCCACCTAAACAAGTAGGTTAAAGCCTTTACCGGTCATCAAAAATTGGCGCAGCATATTAACATATTATTAATTAATGTATATGTGAATTTTCTGAAGCATAAATAGATTTTGGGGTAAGCCGCTACTGAACAGAAGTGTAGTCGTCCTTTTATTGCTGGCATGACCGTTTAGCTGAGAATGACGCATTGTGGGATACCTCACATTATCTGCCTACTATCAGTGAGGCCTTTAGTATATAATAATGTTCTTATTTACTAAATTACATCCCCCTAATCATGAAAACACTTCTAGATAAAATTCCACTTGGCGTACTGGTTGTCATTGCCTTGCTTATGGTTTTTGCACCGTTTGTGCCGCAGCCACATTTATGGCAAAAACTAAACATGCTGTTTGATGGTGATTTAATTAAGCCAATTGATATTTTTGATTTGTTCTGGCACGCATTGCCAGTGATGTTGCTGATGATTAAGCTGGGATTTATGGCGGCGGACAAGCCATCGTTGAAATAAATTTGATGGCGTAGAATTTACGCCATCAACTAGCTGGATATTATGCCTCTTCCTGCTCAGCTGCAGGCTTAGGCTTCAATTCTTTCTCGTTATTTATTTCCTGCTCCTGGTTTTTTTCCTGTTCATTTATTGGGTCAACATCCTGACCACCACAACTGCCACAGCAACTCATAATTTTGTCCTCGTAATTTCTATGTCTAAGGATAATACCGTATGGTTTGCACCTTAAGCTTGACCTTAATCAACCTGGTCGACCATCTATCCTTTTTGTCACCAGCATCGGCACATAAAAATAGGCATAAACACTGAAACCCAGCACCCAAAGAACGCCAGCGACTGTAATCCCCAAAGATGTGTATTGCGCAAACAATACTGGAATCACCACGCGCACAATGGCCGCTAAAAATATAAAAATATAGGCTAGTGTTATTAAACGCGGCGGCGTTAACTGACGACCTGTATGCCCCAGGGTAACCCTGGAGATCATCGCTAAAATCATGCCACCAATTGCACCTACCGTAATGCTGTGCAATGCAGCACTAACATTATCGACTATTCCAACACTGTGTAAGGCCAATAATAAAAACCCGATGGGTATAAAAATATAGGCCAGATGTAAGGACCACAACAGCGGCACTGAGGCACAATGCTGAAAACCCCAACGGGAAAAGCGCCAGGCATTTGCTAGTGCCGCAATACTCGATATAACAAGCAACAACACAGGCTGCACATTATCGAACCCCATAAATGCGATAAGCAGTAGTAAAATAATACTGACTATACTCGTTACTTCTAACCACTTTAATGGCGCTTTTTTTGTACAGCGAGTTGTATTAGCCGTAAAGGACGGAATAACCCTGCCACCTAAAATGGTGATAATTAAAGAGAATAAAATAATTGTTGCATGCAAGGATTGAGTGGCTATAGCGATATGATGATTAATAATTGCCCAATGCCCCGTGGCATTTAAAAAACTTAATACCAATAAAATTGGTACAAACATTAAGTTATTCCATTGTTTAACTTTGAAAACCGGATAAGCCATAGCGATAGCTGCCAGCAGAAGAAAGCTGATATCAACCAGGGCAATTAACCAGGCAGAAAAACCCAGCGCCACACCAAACGCTAAAAATATTCGCCCAACGAACCATGCCAAAGCCAGTAGGGCAAGTGGCTTACCCCTTAAACCTAAAACACCCGTCCAGGATTGAACGGCCGTTAATAAAAAACCAACGACTATTGCCGCACCAAAACCAAACAGCATTTCATGACCATGCCACCAAACAGGCCCACCATGCGGCATCCAGACAGACGGCACATTCCAAACATAAACCCACCAGGCAATCGCAAGAATGGAAAATAATGTACCACCTAAAAACAACGGCCGAAATGCCAGGCGAAATATCGGCGGAATCGCCAGGGCAATTTTACTATCATCAATATTTAAGGGCATTGGAAAATATCTCCGTATAAAATAATCGCCATCATAACAAGCTATGGTTTTACCGTAACACGACAATTATCAAGAGCAGGCAAAATACAATACTCTTTTGTTACGCCGTTTATAACTAAGGCAAACCTATGAAAACACTAATTAAGCAGTGGTTTATGGCGGTGAATAAATCGTCTTTGAATATAATTAACCCGTCAAACTGTATAAAAAGTTAGACAATTGTAATTAACTTGTCGGTTAATCTGACATTTTACAACTCCCTCATTCGAAGGAGACAAATTTGTAACGAGCTGTTATTACAGCAAAAAACATAATCGGCCTAAAAGTTGCTCATACCACTGTCAGGTGAATAAATTTGATAAAAGTGTAAAGGTAAGTTTTAAATGATATTCCACACTCTGTTTATGACTATTATGCCGTTAGTTTTTTCGATTGGCATGGGGGTTAATTTTTTTCATGGAAGTAACCACAAGTTAAGCGAATTCAGTTCCACCGATGCCAATCAATCACTTGCGTTGTTTATGCCACTTGAGAAGAAAATTATTACTGATGTAGTTTCTTCGAATGAAGATAGTTGCTGAATAGCTTCGCATTATTGATTTCTTGCAATAACATCCCCCCCCTGGATTTAATTTTCGTAAAATTTTTATCAGCAAGGTTTTGCTGCTTTGACCTATTTTAAAATTTCATATTTATATTTATTACAGGCACGAGCTTTGTTATGCGCTGAAGGTTCAAGGTTCGCCTGCTGGCGCCTTACTTTTCTTGCAGCAGCAGAAGAAAAGTAAGCAAAAGACTGCCGTTCCCGGTGCCTTGCCTTCATGAAAAGCGATGAAGGTTCCCGAAAATTCTACGAATGAATATTTAGTGTTTATTGATTGATGAGTTTAAAGCTTCGTTGTCGGGTCGTGTTGGTAAGCCGTCCTGGCTTATCACCCCTCAAAATCACGTCCGTGTGATTTTGCCCCTGGATAGAAATAATTTTCGGCAAGGCACAGGGAAGTTTTTTTGCAAGCCCATTAATCATTAATATAGTCGTAATTCCGTTTTTATATTCCACATTTTTACAAGGGTGGATCAAGCGAAGTGGATTCACCATTGTCGCTACGACTGGTGGAACCGCGTTGCTTGTTCCACCCTACAAAAAAAAATATCGAAGTCATTCCAGTATGCTTCTAGCTGGAATCCAGTGACATGAATTACGTAAAAACACTAGCTTCCTGATAAAAACATTCTGGGATAACAATGCTTTTTATAAATCGAAGCAATTAATTTAAGTCTAGCGACAACCAGCCCTGTTGCAGGCTGAAAACTGTACATTACCAGGGTCAATTCCACAGGGATGTGGAATTGAGTTGCGATAAGCCAGGACGGCGCATCGAAACGACCCGGTAAAAG
>CAWUSX010000043.1:0-3307 GCA_963924875.1 uncultured Gammaproteobacteria bacterium
GATTTCAGGATCTTATAATGCGGCAATAGTTGAACCAATATTTTTAGATAACTTCTCTAATACTAAATTAATTAAAAAAGGTTTTAGATCTTTAATCAAAGATCCATCAATTCTTTTTAATAAACAAAAAAGAACAATCAAATTACATTTTGATATGCATCATGGGTATGGAAATATAGAAAAAGCAACTGATCTATTAGAAATTTCTGATAGAGATGATGTTTTGAAAATGATAAAGGCACTAAAAAAATCATTAAGTAGACTATTTATTATTAACAATGATGAAGAGCTAACAATACACTGCAGTATCGGCGTTTCTTTTTACCCTGATGAAGGCAACACCACAGATACCTTGCTCGCTGCAGCCGATAAAGCCATGTATAAGGTTAAACATAATAAATATGACGAGCGTAGTATTAACTCAACGGCTATGGACTGAACGTCCTCTCTTATGCAATTCACTACCCATTAATAACCACATACAAATACAATCAATCTGTAGGGTGGATCAAGCGAAGCGGATCCACCTATTTCACCTTTTAATTCTGCTGGATCCGCTTCGCTTGATCCATCCTACTTTTCTTGAATATGCGGTTTCTAATTATTTAAACCGAACCAGAAGTCTGTACTTTTTTCTAAAAATTCATCGTAGCGCATATAGTGCGAGCCATCGCATGAAAAATTTAAACCCACCATGCCATTAATTACATTTAATGAGCCGGCTCTTAAATAAATGTTTTCATCCGCAAAACGTAAAATTTTAAACAGCTCAAATATGGGCATTATTTTATCGATGGGAACAATCGCCCTTTCATGATATTTGCGTTGCGGATAGGCCAGGCAAATATTCGGATCGATGATTTCATCAAAGTTTAATATTCTATAACTAAATGGATCATCCACTAGCCACATGGTGGCACGACTACTGGAAAAATGCAGCTTGCCGTGGAAAACCCCATGCTCGGTCATCAGCTCATTCATAATGGGTAATATCTCGTCCAGATGTTCATCCATTAAACTATCTGCACGCTGCTGATTAAACACGCCGCTACGTATCGCCGGGTCACCTTTTATCTGTCGCCAGTTATTCGGTTCCTGATACACATCTTTGGTGCCGGGCAATTCTCTTAAATCGAAATCGGCGCCGAGGAAGCCAACGCGTTCACCCTTTGCATCGCGTATAACCTGAACGGCCGTAAAGGAAGGCCGCTTATTATTGCGGCTAATATAGGCGGTGGATAATTTAAAATCGGTCGTGCCAATGATATCGTCCATATAGGGACGATCCATTCGATTACGCCCAAAATGCTCGGCATCGGCGCCGGTTTGAGTCATATTGTCTGTAATTTGCACCGCCTCTGCATCGAGAACATAAAGGTGCTTACAGTAAGCTAGCCTGGGTAAGGCAGCAGATAGCAGTTCATTCAGTGCGGTGCGATTATCTAGCATGCTGACAGACTTTGCCGCCAGGTCGTGCATTTCCCCACCCAGTAACGCCGTCAACTTTTCGCGTTGTAAACGGATGGTGTCTTTAAGGTTGCTGCTGTTCATGTATGATTACCAAAAATTTGCGCTAAATATTAAATAATTATTGTGCTGCATAATAACTTTAATATTTATTGTCACGCAATCTAAATGATTCATATCACATAAGCCGCAACTACCCCTTAAATGTCCCGCTAAAAATGCCCCGCTAAAACTTATACCCAGCCAAGTCCCAGGATGATCAGAATAGTACTAAGCATTATTAATGTTGTAACAGGGTAAAGCATATTGCGCTTATTACGCGGCGTTATATGCCCTGCCTGTTTTACCTGGGCAGACAGGTTTGATTGCTGATATTTTGACATTTGGTTACGCTCCAGTTTTTTAAATTCAGAATGTTTTTAATCATCGCCATTAAAGGCGCCCAGCAAATGCAGCAGGCTGGTAAACAGGTTAAAGATAGAAACAAACAGGGTAACGGTTGCCATAATGTAATTGGTCTCGCCACCATGAATAATATTGCTTGTCTCGTACAAAATTAAACCCGACATAAGCAATACAAACATCGATGACACAACCAGTGACAACGCAGACAGTTCGAAAAATATTGCGGCTAGGCCGGCAACAAATGCCAGCAAAATACCCGCCATCAAAAATCCGCCCATAAAGCTGAAATCTTTTCTGCTAACCAGTGCATAACTAGATAGACCTAAAAAGATAACACCCGTTTCACCCATTGCCGTCATTACAAGCTCGCCACCATTCGGCAGGCTTAAATAACTGTTGAGCATTGGCCCCAGGGTGTAACCCATAAAGCCGGTGAGTGCGAATACAAAGCCCAGCCCCAGGCTGCTATTGCGAAACTTGCTGGTGGCAAATAGCAATCCAAAATATCCACCCAGGGTTAGCAATAAACCGGGATGAGGCAGATTCAGGCTCATCGAAATGCCAGCCACCACGGCGCTAAAGACCAGCGTCATGGCTAACAGGGTGTAGGTGTTACGAATTACACTATTGGTGGCAAGTGCCGCTGTTTGTGACCGTGGTGCACCATGATTGATTGATGTGTTCATGATAAATACTCCCTAATAATTCTGTTGTTAATAATTCTGTTGTTTAAAATCGACAGGCTCTTCTTCAGCCTGCTCTGCCAATACGGCAATATCGTTTAAGCCTGTGGTGCGGGCATTATCTCGCTGGCGTGCAAGCTTGCGATTTACCGTGCGCCCTGTTCTATCCATTGCTCGATCAATGGCGACATACATATCCAGCTCTGTATCCTCAACCACCACATCGGCTAGCTGCGGCAGCACCACCTGAATTTGGCAGCATTTATCTCTGCCACCGCGTGGGCCATTAATATCCGACAGCCTTACCTTTATGCGCTGTATATGTTCATCTCTTGTACTCAGTGCAAAACCCACGCGGCGTTGAATATATTCGCGCAGGGCCTCGGTTAATGAAAAATTACGTGCCTGGATATCTATTTGCATCTTAGTCTCCGTTATTTCTACTGTTTTGAAGTACACAACTAAGATATGCTTGATTACTTATAAGGAAAAGTCGATTATTATTGATGAACTGTTCGTATTTAACGAAGTAATGAAAACCCATGATCAACTATAAACACCTACATTATTTCTGGGTAGTTGCTAAAGAAGGCGGTATAGCGCGCGCCAGTGAGCGGCTACACCTCACCCCGCAAACCATTAGTGGACAACTTAGCCTGCTAGAGGAAAACTTGGGTGAGGCCCTGTTCAACCGCGTTGGGCGTAATCTGGAATTAACCGAAACCGGCCGCCTCACTTTAAGCTATGCCGAG
>CAWUSX010000044.1:0-2607 GCA_963924875.1 uncultured Gammaproteobacteria bacterium
GCTATTTCGGCACCAATGCGCGCGGCAGCGCCGGTGATTAATGCAGTTTTGATCTGTATCGGTTGTGTCATAGAATGCACGCAAACAAATAAAAAATAAATTGTAGCATTAATGCAAAGTCTCGACTTACCCGAACCCACAAAAATTGAAAAACAACACAGTCGAAAACTGCATGAAGTAATTGTGCAGGAAATTGAAAAGGCCGGTGGCTGGATCAATTTTGCACAATATATGCAACTGGCCCTTTATGCCCCGGGGCTAGGTTACTACAGTGCAGGGTTGCAAAAATTTGGTGAGCAGGGTGACTTTATAACCTCTCCCGAGGTGAGTCCTTTGTTTGCGCAAACGCTGGCAAACCCCGTGGCTAAATTACTCGCCGATTTACCTGGCGCTCAGTTAATGGAGTTTGGTGCTGGCTCGGGTAAACTCGCAGCCGATTTACTGCATGCATTAAATAAATTAGGGCAGCTGCCAGAGACGTACTTCATTGTAGAGCTGAGTGCCGATTTGCAACAACGGCAGCGAGAAACATTACAGCAACGCGTGGCGGATTTATTACCACGCGTGCGCTGGTTAAATCAACTACCCGAAACCCCCATAAATGTAATTATTATTGCCAACGAGGTAATAGATGCAATGCCGGTTACGCGCTTTGCTATTAACGATGGAGACATCTTGCAACAGGGTGTTGCCGTGCAGGATGGCGAGTTGGGTTTAAGTTACCGACCAGCCAGCGCGGTTATACAACAACAGGTAGAGGCACTGGATATTGAGGTATCATCGGCGCATGAATATTGCAGTGAGCTGAATTTAAATATTGCGCCGTGGATTAAATCCCTGGCGGAGTGTATTAATCAGGGTGCCATTTATTTAATCGATTATGGCTATACGCGCAGTGAATTTTATTCTGCCGAGCGAGATATGGGGACGTTTATCGGCTATTATCATCATCGTTCTTTGGATGCACCTTTATGGTATCCCGGCTTACAGGATTTAACCGCCTTTGTGGATTTCACCGCGGTTGCTGAGGCCGCTTTAGAAAATGGCCTGGATGTGGATGGCTTTACATCACAGGGCAATTTTTTAATTAATTGTGGGCTGGCTGAACTGGTGGAAAGTATACAGACCGAAAGCGAGCTGGATTATTATAAACTGGTGCAACAAATGAAAACCTTAAGCCTGCCGGGTGAAATGGGCGAGCGCTTTAAAGTATTGGGATTATCAAAAGGCTTGCAGAATAATGCGCCAGGCTTTGAAGTTCGAGATTTACGCTATAGCCTGTAGCTATGTAAAAAAATAGTAAAAAAATAGTAAAAAATATTACATAAACATTTAATAAATCAATAGGATGATAATGGATTTTATACAGATTTTAGTCTTGGCCTTGGTGCAGGGTTTAACCGAGTTTTTACCCGTATCCAGTTCGGCACATTTAATACTCGTACCTATTTTAACGGGCTGGGAAGATCAGGGATTGGCGTTTGATGTGGCGGTGCACGTTGGTACATTAACCGCTGTAATTATTTATTTTCGTAAAGAAATCGGCAAGATGTCAGTGTCATGGTTCGGCTCGGTAACGGGTAAAGGTTTTGATCAGGATGCAAAGCTTGCCTGGGCGGTTTTGTTTGGCACGATTCCGGTGGGTATTGCAGGGCTATTATTTAAAGACGTAATAGAAGAGCATTTCCGTCACCCCTATGTGTTGGCCAGTGCTACTTTAGTGTTTGCATTTTTGCTTTGGTGGTCAGATGCCAAAGGGCGTGGTACCCGAGATGAATACAGTATTAAGTGGCTGGACGTTCTGTTTATAGGCCTGGCACAGGCGCTGGCATTAATACCCGGTACATCACGTTCGGGTGCCACCATGACAGCCGCATTATTTTTGGGCTTAAGTCGTCAGGCCGCGGCACGCTTTTCATTTTTATTATCCATCCCGGTTATTGTGCTGGCGGGTGGTTTAACAACACTCGATTACTTACAAACCGCAACCATTGATGACATGCAGCCGTTAATGTTAGGCGCCCTATTATCTGGTGTAAGTGCCTATGCGTGTATTCATTATTTTCTCAAGGCATTAGAAAAAATAAGTATGATGCCATTTGTTATTTACAGGCTGGTGTTGGGCGTGTTCCTGTTTGTAATGTTTAGCTGAGCATTATTTAAAAGTTATGGTGGTAGCCTAAATTAATGTAGAAGATATCATTCTTCTCCTGTCCTGAAACCAGTGTTTTATCTGAAGATTCACTGCTAAGTTCAAACTCAAATGAAGTTCGACGATCCCATCGATAATCCATTTTGAAGGCGATGCCCAAAATGGATTGAGATGTATCGTCGTCGTTGTTTCTTTCAGCAATCGATACGCGTGGGTTTAAACGAATTTTCTGTGTCAATGGAATTCGATAATTCCAGCGAAATGAAAGCGTCTCGTTATGTGTTGTGTCGCTATAGTTGAGGCCAACAATGCTGCTGGTAATATCCGCATTAAACGTATATGACCTGGATAAGGGCATCGACATGCCAAGAATAAATGTTTTAACTTGAGCGGTGCGATCTCTGGCAATGTCTAATAACTGATCTTCACTGAAACTGGCAAGCATTTCTTTAATG
>CAWUSX010000045.1:0-15512 GCA_963924875.1 uncultured Gammaproteobacteria bacterium
ATAAATACGTAAGATACTTAAATAAGGCCTTTATTGGCATAAAAATCAATTAATAGCCCTATATAAGGCTATTAATTAATACGCTCTCGTGTAGAGCATTAATTATCGTATATTCTTGTCTTTAGGGAAGTTTGTTACAAAAATGAGCCACTAAATCAAATACAATAGTCCTATTTGATTTAGTGGCTATTCATGAATTAGTTCTGCATGATACTGGCTTGGGAAATAAATTACGCAGCCCCTAATGGGGCTTTTATGCAAGGTGGTAAATGCCTAAGCCTGCTGGTCAGCCCACTCAGACTTGGTAAATGCCTTAATGCCTAAGGCATGCAACTCACCGTTTTGAATAAGATGATTCACCGTGGCATATACCATTTTCTGCTCGGCAAGCATGGTTTTACCTTCGAACACATCACTAATAACCGTGCACTCCAGGTTACAACCTTCACCTGAAATAATCGCTTCAGCGCCTTCAACACCATCTTCAATCAGCTTTTTTACATCATCCGGGGACATATCTATCTCTAAAATCGTTATTTGAGGCTGAATGGTACACTGCCTTGCCTGATTTTCAACCGGCCTCATATCAGGGTTTAGCTATATATCTTTTTACGCGCATCTCATCAAGACAATATTACAGAATCAAGGTAGCATTAGCACCGATTAAACCCCTCTCCGTTATGATTGAATACACCTTATGACCGCTACTCAAATAAACCCCATATGCTGCCTGCTCTACTGCCGCCCCGGATTCGAAAAAGAGACCGCTGCAGAAATTATGCAATTAACTCAGGCATATGACATTAACGGTTACATCAAGGCCAAAGAAGACAGTGGCTATGTGGGTTTTTATCCAGGCTCTCCGACATCGCTAAACGAGCTCAACCAGTCGATACAATTCAACAAGCTCATGTTTGCCAGACAATCTATTTTTGTCAGTGAAATCATCAGCAAGCTGCCTCCCACAGACCGAATTACCCCCTTGCTTGCGTCCATTCAATCCCTCGAACTGGAATTTTCTCAGGTATTGCTGGAAACACCCGACACCAATGACGGTAAGGAAATGAGTGGTTTTTGCAAAAAGTTTTCTACACCTCTGACTATCGCATTAGAAAAAAAACACCTGATGAATAAAAAAAGCCCGTGGCGATTACATCTATTTTTTCTAGATTCTGCCAACATATACATTGGCTTAACTCACATAAAAAATAGCTCAGATCAACATATGGGAATTTTACGTTTACGTATGCCGAGCTCTGCACCTAGCCGCTCTACATTAAAACTCGAAGAAGCCTTTAAGACCATGCTCACTGAAAGTGAACAAAAGAGATATCTGGCGAATGGTATGACGGCGGTTGATCTGGGTGCCTGCCCCGGTGGCTGGACATGGCAATTGGTCAATCGTAGCATTCGTGTTAATGCCATAGATAATGGCGCAATGGATGCCAGGTTAATGGAGACTGGCCTGGTTAAAGAAATTAAAGCCGATGGGTTTAAATACCGTCCAGAAAAACCAGTGGACTGGTTAGTCTGCGATATGGTGGAGCGCCCCATGCACATTACACGCTTAATCGCCCGCTGGTTTACTGAGGGCCAGTGCAAACACGCAATGTTTAACCTGAAGCTGCCAATGAAAAAACGCTATGACATGGTAATGGACTGCAAAGAATATTTGCAAGACACATTAGATCCGCTGGATTTTGATTATCATATCAGTATCAGACAGCTGTATCATGACCGTGAAGAAGTAACCTGCCTTATACTCAGCCTGTAACTCATGCTCATTACTCAGAATAGAGTTCACTAAATTAAATAAGCACTATCTTCAAAATATTTTTATCCAGCTTTTAATGCCCTGGCATGATAAGCAATATGCTCACCGATAAATGTAGCAATGAAATGATAGCTATGATCGTAACCATCTTGCATACGTATAGTGACAGCCTGATTCATTGAATCGCATGCAGCCTGAAAATTTTCAGGCAACAATTGCTTATCATCATAAAATTCATCTGCCAGACCTTGATCAATTAATATGTCCGCAACAGATGCACCCGCCTTAACCAAAGCCGTCGCATCATACTGCTCCCAGAGTTTTGTATCATCACCTAAATACGCAGTAAAGCAGCCTTTACCCCAGGCACAATTTAGCGGATTGCTTATCGGTGAAAAGGCAGATACGGATTTATAATCGTGAGGGTTTTTAAGTGCACAAATCAAAGCGCCATGGCCACCCATTGAATGACCAGAAACCGATTTAACTCCAGGCAGTAATGGCAGATTTTCTTCTAACAACGCAGGTAATTCTTTAGTCACATAATCATACATTTGATAATGTTTTGCCCAGGGCTCTTCAGTTGCATTGACATAAAAGCCCGCACCTTTACCCAAATCATAACGCGATGCTTCATCGGCGACATCCTCACCCCGCGGGCTGGTATCCGGAAACACCAGAGCGATTCCATGCTCCGCGGCATATCGTTGAGCACCGGCTTTAGTGCGTACATTATCATCCGTGCAGGTTAAGCCAGACAGCCAGTATAAAGCAGGCACATCAGCTTTTTCTGCCTGCGGTGGCAAGTACACTGAAAAAGTCATCTCACAATTACATGCATCCGAGTGATGTGTGTAGCGGTTAAGAAAACCACCAAACTCTTTAATACTTTCAATTTTTTGCATGGTCGTAAATGCGCCTTAATTAATGTGCTGATTAAAATATAATAACCGAGCGAATACTCTCGCCACTGTGCATTAAATCAAATGCTCTATTTATATCCTCAAGCGGCATAGTATGTGTAACTAAACTATCCAGCTCAATTTCACCCGCCATATAACGATCAACATAGCCAGGTAACTCGGTACGACCTTTTACACCACCAAAAGCGGTGCCTTTCCAGGTGCGCCCTACAACCAGGTTAAATGGACGTGTTTGAATTACCTGCCCGGCGCCTGCGACACCTATAACGGTTGATACACCCCAACCCATATGCGTACATTCCAGTGCATCACGCATAACATGCGTATTACCAATACATTCAAATGAATAATCCGGGCCACCATTAAAGGTATCCTGCATGTACTCTACAAATGAGCCATCTATTTCACTTGGATTAACAAAATCTGTAGCACCCAGCTGTTTGGCAAACGCAAATTTATCCGCATTTATATCAATTGCAATAATACGCTCAGCACCCGCCATTACGGCGCCTTGAATACAGGACAGGCCAATACCGCCCAGGCCAAACACAGCAACCGTAGAACCCGGTTCAACCTTAGCCGTGTTTAATACCGCACCAATACCCGTGGTAACGCCACAGCCCAACAGACAAACTTTATCGAGCGGAGCCGCTTTATTTATTTTCGCCAGTGCAATTTCAGGAACCACGGTATATTCAGAAAACGTTGAACAACCCATGTAATGAAAAATATCTTTGCCATTTTTAGAAAAACGACGCGTTCCATCTGGCATGTAACCTGTCCAGATGGTTGAGGCGATGGACTGGCATAAATTGGTTTTTGGCGAATGACAATATTCACATTCACCACATTCCGGTATATATAAAGGAATAACATGATCACCGACTTTCAGATTTTTAACACCGGGGCCCAGCTCAACCACTTCACAGCCACCCTCATGGCCTAAAATACAGGGGAAAGAACCTTCGGGATCATCACCAGAAAGCGTGAATGCATCGGTATGACAAACACCAGAGGCGATAACCTTTAGCAGCACTTCTCCATGCTTTGGCCCCATCACATCAACTTCTTCAATTTCGAGGGGCTGTTTAACAGCCCAGGCAACAGCCGCTTTTGCTTTCATATGCTTACTCACTCAGTATTATATAGATACGCTGTAAAATTACTGGTAAAGCATAATCAATATACTTCAAGACTACTAGGCTTGAATCGAATATTTATTAGGTGAAATGCTACAAGGGATTGAACAGAAAGAGCGTGGTATTTACTTTGTGATATAACTGATTAAATTTATATCCATAAAACCCATAGATATAAAGTGGGATATTTACAGGGCAATAAAATCACCGTGTTGCTACTTCAGGCCTTTAATAATACGCCATATTATAATGCCGATACCTGTATTGCTGATACGAAACTAATTTTGAATATACATCAAAGTAATTTGAATTTATCCAGGCGCGTGACATCCTTGTCATGAATAAATCAGCAACTATTTATCTATAGCCATTACCTTGCCAGCCGTACGGTGCATTATAAGGTGCATTATTATAACCTGGCGCAGAATAATAATATTGCTGTTGCTGTGGAGGCTGATTGTTTGGATTATACGGCTGATTTTGCGGATACTGCATAACAGGCTGCTGAGCATAATATCGCTGATTATTAGCTGCATTCTGCTGGTAAGAATTCATTCTCATCTGATTCATTCTATAAAATAAAAGCGAATTGTGATGGATAAACAAGCATTTGCCATCGCTTTGCACTTGCCGTAAATGTCTTTGCAAGCTCATCAAGGCTTTCACTTAATACATGCTCAACACTATTTTTTAGTGTCATCATAGTAACCAAACATAGATAGTTTTTTATCACATTTATTCGGCTCATTCGGACATGTATCAGGATCACCCGTGCATCCCACGAGACCTGGCTCACACTCAATAGATTCTATAATTACATCTCTTACGTTCTTAACTTTATGATTTTTTATGAATGCCTGACATAATATTTACTCGTTAAATTAACCTAATTATTAGCTATTGTAATAATTAGGTTTAAGCATGCGTTAAATTTTTATACAAGGTCGGCGCCTGTTTGTTTTACTCCGCCACTAATATTGCATTATAACCTTCGGCATTAATTATATTCGCTATGTCATCTGAAGAAGCATTGCCTTTAACGATTAGCATATTAGATTCATAGTCTGCCTCTACATACTCGATACCGTTTATACGCCTTACCGCCTTTTCTACTTTTTCCTCACATATACTACCTTGCATTCCATTTACCCTAAAAAAATATTGCTCAGACATACATAATCTCTATTTAATTTATTTGTTTAATAATGTTTTTTGTTTCATAAGTAAAAAAACCGCGGGGATAACAACCAAAGTAAGAATAGTTGCACTCACCATACCACCTACCATCGGCGCTGCAATTCGTCGCATCACTTCAGAGCCTGTGCCACTGCCCAACATGATCGGTAACAGGCCTGCAATAATTGCCGCTACTGTCATCATAATGGGCCGTACACGCATCAAGGCGCCCTCGGTTACCGCATGCCTTATTTCTTCAAGTGTAATGCTGCGTTTTTCCTTATAGGCGGTATCAATATGTGTCTGTAATGACTGATTTAAATACATCAGCATAACCACACCAATTTCAACTGATACACCCGCCAGGGCTATAAAACCAACGCCAACGGCAACCGACATATTGTAGCCAAGCAAGTAAAGCAACCAGAACCCACCCACTAACGCCATCGGTAATGTCCCCATAATCACCGCCACTTCAGATACTTTTCTAAAGTTCATATATAACAATAGAATGATAATACCTAGAGTAACCGGAACAACGGCAGACAAACGTTTTTTAGCACGCACCATATACTCATATTGCCCCGACCAGGCAATGGAGTAACCCGCGGGTAAGTTAACATTTTCCGCGACCACGCGTTGTGCTTCCGTAACATAGGAACCCAGGTCACGACCGTCTATGTCAACAAAGGTCCAACCATTAGGCCGCGCATTTTCACTTTTAATAACGGCAGGTCCATCTTCTACCATAATATTTGCAACTTCACTCAACGCAATGTTTGCACCAGAAGGTGTAACGATTGGCAGGTTACGTAACTGTTGAATGGAATCACGCATGTCCCGTGGGTAGCGAATATTAATTGGATAACGCTCCAGACCTTCTACCGTTTGCGATACATTCATACCGCCTAATGCCGTACTAATCACATCATGCACATCTGCTATATTTAAACCAAAGCGTGCCGATGCTAGTCGATTAACATCCACTGTTACATAGCGTCCACCGGCCACTCGCTCTGAATAAGCAGAAGCGGTACCCGGAACGGTTAATATCGCCTTTTCTATTTGCTTACCAATGTCCTGGATAACACTTAAGTCTGGCCCGGCAACTTTTATACCAACAGGGGTTTTAATTCCCGTTGCCAACATATCAATGCGCGTTTTAATGGGCATCACCCAGGCATTGGTTAGCCCGGGAAATTTAATTAAGCCATTTAACTCTTTTTTAATTTTTTCAGTTGTCATCCCCTCTCGCCATTGATCTTTCGGCTTTAACTGCACGGTTGTTTCAATCATCGTAAGGGGCGCTGGATCCGTAGCCGAATCCGCGCGACCAATTTTTCCAAACACCGATTTAACTTCAGGTACGGTTTTAATTAATTTATCGGTTTGTTGTAATAGCTCTTGCGCTTTACCAATTGAAATACCCGGAAAGGTTGTTGGCATATACATCAAGTCACCTTCATCCAGATCTGGCATAAATTCAGAACCCAGTTGTGTGACTGGCCACATGCCTATCACGACAATAAAAACACACGCTGCCAATATCTTTTTAGGTGAATGCAATATGCCATCAATTAAAGGTTTGTACACAATAATCAATGCACGATTTATCGGATTCTTATGCTCGGGTGTAATATGACCGCGAATAAAGTACCCCATTAATACAGGCACCAGAGTTATCGATAAGCCGGCCGCGGCAGCCATAGCAAATGTTTTTGTATACGCCAGGGGTGCAAATAGTTTTCCTTCCTGAGCCTCCAGTGTAAATACAGGTAAGAAACTAAGTGTAATAATGACAAGTGAGAAAAAAAGTGCAGGCCCTACTTCACCCGCAGATTTTGCTACCAGCTGCCAGCGATTTTCATCGGTCATACCTTCATGCTCAATATGTTTGTGCATG
This sequence comes from uncultured Gammaproteobacteria bacterium, assembly GCA_963924875.1. Taxonomy (GTDB): domain Bacteria; phylum Pseudomonadota; class Gammaproteobacteria; order SZUA-229; family SZUA-229; genus SZUA-229. The sequence goes on from CAWUSX010000045.1 coordinate 6,916, forward strand.
TTTTCAATCATTACAATAGCTGCATCCACCATTGCGCCAATCGCAATGGCGATTCCACCTAATGACATAATGTTGGCATTCATACCCTGAGCGTGCATTATGATAAATGCACCAAGTATGCCCACCGGTAATGAAATAATCGCAACCAGTGCTGAGCGCATATGAAACAAAAACACCATGCACACCAGTCCTACAACAATAAACTCTTCCAGCAGTTTCATACCTAATGTATCAACGGCTCGCTGAATTAAAGTGGAACGATTATAGGTTTCTACAATTTCAACACCTTCGGGTAATCCCTTTTTTAGTTCAGCTAATTTTAGTTTTACATTTGCGATAGTTTTTAATGCATTTTCACCGTAGCGCATGATAATCACACCACCCACTACTTCACCTTCACCATTTAATTCGGCAATACCGCGTCGCATTTGTGGGCCTAATCGAATATCTGCAATGTCTTTTAATAGTATGGGGGAACCATTCTGATTTACGCTCAGTGGAATTTCACGCAAGTCCTGAATACTGTCTATATAGCCTGTTGCTCTCACCATATATTCGGCTTCACCCATCTCGATAACGGAGCCACCGGTTTCCTGATTAGCGCGTTTAATCGCCATTTTAATTTTTGCAATGGGTATATTGTAGGCACGTAATTTATCCGGGTGAAGCACCACCTGATACTGTTTAACCATGCCACCAATCGTCGCCACTTCTGATACGCCATCGACCGTTTGTAATTCATATTTTAGAAACCAGTCTTGCAATGAACGAAGTTCAGATAAATCATGACCGCCAGTACGGTCAACCAGTGCATACTCGTATACCCAGCCGACACCGGTAGCATCTGGGCCGAGGGTTGGTTTAGCGCTTGATGGTAAATTAGCGGTAACCTGGCTCAGGTATTCAAGCACACGAGAACGTGCCCAGTATGGATCTGTTCCATCTTCAAAAATGACATACACATAAGAATCACCAAAGAAAGAATAGCCACGAACATTCACCGCTTTAGGTACCGATAACATGGCGGTGGTAAGTGGATAGGTCACCTGATCTTCCACTACTCTTGGCGCCTGACCAGGATATGATGTTTTAATAATCACCTGTACATCAGATAAATCAGGGATAGCATCTAATGGTGTGTTTTTAACGGAGTAAATACCCCAGCCGGTAATAATCAGGGTTAACACCAGCACCATAAATCGATTGTTAATCGACCAGTTAATCACTGCAGCAATCATTATTCAGCTCCCTGCCTGATGATAGAACTCACTAGATATTTATCATTAGTCTTTACCAGTTCAAACAGTACTTCATCACCACTCGAAAGACCCTCAAGTGAAACACCCTCTACGGTTATAAAGTCCATCGTCATTGCAGGCCAGGCTAAAGAGTCAATTGCTTCATGCTGCAAGGTAATCATGCCGTGATCTATCATCAGGCTATCTATCTTTCCCCTTGCTTTTGCTACAACTATATTTTCTTCCGGCATGTTAGACGTGTCATTTGTTTGTATTGCAGGTTTTGATTCATCTCCCGTTTCGCTCATGCGCACTAAACTGGCTTTCATACTGGCTTCAGAATCAATTAAGAACTGTGCAGAAATTACAACTTTTTCACCTGCAGTTACGCCCGATTTAATTTCAATCCAGTCACCAGACTCCATTCCTACAGTAACTTCACGTTGCACAAAACGCCCCTTACCTTTGGCAATAATTAGTCGTTCATTGTTGCCTGATCTAAGCACTGCTTCACGAGGAACACTTAACACATTATTTTTTGCACCACCATAAATTGATACACTGGTATACATATTTGGCTTGAGTAATTCACCCGGGTTATCAAAACGCAATCGAACCTTTAATGTTCGATTTTTTTCATCCAGACTTGGGTATATATAATCCACTATGCCTTGCCATTTTCGTCCAGGTATAAATGACAGCTCGACATCCGCAGATTGCCCCAGTTCAACCCATTGACTCTGACTTTCAAACACTTCAGCTAATACCCAGACACTGGATAAATCTGCCAGTGTCATGACTTGTGTTGATGGCTTTACGTACATACCTTCACGCACCGTCATCATTGATACAAAACCGTCCTGCGGCGCGAACACACTAATCGTTTGCGGTACTTTACGCGTCTTTGATATCTCTGAAATCTGTTTATTACTTACACCGAGTGATAATAATTTTTCTTTCGATGCCATTACTAATCGTTTATTTGATGAATGCAATGCCTGTACAAGTTCATCCATTGCATTTACCAGCTTGGGTGAATAAAGATTAAACAGTCGTTGACCTTTTTTAACGCGATCACCTTCAACACTCACCGCCAGTTTTTCAATCCAGCCATCCACTCTTAGATGAATATGACTGACTTTTGATTCATCAATATCTACATAACCAACGGTATCAATTTTTCGCCATAGCTTACCGGATTCAACAATCGCCGTGCGTACACCCAGACTCTGTTCCACAGCGGCTGAAATTGTTACGCCAGGACCACTCTCACTACTGTCTGCATAGCCACCATCATCATAAACCGGTGTCAAATCCATACCCATCGGCGACTTACCCGGCTTATCTCGACGGTAACCAGGATCCATGGGAGCCACCCAGTAAAGAACTTTTTTCTCTTTTTCTACAAGCGGCTTATCTTTTTCATTCAATCCATGTTCAGCCACTCCGTTATTGTCACTTGAGCCGAAGTACCAACCGATACCTACCGACACAGAAATAGTGATAGCAAACATTAATACTTTTCCAGGAACTGTACCGAGGAAACTCATTTTATTTCTCCAATAAGATATTGCAGCTCTGCATACGTTTTGTTGTAATCAACTTTGATTCTCAAATTTGCTAAGCGTGTATTTAATTCAGTAATACGAGCGCGTGTTAATGTAAAAAATGACACTACACCGCTCTGATATCCCTTTAAGGAAACTTCAGAATTTTGATGCGCCTGTGTTAACACTTTGTGTTTGTACAACTGATATCGATCATTTAATTTTTCTAACCGACCATTTACGGCCTGCAGACGTTCTCTAAGCGTTCGATGTACATCCTGCTGTTGATAACGCGTTGCCTGTAAACGTTGCCTTTCTGCAGACACTGTCCGGTCCTGTTTATTTTGCGTAAATAAAGGCAAATCTAAGGTCACCATTGCAGAAAGAAAATCATCTCGTTCAGACCCGTCAGGGTTGTTGCCAGATCGTTTTCCATAATTAACATCAAACCCCCACTGTGGCTTATATTGTTCTTCTGCCATATCCAGTTTTTTCTGCTGACTAACAATATTTTCATTTTCGGCCATTAATTCTGGATTATTTTTTAGCGCATTACTAAGCACTAGTATCTCTGGCAATGCATTAATTTGTAAATCTTCATCAACAAAGGCTGTATCGTCGTGCAGATTTTCTTCACCAACCCATTTTGCCAAATTAGCTGTTGCAACTATGCGCTGAGAAAGTGCCTGTTGCAGACGATCATCAACCAGTGATATTTCAAGTTCGGCCTGTACGACGTCCTGTTGCTGCTGTCGACCTGCTGCATAATATGATTGGGAAATATCAAGCATTTGCACAAATAGCTGCCGGTTAGCCTGAATAATTCTGATCGATTCATTTTGAAAAACCACGTCCAACCAGGCATGTCGTACCTGCTTTAGTACTTCACGTTTGCGCTTGCTAGCATTAGCCGCTTGCATGCGTGACATTGCACTTATTGATTGCGTAGCGAGTTGATTGGTATTTCCCCTGGGTAGCATTTGCTGATAACCCAAAACGATCTGTGTCATCGCTTCCTGCTGCAGATCAAATGAATCTATAGGCACGGCTTGTACGCCAAGCTTAAGCCTTGGGTCAGGCCAGGTATCAGCGGCCTTTGCCTGTTCATTAAATGCCAGGGCCTTTTGCTCATAGCTTTTTGTTATAGCATCTCGCTGAAGAGCTATTTTCTCGGCCTGTTGCAGGCTAAGAGCTTGAGCTGCCTGCACTGTTATATACGGCATTAACAACAATGCGCCTAAAAATAGATTGAATTTTGAAATGTACATTTACTTTCCTCAGCATTTCGTAATAGGCACAAGAGAGCACCTAAACATCACAGTAAAACTAAGACGTTGAAATGTTAAATAAGGAGAGTAGTTGTAAGACTTAGAGGGGGTGGGGTATGTTGGCGATACTGCCAATCATGATATTTAAAAGAGACACCTGCCAACTGACGTTGAATATCCACTGGAATACCAACAAAGCTGGGATGAAATGCAAACAGATCAAGTATAGCAATAGAAGGTGGGGGTTGATTAAGCTGATCGTGCTGTGCATCAACTGACTCACATAAAGCCGATGGACAGTCGCAATCTTGCATATCCATGCCTTGCATAGCAGAGTGATCCATCACCTCTGATGCATCTGTCATGTCCATGCCCTGGTGGTTCATGGCCTGCATTGCGGCGTGCGCTGGCATTTGCACGCTCATATTTAATAGAGACACCACAAACATCACCAGCACTATGCCAGCGTAACGTTTGATTAAATAGGATCTATTAAAATAACAATTCATAATATGCTTTGATTATAGCAGTAACCAGATATCTGACAATATGTAAATAATGTAGTTCATAAGCTATCTATGGATGTGCACTCTGCCAATATTAGTTGTTTCATAATTCCTCTGACAGTGCTGAATGCACTGCAGAGCTTATTTATGTATGATTTATATCACACGCCAGCAAATTGTGCAGACCTATCGTAAAAATTGATTTATTCGCTTATTTGAACTGCTTTATCAGATTATTTCTCTACTTTATCCACACTGGGTAACCACTCTAATAATTTGTTTATTAAAAGCTCAGGTTCGATTGGTTTTGACAAATAATCGTTCATGCCAGATTCAATACATTTTTCACGATCACCGGCCATTGCATTTGCTGTCATTGCTAAAATAGGAATCGATTTATTTTGTTCACCTGCTTTACCTGCGCGTATTTGACGACTGGCTTCGTAACCATCCATTTCTGGCATCTGACAATCCATAAGTACGATTGAATAAGGCATGTCTTGTGGCGTCTGTTGTAAACTTCTAATTGCCTCTAATCCATTGACAGCAACATCAATCATTTTAAAACCATGCCCATTTAGAATACCCGTAGCAACTAATTGCTTAACATGATTATCTTCAACAAGTAATATACGTGTATTAATAATAGAGCCCCTGACAAGCTCTGATGACAAACTGTTTTCTAAACGATCTAGTGTTTGCAGATAATGTTTTGTTACTAACGGTTCTGCCTGTTGAAGGACCTTCCCACCCTCTGCCACCACAGACAATGCATCAAACAAGTTTGATGTTGTTGCAGGTTTTGTAAAATAGGCAGTAAACCCCAGGTCTGCAAAATATTGCGCATCACCCCGATGCCCCATCGACGTCATCATGACTAATTTCATTTCACTGAAACGCTGATCCTGTTTTAATTTTATACCTAGTTCTGCACCATCCATACCTGGCATTTGCATGTCTAAAAACGCCACATCAAAAAAAGCTTTATCATTTTGTCGTGCACGTTCATCACACACCGTCAATGCCTGTTGTCCGCTATCGGCTTCAACTACCGTTGCACCCCAGTGCTCTAATTGACCACGCAGGACTTCTCTGTTAGTTGCATTATCATCTACTATTAATTATTAGTAATGGTTATTAAGGGCCGACATTGAAGCTGATTTTCAATCTAAGCTTTACAATATATAGCTTATTATCGCTTACCTGGCAAAACACAAGACACCATGCGCCATTCATTATATAAATGCGCTTATCTATTAGAGAGACTAAAGCTTAATACAACGTGGATAATGCACCGTACAGCCCGACTCTATCCTGAGTAATTAGCTTTATATTCATTTTCTTCATATTTGATGTCATTAAACCTTTCTGATTAAATGCATCGATAAACAATCTGCTATTAATTTGCTGTTTTATTTTTGGCGCTATACCACCGGCGATTAATACTTCATCAACTGGATAATAATTTAATGCCGAATTTCCAGCAGCAGAACCGTATATCTGGATAAATAGTTCTAATGTTTTCTCGCATAGTTCATCTTTATGTGTGAGCGCTGCATCTGTTATTATTTTTGCCGGAACACCTGAATTAATGGACTCTCTTATTGCACTTGATTGCGGAATATTTTTTACATCCCGCAAAAATGTATAAAGCGTCACAAAACCTCTGCCAGAAACTATACTTTCCAGACTAACGTATGACTGTGTTTTTTGCAGCCATGTAAGTAACTCTGTTTGCAAATGAGTAGCGGGGGAAAAGTTGGTGTGGCCTGTTTCACTTGAAATAATTTGATACTGCCCATTCACCCATAAGCGACATGCAACACCTAAGCCTGTTCCCGCGCCAATTAATACCGACGTCGGATGACTGTTTATACCGGCAGGCTGGCTTGTACATTGTATGTTTATAAAGTCTTTAGCTTCAAGTACAGACACACCATAGGATACTGCAACAAAATCATTAATTAATGTCACAGCGTTCGTGTTTAAGATGTCACATATATTTTTTGTTTTAATCACCCAGGGAAGATTAGTCACACGGGCTTCACTACCTTTTACTGGCCCCGCGACACCAAAACAGGCAGCATCGATTGGAAGTGAGTAATTACTTTCTTGCAGAAATTTTTCTAAAACGTCATAGAACTCAGCATATTCTAAACTTGCATAATCATTTTCAAATATTACTTTCGGCACTTCTCCAGCATATTCAGTCAATAACAATCGTGTATTTGTGCCACCTACATCACCTGCCAGAAGAATCTTAGTTTTCACTTGTATTTTTCTCAACTTTACCTGTTTTCACTATAGTACTAGCTGCTATCAAACTGAGAAAGTATTTATATTGATAAACGAAGATTTCATCTATATCAGCCATTCAGCGCTTCTTACCCCATTTTAATGGCATAATTAACCTCAAGGCTGTTAAGAGCCACAACATTACATTAAAATAGCTTAATTCAGGACTGGCCCTTGTCATGCTCAGGATTATTTAACAACGCGAACTAATGAAATCATCATGAATATACTTAACGTAACGACTCACGCCTTTACAGACCAAATGCCCGGAACCTCTGGTTTGCGTAAAAAGGTAACTACATTCAAACAGCCTCATTATTTAGAGAATTTTGTTCAATCCATATTTAATATTGCCACTGAGTGCAATAACGGGCTATTGATACTGGGTGGTGATGGTCGCTATTACAATAAGCAGGCCATTCAAAGCATTTTAAAAATAGCTGCTGCTAATAACGTTAAGCATGTAATGGTCGGAGAGAAAGGCTTATTATCGACCCCTGCTGTATCCTGCCTTATTAGAAAAAACAAAGCCGCCGGTGGCATCATTCTTTCAGCAAGCCACAACCCTGGCGGCCCGGATGGTGATTTCGGCATTAAATTTAATATTGCGAATGGCGGACCGGCACCTACCTCATTTACTGATGCTGTATATGATATTAGTAAAACCATCAGCGAATATAAAATTGCAGAACACGACGATATCGATTTAGGACAACAACACACCTGTTATATGGGTGAGATGAAAATTGAAATCATTGATTCTGTTGCAGACTATGCAGAATTAATGGCTTCATTGTTTGATTTCAACAAAATGAAGTCATTATTCATCACTGGCCTTTTATCAATGAAGTTCGATGCCATGCATGCCATCACCGGGCCATATGCAAAAGTGATATTTGAACAGCGCTTATCGGCAAATGTAGGTGCTGTGATTAATGGCGAACCACTGGAAGACTTTGGTGGTGGCCACCCTGACCCCAATTTGGCGCACACCAAAGAGTTAATATCTTTATTAAATGCTGGCCCGGATTCCCCTGGTTTCGGTGCAGCATCTGATGGCGATGGTGATCGCAATATGATTTTAGGTAAAAACTTTTTTGTTAATCCCAGTGATAGTCTGGCCATTATGACCGCTAACGCACATTTAATTCCCGGGTATAAGCGAGGTGTATGCGGTGTTGCTCGCTCATTACCTACCAGCCGCGCAGTAGATAAAGTAGCAGAAGCCTTAGGCATAGAATGCTATGAGACACCTACAGGCTGGAAATTTTTTGGCAATCTACTGGACGATAAGCGCATAACACTCTGTGGAGAAGAAAGCTTTGGGTCGGGATCTGACCATATACGTGAAAAGGATGGCATTTGGGCCGTACTATTCTGGTTAAATTTAATTGCGATTAAACAGCAATCGGTCGAAGAAATTACACGTGAACACTGGAAGCGCTATGGTCGACATTATTATACGCGCCATGATTACGAAGCAATTGATAGCAAAAAAGCCAATCAGCTTGTGGAAAATTTAAGAACTAATGCAAGTTCATTAAGTGGTAAGGCATTTGGTTCCTATGTCGTGGAGTTATGTGATGATTTTAGTTACAACGACCCTGTTGATAACAGTATTACAACAAATCAAGGTATTCGAATTTTATTTAGTGATGAATCGCGTATTGTATTCAGGCTTTCCGGAACCGGAACTGAAGGCGCTACCCTACGCGTGTATATAGAGCGTTATGTAACTGATCC
>CAWUSX010000046.1:0-17634 GCA_963924875.1 uncultured Gammaproteobacteria bacterium
GTGTTGTTCGTCATTCCATGCGCTGATGCTGGCGATTTGCATGGGTAGCGACATCGCGCAACCATGGTAGGTGCGATACTTTAAAAAACCGGCCAATAGTTTGGCATCACCCGCTACAAAGCCAGAACGTAGGCCAGGAAGGTTTGAACGCTTGGATAAACTATGAAAAACCACGCAGCGTGTGTAATCTGTATTACCCATTTCTGCAGCCGCTTCTAATAAGCCACAGGGTGGCTTTTCATCATCAAAGTAAATCTCTGAGTAGCATTCATCCGAGGCAATAATAAAATCAAATTCCTCGGCTTTATTTATCAGCCATTGCATTTGTTGTTTGGAAATTACCGCGCCCGTTGGATTGCCCGGAGTACATATGTAAATTAGCTGGCACTTTTTCCAGATGGCATCATCTATCGCCGCAAAATCTGGCAGGTAGTTGGTGTCTTTGGTGGTGTTATAAAAGTAGGGCTCGGCACCGGCCAGAAAGGCAGCGCCTTCGTATATTTGATAAAACGGGTTGGGCATGCAAACAACCGCCTCATTATTACCGTTTTTACCTGTTCTATTTATCATTGCCTGGGCAAATGCAAACAGGGCCTCGCGCGTACCGTTTACCGGCAATATGTGTTTTTCGGCATCAATGCTAGTGGCCGGCATCTTAAAGCGGCGCACTAACCAGTTGGCAATAGACTGGCGTAATTCAAGCGAGCCTTTGGTTAGCGGGTAGTTGGCAATTTTTCCCAGCGAGCGGGCCAGCTCGTCTAATACAAATGCTGGCGGCTGATGTTTAGGCTCGCCAATCGACAGGGCAATGTGAGAGAACTGGCTATTCGGGGTGATCCCCTGCTTTAGCTGAGCTAGTTTTTCAAATGGATAGGGTTGTAGTCGATTCAGATCAGGGTTCATGTACAATACGGCCTGGGTTATGTGCGGTCACTTAAAGGCGGCATATTATATTCTAATTTAAAGGCGAACTGGGGATTTAAGTGGCTGTTTTATCTATTCATCATGTCAGCATGATCGTTTCAAATACCCAACAATCGGTGGCGTTTTATGAGAATTTACTGGATTTACAGGTAAATGATAAGCGTCCGGACCTTGGCTTTCCCGGTGCCTGGTTTGATATTGCGGGGCAACAGATACATCTGTTAGAGGTAAATAACCCGGACCCTGTGACAAATCGCCCCGAGCACGGCGGGCATGATCGCCATTTTGCAATGACGGTGGATAATATTGAAGAGATTGAACAGCGTTTGCAAAAGCTGGGCGCAAAATACACGAAGAGCCGTTCTGGACGAGCCGCGTTGTTTTGTCGTGACCCCGATGGTAATGGGCTGGAAATTATTCAACAGGTAAAATAAATTTTCTAGAGAAGCTGCATTGCCAAACAAGCCTGCCAATGCAGGCCTTTCTATTTAGTGTGTATGATGTAACTAAAGCAATAGATTGTATTAGGGTATTGAAAATGACCAAGCCATTTTGGCAAGCAAAAAGCCTGCAAGAAATGAATGATGAGGAATGGGAGTCATTATGTGATGGCTGCGCCCGTTGCTGCCTGATTAAGCTTGAGAATGAAGAAACCAATGAGTTGTTCTTCACTAATGTAAGCTGTCATTTGCTTGATATAGGAGCCTGTCGTTGTGGTGATTATGCCAATCGTAAGTTTCTTGTACCCGAGTGCTTACAGCTTAGAACGATGAGTGAAGCCGAATACCAATGGTTGCCGCAGACCTGCGCTTACCGACGTTTATCTGAGGGTAAGGCACTGCCAAACTGGCATCCTTTGATCACTGGAGATGCTCAGTCAGTTGCTGCTGCAGGCGTTAAGGTGAGTGGTTTTGCGCTATCAGAAGACAATGTTCACCCCGATCAGTTAGAAGATCATATTATTCAGTTCTCTGACGACTAATTTCACTATTATCACTATACTCCTTAGATATAAGTGGTTGATATCCATTAATATTGTTGTATTGTTGATAGCAGACACCAAGGAACCTTAATGCCTAAAAAAGTAGCACCCAAAACCATTTACCTGAAGGATTATACGCCGCCAAAATATTGGATTGATTCAATCAATCTACACTTTGAGCTTGGTGAGGATCAAACACGTGTTGTATCTGAAATGGAGATAAGACGTAACCCGGATGTGAATGGCCCGCATATATTAGAGCTGGATGGCGAAGGTTTAGGGCTTGGCTCTATAGTGCTAAATGACAAGGCATTGAGCGATAACGAGTTTAGTACTACAAAAGAAACCTTATGGATTCCGGATGTTCCCGATAGCTTTACGCTGCAAATAGAAACCTTTATCAAGCCCCAGCAAAATACATCACTGGAAGGCCTGTATAAATCGTCAGGTAATTTTTGTACGCAATGTGAAGCGCAGGGCTTTAGAAAAATTACCTACTATCTTGATCGCCCCGACGTAATGGCACGCTTCACCACCACCATTGTTGCAGATAAAAGCCTGTATCCCGTATTGCTCTCCAATGGTAACCCGGTTGATTCTCAGGAATTAGGTAATGGTAAACACAGTGTTACCTGGGAGGATCCTTTCAAAAAACCCAGTTACCTGTTCGCACTGGTTGCAGGTAAATTAGAAGTTATAAAAGATAGTTTCACGACAATGAGTGGTCGCGAAATTGACTGTCGGATTTATGTTGAAGCACACAATGCCGACAAGTGCGAGCATGCAATGCTCTCCCTTAAAAAAGCCATGAAGTGGGACGAAGATACATTTGGTCGTGAGTACGACCTGGATATTTACATGATTGTCGCCGTTGATGATTTCAATATGGGGGCGATGGAAAATAAAGGCTTAAATGTTTTTAACTCAAAATATGTTTTGGCGCGCCCGGATACAGCGACGGATACGGATTTTATAAATATAGAAGCGGTTATTGGTCATGAATATTTTCATAACTGGAGCGGCAACAGAGTTACCTGCCGTGACTGGTTTCAGTTAACGCTAAAAGAAGGTTTAACGGTTTTCCGTGATCAGCAATTCACATCAGATATGAATTCCGCCACGGTAAAACGTATCGATGATGTCAATGTATTGCGCACACGACAGTTTGCTGAAGATGCCGGTCCTATGTCGCATCCTATTCAGCCAGATTCCTATGTTGAAATAAATAATTTTTACACCGTGACGGTATATAACAAGGGCGCAGAAGTCATTCGCATGATTCATACCTTGTTAGGCAAAGAAAACTTTCGCAAGGGTATGGATTTGTATTTTGAGCGTCATGATGGCGAAGCCGCAACGACAGAGGATTTTATTAAATCTATGGAGGATGCCGGTGGTGTTGATTTAACACAATTTCGTCGCTGGTATCATCAGCCAGGTACACCAAACCTGTCGATTAAACAGAGTTACGATGCTGAGAAAAAATGCCTGAACATAATGTTTAATCAGTCCTCTGAGATGAATACAAATAAACCATTTCTTATTCCTCTGGGGATTGGATTACTGGATGCGAAGGGTAAAGAAATTGAGGGTACATCAAAAATATTGGAGTTAACTCAAAGGGAAGAAACGCTTAGTTTTGAAGATGTACCTGAGGATGTGGTTGTTTCTGTGCTGCGTAATTATTCTGCACCGATTAAATTAGATTTTGAATTGAGTAATCAGCAGCTCGCATTTTTAATGACCAATGATAGCGATGAATTTAATCGCTGGAACTCTGCACAACGCTTAGGCTTGAATATTATGTTGTCGTTGGTAAAGGATCACCAGCAAAAAACTGCATTGTCATTAGATAGCTTCTTTATTAAAACATTTAAAAAAATATTGCAGGATGAATCATTAGATAAGGCATTAGCTGCACGGATATTGAGTTTGCCAAGTGAAGATTACCTGGCGCAACAAATGGATATTATTGATGTAGATGCAATTCATGATGTGAGAGAGTTTTGTAAACACACATTGGCATTTGAATTAATGGATGAGTTTTCTTCATGTTATCAGGCCAATAAGTGTGAAAAATATGTATTAACACCTGAAGCCATTGGCCAGCGTAGCTTAAAGAATATTTGTTTGTCATATATGATGGCAAGCCAGACAGGCACAGCAAAATCTAAAGCTACCTCGTTTGCTGTGCAGCAGTTAAAGCTTGCTAATAATATGACAGATCAAATATCTGCCTTAAATAGCCTGGTTCATTACGCTGAAGAAGCGGGAGAGCAGGCCTTAAATGATTTTTACCAGCAGTGGTCAGAGGATACTCTGGTGATTGATAAATGGTTTACGGTACAGGCCACGGCATCAGGTGCTAATGCATTTAAACGGATACAGAAATTATTGAGTCATGAGGCCTTCGATATGATGGTGCCTAATCGTGTGCGCTCATTAATCGGTGCGTTTTCTCAATCTAACCCAGTTGAGTTTCATCATATATCAGGTCGGGGGTACAAATTTCTTGCGGATAGGGTAATTCAGCTGAATGCGGTAAACCCACAAATATCAGCTAGACTGTTGCTTCCACTCATTCAATGGAAAAAATATGATACTAATAGGCAGCAGATGATGAAGGCGCAATTGCAGAGAGTATCAGAAACTGCTAATTTAGCGAACGACGTGTTCGAAATAACAGAAAAAGGCCTAAATGCATAGTAAACATATGTAAGGTTTTCCAAATACACCAAGATGTCATGTGGTGTGATTATTTATTTTTATGACAAATTGCAGGAAGCAGTTATGTGATAAATTTTTGATTAAGTGTGTGATAAAAATAATAATTTATGAAAGATTTTGATGATTCCGCTGTTGAATCTGAATTAGGGAGTGATTCAGATTTACAGCAACAGGCTGTAATTTTAGTTGTAGATGACGATCCATCTATCCGCTTAGTCATTCGCCACTCTATGGAACGCAGTGGGTATCAGGTTGTAGAGGCATCTAATGGTTTAGAAGCTGTGCATGCTGTAATAAAGCAAGTGCCAGACCTAATTCTTATGGATGCGGTGATGCCCGAAATGGACGGCTTTCGAGCGACTAAAGAAATAAAATTGCTTGAGGGTTGTGCTGACATCCCTATATTAATGGCTACATCATTAGATGATGATGGCTCCATTGCCCATGCATTTGATGTGGGTGCCTGCGATTATGTTACTAAACCCTTCAACTGGTCAGTTCTAAAACATCGAGTTGCGTGTTCTTTGTATGCCGCCAATGCTCAACGAAAGATACAACACCTTGCGTACCATGATTCATTAACCGGTCTTCCTAATCGAATGCTGTTTATGGATCGTATTGATCAGGCCATATCTCGGGCACAGAGAGAACAGGAGCAGTTTGCGCTTTTATTTATCGATATTGATCATTTTAAAGTCATTAATGATTCGATGGGGCATGCCGCAGGTGATCAGCTGTTAAATATTATATCGCAGCGATTATGCGAAATGTTGCGTAAATCTGACACGGTTGCACGCCTGGGTGGTGATGAATTTACGGTTATTATTGAAGGCCTGGAAGACGCTGAACACGTAATTAATGTCGCTAAAAATATATTAAGTTCACTTGATGTACCCGTAAATGTAAACGCTAAAGAGGTACATGTGGGTGGCAGTATTGGTATTGCTATTTATCCGCAGGACGGTGAAAATTTTGGTAGCCTGCTTAAAAATGCAGATACCGCAATGTATAAAGCGAAAGAGCAAGGCAGAAATACATTTCAATTTTATGCCTCAGAAATGAGTCATAAAGCTATACAGCGACTTGAACTGGAAAATCAGCTACGTACAGGTCTAAAGAGAAAAGAGTTTGTTGTTTATTACCAGCCAAAAATAAACTTGTTAACCAATAAATGCACAGGTGTAGAAGCCCTGGTCCGCTGGAACCATCCAGAACGTGGCTTTATTGCGCCATCTGATTTTATTCCATTAGCAGAAGAGCTGGGGCTTATTACTCAGCTGGATGAATGGGTAATGAAGACGGCCTGTGTACAATTTCAAAAATGGCAAGCGGCAGGTTTTTTGTTAGAAAATTTATCGGTGAATGTTTCAGCAAGGCACTTTAAAGAAGGTGGATTAACTAGTTACTGTCAATATTTATTGGATGAAACACAGATAAAGGCTGAAAGTCTGGAAATAGAATTAACAGAAAGCGCTCTGGTTGATAATTACGACACTGCCAAGCAGGTACTGAATGACGTTCATCAAATGGGAATACGTATCGCCTTAGATGATTTTGGTACGGGTTACGCTTCGATGTCATATCTTAAGAAATTTCCATTTGATACGGTAAAAATTGATCGCTCATTTGTAAAAGATCTTCCCGATGATCATGAGGACGCTGCAATTGCCAGGGCGATGATTCAACTTTCACAGGCTCTGAATCTCAGTACTGTAGCGGAAGGTATTGAAAAAGATACGCAGAAAATGTATCTGAAAGATCAGAAGTGTGAATACGGGCAAGGCTATTTATGGAGCAAGCCTGTGAATGCCGAAGAATTTGAAAGATATGTACTCAATTAGGCTTATGTTTGGGTTTTCTTTTTTTAATAAAAAACTCGTAAATAATCACCAGCACTTGACACAGTAAGGAAAAAATCAGTAAAGCAGGCATAACAACCTCTTTGCTATTCCGTTGGTTTTCATCTGTCTCTCTTCCTTAGGGGAGAATGGTGCTGCTTTTGCTGATATATCGAAAGTCTATTTTTCTATTTTTTTGTTCAAATCGATATAAACCGACATACCTACTTTTGTTTCCTGAAAAACCTTTTCATTTCCTGAAAGGTTTTATCTGCATTGCATCCTTGTGCAAGCTGCAACTTGCAGTGCCTTTTATAGGCAATATTTTTAGATTTTAAATTTTCACATATAGTCTACTGAGATAATGTGCATAGTTTATTTATAGACTTTGCTGTTAGGTCACAATTTAAAAAATGGGATTCTGCAACATTACCTGCAGCGTAACGATTGTTTGAGTAGAGTGTGTATCGCTGGTCTTTATATTTTGCACATATCGTCCAGGTATCTAGCTGAAAATTCAAAAATGGAACGTAGCTTTGTTGTACTTTTGCAGGCGTTAAGCTGAATTGACCTTGTTCATTGGTTTTAGTGGTCTGGATGCTATGATAACAAAGCGGGTCATCTTCTTTTATGCTGAGCATTATTTTTGCATCGTTAACAGCTTCGTTATTTAAGGTTAAAACACCATCAAAATACGGTGATATATTGCGTGTTTGCATACTGCTACAGGCCTGTAGTAAAAGTATGCATGCTATAGATAGTACAGAAAATAGTTTGCTCATAATAAATAGCCGTGAGTATTTTATAGAATATGGGCTTACCGAAGTTTAGTTCAGGCACCCCCGTTTGTGGCTTGAAAAATTAGTGCACTCAGGCTAACGCTTATTAGGCGTCGCCTGAGTGCTTGTACTTAGGCTTTACCTTGCAGTTGCAGGAGGATTTCTTCATTTTCCAGAGTGGAAGTATCTGAGGTGATTTCTTCCTCGCGTGCGATATTGCGCAATAGTCGGCGCATAATTTTGCCTGAGCGTGTTTTAGGTAAGTTGTCGGAGAAGCGAATTTGGTCTGGTTTAGCAATGGCGCCGATTTGTTCACCCACCCAGCTTCTCAACTCCTGTGTCAGTGCTTCATCAACACCACCTTCAGGTCGAACGCCTTTCAACACCACGTAGGCAAAGATAGCTTCACCTTTGATTTCGTGTGGGTAGCCAACTACTGCGGCTTCAGCAACGTCTTTATGGGCAACCAGTGCCGACTCTATTTCCATTGTGCCAAGGCGATGTCCAGAGACATTTAATACGTCATCTATGCGCCCCATAATCCAGAAGTAACCATCGTCATCTTTGCGTGCGGAATCACCGGCCAAATAATACTTACCGCCAAATTTAGGCCAGTAGGTATCTTTGTAGCGTTGGTCGTCGCCGTACACGGTTCGCAGTTGTGAGGGGAATGGTTTTTTAATAACCAGGTAGCCGCCTTTGTTAGGCTCGGTGATGCTGTTGCCTTCTTCGTCGACCACATCCGCATCGATACCAGGCAGGGCGATGGTACATGAGCCGGGCTTAGTGGCAACCACACCAGGAAGGGGTGCAATCATATTGGCGCCGGTTTCTGTTTGCCACCAGGTGTCGACGATTGGGCAGCGCTTCTTACCAATTACTTCGTAGTACCACATCCATGCCTCGGGGTTAATTGGCTCACCAACGGTGCCCAGTAAGCGAATAGAAGACAGGTCATATTTATTAGGGTATTCATCACCCTGTTTCATTAGTGCGCGAATCGCGGTGGGTGCGGTGTAGAAAATAGTGACTTTATGGTCTTCGCAAATTTTCCAGAAGCGCCCTGCATCTGGAACAGTCGGTGCGCCTTCGTACATGACGATGGTGCCACCGGCAGCCAATGGGCCATAGGCGACGTAGGTGTGCCCGGTGATCCAGCCAACATCTGCGGTACACCAGAATACATCGCTATCTTTTAAATCAAATACCCACTTATTGGTAAGCACAGCACCTAATAAATAGCCCGCGCTGGCGTGTTGTATGCCTTTAGGTTTGCCGGTAGAGCCTGAGGTGTACAGCAAAAACAGCGGATGCTCTGCATTAACCCACTCGGGCTCGCAATCGGTACTTTGGTTTGCAACGGCATCGTGCCACCAAATATCACGGCCGGACGTCATTTTAATATCTTGCTTTGTGCGCTGGTAAACAATCACGTGTTCAATGCTTGGGCAGCCAGAGTCCAGTGCTTTGTCTGTTGCGGCTTTAAGTGCGACGATTTTGCCACCACGCGTGCCGCCATCGGCGGTTATTACCATTTTGGCACCGGCACCATTAATACGGTCGCGTACAGATTCGGCTGAAAATCCACCGAATACAACCGAGTGAATTGCGCCAATACGTGCACAGGCCTGCATAGCAATCACAGCCTCCGGTGTCATTGGCATGTAAATAACCACGCGATCACCGCTTTTAATATTGTGTGCCTTTAAGGCATTGGCAAATTGATTAACTTCATCGCTGAGTTGCTGGTAGGTAATGTGGCGGGTATCGCCCTTTTCACCTTCAAATATAATCGCGGTTTTGTTGGCCTTGTCAGCAAGGTGGCGATCAATACAGTTGTAGGTGACATTTAAGGTGCCGTCGGCAAACCACTTATAGAAGGGTGGATTACTGTCATCGAGTGTTTGTGTAAACGGAGTGTGCCAGTCGAGCATCTCATTGGCCTGTTGTGCCCAAAATCCCTCATAATCATCTTCAGCAGCCTTATGTAAAGCGTCAAAATCCGCTTGTTTAATGGTGGCGTTGGCAGCAAATTCAGCTGATGGTGGGAATTGTCGGTTTTCGATAAGAGTCGATTCAATATTGTTATCGGACATGGGCCACTCCAGTGTGCATTCCAGTTTTATTATCTTGTAGAGGATACCTCAGAAAAAAGGCCAATAGAAGTGGGATCAATTAGCCTGTTTATTTCAGGCTCATTCTGCTGATGTGCGCCGTCCGGGCTTATTCATCACATAAAATTACATCCCTGTAATTTTATGCCTCTTTAAATATAATTTTCGGGAACCTTCATTGTATGGTGACGCCTCAGTCGCTATTTGGTCTGCGTCTTATCGGCAGGTTCTTTATCCAGTACTTTCTTGCCAGTAAACATTGCAGAGATGAGATTACCGCCTTCACGTAGTTCAGTTATAACCACCGCCAGAATGTGCAGCACGATCAAACCAAGCAGTAGATAGAAAGTGAATTCATGAACCGTAATAAAAGGTTTGCGAAAAGCTCGCATTGCCTCGAAAGCGACAGCATCATAGGTGTCCTTGGCGTATGGTGCCAGCGTTGCCGGATCGACGCCGGGAGCAGCTATCCAGTCAGCAATCCACGCACCAATGGGAGGAAAAAATAAATCGGTGCCCGCGAGTGTAAGACCGGTGATAGCCATCGTTAGCATCAGTAGTAGCAACAGGCTGACTGCGATACGGCCAAGCGGGTTGTGGCCAAGATACTGGCGTCGGTTTCCCGCTTTGAAATCGGCGATGTATGCGCGCAGTTCATCAATATAACCATGACCGCCAGGCAGGATTGAGGACCAGCGTGAATGTGATCCACCGATAAAGGCCCAGATCAGTCGCCACAACAGGTTCGCCGCGAATACATACCCGATTAGCACATGCACGGTTTTTAGCAGTATTTTGCCATCGCTGGACAGGCCGAGTGCACCATCGTTAAGGATAGCCGTGCCCACGGCGATCAGCCCGAGTATGCACAATACATTAATCCAGTGAAACCAGCGGATATTAGCATCCCATACGCGGTAAGCCTTGAGGTTGTTCATAGCAGTACTCCTGTAAGTGTTGCAAAATGTGCCTGTGATTTCTTGATCACCACAATGACACATGTATTTAAATTATTGCATCGAAACTTTTATATAAGTAAATTAGGTAATAAATATTACTCTCTAATACTTTCCCTGGGTAGCGGCCTGATGGCAGCTATCACATTGCCCAGGAGCCTTTGCTTTCTCCTTATCACTCAGCTGACTATGTGTCTTCAGAAAATAGGGTGTTTGCGTAATCCGAATAACAACGGGATCATATGTCATCGTTTGAAGAATCTTATTTGAAATATCGTCATTTACATGACCTGCCGAATTATCCAATACATAACGCGTCATCGTTCTTAAAGTCACAGGCGACATCTTTAAAGTTATGCCAAAATGATTATCTGTATTTAAGATGATTTTTTCCCAAGATATAGCGGGAAGCAAACCGGCTTGATAAGGGAAATGACAGCTGCCACATACTTCATTATATTGTTGAAACTTCGCTGCTGACACGCCCGGGTTTTCACTGCTATACCATTTGTTAAAGGCCTTTTTTGCACCTCCGTCTGCATAGGATATAGATGAGTTGAGGCTGATTAACAGCGTTATAAAAAATCCAGATATATTGAGTACAATTTTCATAACTATTACCATAAAATTTTTTCACAGTATAGAGACGCAAGCTGAATTGAAACTGAAAATAATTCAATATGGATTTATCTGATCAGCTTGATAATGATAGAAGGAGTTATAAATACTCTGATAAAAGTTATAAAATTTAGTTTGTATTTCTTAAAATTCCTGCATATATAAAAATCATCGGTGTCTTGTAAGGGGCAATAGTAAAAATTGCTAAAAACGGTTAAATAAATTTTTACAGTTTCCAGTGCGCAATAGCCCACTGCCAAACAGATTTTAAGTTCTCCTGTTTCAACTCTATTGGTGGGTTCTGTCCAAGAAATGTCAGGCAATCAACTAACAATGGAATATTGGCTGTGTTACCAATACTTTTGGCGCCGGTTTGTTTACTAAGCTTTTCACCCTGTGGATTTACTATTATGGGTAGGTGAGTGTAATGCGGTGTTGTGAGTTTTAAGCCGTGTTGTAAAAAAATTTGTCGCGGAGTGGAATCAATCAGGTCAGCGCCTCTTACTACATGCGTAATATTTTGAAAGGCATCGTCCACAACGACGGCAAGCTGGTATGCAAATAATCCATCGCGTCGTCGAATAATAAAATCACCGGAATCAACATCTAATTGTTGAGAGTAGTTTCCTTGCAGTGAATCCTGAAAAGAAATTATTTCAGCCGTTGTTTTTATACGCAGGGAATAATTTTTGCTGCCAAGTGTTTTAAAGGATTGATTTACGCAGCTGCCAGGGTAGATATAGCCCATTGAGCTGGTTTTCAATTGTCCGCGTTCGGCGAGATTTTTTAAGTCTTTTCTACTGCAGGTGCAGGGGTAAATAAGGTTTGCATCTTTTAGTTGTTGAAGTGCGTCGGCATAGGCTGGTTTGCGTTGGGTTTGGTATATAACCTCTTCATCCCATTCAAAGCCATAAGCCTCCAGGCTATATAAAATCTCATCAGCTGCGCCTTTTATATTTCGACTTTCATCGACATCCTCCATGCGCAGCAGCCACTGGCCGTTGTTTTTTTTGGCTTCCAGATAGCTTGCAATAGCCGCGACTAAAGAACCTTTGTGCAAGGCACCGGTGGGTGAGGGGGCAAAGCGTCCTCGGTAATTTGCAAGAGAGTTAGTCATCTTGAACTTATAAATGAATGCAATATTGGATAGGCAGGACGTAACTTAGGTGTAGAAAAGCCCGTTCACCATAAAGCGCAAGGCCGACAATTTGTCGGCCTTGCTGGTGTAGCTTACTTACCTTTGATTTGCTTTTCCTTGATCTCATCAAGGCTCTTGCAATCGATGCATTGTGTCGCAGTTGGGCGTGCCTCTAAACGACGAATACCAATTTCTACGCCGCAAGTTTCACAGTAACCGTAATCACCTGTATCAACTTCATTTAATGACTCGTCGATTTTTTTAATCAGTTTGCGTTCACGGTCGCGCGTTCGAAGCTCAAGGCTAAACTCTTCTTCCTGTGATGCGCGATCGGCAGGGTCAGGAAAGTTTGCTGCATCGTCTTTCATGTGGCCAACAGTGCGATCAACTTCCTGCATTAGTTCATCTTTCCAGGCATTTAGAACGGTGCGAAAGTGTTCTAACTGCTTGGCGCTCATGTATTCTTCGCCTTTTTTTTCTTTATAAGGCGCTATACCGTGTAATTGTGCCGTGCTATCTGGCATCGATATCTCCGATCTTTTATATTTTCCGCGATGCGAATTATTGTCTATTTATTCCCCGGCGTCACTCTACCGGACTAATCAACCCAGCAATTTACCTGTATTTTTTGATTTTGGCGAGTAAAAAATAACCTGTTTGGGGGTAGAGATAGATGCGTGTCAATCGTGAAAACATATTTGTTGTATAAGTTATTGATAAATAAGTGGTAATTAGTTTATTCGATTCGACTCTTGATTCGTCCATCTTGTAGTTGGGTGAATATAATGTCGCCTTTTTCGAGCTGATCGGCATGGCTTACCGCCTTTCCTGCGATGTCTCGTGTAATGCTATAGCCACGTAATAAGGTATTTAGTGGGCTAACGGCCTGCAAGGTACGTGAGATATTGGCCAGTTGTTGGCGTTTGTTATCTACGCTGTGTTGCGCCATATATAAAAGTCGACTGTCGAGATCTTCTAATTGTACTTTTTGATAATCGATAAATTGATCGGGTCGATTGCCGATGAGGTTTTGTAGTGCGTATTTTAATTGGTGCTTTTTCTCGCTTAGCAATGTTTCAAAGGCACTTTGTAAGCTTGCGGTTAAGTTATCTAGCTGTTGGCTTTGTTGCATTAGCTGACTTTGCGGGTGCTGATTTTTAAGCCTGCTTTGTAACCATTGGGCCTGTTCGTTGGCATACTTAAGCTGGTTTTGTATGAGGCGAGTTAAGCTGCGCTGATAAGTTTGAAATTTATGCAGGTAGGTTTGTTGACTTGGGCTCACCATCTCGGCAGCGGCAGAGGGTGTTGCGGCTCGGTGATCGGCAGCAAAATCCGCAATAGTCGTGTCTGTTTCATGGCCAACCCCGCTGATGATAGGGATGTCGCAAGCGACCATGGCACGTATAACCTGCTCTTCATTAAAGGCCCATAAATCTTCCAGTGAGCCGCCACCACGCACCAGAAGTAAAACATCGCAGCGTTTTTGTTTTGCCGCAAGATGTAGTGCATTAGAAATTTCTGGTGCAGCGCGCTCACCCTGGACGGGTACCGGGTAAATTGAAACCGGGATAGAGGGAAAACGCCGCTTTAGTACGCTTAAAACATCGCGAATAGCGGCGCCTGTGGCGGAGGTAATAACACCAATATGCTTAGGTAGTTCGGGAAGTTCCTGCTTGATGTCTTCATCGAACAGGCCTTCATTGGCGAGCCGGGTTTTTAATTCTTCAAATGCGCGACGCAGTGCACCGTCGCCAGCTTCTTCCATGCTTTCGGCAATTAACTGGAAGTCACCGCGTGCTTCGTATAATCCCACGCGAGCGCGAATAACAACTTGTTGACCATTCTCTGGGGTAAAGCGAACAAGTTGTTTGCGGCCCTTAAACATTGCACAGCGCACCTGTGCCCTGGCATCTTTTAGAGTGAAGTAAATATGCCCGGATGCGGGTTTAGCCAGGTTGGAAATTTCACCTTCCACCCAGAGTAAGGGAAACTGGCTTTCCAGTAGCCCACGAATGGTCTGGTTTAATTCAGAGACGCTGTAAATGGTACGTTGAGGTTTTAGGATTTCATTCGACATGGCATGAATGATACGAAGAATATGTTATCTGTGAAATGAGTTTTTTAATTAATTGATTTAGCGGGGCATAAAAAAGCCGGGCTAGCTAATTACCCGGCTCTGATTTTGAAGCGGCCTGAAGGCCGCTTCACTTGTTTGGCCACGGAATTTATGGTCTACATCTGTGGGCCAGCATCCATTTGCTCTGCTGCTTGATCAACAGCCATATCGCCCTGACGTTTCGCCTTAAGCGCTAATTCAATGGCTTTTTCAAAATCGCCAGATTTAGCGGCTTTAGCTGAATTTTTCAGTATTTTTCCGCTATCTCGCCATATATTGTTGGCATTTGCGGCCTTTCTTAAAGCTATATTTGCTTCAGCTACAGCTATTCTGTAGTCGGCTTCAGTGGCAGGTGCTTTGACAGAAGAGCTGTCATTGCCTGCGCAGCCAGTGACTATCATGGCTGCCAGTGCAAGACCGGCAAGATTTTTAGCGTGGTTCATAATGACCTCTTTAATATATTTTTATAATTAAAATCCATTTGTTTTTAATCCTTAAGCCAATTAATAAAATTAGCGACTTGATTGTATCGTAGCAAAAAAGTGATTCAAGTGTTGTTTGTCTTATAGCATCACCTGCATAGAAGTGCATTTTAAGGATGAATTATTCAGCATTTCCTTATATAATTGTCCGATTAACCAGAATAAACAGGAGCCGATATGCGAATTGCCCAGGAAGCACTCACTTTTGATGATGTGCTACTCATTCCCGCCCACTCTACGGTCCTGCCCAATGATGTTGCACTGGGCACTCAGCTTACGCGTGATATTAGATTAAATATTCCGCTTATTTCGGCTGCGATGGATACTGTTACCGAGGCACGCTTAGCAATCGCATTGGCTCAGGAAGGTGGTATTGGTATTCTTCATAAGAACATGTCGATTGAAGAACAGGCTAAAAATGTTGCTGCTGTTAAGAAATATGAATCAGGTGTAATTAGCGATCCAATTACCGTTACCCCAGATACGACTATTCGTGAAGTCGTTGCGTTAACACAGAATAATAAAATTTCCGGCTTACCTGTTGTCGATGGTGAAACCCTGGTGGGCATTATTACCTCCCGTGACCGTCGTTTTGAAACTGAATTAGATAAGCCTGTTTCCAGTATTATGACGCCTAAAGCTAAGCTGGTAACGGTGAAAGAAGGCGCAGAACGCGAAGAAATATTAAGCCTGTTGCATAAGCACCGCATTGAAAAAATATTAGTTGTTAACGATAGCTTTCAGCTACGCGGCATGATCACGGTGCGTGATATGCAAAAATCAGATGACTTTCCAATGGCCTGCAAAGATGATTTAGGTCGTTTACGCGTTGGCGCTGCGGTGGGTACGGGTGCTGAAACAGAAGATCGCGTTAAGGCATTAGCCGAAGCGGGTGTTGACGTAATTGTGGTTGATACAGCACACGGTCATTCGCAGGGTGTACTTAGTCGTGTGTCATGGGTTAAAAAACACTTCCCACAAGTGCAGGTGGTTGGCGGAAATATCGCCACGGCAGCTGCAGCACGTGATTTGGTTAAAGCCGGTGCAGATGCGGTAAAAGTTGGCATAGGCCCAGGCTCTATTTGCACAACACGTATTGTTGCAGGTGTGGGTGTTCCGCAAATTACGGCTGTATCTAATGTAGCTAAAGAATTAGAGGGCACGGGCGTGCCTTTAATTGCGGATGGTGGTATTCGTTACTCTGGTGACATTGCTAAGGCATTAGCTGCTGGTGCATATTGTGTCATGATCGGTGGCTTGCTGGCCGGTACTGAAGAGGCGCCGGGTGAAGTTATTTTATTCCAGAGCCGTTCTTACAAGTCATACCGTGGTATGGGTTCTATTGCTGCAATGGAGCAGGGCTCAAGCGATCGTTACTTCCAGGATAAAGATGCCGGTGCGGAAAAATTAGTACCTGAGGGCATTGAGGGCCGCGTACCTTACAAAGGCCCGATGTCTGCTGTTGTGCATCAGTTATTAGGTGGTATTCGTTCTAGCACGGGCTATGTCGGTTGTGCCAATCTGGATGAAATGCGTACTAAGCCCGAGTTTGTTCGCATCTCAGGCGCTGGTATGAAAGAGTCACATGTGCATGATGTGACGATCACCAAAGAAGCGCCTAACTATAGAACGTAACTCATCAGCTCACTTCTTGTTGGCTGCATATCGGCGTTGGAAAATGGACACTTACGGCACTAATAATAAAGCCGTAAGCTTACATTTTTTAACGTCAATATCTAAGCCTCTAGAAGCAAACTGAAAAGTTACGTATGAAATTAGATTTTCATACACTTACGTTTATATTTCTGAATACACTTTTAGCATCAATCATCTAGCAAGATAAAATTCATGACTACTCAAAACATTCATACAGACCGCATATTAATTTTAGATTTTGGTTCTCAATACACACAGCTGATTGCGCGACGTATTCGTGAAGCAGGTGTTTACTGTGAGCTGTATGCCTGGGATGTGAGTGATGACGATATCAAGGCCTTTAATCCAAAAGGAATTATTCTTTCCGGTGGCCCGGAAACGGTAACCGGTGAAGATGCGCCAGCCGCGCCTAAAATTGTTTTTGAAATGGGTGTGCCGGTATTTGGTATTTGCTATGGCATGCAAACCATGACCGCACAGTTAGGTGGCAAAGTTGAAAACGCAGATGATCATGAATATGGATATGCAAAGGTGCGAGCCCGTGGTCATACGCGTTTGTTAAAAGACATTGAAGACCATGTTACCGAAGAAGGTTTCGGCATACTGGATGTGTGGATGAGTCATGGTGATCGCGTGGTTGATTTGCCGCAAGGTTTTAAATTAATGGCGTCAACCGATTCAGCACCCGTTGCGGGTATTGCCAATGAAGATAAGCATTTTTACGGCGTACAGTTTCATCCGGAAGTAACACACACCAATCAAGGTCAGCGCATTATTGAGCGCTTTGTACATGATATTTGTGGCTGCGGAAATTTATGGACAGCGGACAATATTGTTGAAGATTCCATTGCCAAAATTCATCAACTAGTGGGTGATGATGAAGTGCTGCTGGGACTATCCGGTGGTGTCGATTCTTCGGTTGTCGCGGCATTGTTGCATCGTGCGATTGGTGACAAATTAACCTGTGTGTTTGTTGATAATGGATTGTTACGTTATCAGGAAGGTGATCAGGTAATGAAAACCTTTGCCGATCACATGGGTGTAAAAGTTATTCGTGTGGATGCAGAGCAGCGTTTTCTTGATGCATTAAAAGGTCAGGATGATCCTGAAGCCAAGCGCAAAATTATCGGCAATATGTTTGTTGATATTTTTGAAGAGCAAGCCGCTAAATTAAAAAATGCAAAATGGTTGGCGCAGGGCACAATTTATCCTGATGTAATTGAATCTGCCGGTGCAAAAACCGGTAAGGCACATCTGATTAAATCACATCACAATGTGGGTGGCTTACCGGATTACATGAAGCT
>CAWUSX010000047.1:0-28829 GCA_963924875.1 uncultured Gammaproteobacteria bacterium
ATGGAACCGGAGCATTACCCGGTACACCGGATTTTACAGATGATAAAGGTCGACTAACTAAAAATGACGGCGTATTAATAAAAAATATGCGTGAGGGTGTGCAGAGCATAGGGTCGCCAATGGCAATGCCAGCAAAAGGAGGAAATAGTAATTTAAATGATGATGACCTTAATCGTGTTGTTATATATATGCGAGAACGTTTTTTATAATTTTTTAGCCGATATTTCAGGAGAAATAATATGAAAATAAAATTATACTAATCGCCACAGTGGTTTCAATGTTCACAACTTTAAGTGTTTATGCATCAAATGATGAGAGTAAAATGATGTCCGAAAAATTTGAAATGCAAAACAAAAAAGCTGAAGTTATAGCCTGGGCTATGATGAATGAGAATGGTGTCGATAAATTGAAGCTTCATATGAAAAAACATATGGAAGGCATGAAAGATATGATGGAAATGATGGGTGATATGAAGGATGAAAATAAGATGTCCAATAAAAGCCCTAAAAACATGATGATGAATGGCAAGGATGATATGAACTTGAAGGGAATGATGGAAGGTACACAGATGATGAATATGAGAATGAATAAGATGCATGAAATGATGGAGAAAATGTTAAAGCACATGGAACAGATGGATAAGATGAATATGAAATAGTAGTTTAATAGTGTTGATTTATACGTAGAGAATTATTTAATTAATTTTCTACGTATCTTAATGATACTTTCTTTGAAGTAGCCATAATGATGGAAGATATAGTTATGAAAATAAAGCTGATAGTAACAAAGTCCTGTAGTCACTGTAATAACATAAAACGTGAGTTAGAAGAGCTTGGTGTTGGATATGAGATTTGTTATGTCGAAGACAACCCAGATCTGGTTGCACAAAATGAAATTCGGCACTCTCCAAATATAATGGTTGATGGAGTAGTTGTCGCACGCGAATTAACTACTGAAGGTCAGCTTAGAAAGCTACTTAATCTTTAGGCAGGTAACGAGAGAGGTAGAGTCATGAAAACCGAATGGATATATATTAAAAACATGGTCTGCGATCGATGCATTATGGTTGTTAGCTCGATTGTCACTGAACTTGAATTACCTGTTGTCTCTGTTGGGATGGGGCAGGTCGCTTTCTCTTATCCATTAACAAAAGAGCAAATGAGTTTGCTAAATGAGAAGCTATCATTGGTTGGCTTTGTGCAAATAATCGATAAGCGAGAGCAGTTTCTCGAATCTATTAAAGATAAAATACTAAATTACGTAAATTGTAAAAAAGATAATCAACCCCTATCAGAGTATCTAACATCATCATTAGGTTACGATTATAACTATATCAGCGCTGTTTTTTCTTCAGCAGAAAATATGAGTATAGAGAGATACCTTATTACTCATAAAGTAGAAAAAATAAAGGAATTAATGTTTGTGGGGCATATGAGTTTAACGGAAATAGCCTATCAGCTTGGTTATAGTAGTCTGCCACACATGAGTTCACAGTTTAAAAAAGTGACTTCTTGTACGCCTGGTTTATATCGAAAACACAATGATATTAGTTGCAGAAAATCATTGGACAATCTTAAAGTTATATAAGTTTTTTTAAAAATTATATAAGAGTATTAAGTATTAAAGGCGTTAAAGTAGAGCACGAATTGGGCATTTTCTAACAGAGTTTATCTAAGAGGGTTACTAGTATGTTAAAGGATCCAGTATGCGGAATGGAAGTGAATGATAATTCTGAGTATCATCATGATTATCAGGGTGAGCAGTATATTTTCTGTAGTGAACATTGTCTGCATAAATTTGAAAAAGAGCCGACCCAGTATATAAATAAGAATATCGAAGAAGATGTAAAAGCCTCACCGACCTGTGAAGACGGTTCCTGTGATATTCAATATCTTGAATACACCTGTCCTATGCACCCCGAGGTTGTGCAGAATAAACCCGGCAGTTGCCCTAAGTGCGGCATGGCATTAGAGCCCAAAGGTATACCTAAGGTACAAACTAAAACTGAATATACCTGCCCTATGCATCCCGAAATTGTGCAGGATCATCCTGGCTCATGTCCCAAATGTGGAATGGCACTTGAAGCACGTACCATAGAAACAGATGAGGATAACACTGAGCTTAAATACATGACGCTGCGCTTTTGGGTTAGTAGTCTGCTGGCAATACCGGTATTTTTTAGTGCAATGGCGTCTGAGTTTTGGCCAGAAATCGCTTCAGATATTATAACGCCAGTTGCGCGTCAATGGTTTGAGCTATTGCTTGCTACACCGGTTGTGTTATGGGGTGGCTGGGTGTTTTATGTGCGCGCCTATCAATCGATTATCACTCGAAATTTTAATATGTTTACGTTGATTGGCCTGGGTGTTTCCGTGGCATGGATTTATAGCATGGTCGCCGTATTGTTCCCGCATATTTTTCCAGAAAAAGTCTTTAATGAGTTTGGTGTCGTGCCCGTGTACTTCGAAGCGGCAGCAGTTATTATTGCATTAGTATTATTAGGTCAGGTGCTTGAACTACGTGCACGTAGCCAGACCAACGCCGCGATTAAACTATTACTGGGTCTTTCACCGAAAACTGCACGCATTCGTCATGCGAATGGTAATGAGGAAGATATTCCTATTGAGCATGTGATTGTTGGTAATGAATTATTAATTCGACCGGGGGAAAAAGTTCCAGTTGATGGTGATGTCATAGAAGGTGATAGCAGCGTAGACGAATCTATGGTGACGGGTGAGCCTGTACCGGTTAAAAAAACGTCAGGCGATAAGTTAATAGGCGCAACGGTAAACGCTACAGGAAGCTTATTAATGCGCGCACAAAAAGTCGGTGCAGATACTTTGCTCGCGCAAATTGTGCAAATGGTTGCCGACGCACAACGTTCTCGTGCGCCCATTCAAAAACTTGCCGATGTTGTTGCTGGTTATTTTGTGCCTATTGTAGTGCTGGTCGCTATTGTGACATTTGTGGCCTGGTACACGTGGGGGCCTGAACCTGCTTTGGCTTTTGCAATCATTAATGCGGTAGCCGTTTTAATTATTGCCTGTCCATGTGCACTCGGCCTGGCTACACCTATGTCAATTATGGTGGGAACAGGTCGCGCAGCAATGATGGGTGTGTTATTTAAAAATGCAGAATCTTTAGAGGTGATGCGTAAAGTTGATACTCTGGTGATTGATAAAACAGGCACGCTCACAGAAGGACATCCTGAGCTGGTTTATGTGTATGCCTGTGATGGTTTTGAAAATGATCAGATCATTGCTTATGCAGCGAGTATTGAAAAATCCAGTGAACATCCACTTGCGGCTGCAATTGTTCGCGGAGCTACAGCTAAATCAATTGATGTAAGTAAAGTTGAAAGCTTTCACTCAGTGACTGGTAAAGGGGTTACGGGGATAGTCGATGGGCATGAAATTTTACTCGGTAATATCAGTTTGCTTAAAGATAATGATATAGATGTGGGCTCTTTACCTGATAGAGCAGACACCGGTAGAAGTCAGGGGCAAACGGTTATGTTTATTGCAGTCGATGGAAAATCTGCTGGATTAATCGGTGTTGCCGACCCGATTAAAAAAACAACTGTAGAGGCCATTCGTGCATTGCATGAAGAAGGTATGAGCATTGTGATGTTGACAGGTGATAATAGAAAAACCGCAGAGGCCGTGGCCGCAACTCTAGATATAGATCAGGTTCATGCCGAAGTTTTGCCTGATCAGAAAGCCAATATTGTAAAACAGTTACAGCAAGCGGGTCACATAGTGGCAATGGCGGGTGATGGCATAAATGATGCGCCTGCATTAGCTCAAGCACATGTGGGAATTGCCATGGGTACAGGTACTGATGTAGCCATGGAAAGTGCAGGTGTAACGCTGGTGAAGGGCGATTTATTAGGCATTGTACGCGCAAGAAAACTATCTCGCGCCACCATGAATAACATTAAACAGAATTTATTTTTTGCATTTATTTATAACTCGGTGGGTATACCGATTGCGGCAGGCGTTTTATATCCTGTCTTTGGAATTTTATTATCACCGATGATTGCAGCACTGGCGATGAGCTTTAGTTCCGTTTCCGTTATTTCGAATGCGCTCAGGTTGCGTACCACAAAAATTTAACGACTGGAGGTAAGATATGAATAATCATGGTGACTGGATGTTATTTGGCGGTGGCTATATGTGGTTGATATGGATTTTAATTATAGGAATAGTGGTAGTTCTAGTTAAGTCTATAATCGTCGATTCGGACTTAGGGAAGAAAAATGAATCAGCTTTGGAAATTTTGAACAAACGCCTCGCAAATGGTGAAATAAATGAAGATGAATATAAACGCCTCAAAAAAGATATTGTTGCATAAGAAAAAAATATTCATAAAATTTATTACAGTGAGTTTTATTAATTTTTTTATGGCTGTTACCATTTTCAGAGATGCATGCAAGTACAGATAGTACCGAAGATTTATACATGCAAACCTGTTACGTATGTCATGGTGAAGATGATGTTAACCATCCCTGTGCCAGGATGGACACACCATCAGGCAATTACACCAGATGGTCGGTATGTTATATCTACGCATGCGACACGAGGCTACGTAAGTGTTGTTGATCTTCAAAGCAATACTGTGATTAAAACTATTAAAACGGGTAATGGCCCTAATTACACTTTAGTAAAAGATAAAGGTGATTATGCGTATATTAGTAATAGTGCCAGCGGCACAATCAGTGAAATTGACATTAATAAGTGGGCCGTGACAAGGGTTATTGAAGGGGGGCCTTCACCTTATCATTTGAATACAATTCATGGAACTGAAAAAGTGTATGTTTCTAGCAAAAGTAAACCGATTATATGGGTAATAGATGGTGGTACTTTAAAAGTTCTGAAAATAATTAAGCTACCTGCAGGTGAAGCGCATCAGATGGCAATTATCGAATGAAGTTTATGTTAACTAATGGTGACTGATATGAAATTTAATAAGATAACTGCAATTATACAGCCAGCAAAGTTAGAGATGGTTGAAGAAGAGCTTAAGAAACTTAGCGTATCAGGAATAAGCATCACTAAAGTTCATGGATATGGTGAAGCGCCTAATTTTTTCACTCCTGACTGGACATCAGCTTTTGCGCGTATAGAGATATACATTGAATCAAATAAAACAGATGAAGTTGTGCAGGGAATTATGAATGCAGCAAGTACCGGTAAGGAAGGTGATGGTATTGTAGCAGTGCTTCCTGTGGAGTCCTTATATAAAATACGTACTAAAAATAAGATTGATAGTGAGTAAGTAAGTATTACAGTGCAGAAGAAAATGAAGAGAAACGTGTGATCGATCAGTTTGGTGAGGCGTATCTAGATTATCAACGTCAGGTGCCAATGTTTATTCCACGTTGGAGTCAATGGCGTGAATTAGTAAGACGGTCTTGAGGCGTTATAGAGTTGTGTAGTTTGAATAGCATTACAATCACGATTTTTCATTATCATTATAATCTTAAATATGATTTAGCACTTTAATCAACAGAGATAGAAAGCATGAAATAAAGGAGAGAATAATTGAAGGCTGGCTATCATTTTTAATTTTTTCAGGTCTGTTTTATCTGATGAAGCGATTTGGATGTGGCGCACACATGATTAATGGACATGGTCACGCAGAGCATCACAGTGATAATGAAGATAAAAATAATATTGCCCCTGTTTGTGGCATGGATGTAGACCCTGAAAAGGGCTATGGGAAAATGTATGGAGGACATTTGTGTCGATTTTGTTCGCATAAATGCCTGGATAAGTTTGAATCTGAACCTGAAAAATATATAAGTAAAGTCCTTACAAAAGGAGAATTATCATGAACAATCGCATGTCTTTAATTGCTGTGGGTCATGCCACTAGTTTACTGCTGATGATCATTTTTATTCTGTGTGTGTGTTTTGATTTTATTTTCCCCGAACATGCCATGTATCAGGCCTGGCAAAAACTTCTGCCCGGCTTTGAATGGATTAGTTGGAGTAGTTTTTTATTAGGTGCGATTGAAAGTTATACGTATGGTTGGTACATTGCTCTTATTTGGGTGCCTATTTATAACTTTGTAGTGAGTCGCAAGTCGGTAGAACAAAAGGCTGAATGGCATGGTTAATACATTCATATATTTTCTACGGAATTACATCTAATGTTTTTTTACATTCAAGGCCCCAATCAACATGACCTGATGCCGCTGGATAAAATATTTGATCGACACGAGATAAAGAAAACTGCAGCAATTGAACCAGGTAAGGCAATTGAAACAAATGGGGAAATTAATGCAGAACAACGTTATCAAACGGCACAGGAACATCATCAGTCATTTTCCGCAGGCAATGTTTATCAAGCGATTGATAAGCTGCCTGAGGATGGCCCTGCACTTTATGCCTATCAGATTATGACGTCACCCGTAGTGACCTTAAGTTCTTCGATGACAGGTGATCAGGCATTAGCACTTTTCCAGACAAAACGCTTTCGACATCTACCCGTTGTTTCAGCTGATGGTAAAGTGGCAGGCATGGTTTCCGATCGGGATCTTTTGCAATA
Source organism: uncultured Gammaproteobacteria bacterium (assembly GCA_963924875.1). Classification (GTDB taxonomy): domain Bacteria; phylum Pseudomonadota; class Gammaproteobacteria; order SZUA-229; family SZUA-229; genus SZUA-229. The sequence continues at coordinate 6,552 of CAWUSX010000047.1, forward strand.
CATGGCGGGATTACAGAAAACTTATCAAAGGAATTTAGCACCACACAAAACAAGCGATAAAGTTGAGTTGTTAATGCATTCGCCAGTACTAACCGCCAGCAAAGAGACAGACCTGCGATATATAGCACGACTGTTTGTTGAGCGGCGGGTCGGTGCCATGCCGATAGTTACTGATGGTGAACTAAAAGGGATGATCACAAGAAGCGATATATTGCATGCCGTGATGAGTCATTATGAATTTGAATTATGGATTTAACTTTGACGCGCATGATACGTCAGAATAATTATTTACTTCATGGAAAATGATAGTGCAGCAGATAGAAAACTCTTAAATATTTTATGTATGACGTAATTATTTAATTATTAATGCAGTACAGATCTATATTGATGAAAAGCTAGATGTATAACAATTGAAAAAACTTAAACAATTACTAATGGGAGAGCTTGAACGAGCCTACAGCACACATCATTTCCATCACCCTTCCTGTTTTTGTGAGGAGCTATGATTATGAATAAAGACAATAATATAAATATACAGTGTCCGGTTTGTCACATGATGGTTAATCAGGATAATTTTTTGCTGGAATTTCAGCAGCGTGTTTATGTATTTTGTTCACAGCAATGTCGAGACCGTTTTGCCTCCAGCCCTCATTTGTACGTGGGCATGCCAGGCCATCCAGCGCCTAAACAACAGGGTGATGAAATTATAAAAAAACGCATAGTGAAATTAAATGAGCCATTAACCGAGAATCAGTCAGCGGTTATTGTTACAGAGCTGAGGAATATGATGGGCATCAAGGATATTCATATTGAATCAGACCACATACACATTGCCTATGATTTACTCGAAGCAACGGCAGAACAGATTGAAGTTGCGATTGAAAAAGCAGGAGAAAAACTCGGCAATGGTATGGCGGAAAAACTGAAGCGCGCTTTTATTCATTATCTAGAAGATTCTGAGTTGGATAATCTTGAGCAGACAGATCATAAACACCGGCATTGAGACTATATATGGCTGCGCGTTATATTTCACTATAATCACGACGTCGTCTAATGTGAAATTATCGGCTTATGATTGGATTGCATCTACGGCAGCAGCAGGCATTGCTATTAGCCATGCACCGCAAAGCAGTCATACTTTAAGATAATGTAATAAGCTTGAATTCCGTGAAAGAAACGCGTGCTTTATTTTGTAAATGATAACTGTTATCATTCGTATTTATAAAAAGTAACATTACGAGATAACACCATGAGAGTTGCAGCATATATATTCATAGCATTCTTACTACTAACCAGGCCGCTACAGGCTGATACACAGCAGTTATTGCAGCTGATTGATTATGTTGGCGTGGATTATAGTGGTGCAGTAGAAGATGGTCGGGTCGTTAATTCTGCCGAATACGCGGAGATGCAGGATTTTGTAGCGGGTATTACTCAGCAGCTTGGAGACCTTGCTGAACATGATGTTAAATCAGAGTTAATTGTGCAATCTCAGTCTCTGGCACTGTGGGTACAGCAAAAAGAATCTCCAGAAAAAATCAGACAACTAACAGCAAGGATGCACCACAATATTATCAGTGCTTATGAAATAGTTGTTGTGCCTCGAAAGCAGCCTGATCTCGAGAAAGCAAAGCAACTGTATGCCGATCAGTGTGCGTCATGCCATGGCGTAGAAGGTTTTGGTGATGGCCCTGCCTCAGTTGGCATGCAGCCTGCACCGATTAACTTCCATGATTTTGAACGCTATAAACAACGTACTTTATACGGCCTGCACAGCACCATTACACAGGGTGTTAACGATACCTCAATGAAGGCATATGATCAGCTAAGCGATGAAGATCGTTGGTCACTGGCCTTTTATGTGGGCGGTTTAGCGGTGCAGGCCACGGATGTAGATAGCAAAGAAAGCCCGTTGTTAAATATCAGTAAACTGACCATCACTACACCTGAACAGGCGAAACAACTTTACGGTGAGAATGGCGCAGAAGTTATGGCTTATCTGCGTCATCATCCAGAAATATTTTATAACAGTAAATCAAATCTTACATTTGCAAAACAGCGACTCGCTGATTCCATTACGGCCTATAAAAATAATGACAGAAAAAAAGCCTACCAATACGCAGTAGAAGCCTATCTTGAGGGTTTCGAATTAGTCGAGCAAAACATTAATGCATTCGACGAGTCTTTAAAGCTTGAAATTGAGGTGGCCATGACAGGCCTGCGCAATAAAATTCGTGCGGGTGAAAGTGTTGATGTAATTGAAAGTGAAATACTACTGATTAATAAAAAATTAGATATTGCCAATGAATTGTTAAACAGCAAAAGTTTGTCTGCGGGTGCCGCTTTTGCAAGTGCCTTCTTTATTTTATTACGTGAAGGTTTAGAGGCTCTATTAATTGTTGCGGCCCTTGCTGCATTTTTAGTGCGCACTAAACGTCAAGATGGGCTGCGTTACATTCATCTTGGCTGGATCAGTGCACTGGTGCTTGGCGCATTTACCTGGTGGGCCTCCTTTTCAATAGTTAATATTTCTGGTGCGTCTCGAGAGATCACCGAAGGTGTCGCCGCTATTGTCGCAACAATCGTTTTACTTTATGTGGGATTCTGGATGCATGATAAAAGCAGTGCGGCCAAATGGAAAAAATTTATCGATGACAGTATGCACAAGGCATTAACTTCCGGCACCTTATGGACACTAACCGGGCTGTCATTTATAGCGGTGTACCGCGAAGCGTTTGAGACGATATTGTTCTATCAGGCGCTGTGGGCACAAACCAATGAAGCAGGAAAAACCATGGGTTTGAGTGGTTTTATTGCGGCTGTTTCCGTACTGGTTGTGCTCGGCTGGTTAATTATGCGTTATAGCGTTCGTTTGCCGCTAAGACAGTTTTTTGCAGTGACCGGCGGTTTAATGTTTGTGCTAGCTATTATTTTTGCCGGTAAAGGCATTGCAGCACTTCAAGTGGCAGGCTTAATTGTATCCAGTCCAGTGAATTTTTTCCGTTTCGACTTGTTAGGAATTTATCCAAACCTTCAAGGTTTGTTGGTTCAGTTAGGTTTAATTATTATTGCATTTATTTTGTGGAATAAAAAAACAGGTAAAGTTTAAATGTCTGATTGTGGTTGTGAAATTTAAATAACGGATAAAGAACAGAAGGGAGTGTTAATCAGTTTATTATCTATTAATGCATTTATGTTTGTGTTTGAAATAAGTCTTGGTTGGTATGCGCAATCAACGGGCTTAATTGCTGATTCCATAGACATGTTCGCAGATGCTGTTGTTTATGGTATTGGATTATATGCTATAGGAAAAAGCCTACAGCACAAGGCAAAGACTGCATTACTTAGCGGCTGGTTTCAGGCTTCACTTGGAGCCATGATACTGGTAGATATTTTACGTCGCGTTTTCATCGGTAGCGAACCCATTTCAGTATTAATAATGGCTGTTGGTATAATCGCATTAATTGCCAATGTTTATTGTTTAAGACTCATCGAAAAACATATAGATGGTGAGGTGCATATGCGTGCCAGCTGGATTTTTTCCAAAAATGATGTCATTGCCAATACGGGTGTCATATTAGGAGGCCTACTTGTTTGGTTGCTGGATTCGCGCTGGCCAGATCTGGTGATTGGTAGTTTGATCGCATTAGTCATATTTAATGGCGCTCGACACATTATCATTGATGCGCGAAGTGAACTTAACGCAAGCTAAAAATTAATGGTATTGAACCTGGCTTCACAAACACAATCATTATATTTAAAATTGAAAAATTGAAAAATTAGTGTCATAGTTACTTCCAATGAAATCACCTGTCCTCATATTATTTATCATACTGAACTTGCTGGCCGTTAATATCGCTGCGGCTACTAATATGCATGTAGAGGAATCCAACGAATCACATCTGGCCCACACACAGGGTGATACGGAGCTGGCGGGTGATATAGCTGAAGCTGATTGCGATGATCATTCGTGCCATACCTCTGTTCATATGATAGGGGCCATTCAATATGTGGCATCACTGTCATTTTCTGATACTTCTACAGGCTTCATTATCCTTGATGATTCCCTTCAACATCTAAGCTTAGACTCTCCTTTCGAACCGCCCAAAGCCTGATCTAAAAATTTCTAAAATTACCTTGTGATTTTTATTCGCAATCCGTATTTAGTTTTTAAATCAGGAATTACACATGAAAATTTTAAATCCACGACAGCTTGCTGTGTGGCCTCATATATTAGTATTTACATTACTGATAAACATTCCATTGGCGCAGGCTGCAACTGAAAACACGCAGAATGCACCATCGGCACTGTCAAATTTTATCCTAAGTCAAATGGCTGATCACCCAGATCTATTAGCGGCCCAGGCGCAAGTTAAGTCGGCTAAAGCCGCTTTACGTGCATCCGACCAGGCCGTTTACAATCCACAACTCGAACTTGAATATGTGGAAACGGATGTAACGACTAAAAGTGTTGGCTTCAGACAAACTATCGACTGGGGTGATCAGCAAGGTAGTCGCACGGCTGTCGCAAAAGCGCAGCTACAGAAAGCGACGGCTAATTATGATAGAGCCATTCAATCCCTTATTCGTAATCTTTTAACTCACCTGGCTGAAAACCAGACTAAGAACAGGTTGTCCCAGCTCAGCGATTCGTCGCTGAAATTAATGAGTGAGTTTAAGGGGATTGCCGAACGTCGTTATCAAGCGGGCGATTTAAGTCAGGTGGAATTGAATTTAGCTCGACTGGCTTACAACCAGGCATTAATGGAACAGGCCAATATGCAGTCAGATAAGGCCGAGGCTCGAGAAGCATTGAGAGCCGTAATGGGGGTAATGCCAGACTTTTTGCCCGCTTTGCCGGAGCAGTTACCCGAGCCAAAACTCAATAACGATCTTGAGGCTTTTTTACAACAATTGCCCAGTATTCGTAGTTTGCTTGCGGATGTTCAGGTGACACGGCAACAAGTCCTGTTACGAAAAAGTGAGAAAGCCTGGAATCCTAGCATCGGGGTTTCTGCAGGCTCTGAAGGTGAAGAGTCTCTTGTAGGTTTTAATCTTAGTATTCCGCTGAATGTTCGTAATAGCTACAGTGCCGAAGTGGATGCTGCTCAGCAAATGTTTATTGCCAATGAACAACGTACACATCTGGCATATCGTAACACTCGTGCCAATCTGATTTCGACAACCGAACGTTATCGAAATTTATTAAAGGCATGGAACAGCTGGCGTGAATACAGTCGCGATAGCGTTCAACAACAGTTATTACTGATTAAACAACTCTGGCAAGCTGGTGATATCAGTGCATCAGATTATTTGTTGCAACTTAAGCAAGCATTAGAGACACAGGCAACGGGTCTTGAACTGCGTAACCAGCTCTGGCAGGTCGCCTTTGAATGGATGAGCCTGACGGATCGTCTTGATGACTGGCTGAATATACAAATTGAATTACCAGGAAAGAATTAATATGAATATTAAAACATTTTTTATGCTGCTCCTATTAGGCAGCTCGCTAACTCACCTACCCATGGCGATTGCCGCTGATGAGCATGGCCATAAAGAAGAAACACAGGAATCACATGATGATCAAGCTGACGAACGTGATGAAGAAGGCGTAACTAAACTTACAGCAGAACAAATGCAAATGGCAGGTATTGTGGTTAAACCATTAACTTTGCAGCATGTACTAGACACTATAAACGCACCCGGTGAAGTTCGATTTAATGCCTATAAAACTGAGTCCATTACGCCACGTATTTCAGCTCAACTTGTTAAACGTCATGCACTATTGGGCGAATCAGTTAGTAGAGGTCAACCAATCGTTACTTTATCTAGTGTGGAAATGGCTGAAGCTCAGAGTCATGTGTTAGTTGTAGACCGTGAATGGAAACGAGTAAAAAAACTGGGGCGCAAAGTGGTTTCTGAAAAACGTTACACAGAAGCCCGTGTTAATTGGGAATTGGCAAAAGCTAAAGTGCGTGCTTATGGCATGACAGAATCTCAAATTAATTCACTGATAGAAAGTAAAGATTTCTCACGTGCAAATGGTAGCTTTGAACTTGTTGCAACTACCAATGGCACCATACTTAAAGAGGCACATATTAAAGGTCAACAGATAGAGTCTGGGCAAGAGTTAAATCTGATTTCAGATGAATCAAGCCTGTGGGTAATGGCACAAGTCACACCAATGATTGCTAGCAATGTTGATATTGGTAATAACGCCAGTGTGTTATTTAACGGTAAAAGTTTTAACGCAAAAGTATCGCAAATTTCCCATGTACTCGATGAAATCACGCGCACCGTGGGCATACGTTTAAGCGTTAAAAGTAGTGGTGATGCATTACATTCCGGTTTATTTGTTAACGCAATAATTGAAACCTCTAAAAATTCAACAGATAAAGTGTTAACTGTACCAGAAGCAGCTGTGCTGCGTAGCCCGGATGGTGATTGGCAGGTTTTAGTTGAGCAGGATGAAAAAGGTGAATTCAAAGGAGTTGAAGTAGAACTTGTACATGTGATTAATGGCATGGCAGTGATTAGTGGTGTAAAACCCGGAACCCGCGTTGTTGTTAAAGGTGCTTTTTTTGTACAGTCAGAAATGGCGAAAAGCGGCTTTGAAATTCATAACCACTAATGTTCACTTTTAAAGGATAAACACATGTTAAATTCACTGATAGAAATATCGGTTCGTAGTCGTTTATTGGTGGTTATTGCATTAATTGCCATTTTAATGGGTGCGGGTCTAATATTACCCAAATTAAATCTGGATGCATTTCCAGATGTTTCCAATGTTCAAGTTTCAATTAACACCGTTGCTGAAGGTTTAGCCGCAGAAGAAGTTGAGCAACTGATAACGTTTCCGGTGGAAGCGGTTATGTACAGCTTGCCGGATGTAGAAGAAGTTCGTTCCATTTCAAAAACCGGTCTGTCCATGGTGACGGTGGTGTTTAAAGAAGGCACCGATATTTACTTTGCTCGATCACTGGTATTTGAACGTTTACAAGCCGCAAAAGAGCAGGTGCCGAAAGGCATTGGTACACCGGAAATGGGACCGAATATATCGGGCTTGAGTATGGTGTTTCAATATATTATTCGTGCGGATGATTCAGAAAAATACGACATAATGACGCTACGTAGCCTGAATGACTGGGTGGTGAAATTATTATTAATGCCAGTGGACGGTGTCACTGAAATACTTTCTTTTGGTGGTGAAGTTCGCCAGTATCAGGTGCAGGTCGATCCGAAAAAACTGCTCGCCTATGACGTGAGTATTGATGAGATATCAGAGGCATTACAAGCCAGTAATCGTAATGCTGGTGGCTGGTATATGGACAGAGGGCAGGAACAATTAGTCATTCGTGGTGTCGGTTGGTTAAGGTCAGATAAAGATGGTTTGCGTGACATCGGCAATACACCATTAAAACAGGCTGACGGTGTTGTTGTTCGTGTAAAAGATGTGGCACGAGTTGAGTTTGGTGCAGAAATTCGTCAGGGAGCCGTTACCTTATCGCGTCGTGATGAAAATGGTAATGCCGAGTCTCTAGGAGAAGTAATGACCGGTGTTGTATTAAAACGCATGGGCGCGAATACTAAACTGACAATTGATAGTATTAAATCTCGCTTACCGTTAATTCAACAAGCCTTACCCGAAGGCGTTTTTATAGACACGGTTTATGATCAATCCGATCTGGTAGAAAAAGCCGTTTCTACCGTGAGCAGTGCTTTAGTCGAAGCATTCGTATTAATTGTGATTATTCTTATGATTTTTTTAATGAATATTCGCGCTACATTATTAGTATTGTTATCCGTCCCCTTATCAATTGGTCTGGCTTTAATGGCTATGGCTTATTGGGGTGTTTCAGCAAACCTGATGTCATTAGGCGGGCTAGCCATTGCCATAGGTATGATGGTGGATGGCTCGGTGGTGATGATGGAGCATATTTTTAGTCATTTAACCCATCCAGACGCACAGCATAGGGCGCATCAAATTCAGGCGCCCAGCGATGAACATCCCTATGACTCGGCGCATGATGACCATGGTATGGTGATGCGAATTCAGGAAGCGGCCAAAGAAGTGGCCCGACCGGTGTTTTTTGCGGTGATGAGTATTACCATTGTATTCGCTCCCCTGTTTTCACTGGAAGGTGTAGAGGGTAAGTTATTTCAGCCGATGGCGGTTTCTATTGTTTTAGCAATGCTGGCATCACTATTGGTGGCATTAATGATCGTGCCAGCCATGGCTTCCTATTTGTTTAAGCAGGGCGTCAAAGAAAAACATAACCCCATTCTGGCACCCATTGAAAAAACATACCGACGATTACTTAATATAGGATTGCTACATAAATCCCGCGTTGTAATAACGGCTTTAGGTTTGTTTGTCGGTTCACTCGTTATATTGCCTTTTCTCGGTACCGAGTTTGTGCCGGAACTGGAAGAGGGTACTATCAATATCCGTGTCACTCTGGCGCCATCTTCAAGTATGGATACTGCACTCACCGTGGCGGGTAAAATGGAAAATATTTTAATGACTTTTCCAGAAGTATTGTATGCAACCAGCCGTGTTGGACGCGCCGAAATCGGTGGTGATCCTGAACCGGTGTCTAATGTGGAAATCTATGTCGGCATGAAGCCGGTGGACGAATGGAGCAGTGCTAGTAACCGTCAGGAAATTCAAGCCATAATGCAGCAAAAAATGTCAGTTATGCCGGGTTTACTGTTTTCATTCTCGCAACCCATTGCAACCCGGGTGGATGAATTATTGTCGGGCACCAAGGCACAACTCGCTATCAAACTATTTGGCAGTGATTTGAAACTGCTGGCAGAAAAAGGCGGTGAGATTGAAACGCTGGTTAAAACCATAAAGGGTAGCGTCGGTATTGCCATGGAACCTATTGAAGGTGAAGCGCAATTAGTGGTGCGTCCCGATCGTGATCAACTCGCACGATATGGTATTCCAATGGATCAGGTGATGAGTTTAGTAGGTGATGCCATTGGTGGACAATCTGCGGGGCAGGTTATAAATGGTAATGAACGTTATGATATTTATGTACGTTTAGATAAACAATATCGAAATAATATTCAGGCCATTCAAGATTTAATTTTACAATCTGCCACCGGCTCATGGGTAAGGTTGGGTGATGTAGCAAATGTCGCCATCGAATCTGGCCCACCACAAATTCGCCGTGATGATGTACAGCGCCGAGTGGTTATACAAGCCAATGTGCAAGATCGTGATATGGGTAGTTTCGTTGCAGAAATAAATCAACGCATTCAAAGTGAAATTGATTTACCTGCGGGTTACTCAGTTGTATATGGCGGTCAATTTGAAAATCAGCAGCGTGCGCAAGCGCGTTTGATGATCGTGGTTCCATTGTCTCTTGGATTGATCTTCCTGCTACTGTATTTCGCTTTTAGTTCGGTTGGTCAGGCATTGTTAATCATGTTGAATGTACCCCTGGCATTGATTGGTGGCATAGTCGCATTGTTTATTTCAGGCCAGTATTTATCCGTACCGGGTTCAATAGGTTTTATCGCCTTGTTTGGTGTCGCCGTTCTAAATGGTGTGGTTATGGTTAACGCTATTAACCAACGCTACGAAGGTGGGCTAGATTTAAAGCAATCCGTTTTAGAAGGTGCGTTATCACGCCTGCGCCCGGTATTAATGACAGCATCTATTGCTGCATTGGGATTAATTCCAATGTTGTTGGCAACCGGTGTTGGTTCTGAAATACAACGTCCGTTAGCGACCGTTGTAGTCGGTGGACTGGTGAGTGCAACCTTATTAACCCTGTTTGTTGTGCCGGTGTTGTATGAATATTTTTCCAGGAAGAAATTCCAGAATTAATTTTGCAGACGGTAAGTGGGTAAGGTGCTTTTTTAACACTACTGAAAACAGGGAATGGCCTGTGGTCATTCCCTGTCAAAGAGTGACAGCGCCGATGCCAACGACGTGCGCCTTTGTGAGTCGTGCGAGCGGCTCTGTCGATGGGTAAATGTTTCGTTTATAACGGGGCGTCGTTGGCACCAGATTTTGCGGCACATTTTAACAGTAATGTAGCGCATACAACAATAGAGTTCGAACTACCTGAAGAATCCTGTAGAGATGATTAGTCTGCAGTATGCTGGGCCGTTCAGAAATCATTAGAACTAGACAATAATAAAGAATGCACATAACAAATTTATTATCTTACTCGCTATCAATCATCGGGGCCAAGGGATGTGATGAGTGGTCCTATAAAAATGTTACTGAGTGTCCACATGGTGCTGACGGGTACAGTTATTCAGATAAGAAGTTTTTTTATTGATGATCTCCCATGAGAAAACGTATTGAATAATGTTAGTTCTATAAAAGACAATAGTATTGTGAATGCTAATTTATAAAATTCCGAACGAGGCGCTGCATTGCGACAGTGCAAGGTTGTTTCGAAATATTTATCTTTGAGTATATTATTGAAATTAATACGATTTATGATGTAGCGATAATATTATATGGAGTCATAAATGTATGTCACTGAAAGTATGTATGGATGTGAGTAATGTTATATGTTTATATTTCATCAATGTGATATTGAGTCTTGTTATTAACACATTAAAATATCAAAATAAGCCTAATAGTTCAGATTTTAATAGTTGTAAATCTGCCTGGATAGAATCGGCAAAGCAAATATTATTAAGTTTGTTTACAAATGGTTTTCTACTGGGATCTTCTTTAGCCCATTCAGACAAAGTGATATATTGGCCATTTTCGAGAATCAAACTTCGTAGTTGTTGCGGGCTTTCGGCGTTTTGTGACTGCTGACGTAGTTTTAATCTCTTAGCTAAGTTGAATGTCCACGGTTTGACTTTTCGTATCAAAATAACACTGATTAATAAGCTGAATATTATTGTTATCCACCACGCCCATTTTGGCATGCTCCAGGAACGAGGCAAGTTGTGTATCACTTCGTCCAGTTTTCCCGTTTCAGGATTAAAGAAGCGTAACTTTAGAATAATGTTTTTACCAAAAGGCATTAACCATTCAGGGAGAGGTGAGTAAATTACACTACGATCACCATACTCTCCGTAGCTTGATGATTGCGAATAATTTATTTTAACGTTTGAAATATCATGATCATTAATGGCAGCTATTTGCTTGTCTAGTCCAGGTACACCATAGGGGATAAGAGCTGATGTTTCGACATCTATTTTCCATTGATTTTTGTCTGCATATTCAATTTGACTATTTAAATTGAATTTACCTATTGGCAGATTTGGTGGTAAATAAGTAGGTAATGGCTTTACGTCCAACCTTTGTAAAGGTATATAAAATCGCCTGCGGTCACTACCTGATAGCTGATAACGAATAGCTGGGAAATCAATTGTCTGGACGCCTTCATTAACCGGATAAAGAATCCAGCCAGCATCAAAAATAATATCACCATTATTTAATACACGCCTTTCTGTTTTTAATGCACGTAACAGTGTATTTTTATTTTCAGACGAATCCAATATTACATGAGAAGAGGTATCTTTACTTTGTAAATGTACGCGTATTATTACAGCTTCACGTTGCCATGGTGCCAAGCTTGATATTTCCCATTTTAATTTGATGGGCGAATTATTTACAATAGACTGAAGAGTGTTGATATTTATAGGCTGGCTCTTGGCAATGCCTAGCTTCAATGAAGATAAACTAATTTTACCAGTAGCACGCGGGTATAGTCGAAGTTTTAATACTTGTATCGTGCGCCCTTGTTTGTCTTCATCCTTGTATGCATCCTCATGAATAATTGAAAAATTCTGTCGCCATAATTGTAGATTAATATTATCTAGATGTTTTTGTCCCCTGTAGCGAAGTGTGGCTCTGAAATATTGTCCTAATTGTTTTTCAATTCGTGATACATGAACCTGCAGCTCATTATCTGAATTTATAATTTGGCCATATACAGGTGCAATAGAGACTAATATAAATACCAGCTGAATAAGTCGAATCACCATGGACGTACACCCTTTATGATTTTTGGTGAAGTTGGGTGTGCCGGTATGTTTTCTTCCAGCTCAAACAAGCGCTGCCAGAATTCGATTTTATTAGCGGCTACTGGATCATCGTTACTGAACCGACTCCAATCATGCTGTTGTTGTACTGTTTTTATTGATGTAGTCGATAGTTGGGCAAATAATTGACTACGTTGCATATACAGTGCAAGTTGTTCATCGGATAAATTTATGCTTTTACCGACGTCAATCGATTTAGCTCCAGGCTTTCCTGAAGATATATCATCCATAGTTGAAATACGTTCATCTTCGAAATCAATAGATGATTCTTTTTCTCCATCTCCATTCTGAAGGCGGGCATTACGTCTGGCTAGTAGCCGAAGATGTCGTTCTATGTTGTGTTGAACTTCGATGCTGAATTTAAGATTATATTTGTAAGAAGATTGTTGTGGTTGATAACTCAATGCATCTTTATACAAAATAATCGCGGATTTAAAATCACCCTGTTTAAAAAAACTATTAGCGAGATTAAAGGCAGCCCGACCTCGCTGCACATCATTATTGGCCTCCCATGCTGCACGACTGAATGATGTGATTGCGCAGTCAATTTGCTGATCACGAAAGCAGCTGGCACCTTCGCCCATACGTGCTTCGTAACCTTCTACCTGTGCGTAAAGCTTTGTTGCGCTAGCATAATTATTTTTCTGCCAGAAATGGTATGCCTGTTTAAGTATTTCAGACTTATTTTTCGAGTGAGTACTTACATGGGAATTAGTATTTTGTGTGGTTGCATATACTGTTTGAGCTTTAATCATTAATAGTAGCGTTATAGCCATAAAAAATAAAAGTAACTGAGGTGGAATATGCCGATTTGGCATAGGAATTTGCTTTAGAATAATAATTAACATAGCAGCGAGTAGAGGCCATGAATATAATTCTTTCCATATAGCTCGATGTTGATCCTGTGCAGCAAGACGCACATCTTCAGGTTGCCATACATTAGATAATTGATTATGAATATCAGGCTTTAGTCGTTCATAATAAATATTGTCATTTTCTGCAAGTAACTGTAATTCAGCCTCCTTAAGGCGGGTTACAGCGGCTTTTCCATTATATTGAAGCCAGTGTCCAGTAGTATCTGATAACGCTATTGCAGCTGGAGAGCCCACACCCAGAATTCGTAAGGATATTTTTTCCTGTTGTAACTCAATGACAAGATTTTTTAGCTCGATAAATTCATCGTCAAGTATGTCACCATCGGTAAGCATGATAATAGTGCGCTCACCTGAAATATTTTTTAGTAAATGTTTTGCCTGTATTAGAGATTCAGTAAATGCACTACCATAAGTAGGTAATTGAATTTGATTGAGTAGTTGCGCTGTTTCATGCAACGTGTGTTTGTCTGTGGTGGCTGGCAGTACAATATGGGAAGCCCCGGCAAATATAACAAGCCCTAGTTTTAGGTTGTTTTGTTGCTGGCTCCATTGTGTAACCATATTATTAGCCAGTTGAAGCCGACTCGGAAACATGTCGTTGGCTAACATAGAACGTGAATGATCCACTACAATAATAGCTGCCCCCTGAGGTAATAATTCATTCGGTAGTGAGGTTAATAAACGCGGACCAGCTGCAGCAATAGCAAATAATAACCAAATTAAAAATTTCCACAGGTTCTGCCACCGAAGATTTTTTTGCTGGCAGGGTACTATAACCCATGGTAATAATTCAGCATCTGCATATTGCTGCAAGCTGTGTTTTTGCTGTGTAGTTTTCCACGCTATTAACATCAATGGAAAGGCAGCCAACAACATCCATAATGGTTCACGCCAGTACAGTTGAGCAAAGATTTCATTCATAATATAGAAGCCTTTGTGTGCCGATTTAACAGTAGATCTTTTATTATTAGTAAAAAAAGCGCACTTAACAAAGGCCATGCATATAGTGATTGTTGTTTACGTGGTGAAAACTGTTCATTTGATTGTTGTAGGTGGCGTTGTTCTATCTGCTCAAGTGCGGTATCAATTGACTCAATATCTACTCCATGAAAACTTTCACCACCGGTTAATTGTGCCATTTGCTGTAATAATTTTACATCGGTTGCTTCATAAATGAGTTCTCCCATCTGACTGGTGGATACATTATTGTCATCTGAGCTAGTTGAACCAATAGCAATGGTATGTAGTATTGCTCCTGCCTCGGCGACACGTTTTGCCCCTTCAATGGGAGATAGCTTTCCAGAGGGTCTAGCGGCATCACTGATTAATACTAGTACGGTTTCTGATAACTGTTTGTCAGATTTTATATACTCTGCTGCAATTGCCACTGCATCACCCAGTGCAGCCTGGCGTCCTGCAATAGTGGGTCTGAGACGATGTATTAAATGTCGAACAAGCGTTTTATCTTCGCTGGGTTTGAGTATAATTTGAGCTGGGTCACCAAAAACAATAATGCCGATTCGTTTACCACTATACCGTCTGGAAAAACGATCTAGTAATACTTGGGTCATTGTCATACGCTCAACCCGCTTTCCATTCATCTGATAATCTCTTGTTACCATACTAATAGACGTATCGATAATCAGCATCAGATCAGCCGATGTAGCGGGTATTATAATACGTGCGCCCAGACGAACTGGTTGTGCTATTGCCAGTAATAACAAACAGCTACAGACAAGTGTAAAAAAAACTTGCTGTGAACTTTTTAAATTTAGATGTGGAGCTAAATTATTAACAGCTAAAGTATGTTTTACTACAGTGATATTTACGGGCGAATTTTGACTCGCCAACCAAGCTTTTTTTATAAAAAGGGGCTGGATTAATACAAATATTAGTACCGGAAATATCATCCATAACCAGCCAGGGTGTAAAAATGCGTAATCAGATAGTAAACGACTTAAATCCATTGTGCTGCTCTATTGATTAAATCTTCCATGACATCATTTTCTAAACCATTACGACTAAAACAGGCTGTCTGTAATTGTCTATGAAAAATTTCCCATGAATGATCGCCGGGCTGTGGTGTTTTTTGTGTAAGTAGGTGATTTAATTCAAATGCCAATTGACGCTGATTAATTATTTTTTTCTGGTGTTTTTTTCTTAGACGTTTGAGTTGTTGTTTTTTTGAATGATAATAATGAATGCTGGTCATAGTAACCACAAAGAGTACTAACAGAAAAATAGTCTCCAATATAAGTTCACTTGAGTTAACGGGTGCCGACGGTGGTAATATATCAGCAATTTTTTCTAACTCGACATTCTTCATAAAGATGCCACCTGCAGTGCAGATGAAATACTATCTGCCTGGCTGCAAACAGAAGTAAAACTAATTTCTGCCTTTTCACAAAGATGTTTAATTTTTAGTTGTTTTTGTTCGAAGACCATTCTGTATCTATTTTGAACAGATGCATCCCGCGTATCAATCAACGGGTTATGGTGATAAATCTCCTGTTGATTCCACAGCAAATGTAAATGACCTGCTTTGGGCAGGTGTTGTTCAGCCGAATCATAAATGCCGATTGCCCTAACAATATGTTGCTGTCCCAGCTTATGCAGCTGTGGCAGCATTTCTTCTTCTAAATCGTAAAAATCACTAAGCAAATAAACATAGCTACCCTGTGGTATCTGCGCTACAAATAATGCTAATGCTTGCTTCATACCAATTGCTGAATCAACGTCAAGAGGAGGGCAGCTACTGCTAGCTAATTGTGCTAGCTGATAGATTCCCTGTTGTCCGCTCATAGCAGGATTCCATTGTGGTGTTTTATTTAGAATCAGGCTGCCAAGCTCAGTGCCATTTTTAGCCTCCCAACTGGCGAGAAAAATGGCCAGCCGGGCTGCCTGAGTTACCTTTAGGCGAGTCCGTGTGCCAAATCGCATGCTGGCTCGGCGATCAATTAAAAAATAGCAGCTAGGTGAAAGGTCTTTATGAAAAACGCGCACTTGCGGACGCCCCGTGCGGGCGGTGGCACGCCAGTTAATATGGCGAGGTTCATCACCGGCCTGATATGCTCGGGTTTCGCTGAAGTCGATACCACCACCTTGTTGTTGTGATGTTAACTCACCAAATTTTCCATGGCGGAATTCACGCAGTGGCGAGGAAAAACCGATACCATTCCAGTGATGCCCCTTCTGTATGCATTCAGTAATCGCCTGATGATTCAATATAGGCTGTTGTATTAATGATTTAAATTTCACGTTTATGGAGCCGATACTCGCTGAATTAATTTATCAATGATCTGTTTCCCATCGATACCTTCTGCCTGTGCAGAAAAATCCAGTACAAGTCGATGACGTAGAACATCTGTTGCCAGTTCAACGATATCTTCTGGGATTACATAATCCCGTTCTGCTAATAGTGCACGGGTGCTCGCTGCCCGCAATAAAGAAATAGCACCTCTGGGAGAGGCACCTGCCTTAACCATTCCGTCCCACTCGGGAAGGTAGGCTTTGATATCTCTGCTAGCCGCAACTATCTCAACTACGTATTTTTCAATAGAGGGCTCCACATGAACACGGTTTATCTGGGCGCGTAGAGAGAGAATATCCTCTGGTTTTGCAATCGGCTTTATACCTACATCCAGGCGTGCATCATCGACCTGGCGTGTACGGCGTAAAATTTCTATTTCTTCATCACGACTTGGGTATTGCATAATAAGGTGAAATAAAAAACGATCCAGTTGAGCTTCTGGCAAACTATAAGTGCCGGCGTTTTCCAAAGGATTTTGTGTTGCTAGCACCATAAAAAGAGGTGGAAGAGTATGTGTTTCTGAACCTACTGTAATTTGATGCTCGGCCATGGCTTCAAGCAGCGCAGACTGTACCTTTGGAGGGGCGCGATTAATTTCATCTGCGAGCACAATTTCATGGAATAACGGACCTTTTTGAAAGCGGAATGTGCTGGTGGCCGGTTCAAATATTTCACTCCCCGTAAGGTCGCCTGGCATTAAGTCGGGGGTAAATTGAATACGCTGAAAAGAGGCATGCACGCTGTTAGAAAGAGCGTGAACAGCGGTGGTTTTTGCCAGACCAGGTGGTCCTTCGAGCAATACATGGCCGCCACAAACCAGCGCAATAATGAGACGGTCTAATAAATCCTCCTGGCCCACAATCACTTGTTGTAACTGATGTTTTAACTGTTTACATGAAAATGAGCTCATTTATTATGGCCTTAAAATTTAATTATTTTTATGTTGATTTAGCTATCTACAAAATAGAAAAAAATGAAGATGTACATCGCAGCACATGTCCTATTTATACTTGTGGCTTACCAATCAGGCGTGCTTAAAAAATATTGCATTATCCTTAGGTGCTTCTGTGGTGCAGAAATCACCTTTGTATTATAACGGCCATTCATTAGAGTTTTCATAAGATTTTCAGCCGTCGTGCTATTGCGAGTATATTTTATAAAAGGTATATCAAGATCAGGAGTTACTTTGAATATTTTAAATTTCGTCACTCATGTTGAGTACGGTTCATATTGTTCATAGGCACATAGAATATTTCGCAGAGCGCTTCCTGCATGCTCAATATCCAGTAATGTTGTGGGCACACCGACAGAAAATCTAACTGCGCCCCGTGCACGTTGCTGTGAAATTCCCATTGCTCCAAGTACACCACTAACAGTATCAGAGTCTTCATGGCAGGCAGAACCCACTGATGCGGCAATATCACCAGCGGTATGTTCCAGTAATTCTCGGCCACTAATATTCGGGAAAGAGACATTCAGTGTATTAGGTAATCGCATATCAAGATGTCCATTTAGTTGCAAATCGGGTACGGTTTGCAGTAGATGTTCATGCAAAGTATCTCGTAATGTCCGAAGGGCGATGCCTTCAAAACCATTGCCCTGTTGAATAAGTTCGGCAGCCTTGCCGATGCCAACAATAGCAGGCACATTTTCTGTACCCGGGCGTAAACCCCGTTCATGGCCCGCGCCAACTAGTAGTGGTTCAATGGGTGTGCCTTTGCGTACATAAAGCGCACCAACCCCTTTGGTGGCATAAAATTTGTGCCCGGCGAGGGTAAGTAAATCCACACCCAGTCGGTCTACCAATACGGGGATTTTCCCCACAGACTGCGCAGCATCCGTGTGTAACAAAATACCTTTGGGGCGGGTGATGGCTGAAATCTCCCTAATCGGCTGTATAGTGCCGACCTCATTATTGGCGTGCATAATGGACACCAGCACCGTATCGGTTCGCAGTGCATTGGAAACTGATTCGGCACTGAGCATACCGAATTCATCCACCGGTAATACGCTAACCTCCCAGCCATTTCTTTTCAGTAATTGAAAAGGTGCCGCCACCGAAGGATGTTCAATAGCGCTAGTAATAATATGACGTCCCCTGCTGCGCATGGCTTCAGCGGCACCTCGAATGGCCAGATTATTAGCTTCGGTGGCGCATCCGGTAAAAATAATTTCAGAATGCTGTGCTGCAATTAACGCAGCTATCTGCTCACGGGCTTTATCCAGTGCATCATGAGCGCGGCGACCATAAATATGGGAGGACGAGGGGTTGCCAAAAAAATAACGTCTTAAATAGGGTTCAATAGCATCGGCAACCTGTGGATCAACGGGCGTGGTGGCGTTGTAGTCCAGGTAGATGGGGTTGTGCATATGTATTTATCTAATTGGAGTGATTTTGGCTGCTGAGCAATATAAGTTTTAAAGATTACTCATCATTTCTTCTATCAAACTATCCAGCTTATAACGTACTTCACTGAGGTCAGCTATTTCCAGTCCAGTCTGCTCAATGGTTTTACAGATATCATCGGTATCAATAATGACACCATCCTTTGGCATGACGGGTCTGTCATCCAGCAGCAGGCCGGGTGCCTGATGCTTATGGTTATCATCGGGATAAATAATTTGCATGGTAAAACCCAGTGCACTGGACAGTTCCTGAGCATAATTTACATAAAGGCTGCAACGCCCACCGGCAGGATTATTGGATAAAACGGTTACGGTCAGTTGTTTCATTGTTTTTACTCGTATTTAAAATATTTAGAGAGCCCGTCGAAACAGACTATGGTATTAATTTTTATGCCAGCTCTTTATAACGAGGTGGTGTTCTCTTTTAAGGCTTGAAGATAGTTTTGAATGCGTTTTGCATTAGCACCACGATCAATGCGCCCAATACGTGAGCGTGAACGAATATCAACGATTGAACCTTCATCAGTTGAGGTAATGCGTACAACGATTTCATCTTTGAAGCCAAACAATAAAGAAGTATCTACCGCTTCAATTCGTCCCTCATCTGGATCATTTGCAATGACCTCCCAGCCCTTGTTAGTCACAAGCTCTAATGCTTTTTCAAATACCTGTTCTGGAGAAACGGATAATTGCAGTGGTTTTAAATCCGGGTAGGCGGCGAGTTGTAGATCAGCTACAGTTTGTCCCGGATATTCGATGGGGTTGGGTACATCCCAGTAAGATGGGGGATCTTGAGTATCCGTTGTGATGTCATTAATTAGGGGATAAGCCGTGGCACTGTATTCAAATAATAGCGTTGCCGCAATCACGGGCAGGCTCAAAACGATGCCCATAATACCCAGCAACAAACCACGCTGCTGTGTGTGTGGGCGAGTTTTGAATGTACCCACTACCGATACTATCAAAGCAATAATGGCTGCATAGGTGGCCCACTCAAATATGGAAAAGGCCTCAGGGTGGCGCCACCAGCCTAAACGATAACCGACAGCTGACATTATTGCGGTTATTATCACGGCCGCGCTGAGAATAAATCCTGATAGAGCCGTCTTTGATATGGGTTTAAGGGTGTTTTGCGTAGTCATAAAATATGCTCCTGTTCTTTACAATAAATAGGGGGGAATTAAGTGGCTTGGCTTATTAACTAAATAAAACACTCTTGAATAAAATATAACTGGCCACCAGCAGCAGAAAACTACCAAAACCTTTTTTAAGTAAATCAGCGGGTAGACGATGCCCCAGTTGACTGCCCACTACACTGCCGACAACCGCAATGGCGGTAAAAATCGCCATCAATTGGTAGTCAATAGCCACTGCACCCGCATAACCTGCAAAGCCCGCGAATGATTTCAAAGAAACAATACTTAAAGATGTGCCCACCGCTCTTTTCATTGGCATACCAGATAACAGCACCAGTGCCGGAACAATCAAAAAGCCGCCCCCCACACCCACAATGCCGGTTAATATACCCACAGCAATACCATGAATCGCAATATGTCCATATTGAAGGTCATCACAGTGTCCATCGGGGCAATCGGCTGTAGCAGCTCCCACAGATTTATGCTGGGGTGATGGCTTAAGCATTTTCCAGGCGGCGGCATACATAACTAAAGCAAACACGCTGAGCTGCACCACCACAGGCGTAACCACGCCTACCAGTGCCCCGGCATAGGTTCCGGCCACACCAAACAGACCAAAAATAGCGGTTATTTTGAGGTTAACATTGCCGTGTCGCCAATGTTGTAAAGCAGTAATGGCGGCAGTAACTGCGACAATTCCCAGACTCATAGCAATAGCAGATTTGGGCTCTACATCCAGTAAATAAAGTAAGGCGGGCATGGTAATAATAGAGCCACCGCTGCCAAAAACACCTAACAGCATGCCGGTAATCAGACCGGCGATAATGATTGAAATGGACATGGACATCTCCTCAATATGGTAATTGATGCATTTGAAAGCACTCTTACAGTATTCTATTAACTAATAGAATACTAGATTACCATCAAACCAACAAAGGTCAAGAAGAAATATAAAGCGCAGAGTCTTCGCTCGCACTAACGTCAGCAAAGATAGATGGCCTGGATATGTTGGAAGGGCTTATGCAACAAGTGCGTTTACGGCATAGACATCAGACGTTGAACTTCCTGCCAGGACTAGCGGGAGTATTTGAACAGAAACTTACGGTTTCGTTAGCTGATTTCTAACTAGAACCAGAAACCCTGGTTTAATTACCCTCTCATTTTTCGCCTATGATATACATGCTGTTCGGTAGGACATGCTTATAATGTGATAGAGAGGTATGAAATAGCGTCTCATCGTCCACCGTTTCACCTTGAATTCCAGGCTTTGCATAATGTTACTAATCCTTGATTTATTCCAACTGGAACAAACACTCTGTACCCCGGCGCATTCTGCTCAAAATGATGTGGTCGGCGAATGCGAAATTTTACACCGCTTGCAACGGGTGTACTGGTCAGTGAATTATATTTTTTTTGAATGCTTGTTAAAAAACGAGCGGGCTCTTTACTCTTCTGTAACACTTAGGCATCCACTACAAATCAGGGAATATCAGGTAAATTAACTTGGTGAAGTTATCAAGGTTAATAAGCTTATTTCTAACACGCATATTATCTATCTAGCCCAATATCGCATGGTCTCTCGATTAATATTCTCGAACGGAATAAGCGCCTTAATTATCTTTCATTAAACTAACAGCAAAAAACCCCGCATATTTTATACGGTCTGGAATGACATTCTCTAACCATCGACATAGATAACCATCAGCAGGGCACCATACTGCGCTACGAATTGAGACTTCAGGTATTGGTGTTAAATTTTTGCACCAATTGCGTATTGTGGTCGGCGTATCCCAGCGAGCAGTTTTATATCCCCGACTGTTTTGTTTTAAAACATGCAGCAGGCTATAGCGGTTCAATAATCCGAGAACAATACCTCTTCTACTGACGCGCCACATCTCAGCTACCACATGTTGAGGATTTTCCATAAAGCACAGGCTTGTAATTGCTGTGCAGTAATCAAATGCACCATCATTGAAAGGTAAATTGTAGGCGCTCGCCTGAATATAATTCACTTTTTTATTTTTTAATTTAGCATAATTCAGCATCACCTATCCATTGACCTTTTCCTGTACGATAGCAGGCATCATAAGATGATGGATTTGTGATGTTTGGCATAGCCCTGTTATTCTGTAATAAATTCAACAATACTTTCCACCACTTTATCAGCGCAAAGTTCACAATACTTAATACGATTTATAACAAAAATATTGTTCGCGTCAGCTAAAACCATAATGAGTTATTCTTGAGTTGGGAATTAATGGCTTGGTCTATTTTTCTTTCTGTGTAGCTCGCTTATTAAACCCTTGATTCTCAATAAATCACCATCCAGTGCAGGCTGACCATACCACCATTGATAGTCTGGCGATTGATGTCCTGCACCCAGGTAAACATTTCTTAAGTGCTGCTGCATCTTTTTCATTGTTTGTTTTGCCGGTAACAGTTCATGCTCGCTGAATGTTGTGGCTGCCTGATTAATTAGTGTATCAGCCTCATTGACTTTTTTGCGAGCAATTTCCAGCAT
>CAWUSX010000048.1:0-3142 GCA_963924875.1 uncultured Gammaproteobacteria bacterium
GTCTGAGTGGGCTGACCAGCAGGCTTAGGCATTTACCACCTTGCATAAAAGCCCCATTAGGGGCTGCGTAATTTATTTCCCAAGCCAGTATCATGCAGAACTAATTCATGAATAGCCGCTGAATAAAATAGGATAGTTCTATTTGATTCAGCGGTTTATTTTTGTAACAAACTTCCTTAACGAGAAGAATATATGATAATTAACGCGCCACATGAGGGTGTTTTTATAACAGCCTAATATAAGTCCGTTAAGTGCTATTATATTATTAAAAGCCTTATATAAGTCTCTTATGTGTTTGTGTTCTTGACATTGTCTATGGCGGGTACATAATGGCTCATTAAAGGGCTGTTATGCCTTAAAATATTATATTGTAGATTAATTTGAGGCCATTATGGATTTTTATATCTTTTCAGATAAAGCCATTGAGGAAGAGCTGGGTCATCGAATAAAAGCACTTCGCTTGGGCAAAAACATCACCCAGAAAAAGCTGGCTGAGGCCGCCATGCTATCGCTAAATACTATTAAATCTCTTGAATCGGGTCGTGGGAAACTTTCGGCTTTAATATCTGTTTTTAGGGAATTGGAAGCTCTGGATCAGTTAGACAGCTTTATACCTGAAGTTTCAATAAGCCCAATACAGATAGCAAAAATGCAGGGCAAAGTGCGACAGCGCGCAGCGGGTAATCGTGTCAAAAACCAGGCAAAGGATGACGTGGAATGGTGAGCAAAATTGACACGGCTATTGTGAAATTATGGGGCAATACCGTTGGCGCTGTATCGTGGATAGATGATCACGCGTATGGAATTTTTGAATTTGATAAGAACTTTCTTAAAAAAGGACTGGATATTTCACCTATTAAAATGAGCCTTGAAAATGCACGCAATGGTGATGGCAAATTCTCGTTCCCATCACTTAATAGCGAAACGTATTTGGGCTTGCCGGGCATGTTGGCGGATGCCCTGCCAGATAAGTTTGGTAACAGTATTATTGATGCGTGGTTGGCCCGTAATGGCAGGGATACCGCCAGTTTTGGTCCGGTAGAAAGGCTTTGTTATACCGGCAAGCGTGGTATGGGGGCTTTGGAGTTTTCACCTACGGTTGTAGAAAAGTACGATGATTTAGTATCAGTAGAGATATCTGAGCTAGTTGAGCTTGCACAAGAAATTATGGCTGCACGAAAAGGTCTGGATGTTCAAATAGGCGGATCTGAGGGTGAAAATGCCGAAGCTATCTGGGATATTTTACGTGTTGGCACGTCAGCGGGCGGTGCCAGGCCCAAGGCCGTTATCGCAATGAATGACAAAGGTAAGGTGATGTCTGGTCAGGCAGATGTACCGAATGGATATGCTTATTGGCTATTGAAGTTTGATGGCGTGACGGACCTGGAGTTGGGTGAGCCGGGAGATTATGGCCGTATTGAATATGCCTATTATCTTATGGCTAAAGCCGCGGGCATCGAAATGACGCAATGCAAGCTATTAGAGGAAAATGGTCGGGCACATTTTATGACAAAACGCTTTGACCGTATTAACGGGGAAAAGCAACATATGCAATCATTATGCGGGATTGCTCATTATGATTTTAATATGGCAGGTGCTTACAGTTATGAGCAGGCGTTTGAGGTTATGCGAAGATTGCGTCTAAGCAAGGCTGAGGCAGCTGAGCAATACCGTCGAATGTTATTTAATATCGTTGCGCGTAATCAGGATGATCACACTAAAAATATTGCCTTCCTAATGGATTCTAATGGAAAGTGGAAATTGTCACCGGCTTACGATGTAACCTATTCACACAACCCCGCTGGCAAGTGGACCAGTCAACATCAAATGAGCGTGAATGGAAAACGTAATCATTTCACCAAAGAAGAACTTATATCCACGGGGCAGTCGATCAGTATTTCCAGGCCAGAAGAAATTATAAATGACGTAATAACGGCGGTTAATAAATGGCCGGAATTTGCAAAGCAGGCCGGAATAAAGGCAAAGACAATTTCAGAGATAGGAAAACAGCACCGGACTAAACTGTAAGTAAGGGCTCACTACTTAGATTGATAATCACCAGGCGAATAGCTGGAAAAAAAGTAATGAGGCTCTTAAATAATTTTTCGTGTATATTTTTTACCGCCGAGGGAGAGGGCGGTTGGAGCTTACTTAAGCTCATCCAATAAATGTGGCTTAATGGTTTCATACAGCGCCGGGTAAACCTTGCTCGCTGCAGCAACAACATTGCCTGTTTGCAGGTAATTACCCTCACCGCTAAAGTCGGTAACAATGCCACCGGCTTCGCGAATTAGTAGTACACCCGCGGCCATATCCCAGTTATTTAAACCAATTTCCCAGAAGCCATCGAGTCGGCCTGCTGCTACATAAGCCAGATCGAGGGCAGCGGAACCCGCGCGTCGAATACCCGCTACCTTAGGGTGAACCGCCTTGAATGAAGCAAGATAGGTATCCAGATATTGCGGTTGCTTAAATGGAAAACCCGTACCAATAAGTGCGTTAGCCAGGCCTTTACGTGGTGTAACACGAATTCGACGGCCATTAAGTTGCGCGCCATCACCGCGCGCTGCGGTGAATAATTCATTTTTGATAGGGTCGAACACTACACCAACTTCCATACGACCTTTGTGTTGCAAGCCAATAGATACGGCATACTGCGGAAAGCCATGGAGAAAATTAGTCGTGCCATCTAATGGATCTACAATCCACTGGTATTCGCTGTCTTCATTATGCGTACCGCTTTCTTCGGCAATAATGCCGTGTGTTGGGTAGGCTTGTTGAAGGGTGTTTAAAATCACTTCTTCTGCCTTGCGATCAACCTTGGTTACAAAGTCATTATCGCCTTTAACTTCAATCGTCAGGCGATCAAGCTTATCGATGTTGCGTAGAATAATGTCACCGGCGGCACGAGCAGCACGGGTAGCAATAGTTAACATGGGATGCATAGGGAAAGATCTTCAACAGGCAATTCAATGGGCGCAAAGGATAGCAGAAATAGTCCTAATATTCTTTAATTTCTGTCCAAAAAGGCAGCTGAAAGCGGTATGATGAGCGCTTTTTCGGCTACGTA
Source organism: uncultured Gammaproteobacteria bacterium (assembly GCA_963924875.1). Classification (GTDB taxonomy): domain Bacteria; phylum Pseudomonadota; class Gammaproteobacteria; order SZUA-229; family SZUA-229; genus SZUA-229. Next base: position 3,071 of record CAWUSX010000048.1, read on the forward strand.
GAACTTTATGCTAGATAATATTCGCATTGTACTGATCAATACACACCACCCCGGCAATATTGGCGCCGCCGC
>CAWUSX010000049.1:0-48035 GCA_963924875.1 uncultured Gammaproteobacteria bacterium
CGTGAAAATACATCCTGAAAATAATGTCCCCATTCATGGGTAATAACGTGCTCATCAAATTCATCGGTATCATTCAAGCTTCCTACCAGGCTAATCTGATTATTAGTGTAATAAGACCCATCCTCATTATCAGTACTCCATTTAACATCTAACGGCGGAAATATAGCATTCGCTTGCACCGTCAATACAAACTGCATTGATTTATAAATCGTATCGAGAATGGCAAAGGGTGCAGCCGCTCTAACTGCATCTACTGGATAAGTCGAACCAACATGACCTGCAGCTGCGAGTAAATTTTTGTCCGTTATATCCAGTCCATCCAGATTAAACGGGTGACTGTCTAGTGCAAACAGCAGACTAGATGAGGCGTCTTTTACTTCAACATCCCATGATGGTGTAGGGGGTGGTGTAGCGGGTTTTTTCATCTGCGCTTTAGCGCGAATAAAAACACCCTGAGTACCAGAGGGAACCGCTAGTGTGTACAGGCCGTTATCATCCGTAGTTGCCACTGCAATGGCACTGTTACACACCGCCTCAACCTGTATAGCCTTTGCAGGCAGTTCAGTTTTCTTAGCAAAATCAAGGCTGCCATTATTATCACGTAGGGGTATGCGCTCAAATTTAATGCTGCCGCTGATATTTAAACTCGCACCTGTACCCAATGCGCACGTCAGAGCAGGGCTCTCCGTGCTACTCTGACGTGCACATGCGACTAAGCCGGCAAGTAAAAAAATCACCGCTAATTTTAATAGGTAAACACACTGCAAAATTTCTACTTCCTGATACAAATAAACTGCACTTAAATTATAGATAATTTGATCTTGGCATTTTTGGGTGTCAATCACGTATAATCAACATAACCTGTTTAGTCCTGTGACTGTTATAACCTTTTTAACCAAAAAATTACAAAGTTATTCCTATGGCTCAATATATATACACAATGAACGGCGTGGGCAAAATTGTCCCACCCAAAAAAGAACTCCTAAAAAACATCAATCTTAACTTCTTTCCTGGTGCCAAAATAGGCGTACTCGGTTATAACGGTTCGGGTAAATCTACCCTACTGCGCATTATGGCTGGTGTCGATACCGATATTATTGGTGAGGCACGCCCACAGCCTGGGATTAATATTGGTTTTCTTCAGCAAGAGCCCGAACTGGATGAGACCAAAGATGTACGTGGCAACGTGGAAGACGGCCTCAAAGCTATTACTGAGGCTCAATCTAAACTGGATGCCGTATACGCCGCCTATGCAGAACCGGATGCCGACTTTGATGCACTGGCCGCCGAGCAGGCTCGTCTGGAGAATATTATCCAGGCAGCCGATGCACACAATTTAGACCATAAGCTTGAGATAGCAGCGGATGCATTACGCCTTCCACCCTGGGAGGCGGATGTTAGTAAATTATCGGGTGGTGAACGACGCCGCGTTGCATTGTGCCGCCTGCTGCTGTCCACACCGGATATGTTAATTTTAGACGAACCGACCAACCATTTAGATGCAGAGTCTGTTGCATGGTTAGAACGCTACCTGGCAGATTTCTCTGGAACCGTAGTTGCCGTAACCCATGACCGTTACTTCCTCGACAATGTAGCGGGCTGGATATTAGAGCTAGACCGTGGACAGGGTATTCCGTGGGAAGGAAACTACTCTTCATGGTTAGAGCAAAAACAAAATAGACTTGAACGAGAAGAAAAGAAAGAAGCAGGTCGCCAAAAAGCCATTAAGGCTGAATTAGAGTGGGTTCGCTCAAACGCCAAGGGGCGCCACGCGAAGAGCAAGGCGCGTATGTCTCGCTTTGCTGAACTGCAATCTGATGATTACCAAAAGCGCAGTGAAACCAAATCACTGTATATTCCACCCGGCCCACGTCTGGGTGATCTGGTGATTGAAGCAACCAATATTAGCAAGAGCTTCGGTGACCGCCTGCTTTATGAAAATGTAAACTTCAACTTACCGCAAGGTGGAATTGTCGGCATTATCGGCCCTAATGGCGCAGGTAAAACAACCCTGTTTAACATGATTACAGGACAAGAAAAGCCAGATTCTGGTGAGTTCAAGGTGGGTGATTCCGTAAAAATCGCTCACGTTGACCAAAGCCGTGATTCATTAGACGGTAGCAAAACCGTCTGGCAGGAAATTTCTGATGGTCTGGATAATATTCAAGTTGGCAATTACACCACTTCATCCCGTGCCTATGTTAGCCACTTCAACTTCAAAGGTGAAGATCAGCAAAAACGCATTGAGAATTTATCCGGTGGCGAACGTAACCGTGTGCATCTTGCAAAACTACTTAAAAAAGGTGGCAACCTGTTGCTACTTGATGAACCAACCAATGACCTTGATGTTGAAACTTTACGCGCGCTGGAAGAAGCCATTCTCGACTTCCCAGGCTGTGCCGTGGTCATTTCACACGATCGTTGGTTCCTCGATCGTATAGCAACTCACATACTCGCATTTGAGGGAGACTCAACCGTCACCTGGTTTGAAGGTAACTATTCGGATTATGAAGAAGACCGTAAACGTCGCCTGGGTGATGAAGCGATGAATCCTCATCGTATAAAATACAAACCTCTAAAATAGACTTCACTCTAATAAAGCCTGTTGTTGTGCCCCTTATTTACGGAGCACAGCAACATAACTTTAGCTCCTGCATTGCTTGCGTTTCAACACGCTGCGTCTATGCTTTTTGTACCTTTAATAAAAAGCATATTGAAATACCCACACATGTCACAAACAAACTCTGCTCTACCTAAGAATATTGGCCGTTATAAAATCACAAAAGAACTAGGCAGAGGCTCTCAGGGGATTGTTTACCTCGCTACCGACAGTCAACTTGAACGCAATATTGCTATAAAGACAATTCACATTGATGGCAAAAATATAGCATCAACAAAAAAACAACTATTAACCGAAGCCCGTACCATTGCCAAATTACAGCACCCGAGCATTATTACTCTATTTGAAATGGATGAGCATCAGGGAACACCCTACCTGGTATTTGAGTATGTGGATGGGCACTCACTTAAAGAACATTTAATCAGTAAGGGACGGCTCAGCAGCAAAGAAGCCATTAACATACTGGCTCCATTATTAAACGGCATTGGATATGCGCATAAACGACATATTATTCATAGGGATATAAATCCAAGTAATATTTTAATTACCAATCAGGACAAACCACGTTTAATGGATTTTGGCATTGCTACTTTAATGGGGCAAAAAAATGACGATGCTGTTTGGGGAACATTAAAATATATGTCACCCGAACAATGCAATGCAAAAAAGATATCTCAGTCATCTGATATATTTTCACTCGGTTTAGTACTCTTTGAAATGGTAACGGGAAAGGCCGCAATACAGGCTGATAATAAATTTTCTATTATAAATAAGATAAGCAATGAAAATATTAATTATCCAACTGATATAGATCCCGCTATAAAAGAAATTCTACAAAAAGCATTACAGAAAGATCCACAAGCACGTTATGCCGACGCACTGGATATGCGCCAGGACTTGCTCGACCATTTAAAACGTATTGCACCCGACAGTCCCATACCCTCTTCTCATATCGAGAAAAAAACAGGTGCAAAAAATAACAGCACATTAGATTTCTTATTGCGCCGCATGGAGCATAAAAAAGATTTCCCTACGATGTCACATCAAGTAGTTGAATTGAGCCAAAAAGCCAAAGCCTCAGGTGATACATCAGCTAATATTTTATCTAATGCAATTCTTAAAGATTACTCACTATCAAGCAAGTTACTACGCCTGGTTAACTCACCATTATATGGACAATATGGTGGACATATCAGCACGATATCACGCGCCGTTGTTATTTTAGGTTTTGAGGAAGTTACGAATGCAGCACTAGGCTTGATGTTACTCGATCACCTTAAAGACAAAAATCAGGCAGACAGCTTAAAAGAGGCCTGTATTAGTTCAATGATTAGTGGCAGCCTGGCGAATGGCGTTGCCCATGAAATGAACGTTAAGGATACGGAAGAAGCCTATATCTGTTCCATGTTCAATCAACTGGGAAAATTGCTGGCTATTTATTATTTTCCCGAAGAAGCCGAAGTTATTTTTGATTTGGTTAAACAAAAAAACATGACGGAACATGCAGCAACTGAATCGGTTTTAGGTGTCGGCTTTGATGAAATTGGTATCGCCATTGGTGAGTCGTGGCAACTTCCTTCGGCCATTATAGACAGCATGAAAACACAACCCGCAGGAGAACTTAAGAAGCCTGATGACCAGCATGGATTACTAACACACGTTTCCAGTTTCACAAATGAATATTGTCATATGATTAGCATATCAAGCCCTGCGGAACGACAGCAGAATTTTGAAGCTCTGGTTTGTCGTTACAGTAATAGCATGTCTATTTCGCGCTCTCAGATGGAAGACATCCTGAAAAACGCACTCAGTGAAATGGAAAAATATGCTCAGCTAGTCAATTTAGATTTAGGCAGCAGTGATATTTTCACTAAAGCCAATAAATGGATACCTTGCGAATCCGATATAACGACAATCGATGAAGCAGAAGATCATGAAGCGTTAAATCATACACTCGATCAGCAGCAAACAATTTTAAATGCCATACAGGAAATAACAGAAGCCATACTTGATAGTGCTCCTCTAAGTGAAATACTGATTATGGTAATGGAAACCATCTACTCTAACTTAAATTTTCACCGCGTTATGTTCTGTTTCATCAACAAGAATCGCACATCAATCAATGCGCGTTATGGTTTTGGCCCAGACATTGAAGCCATTATAGATCGTTTTAGCATTCCCAATGGCGGTGACGATATATTTAATATGTCATTAAAACAGGCAAAAGACCTGATTATTGAAGACATACCATCGGGTGAAGCGGATAAGTTATTACCTAAATGGTACAAAGATAAATACACCAAAAAATCTATGCTGGTCTGCCCAATTGTAGTAAAGAATATTCCTATGGGTGTTTTATATGCCGATTCCATTTTACCAATTTCAGATAAAGATGTGAATAGATTGAATCAGGTAAAAACATTACGTAACCAAATAATCCTCGCTATAAGACAGGCAAATTAGCGCATCACTCTATCGGTCAAAATTAATCCCCGTACCACCGAGGCCACAATAACCATTGGGATTTTTTGCCAGATACTGCTGATGATATTCTTCAGCGTAATAAAAAGGTCCTTGCTGTAAAATCTCTGTAGTCATCGCACTAAACCCGTTTGCTGATAATTTTTTCTGATATTCATCCGCAACTGATTGAGCTATTAGCTTTTGTTGATCCGTAAAATAGTAAATTCCTGAGCGATATTGTGTCCCTTGATCATTTCCCTGCTGCATGCCCTGGGTTGGATCATGTGATGCAAAGAATAACTTCACCAGTTGTTGATAACTACAGACACTTTCATCATATACAACCAAAACCACTTCGTTGTGCCCCGTCATACCTGAGCAAACTTCCTGATAAGCTGGATTATTGGTGTGCCCCGCCGAATAACCGACGGCAGTTGAATAAACCCCTGCCTGTTGCCAAAATTTTCTCTCTGCCCCCCAAAAGCAGCCCATGCCAAACACCGCTTTAGATAGATGTTCAGGAAAAGGCCCCTGCAATGAATGACCATTTACAAAATGCGTATCAGGGACCGACATTTTTTCCTGCCTACCAGGAAGAGCATCTTCAGCAGACGGTATTGTTAATTTTTTATGCAGTGAAAACATCGTCGATCCATATCATGTGATTGGTATTTATAGTTTGGGCATATTTCGCTAATCACGCAAACACTATTAACTCTAAATATAAGTAACAAGTAATATAGATACCTGAAAGCAAACAAATTAATCAGGGGTAATTTTCAGTTAACCACCTGTTTGAGGTATAAATTCAATAAATATAACGACATATAGCACTCAAAATAAAGAATGACTTGATTTTAGGTATCAAATAGGGCAATTTTCAAGTCTGGTCTTCTTAAGGACATCTCAAATTTCGATAAAAAATAAGAGACCACATAAAAGAGCCGTACAACTTATTCGTTTTCGACTCTATTCACGGCAATTCTATAGTGTTTTAACTAGCACTAAACTATAGAAAATGAACTAAATAATAAAACACATGCAAGAGGTTTCGCATGAATGACTCTGTAGACGTACAACCAGCTACCGATCGACGCTCACGCACACGTAGAGAAATAAAAAAATTAATTACTGAGCGTAATGAAGTGCTTGCACTGTATTGCAGCCTGGCAGGCTGTGATGGTAATAAAATATCTTCTGCCGATGAAATTGAGGCCGAAAGCCTGCAGGAATTTTGTCAGTTATTAATCGACTATATTGCAACAGGACATTTCGAGTTATACAGCCGTATATCGGAAGGCAAAGAAAGACGCCATGAAATTGTAAGCCTCGCGGATCTTATTTATACAAGAATTCAAAAGACCACGGCATCAGCGGTTGAGTTTAATGATACATACGATGGCATAAGTACTTTTACAGATGATCAAAAAAGTAAACTGCCCTCACAGCTGTCTCTGTTAGGCGAAGATCTTGCCACGCGGATTGAGCTTGAAGACCAGCTAATTAACACACTATTAACTCCAGCTCATGAAGCTGAAGCTATGGTGCAGTAATCAGCTTGCCGTATCGTCGCTGCGATTAAAGCCTAAAGGGCTTTAATAACATAGCAGCGGTGAATTTTCTGGTTGCGCTTAAAGTCTTCTGGAATAGTCGCTGCTGATATATCTTCAACAGAATATAACTCCTTCAAATCCTCATTAATTTTAAATTTTCTGAAATTATTTGAGAAGATCAGTTCTCCGCCTTCCTCTAACAATCCCATTGCTGCATGAATTAAGCCTTCATGATCCTTTTGAATATCAAAGACATAATCCATAGATTTTGAATTTGAAAATGTCGGCGGATCAACAAATATTAACTTGTATCGTTTAGGCTCATCTATCGCCTTACCTAGCCATTTCATACAGTCTGCTTTAATAAATTCATGTTTATCTGACATCAAGTCATTAAGCCTAAAGTTACGCTTTGACCAGTCTATATAGGTATTCGACATATCAATACTGGTTGTACTGGCGCCCGCCGCAGCTGCATACACCGATACTGATGAGGTATAAGCAAACAGGTTAAGAAAATCAATTTCACCACCTAATTGCTTAACCTTATCAAATACCAATTGTCTGGTCGGGCGGTGATCTAGAAATAAACCGGTATCCAGGAAATCAGATAAATTGATATAAAACTTGTGCCCATTCTCTTCAACAGAAAACACATTATGTGATTCACTTTGTTTTTCGTACTGAGACAAACCTTTCTGCTGACGTCTGGTCTTTACAATAATACGATTTTTATGGACATCTAAGACTTCTGGTAAAACATCCACTAATAAATCAAAACGTTGCCTTGCCTTACCCTCATCAATCGTAATGGGTGCCTTATATTCCTGCACATGTACCCAGTCCGCATATACATCTATAGCTGCTGAATATTCGGGTATATCGGCATCATAAACACGATATGCCTCAAGCTTGTTTTTCTTTGCCCAACGTTTTATATGCTTGGCATTTTTCTTTAGGCGATTAAAAATCGCTGAACGTTGTTCTATGTATTTAGCATCCCGTTCAATTTTCTTTTCTTCTGATAAAGCAGGCCGAATTTGATACTGATGCAATTTACATTTGATCGCACCGTTAAAAAAGCTATTACTGCGATGCGCGCGTAGGCCAATGTGACTTACTAATGCATCATCCGCGGCAAATAAGGCAATACGCCAGTCAGGAAAGTGATCACGCCAGCAATCCCCCATTTCTGAGTACAGGTCTTCAAGTTCTTTCTTGTCACCAAGGCGCTCACCATAAGGCGGATTTACAATCACTAACCCGGGTTGCATAGAAATAGATTGGGTTTTAAATAATTCACAACTCTGCGTAAAATTACTTTGTTCAAGCGTAATAACATCTTGCATTCCCGCCGAGTGCACATTCTGCCTGGCGGCTGCTATAACATCCTTTGATGCATCAAAACCCGTTAAGGTAATTTTTAATTCTGACGGAGCCTGTGCCCTGTTCTTCGCATCTGCAAGTAGCGAATTCCAGGCATTCGCATCATGGCCTTTCCAATACATAAAACCGTAATATTTACGTTTTAAACCGGGCGCAATATCTAAACACATATGCGCAGCTTCAATCAGGAATGTCGCTGAGCCACACATTGGATCGACTAAATTAGATTGCTTCTCCGGCCAACCACAGCGCTGTAGAATAGCCGCCGCCAGATTTTCTTTTAATGGCGCTGCAACCTTTGCTATACGGTAGCCCCGCATGTGTAAAGGCTCGCCAGATAAGTCCAGGCTAACATCTGCAACATCATGATCAATATGTACATTGATACGCACGTCAGGGCGATCCGTGTCAACCGAGGGGCGCGATTCATATAAATCATTAAACTGATCGACGATGGCGTCTTTGGTACGTAGTGATGCGTAATGCGAATTAGTAATTTCGGATTGATTAAGTGTACAGTTAACCGCCAGCGTGCCATCCATTTCTATGTGCGATGGCCAGTTTATTGTTTGCAGGCCGTTATACAAATCGTCATCTGTTTGCACTGCAAAGCTTTTAAGCTTTAATAAAACACGGCTTGCTAATCGAGACCATAAACAAACAGCATATGCCTGTTGCAGGGTGCCGGTAAAACCAATGCCGGAATATTTCTGCTCGGTATTTTTTATACCCAGCGCTTCGAGTTCCTTTACTAACAGGTCATCAAAACCTTTTGAACAGGTTACAAAAAAAGTAAGGGATTCACTCATAATATTTAAAGCCTGATAATGTATTCTTAAATTAAGGTGTTATTAATGTATTAACTTTATGTAAATCTTCAGGCGTATCAATTCCTGGACCAGGCAATTTAACCGCTTGCTGAGTATGTATTTTATAACCGTGATACATGGCTCGAAGCTGTTCTAGCTTCTCAATTGTTTCAAGTGGACACTGTGGCATTTGATGATAGTTATTCAGAAACTCTACCCGATAAGCATAAATCCCTAAATGACGGAAATATTGATTAACGGCGCTTGGCTCATTATTCTCTCGCTGAAATGGAATTGCAGCGCGACTAAAATAAAGCGCATAGCCATTGATATCAGAAACCACTTTAACGATATTTGGGTCGTTAATTTCACATTTTTCATGGATCGGCGTTGTTAAAGTAGCAATCGCACAATCCTGATAATCATGTAAATTTGTAGCCACCTGATGCAGTAACTCTGGTGGCGTTAATGGTTCATCACCCTGCAAATTCACTACGATCTCATCGTCTTTCCACTGCATGATTTCACAAACCTCAGCCAGACGATCCGTGCCCGATTGATGCTGATCAGATGTCATCAATACATTATTGCAAAATTTATCTGCTGCCGACTTAATACGCGGATCATCTGTTGCAATAACAATTGTTTTCGCAGTGGACTGTTTAGCCACCGCATATACATGCTCAAGCATTGTCTTGCCATTGATAACAACTAACGGCTTGCCTGGAAACCGAGTAGATGCATATCTTGCAGGAATAACAATATTGTAATCAGTCATACTGTATTTCTTATTTTTCTGCTGTTAGCTTTCGGGCTTCTTCAATTAACATCACCGGTATTCCATCAAGTACGGGAAATGCCAGTTGACAGGCTTCACAACTAAGCTCTTTAGTCGCCTTAAGGTATTTTAATTTTCCATGACATTCTGGACATGCCATCATTTCTATTTGTTTTTTATCCATTATCTACTCTGTTTTAGATTGAGATTAAATTAATTTTAAAAGTTGCTGGAGTTTGATTTTTGCCATTTCTGAAAACTCAATATCAACAGGCACTGACCAATGATCCAGCAGATCAAAAGTGTCGCACTTCACCGCATCTTTTTCTGTCATTAACACAGGTAAGTCATCATTAAAAACCACATCCGAGCGTGTATAAGTTGCATGATCTGAAAACTCATGCGCTATCACATCTATACCGAAGCGATGCAACATATTAAAAAAACGTGAGGGATTGCCGATACCGGCAATCGCGTGAACCGTTTTATTTTCGAAATCAGCCAACAATTTATTGTCTACATTTAATCGGTTAATGGCCAGGCAAAAATGTGGCTGTAGTTTAAAAGACATCTGCTTATCATCTCCGCCATTCATGAGCACCATATCAACCTGCTGCAATCGAGAGACAGCTTCCCTGAGTGGCCCTGATGGAAGACAAAATCCATTGCCAAATTTTCGCTGTGCATCTACAACTACAATTTCCAGATCTCTTTGTAATGCATAATGTTGCAAGCCGTCATCAGATAAAATCACATCACAATTATACTTTTTTAATAATAGCTCTATGTCCTGCTGTCGATTAGGCCCCACAACCACAGGGCAAGCGGCACGCATGTGTATTAATTTAGGTTCATCACCCACCTGTACTGCATCTGCATGTTCATCAACCACTTGAGGCCATGTTGATGAAGCACCACCATAACCACGACTAATGACACCCGGTTTTTTTCCCATCGCCTTAAGCTGCTTAACCAGTTCTATTATTAAAGGCGTTTTACCCGTGCCACCAACTGTAATATTTCCCACAACAATAACAGGCACAGGTGCCTTAAAAGATTTAAGTAACTTTAATTGATATAGGATGACTCTAAGCTTACTTACAAAACAAAATAACCATGCCAAAGGTAGCAATGCTATTGAAATAAAATTAAGGCTACTCCAATAGTAATCGAGTCGTTTCATTAAACATCTTCGGCTTCAGTAAACTGGACATTGTGTAACGCACTATAAGCACCATTTTTTTCCAACAACTCTTGATGCGTTCCTACTTCAACAATACAACCTTTATCCATTACGACAATCTTATCGGCATTTTCAATGGTCGATAAACGATGAGCAACAATCAACGTTGTGCGGTTTTGGGTGAGTATTTCTAATGCACTTTGAATCGCGCGTTCAGACTCTGTATCCAGGGCAGAAGTTGCCTCATCCATAATCAGCACCGGCGCATTTTTAAGTAGTGCGCGTGCAATCGCCAGGCGCTGTCGTTGGCCACCTGATAACAGCACGCCTTTTTCACCCGCCAATGACTGCATACCATGAGGTAGGCGTTCAATAAACTCATAGGCATGGGCAGAGCGTGCCGCCTCATTGACTTCTTCCAAACTAACTTTAGTGCCGCCATATGAAATATTGTGTGCTATAGTATCGTTAAACAAGACAATTTCCTGACCAACATACGCTATATGTTTACGTAGGTTATATACCTTGTATTGTTGAAGACTCACACCGTCTAATAAGACATCACCCTGGTAACCATCATATAAACGAGGTATTAAATTTACAAGAGTAGATTTACCACTACCTGAACGCCCTACAAAGGCAACGGTTTCACCCGGCTTAATGTGCAGGTTAATATTTTTTAAAACTTGTTTATCCGAATTTGTACTATATGAAAAACTTAAATCTTTAAAGGTCAGCTCACCCTTAACAGTTTCTGCTTCATACGCACCTGTGTCAGTTTCACTGTTATTATCCAGAAAAGTGAATACACTTTCTGCCGCGGCTATGCCTTTTTGTATAATTGCATTCACACTGGTTAAACGTTTCATCGGTGCGAATAACATCATCATAGCCGTCATAAAAGCAATAAAGGTACCCGCACTCATATCACTTTTTACGCCTTCCTGTATCGCCATATAAATAATACCGGCCAGGGCAATACCAACAATTAATTGCAATAGTGATGTGCTTAGTGATGATGTAACCGTAAGCTTTAAATTTTGTTGGCGATTACTTTTATTATTTGTATTGAAGCGATCCATTTCATAGGCCTGGCCTCCATATATTTTAACCACTCGCTGAGCCTGCACCGATTCTTCCAGAACATGTGTAATTGAGCCCATGGATTTTTGAATATGTTTTGAAATCGCTTTAAAACGCTTGGAAATCATAACCACTGTGATAGCCAGGATAGGTGCCAGTAGAAGAAATATAACCGACAATCTAGGGCTGATATAAAACATCCATACCAGCAGGCTTATCAGAATTAAAGAATCTTTAATTAAAACGGTGACCGCGGTGGTGGACGCGGTTGCCAACTGTTCAACATCAAAGGTAAATCTAGAAATAGTTTCACCTGTAGAAGTATTGTCAAAATATGTATTTGGTAAGAGTAGAATTTTTTCAAACATTTCTGCGCGTATATCTTGAATTACCGTACGACCAATCCATGCCATGCCATAATCAGACACAAAACCTGCCGTTGTTCTTATAACAAAAACAAGGATCACTGCCAGAGGAACCCACGTCATTACATCTGGATCTTTATTAATAAAGCCACCATCTAACATCGGCTTCATTAAGTATGCAAAGGCGGGTTGCGACAATGCAACAAACACCATACTTATAACTGAAATAACAAACACACTCTTAGACTGAAACGTGTACGAGAGTAATCGACGGTAAGTTATTTTGGAGTTAGCGTGCTCAGACTCGCTGGACATAAATCTACTTATTTCCCATGTGCATTTTATTAGCTCAAATTAATCAGTGCGTGTATATATTTACTGACTAGTTTCAAGTGTAGAAATAGAAAGACGTGTTAAACCTAATTGAGAGGCAGCATCCATGGCTCTAACGACAGACTGATGAGGAGTTTTGGCATCTGCGCGTAGTATTATAGGTATGTCTTTACTATCACCCGACACTTTCATAAGTGCCAACTTAAGCGTTTTGAGTTGTGTATTAACTAATTGGCGATCATTAATGTAATAACGACCTTTTACATCAATACCTATAACGATTTTTTTACCTGGCTGCTGTATTGCTTGTGCCGAGGCCTCAGGTAAATCCACCTTAAGCTTTGCTGTTTTTTCAAATGTGGTAGACACCATAAAAAATATCAACAGCAAAAACACCACATCAATAAGTGGCGTTAAATTTAAATCGATTTCTTCTCTAACTTGAGGCTTTAGGTTCAAGCGGCTTTCTCCGCTTTTTGCTTCTCATCATTAGCCGATGTCACACTACGGTTGTTATGTAATACATCAACCATTTTGATCGCCTCTTCTTCCATTTTTATAACCAGCTCATCAATCCGCCCACGGAAGTAACGATGAAAAATTAGCGCGATAATCGCTACACTTAATCCCGCTGCCGTTGTAATAAGTGCCTGAGAAATACCACCAGCCAGTGGTGCGGCATTACCGACACCAGAGCTCGTTATCGCATTGAAAACTTTAATCATGCCAATAACCGTACCTAGCAAACCCAGTAAAGGCGAGATAGAGGCAATGGTACCCAGCGTATTTAAGAAACGCTCCATTTCATGAACAACCTGACGCCCTGCTTCTTCAATAGACTCTTTAATGCGTTCGCGATCTAAATGACGATTATTCAAACCGGCGGCCAATACCTTGCCTAGCGCAGACTGTTTACTGATCTCTTCGATTTTGGAGCGCTCTAGCTGACCTTCTTTAACCCAGTGCCAGATACTGGCGACCAGGTGATCCGGTATGACTTTTTTCTTCTGTAGTGTCCAGAAACGCTCAAGAATAATTGCAAAAGCAATGATTGAACCTGCAATTATGGGGAACATTAACCACCCACCTGCTTTAATCATTTCAAACACGTTTTCGCCCCATAAATTAGAATCTATCCAGTGCGCACATAATACGTTATCAGAAGCGATGATTCCAATAATGAACCCGTTCTTTTCTATGTCTTTTCAGCTTAATAGGATCAACTTCAATGTTTTGTGAAAATTGTAGCTGTATTGTCCCTTCATACGCCGTGTTCAACACCTCGATGCCCATGCCTGTATAGCGTGATAATACCTTCTTCGTCGGATGCCTAAAGCGATTTTTAAAGCCCGCTGAGACAATGGCTATTTGTGGATTTATCGTGTTGATCAGTGCTAAAGAAGACGATGTGTTACTACCGTGATGCGGCATCAGCAATACATTTGATTTGAGACTCCCTGCTGCAGATATTAGCAGATCGTATTCTGCCAGTTTTTCTATATCGCCGGTGAGTAGAATGCTTTTTCGTGCATTCGAAATGCGTAATATGCAGCTCTTGTTATTGGTTTTTACATAGTCCATATGCGGATGCAACACCTCAAACATTACGCCATCCCATTGCCACTTTTCTCCAGCTTTACATTGCGTTGCCTGAGAACCCAATGGGAAATCAAATTCATTAGCCTTTCCGCCTACCAATAAACGTTTCACCTCAAGCTGCTGAATAACCGACGAGGCACCACCTGAGTGATCATTATCCGCATGACTTATCATCATCATATCCAGGCCTTGCACACCAATGCCACGCAAATACGGCAGCACTACCTGCTGCCCTATATCAAAGCGCTCTCCCACTTTAGAACCCGCATCATAAAGCAGGGCCTTATCGTGTGTTCTCACCAGAACAGACAGGCCCTGCCCCACATCCAGTACCGTTACCCAAAAGTCATTATTGGCTGGTTTGTCCGGCACATATAAGAGCATTGGCAGCAGTAAAACACCCCCTGCATAACGCATTGGAAAGCCTCTGGGGAGCAACAGCAAAACACCCCCCAATAGTGCCAGAACGGCATACAACATAGGCACTACAGGCTGCTGCCAGGTTGCTATCGGTAACTCGACTAAGCCGTTCAAAACCTGCCAGCCCACGCCCAATAACTGGCTGGCCAGAGAGAACAATCCCATCGCTAAATCGATTGAAATAAAGCTCAGAAAACTGGCGAACAATGCTATCGGCACTACTATCAGGCCTACCAATGGAATCATTAACATATTGGCGATGGGCGAGATAAGCGAACCTTGCTGAAACAGTAGTACGCTTAATGGCAACATGGCCAGGGCGATAATCCATTGAACTTTTATGATTCTCCACAAAGAAGATTTGCCCTGCGTTTGGCTTGTGACTATCAATGAAATCAATAAAACCGCACTAAATGACAACCAGAAGCCCACGCCAAGTACCGCCACAGGGTCATGGATTAAAACAGCCAATAAGGCCAAAGAGAGCGTATTCAGTGAAAATGCGGGGCGTTTAAGAAAAATCGCCAGCATCACCACCAGCAACATAATAAATGCGCGCTGTGTAGGTACAGAAAAACCAGCCAATGCGGTGTATATAGCGCCAACCGAAATACTCGCCAGGGCCGCATATTGCTGCGCACTGAATGATTTTAATAAACAGGCGGGGATTAATTTACGCGTCACAAAAAATGCCAGACCGGCGATGAGGCCTATATGTAAGCCGGATATTGCCAATAAGTGGCTGGTGCCAGAGGCAATTAAAACCTGCCATTGCTGTGGGCTAATTAATGATTTATGCCCAACGGTCAGGGCCTGCAGCAGCCCTATATACGATTGATCCGCTAGCTGGGCAATGGTTTGTTGTATGTGCTGCCGAACACCATCAATACGGAAGGTAACTCCCGCATTAGAGCGTTCAAACCGCAACTGATTATAGCGGCTTTTACGCACGTAACCCGTGGCATGAATGCCTTTTTGATAAAGCCATTTCTCAAAATCGAAGCCACCAGGATTCAAAAGCCCATGCGGTACTTTAAGCTTAACCAATAACTGCCATTGCTCACCCGAGGCAATAACTTGCTTATTGTGATACCAACTCAGGCGAATTTTTCGTGGCATAGCCTGTTTGTTTAGGTAGGGTTTATCCGCATAGTCATCAATAAGAAAATTAAATCGAGTTGATTGTTCGCCTTGCTCAACAATACCGACAACTTTTCCTTGAATTAGAAAGGCATTACCGCCTAGCTCGCTATCCAGTCGGTGCTGCAAGTAAGCATGAGCAAACATAAGCGCCCACAGATACCCGAGTAATAAGGCCATCAAAACACGCTTTGCCGGCCTGAAATAAAAGATCAGGCAAAATACCGGGAGGAAAATGAGACATTCAGATTGCGTCCAGACAGGCACCTGTAAATCTGTCTGTATTTGAAGAACGCAGACACCACACAAGAATGCCAATGCAATAAGTGGCAGATTAACAATTGCAGCTGCGTACAATTTATCAGCACCCGAAACAGCCTGTGTGAGGCCATGTTGAGATGCGTCTTTATCCCGGTATTGATCCATATCCCTAGATCCGTTGCATCCAGCAACTTTATGTCCTTATCATTTCGATGGTCTGGTATAATTTATACTTTGTAGCGGTAATTGCCAAGTTAGGTATGGCCCTCGACAAATTTACTTAACCCTAATTGCTACAGCCGTAAGTAATACACCCCTGTTTATCTCTACTTTAAGGGGTTTACTAGCCAATAATTAAAGATGGATTATGCCAAAGAAGTTTTTACGTAAATTCTTACCAGACCCGCATAAAATCACGCAGTCAAAATCACTTAGAATTTTTGGTAATCTATTACTCGAACCCAATTTATGGCATATGAATCGTAAATCGGTTTCCATGGCATTCCTTATCGGCCTGTTTATCATGTGGGTGCCTTTGCCATCACAAATGATTCTCGCAGCAGGCGCGGCTATTTTAATTAGATGCAACCTGCCGTTATCGATTGCCCTGGTATGGATAACCAACCCAATTACCATGCCACCTATGTTTTACTTTGCCTATAAATTAGGCAACTTAATGTTAGGCCTGCCCGCTAACAACATTGAATTTGTAGCCTCATTTGAGTGGATTATGCAGCAGATGGAACTCATCTGGCAACCCTTTCTACTTGGCTGCTTCACACTGGGCGTGGTGAGTGGCATCACGGGTTTTATTTCTATACGCATATTATGGCGTTTACATATCGTGCAGTATCTCAAACTAAAAAAACAACGTTATAAACATATGAAGGATAAGGATGAGTAAAGTTTGGAAACCACATGCAACTGTCGCCGCTGTTATTGAACGTGATGGACGTTATTTAATCGTAGAAGAACTTATTCGTGGACAATATCTATACAACCAGCCTGCCGGACACCTCGACCCTGATGAAAGCATTATTGATGCCGCGATACGCGAAACAAAAGAAGAAACGGCCTGGGATTTTAAACCTGAATACATCTCAGGCATCTATCGCTGGGATCAAACCGAAACCAGTCGTTGTTTCTTGCGCTTCAGTTTTGTAGGCAGCTGTGAAAATCACGATGCAGAACAGGCTTTGGATGATGGTATAGTTAGAGCCATCTGGTTAAGCCGCGATGAGCTCGCCGCCGAACCAGAAAAACTACGCAGCCCGATGGTTTTAACCTGTATTGATGACTATATAGCTGGTAAGAAATACCCACTAGAACTACTTACAGACATAATCTAATGAAACCTATAAATTATATATTACGCATTATCTGCCTTGCAGGCTTAAATGTCGTGCTAAGTACGCCCGCTCTGGCAGGCCCAACTGCAAACATATGTATAGATGAGATCTGCAAAAATAAGGCTAGCATAGTAATAAGTAATGACACCTGGCAAAGCATTGAAGAGATTTACGCCACACCTTACCCCACTGACAAAGATGAGCAGGACAATATCGTTACATCTTTTTCATTACTGCGTGCCGACGTATACAACACACTGTCACAAAACAATAGTATCAATGACAGCGCCAGTGTTCTTTACGAACTCAATGGCACTGATATTAATTACAAAAATGCTAAAATATTCTTATCACTACTTCTCGACAATCACTTAATTAAACGCCACTACCTGCGTAAAACCATTAAGCGATCTACCTGGTCAAAGGCATTCAGTTGGTCTGGCATTAGCAATATGAGTGGCATGACGAGTGATGGTTTATTACTCCAGTCATTAAGCAATGCACAACAGTACATTTTTACAATTAATGGAAATGACTTTTCAGTGCCTGCTAGTATTACGCCTTACACAAATTAATATTTTCTAAACTGTCGTTAACCATGAACAACCTATCATCACAATCTAAAAAACAGCGTGTAATCGTCGGCATTTCCGGCGGCGTAGATTCTTCTGTGGCCGCGCTGCTTCTTATACAACAGGGCTACGCAGTAGAAGGCCTGTTCATGAAAAACTGGGAACAGGATGATGGCGACGATTATTGTGCAGCCGCAGAAGACCTGCAAGATGCACAACAGGTTTGTGACAAACTAGGCATAAAATTACACAGCGTTAATTTTGCAGATCAATATTGGGATCGTGTATTCCAGAATTTTCTAGAGGAATACTCGGCTGGCAGAACACCTAACCCGGACATTCTCTGCAATAAAGAAATTAAATTTAAAGCCTTTTTAGATTATGCCTTACAACTGGGTGCCGATTATATTGCAACCGGCCACTATGTGCGCAAAGGCGAACAAAATAATCAGTACCAACTTTTAAAAGGTTTAGATGATAATAAGGATCAAAGCTATTTTTTATACACGCTTAATCAAAACCAGCTGAAACATAGCTTATTCCCTGTTGGTGATATAGAAAAACCAGAAGTAAGGCGCATTGCAGAAAAAGCCGGCTTTGTCACTCATAACAAAAAAGACAGCACTGGAATCTGTTTTATTGGTGAGCGTAAATTTAAAGACTTTTTACAACAGTTTCTGCCCGCTCAACCGGGCAATATCAAAACCTTAGACGATAAGATCGTTGGTAAACATCATGGCCTGATGTACTACACCTTAGGCCAACGCAAAGGGCTGGGTATCGGTGGTGTAAAAAATGCCACCGAAGAGCCCTGGTTTAGTGTTAAAAAAGATTTAGACAATAATGTTTTATACGTTGCTCAGGGTGAACACCCCAGCCTCTATCACACACATCTAAGTGCCTCTCAACTGACCTGGTGTAATGGCAAAATGCCCCCACTGCCTTTGCAGTGCAAAGCCAAGGTTCGCTACAGGCAGCCAGATCAGCAATGCACCATCCACAGCATACAAAATGACAGTGCAACGATTAGCTTCAACGAAGCTCAACGTGCAATAACACCGGGGCAATCGATCGTTTTTTATAACGAAGACAACTGCCTTGGCGGCGGTATTATTGACGACATGTATAATACCTAAGCCTTAGCCATAAATTAACCTTTATCAACAGCAGTCAAACATGAAGTATACCCAAGAAGATAGAACGCTCGCGCTTGCTGGCATTTACCAGTCAGTAAAACTAGTTCAGGAAATCGCCAGAAAAGGCAGTATATCGGACGTACACCTCAGTGCTCTATTAGAGACTTTATTCAGGTTTGATGTGCATACTGTAATAGATGTTTACGGTGACACTTCAAGCGTTAAAAAAGGCTTACAAACACTAGACAACCAGCTGTCGGGTAAAAAAGACAATAACGATATAGAACTCACACGCTACGCCATTCAGTTACTTAATTTAGAAAAGGCACTTAAAAAATCACCGCATGTAATGCAACAGCTGTCCGAACAATTAGAAAAAACACAGGCGAAGATGGAATATTTTGATCTTAACCATGAAAATATTATTGCCAGTCTGGCTGATATTTATCAACAATATGTAAGCCCTCTCAGCGCTAAAATAATGATAAAAGGCGAAGCCAACTTCTTATCTCAGGCAAGTAATGCGAATAAAATTCGTGCGCTTTTATTAGCCGGAATACGCTCGGCTGTATTATGGAGACAATGCGGCGGCAGCCGTTGGCAGTTATTGTTTTCCAGAAAGGACTATTTAGAAAGTACGCAAAAAATACTTAATAAAATTTAGAGCATTTCATAAATCAAGCGATAATATACTTAATATTTGGTCATACCTTCAATTTCAGATATATTAAATGTTAAATATACTATTGTAGTAGGCATAAAAAATCCTGACTCATTAAGGATAATCATCCTTAATGAGTCAGGCGATATTAGATACTTATAAGTATCAGATATATACAGTAACTAGAAATTATACACCAGTGTAACTGCGGTTTCTGTATCAGTATCATCAACACCTACAGGTACTTCAGATGTCTTCTTATAGGTAAATGTTACTTTCATTGATAAATTTCCTTCTATCTGGCTAGCTAAACTGGTTACTGATTTAGTAACCGTAATATCTTCACCTGCCTCTACAGAAAACGCTTCACCAAATTTACTTGTTTTGCTAATTGTCCAGTCAAGATTAGCCGCTGCACGAATTAAGGCTTCACTTTCAGTTTCGCCATTATCAAGTTTTGATTGACGAGCACCAGGACCAATTTCTAAATCCAGCACCATGCTTTCATCTTCAATTACCCGACGACCATAACCAATCGCCTCTGTCACACGGTATTCATAACCGCTGAACTTCTCATTTTCATAAGATACGGTACCAAACAGGAAATTTTTACCACTTCCCAGTTTGTAATCACTCTTACCTGACAAGGTAAATTTCTGAGCTGTAGTACTTGTTGCATCTGATGAATTCAATGAAGTAGCTTCAATAAAATGACGCCACTGCTCACGATCAGTAGAAGCCTTTGCTTTAGCATTCAAGGTTTCAGTTTCAGTATTACCCGTTGTAGAAACAAAACCTAGCTCAGCAGATGCTTTCCACAGACTCGTTTCTTTAGCTGCGTCTTCTGCGTAAGCATTATTAGCTATGAGCATTACTGAAGTTAATATAGTTAATGTTTTTTTCATTGTTGATCCTAATAAATATATTAAAAACTGGTAAAGCGGCTTTAGGCTACCTTTTCCACTGGATTTGTAATCATATGCACATCACGCTGTGGATATGGAATTGAAATACCTTTCTCATCGAAAGTTTCTTTAATAGTTTGTAACAAGTCCGCACGAACAATCCAGTAATCAGCAGTTTTTACCCAGGGTCTAACTGCAATATCAATACTGCTCTCACCTAGATTAAGCACCATAATTGTAGGTGCTGGATCTGTAAGAATTAATGTATTTTTAGAAATAATATCTTCTATTAATTGCTTAGATATGCCGATATTGTCATCATAGCCAATACCAATAATTAGATCAATTCTTCTTGTTTCGCGAGCAGATATATTAATGATAGAGCCACCATAGATATGTCCATTAGGTATAATAATTTCCTGGTTATCACCTGTACGCATAACCGTATTAAATATTTGAATATCTTCAATAACACCTGTAGATCCACCTGCGGTCACAAGGTCACCCAGCTTAAATGGTTTGAACATAATAAGCATTATACCCGCAGAAAAGTTTGACAGCGAATCTTTCAGCGCTAAACCTACGGCCAAACCGGCAGCAGCAAACACCGCCATTATTGATGTTGTATCAACACCTAATTGTTCAATTGCTGCAATTAAAATAAATATAGTTAATACTGCACTTATAATGTTTCCAGCAAACTTAGTTAAAGATGCGTCAACATTAGATTTTGACATTATCTTAACTACGCTTTTAACAATAAGCCTGGCGATCCAACGACCGATTATATATATAAGAATTGCAGATACAAATTTTATTCCCCAGGGAATAATATATTGACTAAGAAAATCTGGATTTTCGTTTAAAAAGTTTTCCATTTTATTTCCCTGTTTTTCATTTTTTAAAACGTTGTTAATATACCTTAAACAGAATATTTAAAGACATTACATTGAATTCTATATAAATAATTCAATGTATACATCCAGTCTAGCAAAGGCTTAACAATCATTAACAATCTAAGACCAAAAAATCTGATACAAACTCAATACAAATATAGCCAATCAGATGTGCATTTTACCGGATATTATATACAATTTAGATTATCACGATATATAAACCCTGAACTATTTTCTGATATTTATATGTATTTCTCCATCCAGCACATTGAGATCATCTAATCCATTTGCAAAGCTTTTCCAGAAACCAGATTCACCAAACTCATAAATAAGATCTACATTTTTAATGCCTCCAAAATAAGCACCTGGTATGAAAACACCCCACACACTTATTCCTTTGACGATAACAATGGGTTTATTATTCCTATATAGCAGTTCAACACCCGCAGTTACTTTAAGTGTTTTCCCACCAGGTACCGAAAACGACTCATCGAGTGGCATTAAAAATTTAGCACTTGCCAAATTTTCTGAAAGATCAATAACAGGCTTATTGGCCAAATCTGTATTAGTTGTCATCAAGTGTGTTATGCATCTGCTAACCTTTATACATGAGGCAAAAATAGGATAAAAGCTATGCTGGCTAGAGTTAACAAAACTTAACATTTACCCCGTGAAAGGATAAAGTTACTAGGTATTTATGCTAATCCCCTTTATTATTATGACAATTATTTTACTACCAGTATTTTATGAGTTTTTCGTCCCTAGGTTTGTCTCCCTCCATACTTGCAGCAATAGATGCACAGGCCTATAAATCCCCTACTCCAATTCAGGTACGAGCCATTCCAGGCATATTAAGTGGCAGAGATGTATTGGCCGCTTCGCAGACCGGAACGGGAAAAACAGCTGCTTATTCACTGCCTGTTGTAGACAGGCTGTCAGCCGGGACCCGCGTTAAACCCAATCAGGTACGCGCCTTAATCCTCGTACCTACGCGTGAATTGGCGGTACAAATAGCACATAGTATGCAGACTATCTGCGATGCCTTTAAATTACATTTAGTTTCAGTCTATGGTGGGGTAAAAATAAACCCGCAAATGATGACGCTGCGCAAAGGGGCTGATGTGCTTATTGCTACGCCGGGGCGCTTACTTGATTTATATAAGCACAAGGCCATTCGATTTACACAGCTGGAAGTCCTGATACTAGACGAAGCCGATCGGATGCTTGATTTAGGGTTTAGAGAAGAAATACTCAAAACCATCTCATTACTACCGAATCAGCGACAAAACCTGATGTTCTCAGCGACATTTCCAGAAACCCTGCGTAGCTTTGCCAGAAGTATTGTTTCCGATCCGCTAGAAATCACCATTAATCCACACATCACGACAGCCGTAAGCGTTGATCAATGGTTATACCCTGTTGATAAAAATCGAAAATCGGCTTTGCTCGCACACCTGATAAAAGCTAACAATTGGCAACAGGTGCTGGTTTTCTGTAAAACCAGGCAAGGCGCAGATAAGCTTATCCATTATCTGCAAAAAAAGAACATACACTCTGCGGCAATACATGGTGATAAAAGCCAGGGTGCTCGAACAAGGGCACTTGAGGACTTTAAGGCCGGCACTGTGCGTATATTGGTTGCTACCGATCTTGCCGCTAGAGGTTTGGATATCAATCAATTGCCGCAGGTAGTAAACTACGACCTACCGCATATAACAGAAGATTACATACATCGAATTGGTCGCACTGGACGAGCCGGCCTTGGCGGAGAAGCGATATCACTTGTATCTGCAGATGAATTTACAAAGCTTGCTGAAATTGAACGTTTAATTAAAGGGCTTATAATACGTAAACATATTAAGGCATATGAGCCAATAGAAAAGCTAGCCGATTCAAAGCTTGATACTCGGCCGATTAAGCCCAAAAAACCCAAGTAGCCTAAAAAACAAAAGAACCCCGAACAACCCAAATAATATTTAGCTTACCCATACAATAAACACATATATACCTGAGAACACTATGAAGAAGACATTTAAATTAACTCATGAAAAAATTGCCGTACCTCGTCTTTTTGAAGCGGCCAAGCACGAAGTTAGTAAATACCTGAAAAGAGAACGCAAAAAACCATTACCTAAAGATGCCGACTACTGGGATTTTGATTGCCGATTTGGCACTGAAGAAATGAAAAGCGAAGAGATCCATCTATCCGAGGTCAACTCATCAATTGACTGGGCCGAATCAGAAGGGCTTGATAGCTTTTATTTAGAAATAATTGCCAAACCAGCTCGACGTGAAAAAAATCCAGATTGATCAGGGATATTATGATATTGATTCACAAAAAAGCCGCTAGAATATGCGGCTTTTTTAATGCCTATAAAATTAATATTTAATGCCAATACTCTTAGCCCGCTCTCTAAGCCTGATTTCATTAAAAACAATCATCGCGTAAAAATAAATATAAGTCACTTCAATTTTTATATCATCTGTTGTATATTGCAAAAAAACTAACCACTGATGGTTACCCTCTACAAGGAAAGCTTTAACAACAATATAACCCGTACAAGATTGTGAAAGAATACTCCGCAGAAGACGAAAAACTGATAGCCGAACTGGACGAAGACTTTAAAGACGATGCAGATTACGCAGCCATTTCAATAGAAGAAAAGTTACGCATCATTCGTGTAATGAACAAAATGATGGATATGGGGATGGCCGCCATTTATGGTGATGAAGCACCCGACGAGCCCGATGCAGATGTACCTTGTAACAGGGTAATTGATCAGTGCAAGGCAAAATGCTGCACCTTCATATTTGCACTAACAAAAGATGAAGTGAAACTCGGTCATGTAAAAACCAATCCTGATAAGCCCTACTTCATTGCAAGGGATGAAGACGAATACTGCCCTCATTTAAATAGAGAAAAACTTGAATGTGAGGTATGGGAAAATAGACCCCTACGTTGTCGTCGATATGATTGCCGTGATTTTGAAGACGATGTCTGGCCTAATGGAATACCTGTTGAATTTAAAAAATAAAATGCATCAAACCATAGTATTTATTAGAATACATTATATTTCTATAACATACCGTCCTATGATTTAAGCGATTTTAATATTACAAATTTAGCGTTTGTCGCCACTTGTACAACATTACCAAAAATTCGTTTAAGGCTGACATGATAGCCAAGATGCCGGTTGCCTATTACCCATAGCTCACCACCTTGTTCTAATACACGATGCGACTGTTTAAACATTTGTTGTGCAATGTGATCGCCAAGCGTTTGCTGCTGATGAAATGGCGGGTTGCATAAAATCATATCTACGCTGTTAGATTCAAATTCGTCTATACCATCCGCAACACAGAACTCCACCTGCCGTGTATCTGCAAAGGCTGATAAAAAATTGAGCCTGGCCGAAGCGACAGCCATAAACGACTCATCAACAAAATATAATGCAGCAGTCGGATTTCTTTCGGCGGCGATTAGCCCCACTACCCCATTACCGCATCCCACATCAATAATATGTTTAACAGCCGTTTTAGACGGTAAATGCTGAAGAAAAAATCGTGTACCAATATCTAAACTATCACGGGAAAATACATTGGCATGATTACAAATTTCATATTCAGTGTTTTCTAGCTGATAACATACCGGATAAGGATTTTCAGGCACTACCCGGTCATCATCTGGCGCAACAAAAATTAAGCGTGATTTCTTTTTAGCTAATGAAGTTGTTGTAGGTCCTAAGATGCGCTCACATAGCGCCCACACCGAACTCGGCAATACTTTTAACATCCCCGCCAAAATAACACGGCTTGATGAAGTAATAGTGTCACTCAATTTTATGAGTTCATATTCCAGTAAGGCAAGCGTTTTGGGTACCTTTATCAGCACTATGTCATATGTTGCCTGAGGGAATTTTAAAATCGAATTCAATGTTATATCGTCTAAAGAAAGATCATTTGCCACAAGATTAGATGCCGTGGCCTGTTGAGATAAATATGAATCAGAAATCGCCACGGGATGATACGCATGCAGGGCAACAGACAATGCGCCAAAGCTATCATTTAAAATAAGAATGCGTACATTATCGACCAGTAATTTCTCATCATCTAGATAATCAAGCAAATACTCATCGGCTGCATCCCAGGCGCGTAATAAATCAGGCTTACGCATTGAATCACGCATTAGCTCAAATACACCCTGAGGTACCTCTAGTGTGGTTTCCATGAACGGTTAATACCTTGCTTAGTGATGTGATGAGTGAGAAATGATTATAAACCCTCAACAGCTGTCTGGTCGACCTGTATTAAATGACTGTTTGAGTATAATTTGCACGAATGGCGTATAAGACACATAAGATAATAACGAATAAACTTAGCTATATAATAAACCTCATTCAAGATTTTTAAGTGCTGTCTTAATCTCGAAACGCACTTTCTCTATATCATTAACTAACATATTTGTTACGTTACTACTATTTTTGATACTCTCCCAATTCACAGACCAATTTTCTTTTAAAACCAGTGCACTTTTAGTTTTCGCTACTGACCTGGATACACCTGCGTTACTTCAACTGCTTCATTGCTTTACGAATAAAATCCATCTGTTTATTATATTGAGTACAACCAGAACACATGAGCAGGTGAAATTTCAAACTTATGCGTTCATTGAATGTTAAATTACGATCCTGAGCTTGCGACATCAATTTAGCTGCCTGTTTACACTTCATCATCACAGAACCCCTTCTTGCATAAAGTTAATTTCCAGACATTTTCGTAATTGCGAACGTGCTCGATGCATAATTACCCATGCATTACTGTTGCTAAGATTGAGTTCTTTACACACTTCTTTAAGCTCGAGTCCAAGGTGCTCACGCATCATAAACACACGTGCTGTATTTTCTGGTAGCTCTTTAAGACAAATATTAAATACAACCCAGAACTGTTCATTGGCTAGTGCCTTTTCGGGATGACCCCAGTTTGATGGTTTATGATTTTTATTCCAGTGGCCATTTTTTTTGAACTGATCATCGCTATCATCCTCTTCTAAATAGCTTTCTGTAGGGTGCCGACTACGCTCACGAATAACATCGATTATTTTGTTACGTAAAATGGCGAATACCCAACTTTTTAAATCTCCTCGTCCCGTAAATTTGTCTGAAGCGAATGCGGCATTAAGAGCGTCATGCACCACATCTTCCGCCAATACAGCATCACGTAATTGCAGAGTAGTAAAACGCAACATTTCATCACGCATCGCTGCAATCTGCTCTGCAGAGATCTTCTGAACTTCTTGACCTTTGTGTTTCTGCTGATCGGTGCTACTACTCACGAATATTACCTTTTCCAGGACATTATCCGCTATAAGGTAACTTTAAATAGAAAGTTCGTAAAGAATTAATATGATCATCTGACAGTAGCGCAATGACTGTTTTAGCGTTTACTACTACTTCACCCATCGCTTACTAAACCAATAATCAATAGATAGATAGCGACCTGCTCCATAAAAGAACAATACCAAAAGCATAATAAAGTAGGTTGTCGAAAATTCTATACCGTTATTAAGCATCACTAAGCTACCGTGTTCAGTTATCCAGCCATAATTAGACTGCTCCTGTAAAATTTCTTTTGCCTGATTAAGTCGTTCAATTGCGGCAATACTGCGATCATTTGCAAATAAACTACCCGATCCTTCAGCAATGGCTAGCCAACCGTTTTGCCAGTGGACGGTAAACATGGCTACCAGCATAGTGACCATTAATGGTAGTGATATCCAGCGAACAGCCAGGCCGAATAATAGAAATATCGCCCCCGTAATTTCTGTCATCGTTGCGAGCCATGCCATGAGTTCAGGAAATGGCAGGCCCAGGCCCCATTCTGAATTACCAAACCATTCGATCGTAGATTCCATATTGGCGAGTTTCTTTGTACCTGCCATCCAGAAAATAGGAACCAAATAAAGCCTAAGCGCAAGTGGCGCGAGAAAATCTGCTCTTTTAGTAAAGTTAAGCATTGCGTATAATTTGTTAATTATATCTTGCATCATAATATGCGTAATCCATGTATTAATTCACTAACAACCATCCCTGGTCGCTTAGTGAATCTTAATTATAAAATTGATGTCATCTATTTAAATCCCTCAAATGACATTCAATTATTTTTTAATTGCCACCACACTTAGCTTCTTTTGACTTGGTTTTACTTGCACCGCACTTACCTTCCACCGATTCCATTTTGTCTTTACTTGCGCCACATTTTCCTTCTGTCGGTGTCATTTTGGCTTTACTTGCACCGCACTTTCCTTCCACCGATTTCATTTTGTCCTTACTTGCACCACATTTTCCTTCACCGCACTTTGTGTCATTGCTCGCCACTTGATATGTATGATGGTTAACATTTGTCATACCAAAAGGATTAGCTTGTGCAGCAAATACTGAACTGCTGGCAAAACTCAAGGCTATAAGTGATCCAATTGCCAATGATACGGTTTTTGTATTGTTACTTGTTTTCATAATATTACTCCAGGATTAAAAGTTCTTAATTAACGTGACATTGGTCACCGCTTACATAATTTGTATATCTATAATTACTGTAGACATACTCAGTAGTCGCAGATATGTGTAATTCCTTACAAATAAATTAATATTTAAATTAATTATTTAATATTAGCTTTCTCTAAATAGCATTTTATTAATAATCAGACTCGGACAAATACCTGTAATACCCGCAAACGTTAGAAAAGCAGCCGGTAAATAAAGCAGCCAATGTGCCGTATCAAACCCTGTGAGCCATATACCTAAAAAAATCAATATGCCGATTATTATAAAGGTCATTCTTAGGGCCTTGCTATCTATTGTGTATTTCATACTTTTCCTTAGTTTATATTCATTAATGCTGTTATCAGGTAGTCGCAGCCGATCATTAATCCTTACACAGTATTTTTATATTTTTTAAATGTGAAGTAGTAATGCGCGGGAAACCGCCATATATCAATGTTTGAGGAAAATCGAGATTATGGATATTCACAATATATCGATGATTACTCAGTGAAGATGGCGCTGAGTTGATATTTAGTTTTGTCTCACGGGATTTGTAAGAAATGCTTAAATGGGGCTTAACAAATGACATAACCTCAGCTTATTGAGGCTATGGGGTTGCCAATATGGTATGTAATCCACTGCCTGCTCAGGCTGCATGATTTGAATGATATTAGATAGTCGTAAACAGCTTAGCAGGTGTCCAGCTTGCTGTGGCACATGGGACACCATAACAATGACAATGACAGCTCAGAAGTATTCTATTTCTGAATGCTATAACAATGTCAGGGCTTAATCTGCTGGTGTAAAAATAGCTCGATTTATTGTTTCAATCGATAGCCCGTTTTAAACATTAGCCATACAATCAGCAGACAGATAGTGAGAAAGACCAATACCACAGCCAGACTAACACCTACGCTTACATCTGAAACCTCAAAGAAACTCCAACGAAAGCCACTGATTAAATAAACCACAGGATTAAACAGAGTAACGGTCTGCCAAGCAGGCGGCAACATACTCACCGAGTAAAAACTTCCACCGAGAAAAACCAGCGGTGTGATCACCAGCATAGGGATGAGTTGCAGTTTTTCAAAATCGGTTGCCCATAAGCCAATAATAAAACCAAACAGGCTAAACGATATACAGGTGAGTATTAAAAATAATAACATCCACCACGGGTGAGCTATTTCTAGTGGCACAAACAGGCCAGCTGTAGCCAAAATAACCAGGCCAATAATAAACGACTTGGTCGCTGCTGCTCCAACATAGCCAATTATAATTTCAACAAAGGAGATGGGTGCAGATAACACTTCATAAATTGTGCCGGTAAACTTGGGAAAAAATATTCCAAATGAGGCATTCGAAATGCTCTGCGTCAATAAAGCCAGCATCATTAAACCCGGCACAATAAAGCTACCATAGGATACCCCTTCAATAGATTCTATACGTGTCCCAATGGCTGCACCAAATACCACAAAATATAATATGGTAGAAAGAATCGGCGAGGCAAAACTCTGCGCAATGGTTTCAAACGCACGCATCATTTCATATTTATAAATTACTCGTACTGCGTGAAAATTCATCGCTCCGCCTTTAACAGGTTAACAAATATTTCTTCTAATGAAGTCTTGGTTGTTTGCAGATCCTTAATCAATAAACCCGCAGCACTAAGAGATGCCAGTAGTTCATTAATACCCGTAGCGGTTTTATGCGGATCATAGGTATAAATCAGCTTGCTACCTTTATCTGCCAGTTCAAGCCCTAGAGGTGCCAACACCTCGGGTACTGTAGAGAGTGACGATTCAAGCTCAATAATAAGCTGACGTTTGCCCAGCTTATGCATCAGGGCCTCTTTGTCATCAACTAAAAGTAACTCCCCATTGTTAATAACCCCTACGCGATCTGCAATCGCCTCGGCCTCTTCTATATAATGTGTAGTCAGAATAATCGTTACACCGGATTTACGTAAACGCTTCACCAGTGCCCACATGTCTTTACGTAATTCAACATCCACGCCTGCGGTAGGTTCATCTAAAAATAACACCATCGGCTCATGCGCCAGAGCCTTACCAATAAGTACGCGGCGTTTCATGCCACCAGACAAGGCCATCAGTATGCTATCTTTTTTATCCCATAAGGATAAATCCCTAAGTACCTGCTCCAGATATTGCGGGTTTGGCTTTTTACCAAACAGGCCACGACTAAAGCACAAAGTATTCCAGACCTTATCGAATGCACCCAGAGTCAACTCCTGAGGCACCAGCCCAATTAAACTACGTGTAATGCGAAAGTCTTTCACAATGTCATATTCATCAACCAGTACTTCACCGCTGCTGGCATTTACAATACCGCAGATAATTGAAATAAGCGTGGTTTTACCTGCGCCATTTGGCCCCAGCAAGGCAAGTATTTCACCTTGACGAATATCAAGATTTACATTTTTAAGCGCCTGATAGCCATTGTCGTAGGTCTTTGATAGGTTTGAAATAGAAACAATTGGCTGCATTTTACAATCTCGTTTAGCTCCGCCTACTTAAAGGCACTAATAACATATATTTATAGTAATAGGAGATACTAAAGCCTGGAGAGTGCACAAACAAGCGCAACAAGAAAGACAGTGACTCTGGGCTGAAATTTAAAAGTCCCAAATTAAACTCACTACAGCTACTGGCCATTAGCACGACATTTTAATAACTTTACTTTCATCTCAAACATCTTTATAAATTAGTAGCTATGAAGCCATTTCACCTTGCCATCTCCGCAGATGATATAGAGTATCTACGTTTCATAGGGTCCACCGGTGAACAGACCACGATATTTTTTACCGACCCCAGTGGCAACGCCTTAGAAATTAAGGCCTTACAGAATATTCAAACACCGCTATTTGCGCGCTAGACCATAGACATGATCAACCCTAAAAAATGCAGACAAATATTTGATGTTATGCTAAACAGCTATGGTCCGCAACATTGGTGGCCCGGCGAAACACCCTTTGAAATTATGCTGGGTGCGGTGCTTACACAAAACACATCCTGGAGCAATGTCGAAAAGGCAATCAGCGCTTTAAAAGTTAATAACGTATTAAATCCACGGGCCATTGTAAACACTCAACACAATTATCTTGCAGCATGGTTAACACCCGTTGGTTATTTTAATCTTAAGGCAACACGGCTACAGGCATATTGCAGTTGGTATCTCGATACCGGCGAGTTCGCTCAACTCAACAAATTAGAAACAACTGAATTACGCAAAGCACTATTATCCGTAAAAGGCGTTGGCCCAGAAACCGCAGATGACATACTGTTATATGCCTTTTCACGCGCAGTATTTGTCATCGATGCCTACACGCGGCGCTTATTTTCACGACTTGGCTATATCAATGGTGATGAAGACTATGAAATACTGCGTATTAACTTTGAAAAATCACTCGACAAACAGCCCGATAAAATTGAGTTATTTAATGAATACCATGCCTTGATTGTGCATCATGCAAAATACTTTTGTAAAACTAAACCCCTATGTAATGAGTGCTGCTTAAGAAAGCGCTGTGCTTTCCGATTAAAGTAATATTGATTTCAGCAACACCCACTAAACTGATTAATAAATTTATAAAATAAAAAAGCCCCGCAATCATTGCGAGGCTTTTTTCAATTATAAAAACAGCTTTAGCTATTTTTACTCTACTGCGGGAATACCACTCAAATAACCAATACCGGCTTTTTTCCGGTTATTCCACATACTGTTAACCAATGGCTCAACACTGGCTTTTAGCGTGGCATCCATAGAGTTAATATAATCTCCCGGATGTTGGAAATTGCTCATCACATAAGCAAATCCATTTAAGTTATCAACTGACTGTAACCCCGTTGCTTCAGCACCAGCAGGTGTCGATAAAATACGTGCCATTGATGAGCTGTCAACATTGTATGCCCAAACATAATTGTTAACATGACGACCACTGTCTTCACCGATAAACAAGGTACGCATTTTTTCTGAATACTTAATATTATCCGGGCTGGCTACTTTATCGTCATTTGATTTATTACCAACCGCATCAGCCACCTGGTCCTCACCTCACCCCAAACCAAACCACTCATATCAGTCGCAACAAATGAACTGTCGATACTGTTACTATCCGTGTCAGTCTGAGTACCTGCAAGGCTTAACTGGTATACCGCACCCGAACTAATTTTAGTCAGTGAAATATCATCCGCCGGGTCTGTCGCGTCGTAACCACTTACCATACCTTTTTCAACATACGACGTAGCAACTGAAAGAGCTATTTATTACTCTTCAGTTAACTTAAATTTATAATAGAAAGGAACTACGCCGGTAATTTTTAACGCAACTGGTGACATTCCTGACAGCTGTTAGTAATTTTCTTAGCTTTGGAATAATCAGGTGGGGTCGTTTTCACATAAAGCTTTGCCGTGCCAACATCGCTAATAAATTGCTCAATATGATCTCTTATAAACATTTGGTTAGTTTGTGCATACCCACCACTAAGACGAGCTGTAATGCTTTCAATTGTACTGAGTTCCGCAAGAACCTGCTGCTGCTTAGTTTCAGACTTAGCATCATTTGCAACTAACTGTCCGAGTCGCCCAACGCTGTCACCCATTTGTTTCATTAGAGTCTTAACCTGCTCTTTCTCCAGGTAAGTAAAATTCTCTGGATAAGTCAATTGTCGAATTTGAGAACAAGAAAGAATACCACCTGCAATTATTGCTACCAGTAAGCCTTTAAAAGCTGCGTGTCTTATAAATACATTCATTATATGTTCTCTAGTATATTAATATGTTCTGTCTTTTTTACAGTTCCAGCAAATTTCAAAAGAGGCGCCGTTAACCTCTCCACATGCCGAGCAGTTCCATTCGGTGGAAGCACTGTTTTCAGTTAAAGATAATAACAGCTTTTTTGCCTTAGCATAAAATTCATCTTCAACCCAGAGTTCCATCCAGGTATCAAAAGGTGACAAGTCGCCTGCAGCGGCGCCAATAAACTCATTCCTCAGCATTACATCAATATTTTCAAGCTGCAAAATATTACGCGCATTAAAGACTAAAAATCGATTTTCATTGGTGTAAACTAATTTCATAATTAAATTATGGAGATATGTGTTTGGAAAGCAATCATTAATACCACTGGTTAAGCCTTGAAAGAACAATAATTATGGCTATAAAAACACCACCACCTGGCGCAACAAAGCCATGAAGCCCTGTTTCGAATAGTCATTTTATCTTCTCCTGTGTAAAGCACGTAAGTTGCGATGAGTTTTCGAATCGAGGCGATTAAAATCACCTGGCAAATATCAGGCCTCTTACATCATTTTCAAAGTAGCCTAAATCAGATACCACCCTACTTTATACAACTTAACCCTGTATTATCGTAATATGAGCCTTCATCATAAAAATACAGGCCTCTAAGCATTCTCTACATCCTAAGTAGGCAAAACATTAACTTATTCAGCTTATCTCGGTATTATTCTATGCTTGATGACTAAAGGTTAATATTAAAGCACTCGAAGTAAATTTATCTATATCACTCCAAGACCTTTAATTTTCTGATTAGCTTAGATAAATTATTAACGTAATTTCCTGATATGTTGAAAAGCAAAATAGCCGCCAATATAACGGGTTTCTGTAATAACCAGATTTCTTTTTTTGATACTCATTTCAGTTATTTCTTCAATGAAAATTGAACCTCCACTACTTGGCTTTCTAAGCTTATAACTAATAACCAGGTTATCATCAGATATACTATTAATATGGTAATGATTGTTATAACCAAAGTACCTTAATGTTTCACTATGTGTTGCGTTCTTAGCCTCTGAAAACAGCTCTAGCTTTACATCAAGTTTGCCATCCGATTGCTGAGTTATCCTGGCATCTTCAATTACTTCACTCTTTGTAATCTGTTTTGCTGTACGCTCAGTACCAATACATTCTATTTGCGTACTATTACCTTCCATGCGCTTATTTATAAAACGGTAAAATATTTTAGATATTTTATCTTTTTGCTCACGAGTCAATGAGGACGCTTCCTCAACATTAAAATAACTGTCACCTTCTAATTTATGGTTTGGTGATTCTTGGTTACATTTTACCGCATAGGCGTTAAATGAAAAAATGATTAAAAAAATACTAATGGGTAACTTTGTCCAATAGTTCTTTCTCATGATAATTCCCTGATTACAGCCGTGTCGAGGAATACCTCAACACGAATATAGTTATAAAGCTTCTACAGATAAATTTAAACATACGGTTTAGCGCCGGCATTAATTTACATGCGTAACATTTTTATTTATGTGCAATTGGTTTTTCAGTAAATAGATAATCTTTCAACTCTTTATCAAAAGAAGGATCTTTTCGACGAATCCATTCAAGGACCATTGCTGCATGTTCTTTCTCTTCATCCCGGTTATGCGCAAGAATTGCTTTTAAATCATTATCTTTACAGGCATCAACCCTTTGGTTATACCAATCTACTGCCTCTAATTCCTCCATCAGAGAAGTAATTGCTCTATGCATATCTCTCGTTTCATCTGTAAGTTCGTTAATCGGTTCGTGATAACCTTCATTTGACATTTCGCTCTCCTAATGAATTTAAATAATTTTATTTTGATGTCTGGCACCCAGCTAACCTGCGACTGTATAGCTGTTCCAGGCAGGTTTTAGCTACCTGTTAGGTTGTGATCTTTACACTCTGCTATAGGTAGCAGCCTGAAATCCAGAACTGCCGCTGTTCTATGGCCAATGCCATCTAAGTACTCGTATTTAAAGCAAATTTCATAAAACATGCAAGAGAACTCTGGCAATGTCGACACCACCCTTAGTTATTTATTACTGCAAGCTAAGAATAACAGGCTGCAGGACTTTACCTGGCAACAGTAAATGAGTGTGCCCGAAAATGGCTTTAGTGAGATTTTATAGTTCACTACCTACGAAGTTAGCGAGATTATATGCTCGCCACACTTTGACACTAATAATGCATTAAACATACACTATTAATGGCGGACTACATCTATATCAAGCCCAAATTGTATTAACAAATAATTTTTTTCTTTAATAAGATCAGCAATCGTGTACTGATTTAAAGTATTTATAAATGCTTCATGAGCTTCATTTAATGCCTTTTTAAGTACACAGCCAACAGAGATAACACAGCGCGGGTTAGCACAATCGACTATATCTACTTGCGGCTCAAAACGTGAAACCACGTAACCTAGCATTATCTTATCTGCGGGCTTACCCATCATTAAACCACCAGATCTTCCTCGTTTTGACAGCAAAAGCCCTTCTTTCGATAGCTGATGAACAACTTTAATAAGGTGGTTTTTTGGTAATTGATATTTCTCGGTTAACTCACTTATTGTTATTTGTCGGTCTTTGTTAAGTGCTGCATAAATTAACACTCGAAGAGCATAATCAGTAAATTTGGTGAGCTGCATGTATCTCCCCCACAATAATAATGTATTTATTATACTACTTTAATCTTGACATGTTCCAGATCCAAATTATAAGATGCATCCAAAATATATCTTTAATAATATTGGAGGGCGATATGAGTCCAACTTCTTTACCCTGGTTAATAACTATTGTCGGTTTACTAATAGTTGCAGGCGCATTTGTGTTTGTCCTAATGAGCTCTAAAACAAAAGATGATGACTATGACGGCATCATGAAGCGTGCATATGCTGTTCGTAAAGGCTTCTTCATTGTATTTATAGCCGGTGGAATAGTAATTACCGCATTAACATTGAAAAACTTGCCATATGATGCACCTGCAAAAGTAGCGGATGATGCAATTAAAGTTAATGTAACTGGACATCAGTGGTACTGGGATATTCAAAAAACAGACTTTGTGGTCGGGCAACCAGTAATTTTTAATGTTACCAGTGGTGATGTTAATCATGGTTTTGGCATCTATGACGATAAGCTAAGGCTGTTAAATCAAACCCAGGCTATGCCCGGTTATATCAATAGTCTTGCTCATGTCTTTAATGAGCCAGGAAAGTACAAAATTCTATGTTTAGAGTATTGCGGTTTGTCCCACCACTCGATGGTAGCTGAACTTACTGTTACACAATAAAAAAATTATTCGGAGAAAAAATAATGAATGCGCCGATTCAATCACGTCAGGATATATCACCTGTCGCTAAAAACACCTTACTGGCATACGTTGGTACAACACTTGCCGTGCTACTTCTGATGATGTTATTTGGGGCAATTTTAAGAGCCGGCCAGGCACAAATGTTAAATATTGATTTAACAATGTTTTATAAATTAATGACACTACACGGTGCAGGTATGGTTGGCATCGCTGGCTTAGGTAGTGCTGCTGTTATGTGGTACTTCCTGAGTAAGTACGTCAAATTATCAAGTGCTATATTAATTACTAATATGATGTTTTTTCTGCTAGGCGTTGTACTCATTCTTGGCGCAGTTCTAATCGGTGACTTTGCAGGTGGCTGGACATTCCTTTATCCATTACCGGTGAAATCAATGAATGTTTGGAGCATTGAATCCGCTGTTGCATTTTTACTCGGCCTGCTACTAATAGGCGTGGGTTTTTTACTTTTATACTTAGATGTCGGCCGCGCTTTAATAAAAGGTTATGGTGGTTTAGCCCGTTCATTGGGATGGCATTGTTTATTTGGTAATAGTAAAGACTTCCCTCCAGCAACCGTTGTTGCGAGTACCATGGTATTAATAATCAATACATTGGGTATTTTAGTTGGTGCAGTAGTACTTGTTATTAGCCTAATCAATGCTTTTTATCCTGCGTTTCAACCAGATCCATTAGCGGTTAAATCACTTATTTTCTTTTTTGGCCATGTGTTTATTAATGCAACTATTTATATGGCTGTGATTGCTGTGTATGAAATATTACCTGTATATACAGGTAGAAAGTGGAAGGTGAATAAAGTATTTCTAGCCGCGTGGAGTTTTTCAACATTAATGGTACTCGCCGTTGTACCTCATCATATGTTGATGGATTTTAATATGCCTGGCTGGTTAGCCACAGTAGGACAAATTGGTTCATACATTAGCGGTATACCCGTACTTATTGTTACGGCTTACGGTGCACTTACTATTGTTCACAAATCAGGTATTCGTTGGGATCTATCCGCAGGCATGTTGTTTATATCTATGTATGGCTGGGCATCTGGTGTAGTCCCGGCAATTATTGATGCAACAATACATGTCAATACTGTGATGCATAATACGCAATGGGTGCCTGGTCACTTTCACTTTTATTTACTACTCGGTGTACTACCCATGATCTTTGGTTTCATGTTGTACATCACTAAAAAACCAGACAGTAATGCAGTAATGAGCGACATAGATAAAGTATCAATAACGACCTATCTATTAGCGGGTGTTGGTTTTGTAATGGCCTTTTTATATGCCGGAAAAAACAGTGTACCCAGACGTTGGGGCGTACATCTTGACGAGTGGATAGCAACAGACCAGGTAGGAACAGTATTTGCAGTATTTGTTATCCTCGCCTTTTTACTTATCGCAATTAAATTCTTTAGTCGATTGCCTCAGGTAATTCGCAACTAAGAAGGTATTTAGAGTGAGTATAGTACCTCCATGGATACGCATTGTTTTAACAGTAATACTTGGATCAGCGGTTATATGGTATGCCACGGATGGCTTAACAACATATACAGCTGAAGGTCAGCGTAGAAGCGATGTTGAATTAATTCCAAGGACTGTTCCAGACATTATATTGATAGATCAAAACTTTTCTCCTCTGAAAATTTCAGAGTTCAAGGGCAAGACCGTATTAATGGAGTTCATTTATACATCCTGCCCTTCTTTTTGTTATGCAATGGGCAGTGAGTACAAACAATTACAAGATAAAATTATTAACTCTGGCGCAAAGGATATTGTGTTAATGAGTGTGAGTTTTGATTATGAAAATGATAATGCAGAAAAAATAAAGGCATATGCAGATAAATTCAAAGCCGTTGAGCCCTATTGGTATGTGGTTCGTGCAAAAGATATTGCAGGTCTAAATCAGCTTATAAAAACATTCGAAGTTATCATCGTTGGAAATAGTAATGATGGCTATGAACATGATTCGGCCATCCATGCAATTAATAAAAATAACAAGCTATATAAAATCATTGATTTTAATGATGATGAAACAATAAATGAGATTTTTGACTGATGGGTGCACGAATAAAAACTGATCAATTGCTGCTTGTTATTTTTCTATGGATAGCCATTAGTTTAACACCGCTGGCAAGTTGGCTAGAAAATGATATTCGCTTACATATGCTAGTGCAGATCCCTTTATTAGCGATGCTTGGATATTACTTATTTTATTCATTAGTGTCGGATAAGTTTAAGGATATAAACAACAGACAATCCGGTTATGCCAGTGTGTTAGTGGCTTCATTTACAATACTATACTGGATGATTCCAAAATCGCTAGACGCCGCACTAAGTTACGAAATGATAGCATTGCTAAAGTACCTAAGTATCCCACTGTTAATAGGCGTACCCCTGGCCCTGGGCTGGCGTAGAGTCGGGCCTATATTCCGTGGTTTTATAATTATAGAGCTCTTGGCAATGCTATTTCGACTAGGCTGGCTGTATAGAGACTCACCTGTTCGCTTATGTAGCAATTACGGTTTATATGAGCAAAACTCACTAGGTAACTATTTACTAGTTATTGCACTTACGTTAAGCCTGTACTGGGCGGCTAAATGTTTTTATCCTGATACAGATGCTTTTGAAAACTCGTCTGCTGGAACAGCAAGCAATAAATGAACATACTTACTCATTTTCCATACTCGCCTGATATTTTCCTAACATAGCAAGGTGATTTAAGCGTGCGCGTTTTAGCAATTCACTCTGTGCCGCTGCAATATTTTCTGTTTTTCCCATCCAGGCCTGCAATGCAGTTTGTTGTAGCGCACGCCCGTAAGAGATCGTCAGATTCCACGATGTCTCAGTCGCCTGTTGATTAATCGCATTTAAATTTTCCGTAGCCTCTTCGGG
Source organism: uncultured Gammaproteobacteria bacterium (assembly GCA_963924875.1). Classification (GTDB taxonomy): domain Bacteria; phylum Pseudomonadota; class Gammaproteobacteria; order SZUA-229; family SZUA-229; genus SZUA-229. The sequence goes on from CAWUSX010000049.1 coordinate 39,067, forward strand.
CCCCTGTCCACCAGAAAGAAAGTTTATGCTTGGCACCGCAGCGGGCACGGTTCGCTTTAGTATTTTCAAGCTTGCGTCAGCAACTTCTTCGGCCTGGGCACGCCGACAATCCTTACCCGGCAACACCATATTAGGCTTAAGTATCATTAATTCAAGCACCACATGGTGGCGATTTAATGCATTAAATACCGCATGTTGCACAGCTTCGGTTACTTCAGCATGGCGTTGAATATCATGACTTCCATCCATCAAAACTTCGGGTTCAACGATAGGTACCAAACCTTCTTGCTGACAGACAGCGGCATAACGCGCCAGCATTTCAGCATTGGCTTCAATCCCCTGTAAACTGGGAACGTGTTTATCAATTGCATACACCTCGCGCCATTTTGCAAAACGCGCGCCCTGTTGTTTATAGTTTCGCAAACGTTCAGCTAAACCATCCAGACCCTGAGTGATCATATCCCCGGATGATAATGCCAGATGAATTGTACCTTTATCCACTTTAATGCCTGGCACAATTGCTTGCGACCATGCGGCGCTGGGAATCGTTTTACTGTCTTCTGTATTCTGTGTCAGCGTTTCTTCAAAGAGGATAATTCCATTGATATATTCACCCAGACCTGGAGCGTTAACCAGCAGACTACGCCAGGCGCGTCTATTTTCTTCGGTTGACTCTACATCTATGGCCTTAAACCGTTTGGCAATAGTCGGATTACTTTCATCCGCGGCCAGAACACCACGACCCTTTTGCACCATGTCATTAATGGTGGCCTCTAGTTCAGTTGAATATTGCATTTTACTCTCCGGAAAATTTGATGAGCGAGTGTCATTTAGGGACAGAGTTAATACTTTAGCTTAGCATATTAGAATTATCATAAAATCCGCTTTGTGCGTTTGAAGCTGCTTGCTCAATACCATTGAAAGAACAGTTTAAGTTAAAAAACGCACGCGTCTAAAAAGCCGTCATTCAACTAATTTGTGTAATTTTTAGTCGCCATCCCGGCGGCATAACCAGCTGATTTGGCTATTAAATTTTTGTCTAGAAGGCCGTAAGCTAGAACCGTCCACCGGTTTTATTGATGTAATTCGAGAGTGCCTGTGACTCATTGTTCATCCGCATCAGGTTCTTGTGTGTCAGGCGGAACAGGCCGCGCATCACCTTATAAACCACTTTTGGATACTTATCCAGCAAGCCTTCAAAATCCACCGGGGCCAGCATATACACCGTGGCCTTACCGACAGCGCGTAAACTCGCCTGACGAGGCGCCAGGTCAACAAAGGCACGGGTTCCAGCGCATTCCCCCACTTTCATGGTATAGACATCGATATCACGACCGTCCATTTTATTGCTCACAACCAGTTTGCCGGCCGTAAGGATAAACAGGTTATGATCACTCTCGCCTTCGTTGACCAGTACTTCCCCATCTACCAGCTGACGAACTTTCATGACGTTTGCCAGGATCTGGCACTCACCCTTATCCAGTTCCTGCCCCAGCACCGAATCTATAACAGCTTCACAGCTTGCTTGATCAGTCATATTATCTTTTCACCCCTAGTTTCAAAATATTATTTTTATGTAGTCAATTTACTTTACTAAAGAACAGTCGCAATTACCCGCACAACGGGTTCTGACTGCTCAAAATACCAATCGTTCATGCTGCCACTGAAAACATAGGCAGAATAAATACCCTGTTCGAACAAGTCCAGCAAGTCCCTTCTTGAATAATTAAATGATCGTATATGGGAAATTTGTAAAGATTTTGAGTGAAGCCGCATAAGTCGACTTAGAGCTACCAGCTGATTCATATTACAAATCACAATTGTAGCCTTTGGGTGAACGCTGTGCTTCGTAGTATCCCTGCCGATGTTCGCTTTGCATAATAATCTCGAATATTACACTTTTTATTGTTCTCCACTTTCATTATCTACAACAAAACATTTTTTTATTTAATAAAATGATTAAGTGTTACATGCGATCCTGATTCTCTCTGCCGGAATTCGCAATTGCTCTATTAAATAATGTTTAAATGACTCATCGTAGGGTTGTTCAGCTAGCGCCTTTTGCATACATAGTATCCATGCCTCACTTTCCTCAACGCCAATTGCAAAATGCCTGTGCGCCGAGGGAATACTAATTGGCCCGTAATTTTCAGAATACAATGCTGGGCCACCCAGCCAGCCTGATAAAAAGTAGGTTAGTTTTTGCCGTGATGAAGTTAAATCATTGCGATGCATACTGCGAATATTCTTCGCCTCTTGCAGAGTATCCATATAATCATAGAATGAATCGACAAGCCTGGTGATTCCAGAAATTTCACCTGCGGCCTTATACGAACAATCACCTTCTCCATATTTACACTCTGCTGAATTCATCTTTTTTCCTGTCATTTATTTCTTTACTTAGTGTTCTTATTGTTAGCATCTGTAGCACTGTTAATTTTTTTCCATCAAAGTACAAATCCAACACGGCATAAATATATCAGGTTGAACAATTTATTATGCGCTTTTTATTCTACACCTGGTTTTTAACAGGTAAATTTTAGTGTGGATTACAGCGCGTAATTCACTTTATTAAAGTTAAAGTATCTAATTGATAATTTACACCAAAACTTGCCGAGTGTTTGCGATGTAATAATGAATCTGATGCTCAATTTCAGAGTCAATCATGGTTTCTGGGCGACGACCGTTTGGGCAAGGCATACTGGCTGTTGTACCAAACAATCGACAGATCAAGGGTCGCTCTGCGTACACCGTGCAACCATTCGGACCGAGGTGCACGCAGTTAAGCTCACCTAATGCGGCTTCATGTTCGGCATCCGTTTTTACTGGCAGGCGCGACATTTCTTCCGAGGACGTAGTGACCGGTCCACAACAGTCGTGACAACCCGGCACACACTCGAACGACGGAATGCCCTCGCGTAATTTCTCAATGAGATCCCGGTTTTTGTACATTGCTATTCACCTTTTGTACTGTTCGCTAACATGATTATTCTATAGCTGATTCACTAGAAGTTAATAACGTCGCTAAATTCTCAGAGTGCCATAACGCCAAAATCACCTGCTAAACGTCAGCAAAGTCAGGTGATTTTTTTGTCAGGCGTTTTTTTAGCATCAACCAGATCACGCCACCTGCATATTCTCACGCCGCGATTATCAGCGGCGCTGAGTGTGTGCGAGGATCAGGCCAAATCAAAGCGATCCGCATTCATAAGCTTCGTCCATGCGGCAACAAAGTCCTGCACAAATTTTTCTTTGTTGTCATCCTGCGCATAAACTTCAGCGTACGAGCGAAGGATTGAGTTAGAGCCGAAAACAAGATCCACTCTTGTTGCCGTCCACTTAACTTTATCCGTCTTACGATCGAGGATTTCATACAGGTTATCACCAACAGGTTTCCACGAATAATTCATGTCCGTTAAGTTGACGAAAAAGTCATTCGTCAATGCGCCTTCACGATCAGTAAATACACCGTGTTTGGTGTCACCATAGTTAGTGCCAAGCACGCGCATGCCGCCAAGCAGCACGGTCATTTCAGGTGCGGTTAATCCCATCAGTTGCGTACGATCAAGCAGCAGTTCTTCCGCGCTGACGACGTAATCCGCTTTAAGCCAGTTGCGGTAACCATCATGAATCGGCTCCAGCACTTCGAAGGCATCGACGTCGGTCATCTCCGCCGTTGCATCTCCACGCCCAGGTGAAAACGCAACACTAATATCAAAACCGGCAGCCTTTGCGGCCTGCTCAATCCCCGCATTACCCGCCAGCACAATCACATCGGCGATACTTGCACCACTCTCGGCCGCAATGCCTTCAAGTACAGCAAGTACTTTGCTCAAACGCGCAGGCTCGTTACCTTGCCAGTCTTTTTGCGGTGCAAGTCGAATGCGTGCCCCATTAGCACCACCACGATTGTCCGAACCTCGGAAGGTTCTGGCGCTGTCCCATGCAGTGGAAACCATTTCGCTCACGCTTAGGCCACTGGCGGCTATTTTGTCTTTTACCGCCTGAGCATCATAGCCAGTGCTTCCTGCAGGAACCGGGTCTTGCCAAATGAGTTCTTCCTGAGGCACATCAGGACCGATATAACACGTCTTCGGCCCCAAATCACGGTGCGTTAGTTTGAACCATGCCCGAGCAAAGACTGTAGAAAAGTAATCGGGGTCTTTGTAGAACTTCTCGGATATTTTGCGATATTCCGGGTCCATCTTCATGGCCATGTCGGCATCGGTCATGATTGGATTTAAGCGGATCGATGGGTCTTCAACATCAACCGGCTTGTCTTCTTCCTTAATATTAACAGGCTCCCATTGCCAGGCATCCGCCGGGCTTTTCTTCAGCTCCCACTCATAGTTAAGCAGCAGTTGGAAATAACCGTTATCCCACTGGGTAGGGTTAGTTGTCCATGCACCTTCAAGACCACTGGACATGGTGTCGCGGCCAATGCCACGCTTGGCTTTAGTAACCCAGCCTAAGCCCTGGTTCTCTACATCAGCACCTTCAGGTTCCGGGCCGAGCAATGCCGCAGTGCCATTGCCATGACATTTGCCAACCGTGTGGCCACCCGCGATGAGAGCAACGGTTTCTTCATCGTTCATAGCCATGCGTTCAAAGGTAACGCGCACATCTTGAGCGGTCTTAAGTGGATCGGGATTACCATCCACACCTTCGGGGTTTACATAAATAAGCCCCATCATTACAGAGGCCAGGGGGTTTTCCAGATCACGTTCACCGGAGTAACGGCTGCCTTCACTACCACTAGGGGCAAGCCACTCTTTTTCCGCTCCCCAGTAAGTGTCCTTTTCTGGATGCCAGATATCTTCACGCCCAAAGGCAAAACCGAAGGTTTTTAAGCCCATGGATTCATAAGCAATGGTACCCGCGTAGGCAACCAAATCTGCCCAGCTGAGCTTATTGCCGTATTTTTTTTTGATCGGCCAGAGCAAACGACGCGCCTTATCCAGATTCACATTATCTGGCCAGGAATTGATAGGCGTAAAACGCTGATTGCCCTTACTGGCACCACCTCGACCATCGGCTATGCGATAGGTACCGGCTGAATGCCAGGACATACGGATCATGAAACCGCCGTAATGTCCCCAATCTGCTGGCCACCAGGCCTGGCTGTCAGTCATCAGTGCATGCATGTCTTTCTTTAGTGCGGCGACGTCGAGGCTCTTAACCATCTCCCGATAATTGAAGTCCTCCCCCATCGGATTGGTCTTGCTATCGTGCTGATGAAGAATGTCTAGATTAAGTGACTTGGGCCACCATTCCATGTTCGACATGCCGCTTTCTGTGGCACCGCCATGCATTACTGGGCATTTGTTATTAGACATAAATAAATCTCCTATTTACCGCATTAAAAAAAGTGTTATCTGCACAACGTTATAATGCACTCATACTACACCATTGATCATTCCAATCTATATGTGTAACAGCTTACTTCTACTGTGACAATAGTTTTACTGTCAAATTCGATCTAATGAATAATATGCAGAACATTTATAAATCAACCACAAATACAAAGCATATAATCAGGCTGCACGTGCTACCGAATAATGCACATAACACCACAGCTGTGTGGATTTAGCGGAGCAAAATAAAACTCCAGCATTACGATGTGTTAGTAACTTTTACTTTATTTGGCTGGTCGATGAGCACAAGTAATAACACGGCACTGGTACAGGGCACCTTAACCATGGCCATTTGATGTCGCGGCAAGGTAAACGATATTATTGTTCACTCAGATCAAGGCAGTACCTATGTATCAGGCGATTGTCAAAAGCAACTGAGCGATAGTAATTTACGTTGTAGCATGAGTCGTAAAAGCGAATGCTTAGATAACGCCGTTGCAGAAAGTTTTTTTGGCTCACAAAAGAATGAACAGGTCTTTCATGAAGATTACAAATCAAGAGCTGAAGCAAGAAAAAGTATTTTCGAATACATAGAAGTTTTTTTATAACCGACAACGCAGACATGCTTTTTTGAACTACATAACATCATAGGAATATGCCAGCAATTAAATCGTCCGTTTTATTGGGGGGGAGGCTCACACCGAACCCTTTAATTTTCAAAAAAACTAAGTGAACAACTTGAAATTGTGGTGGTGTTGTATGATTATTTTTTTCTATAAATAGAAAAAGCCCCGCACAGAGACGGGGCTTTTTATCATGCTGATTAATCGTAGTGACTTAATTAGGTTTAGGGTTTAGGTAGTAGGTGCATCATCACGCACTAGCTCAGTGGCTACCTTGTTTGTGGCTCCGTCGATAAAATATTCCATCTTCAAATAGTCACCAACCCTCACATTAGTTAAGCTGAAATAATGTAGCGGGACTATATTATTTGCATCCTGTTTATCAAGCATGCGTGTATCATTATTAACGCTAAAGGTGATAGAAACACCCGTATCAACAATGGTGACGGTTGTTGCTGTAACAGCCGTTACTGCACCTTTCGCCTCATCTTCAGATTCATGCTCATCTTCAACTTCTTCGATAATGAAATTACCATTTGTATCAATATGGCCTTCTACCGTGATCATTGTGCCATCGACTAATGACGCAACATTAAAGTCATCACCTATTTCCAGGGAAGCAAATTCAACCCGTGTGCCATTAAAGCTGAATCCAGTGTTATCAATGTTTGATACCATACCTTGTACTTCTAATTCATCACCTTCATCGCCTTCAACATCAGAGTCGTCGTCTTCAAACTCAACTTTAGAGGCGATTAACCTGAAGCCATTCGCTACATCACCTGTTAAGACTTCGGTGGTTTTAACCTCTACAAACAGGCCATCAACAAAGAGTGTGTCTGCGGGAACATCGCTAGCGCTAGAATAATCTACCAGTAGCGCACCAATTTTAAATGTTTGGCTGGTTGTATTTAGTTGGCTAATAGCGCCTTTAACTTCAACGTCCTCAGCTGCATTTTTGCTTTCTACTCGAGTTGCCAAGATGCCACCTGTGCCATCTGGGAAACCGCTGATTTCCACGATATCCAGTACACTCAGGTCATTAATCGTGGCATTAATAGTGGCTAGGGTGTCACCATCAAATACCGTATCTAAAGTAATGGTGACAATTTGTCCCATGACATTAATCGTACCGGTACCATCAATTAACAGCCCCGATGTATCTAATACATAACCTTCCAGCTCATCATTGCAAGTAACTGCGGTAGCGACACCCGTTGTTCCATCGGGATTAACGGTACCTTGCAAGGTAATTATATCGCCGATAGCGAGAGAGGTTTCATCACTAGCTAAACCATCTATGTGTACACCAGCGGTATCTGTTTCATATTCCACACCGTTTACGTAAATACTACCGAAGCCGGTAATGACGCCTACAACTGATTTAGAGCTAGTAGCGGCGCTCGTTGTGTCGCCACCACTGCCACTGCAGGCTGTAATAGCTAAAATTGATGCGGCTAGAAGAGACTTGTTAAATATTATTCTTCTTTTCATCGGAGGTTCCTTATTTATTGGCTAACGGTTGAATGCTTGAGAAGACTAGAGGCGTCTCATTCATTCTCTATATGGGAATATATTCCCAAATTAGCAATAAGCAAGATATAATTCGTTAATGCCGTAGAAAACGTGTCCTGGCTCACATAAGGCGCTGACATTTTTATTTAACCGCATAGATGGCCTAGAAAATGCCGGGCGTAAAGGTAGGTGCACATCTAATATTTAGGTAAATAGTATTGGGGGATACTAGAACTTGGGGGAAGTCCAGCCTGACCCCTGATTTTGTGTGTATGGAGTGAAACTAAATCACCCTCTGCAATTGCTCGCACAAACTCGATACTTTTGTTGGAATAATATTTAGCCATTTCTTCAAAGTAATCAATAAACGCCTGTTACCCATCGCCAACTAATGGATGTGCTGTATATAATTGGCTCCAACATATCTCTCAACAGCTTTGGCTGGCTCACCTAAATAGGCTGTTCGATAAAATGCAATTGCATTTTTTTATTCGATTCCGAGTCGTGCTCCATTTTTAATCTCCAGTTTCTAAAATGTAAGCAATAATTCGACAACCACATAACGATTTAGATAAGGCGCGCGACGCTTTTTCGCGATGCACTTGGCCCGCTTATTATGTGTGTTTGTATTATAGAAGGGGTCAAAACAGTAATACCTTAAAACCTATTAGGATGAGTATTATTCCCCCAAAAAGCTCCGCCTTACTTTCTAGGTATGTGCCACTTTTGGCTCCAACAAATACACCAAGCCAACTAAATATAAATGTTGTAACTCCGATTACTGCACAAGCAATGAATGGGTTTACTTCAATCAGTGTTAGTGTAAATCCAGCAGCCATGGCGTCTATGCTTGTTGCTATAGCAAGAATTAGCATCATCTTATGGGTGATCTGTGCGACATCATCCTCTATACCTTCAGAAAATGACTCGTAAATCATTTTCCCACCAATCAATAAAAGAAGGGAAAAGGCAATCCAATGCGCGTAATTTTCAACCCACCCCAATACGCCTTTACCTCCGAAGAAGCCAATTAAGGGCATTAAGGCTTGAAATATGCCGAAGTATATTGCGGCTTGAACGGCAAGAGTTCTAGTTTTCTTCCCATGCTTTGAACCAAGACCGATGGATACTGCAAAAGCATCCATGCTTAGTGCCACAGCTAAAATTAAAACCTCAATCATTCACTAATCTCTATCTATGCTGCTTAATATTAAAGAGTCGGTGACAAATAGTAATACTAATGATTTCCACTCCGAGCCCTTTCTTCTTTTAGTTATAATTTATACTATAAAATATAGTCTGGTTAAAATTTAGGAGAGTAGACAAGAGGGATTTCACCTCAAGCCTCTCGCAGAACCGTACGTGATACTCTCGCATCATACGGCTCCCATTATCCGGTCATTTGATCCTGGTAATTGCCAATGAAAAAATAAGTGCGGCTGTTTTCTTGCAACTCGTTTCAACCATAAGAAACTTT
>CAWUSX010000050.1:0-8005 GCA_963924875.1 uncultured Gammaproteobacteria bacterium
GTAATAAAGTTAGCCAGCACTGGAATATACGGGAGTTAATCGGCCTGTTTATTTTAAACACTTTTAGGAACCGCCCTGTGCGGAGCCGCATGCAGGGTGGTGTGGGGAGGGTTGATTAGACGTCAGCCCTTACCCGATTTATGCCAATTTAATTGCATACGCCACACAATTAACCAAGTTTATACCTGCCATAATTAAGTACTTTGAACTCTCATTTTGGTTTTCATAAAAGCCAGCATCTTTCATTACATTTGTAACATACGCAAGCAAAACAGGTTGTTTCTGGCTTGAAATATACTGATTTATTGAGTTATCAACCGAATTATTAGTCATGCCTTCTGAGAACTTAACTGAAGCTGTAAGCAATTTTAATTGTTGGTCTTGATCCTGCTCAGAAACTTCAAATATTTTTTGACCAGATTCTTTTAATGCTAAGTGCAACACAATGAGAATATTTAAAAGCACGTCAACATCTTCCAATGAGTTCCCCATTTGCTGTAGAACAAGAACTGACGCTAATAAATTGGGTTGTTCGGTAAATATTTCATCACAAACCAATTCTTTATTTTTTAAATCCATTGCTCCTGCTTTTTTGATTGCACGAAGAAGCTGTTTGTCAGAAATAATTGCCATAATTGCTGCTTATTTTATTTGGGCATAACATCTTAGCATTTATACGCTGTGCGCAGCATGGCGTATAAATGTCTGTTGGACTATGCCGCGACTGGCGTACTCTATATATAAGGAAATTGTATTTAAAGTGACAAGGTAAAAATAACTCTTAGCCCCAATCCCTGTTATGTATTTTTATATCCAGTGCTTTGTCGACGTCTTTTTTATTAAAAACACAACCCTGATCCTGTGGATTTTGGGCGGTTTCTTTTTGATAGCCCATATTAAACCGCTAGCCAGCGCAATTGCAACTGTCCATCAGTATGTTCGTGCCATAGGTTGGCGTCGAGACGCGTGTGTTTATGAACTTAACTCATGAGGCATCGTCGTCGTTCCTTTTCAGATAAGATGATGCCAATCAGGTGCAAGTGTCCGGTTTTGCAGTTTGGGCATGCCATAGGGGTATCGACGATTTCGTTTACCGGCACGATCATCTTTTTTTGTGTGGTCGGTTTATCCTCAGCTATCCAGCTGCGTATTTTTTCAAGTTGCTCAACCCGCACGCGGTTGGCTAAATAACCGTAATGTCTAATGCGCATCAGGCCTTTGGGTAAAATGTGCAGTAAAAATCGACGTAAAAATTCACCGCCATCCAGCGTCATTATTTTTTTCTGCTCATCTCGATAGTCTTTCCATTTAAAGCTCACACTCGTTTCATTAACCGCCACAATGCGCGACAGGCTGATGGCCGTACGATAGGTATAACGCGCCAGATAACGCACCACGGTTTCTGCTTTGTTCAAGTGAGGTTTGGTGTGAATGACCCAATCTTTTTTCATCAATGTATTGAGCGTCTGATCTATTTCCCCTGCACGGGTAATGCGCTGTAGTTGTCCTGCTTGATAGGCTTTGCGTAAAGCGCTGACCATTTTTCCACGAAACAGTTTGCCCAGGGCGCGATGTGGATATAAATAGTCGCGCCGTGATATGACAAACTTATGCCCATGATCCATCGCACCACCGGGTATTAAACAATGCAAATGGACATGCTGATTAAGACTTTGGCCCCAGGTATGCAGCACGGCCGTCATGCCCAGCTTTCCCTGCAGCTGTTTATTGTGCTGGCTGTAATCATCTAACGTATGCCAGGCACATTGAAACAACAGATGATACATCACCTCGGGATGCAGTTGTGCCCAGCCATTTAATTCATGCGGCAAGGTGAACACCAGATGAAAATAAGGTACAGGTAAGGTGGCCGCCAGACGTTGCGTGACCCACTGTTCCCCAGCCTTTTGTTGACACTGTGGACAATGTCGATGACGACAGCTGTGATACACGGGATAATGTTGCGCACAATCATCGCAGGCATAATTCAGTCCACCCAGTTTAGCCGTATGGCAATTTAAAATATTTTGACAGCTGCTGGCTTGTTGTGGGCTTAGGCGTTGATGTTGTTGAACATCGCTTAAAAACTGTTGCACGATGCGGGAAAAGATAAAATGATCACTCATGATTATGCCCCTTCATCATGTGCATCAGTAAATCAAAATCGTCAGAGCCCTTTTCAGGGCACCAATGCAAATAGCGCTCTGTGCTTTTAAGGTCGATGTGGCCGAGCATATTTTTTAATTGATGCAACGGCATACCTGCGGCTAACTGATGACTGGCATACGCGTGGCGCAAACCATGAATACCGCCGACTTTGTTAATGGCTGCGCATTTTTTTGTTTTCGTGAAATATTTTTGCACACTGGCGATACTGATCGGTGCATCTGGCTTACTGCCGATAAATAAAAAATGCTTGGGATGAAAGGCGCGCCAATACTCACGTAGCTGTTGTAACAGCGAAGATGATAAAGGCAGATTACGATCCTTAAAGCCCTTACCTTGAACCACCTGTAAGTAGCGCTGTTCACCATGGATATGTTGCACTTGTAGGGCAACCAGTTCAGAGACACGCAAACCACAGGCGTAACACAGCATAAACATCATACGGTATTTTGGATGGGATGCATTTTCTATAATCAAACGAACATCAGTGGGTGATAATAAATCGGGTATGCGCTGTTTTCGTTTGGGTGTAACAAGTTCTATCTGAAACTCTGTCCAGTGTAAAACGTGAAGATAAAGAAAACGCACGGCATTTAAATACAAACGACAAGTGGCAGGTGATAAGTGCCGATCTTTAACTAAGAATAATATCCAGTTTTGAATATCCGCCTGGGTGAGTTTGTCAGGTGATAAATGATAATGTCTGGCCAACAAACTGACGGCCGCAAGATAGCATGTTTTAGTGCGCTCTGAATAACCCTTCAAGAGCATTTGGTCAATCATGGCTTGGCGTAATGCACTCATGATATGTCTCCTTTGTTGAGTAACAAATCGGACATTCATTGTGATGTATTTTTAGGTAATTGGGGTATCTAAAAGAGACGATAAAAAGCTACCGCAAAGCGGTTTAGTTCAACAGTGATATATACGGCATGCAGTAATTTAACGTATTATGCCGCACGCAATATAGTACGACATTGTTTACATTTTGCATATGTTAGTACCAATTATTGATAGTTAGTTTAACCTATTGATTTTTATAATTTAATAACAACTAAAAATACATTTCACAAGCATTACTCCTGTGAATAAATCCCTCACAAATACTGCACACCCACACACTATTCATGGTTGAAGAGATTTTTAAAGCTGATTATATTGGTGAGGAAATTGCACAAGCTTTATAAACCTTCTTCTCCCCTCAGGATTTTGTTTATGTTGTTGCTAAGCAGTGGCCGTGCGGTTGATTTATCAACGCATCGAGCCAAGTACCATGCCTTGAGGCTTCGTGGCCCAGCCGTTAATGCGCAACACCGGGCCTTGTATGCCTTGGTGGATGTGATTATTCGCCACAAGGATGACAACGACCTGCCCCGCTCTGGCTGGACTGAATTCGACTATGTGTATTCTGGTTATACGCTGGCGACTATTCATCGTGCTACTGACTGGAGCGATGCAGAAAAATCTGAATTAAACTGTTGGGCAGTTAAAAATACACAAAGGCAACGCATTGAAACCGCTCGCCGTCGGCTATTAAAAAATCAAAGCGCTTTATCGCTTAAACAATCGTCTGCCCCACAGAACCTTTACAGTTTATTGCTTAAGCGTTTAGAGGCTTTGCCATTACAGGCCGCAACGGCAGATCACTGGCTGGCAACCATTCAAAACATGCAACAGTCTGGCCTGCGTGAAGAAGAAATTAACTGGTCGGGTGTCCGCGCATTTCTTCACCAACAAATTAAACAGGGCAATACTGCATCACTGAGTAAACAACAGATTATCGCGGCGATTAATTTTAAACCCATTGCCCTTACCCTTAGCACCGAACAAATTTGGGGCTCCGATGGTGGCTTAAGTTTTAAAGAGGTCGCGCAGCGTATGCCTCACCAGGCCGTGTACCGTGCAGCCCTAAAACTGGATGATAACTGCCTGTGTATTTTGCGTTATGTGGATGACACCTGTAACTACCGAGTGGGTGTGGTGAAAACCCTTAGCCATGATCATCCTATGGCGTTAAATAAATACTGGTTTGCCCTGGACCCTTACGGCCGTGCAATTACTAATCGTGAGGAGTCTTTATATTTCAGTAATAGCGAGGCAGCCAAGGCGGCAACCAATAAACACGCGCGCGAATATCTGGGTTTGCGTAATGGGGTTAAATTTAATAGCCGGTTTGATTACCTTAGCCTGTACGGTGGAAACAATTACCGCGAATGGACACTGAGCCTAAACGATTACCAGCGTATATTTTTTGGTGCGCATCATTTTGATCACAATGTATTGCTGCATATTCGCAGCACTACCCGGCATGATGTACAGGGTAATAAATTATTATTTATTGAAGAGCTGCAAAGCGACTGGCATCAGAGCGGCCAGCTATATGGCTACAACACATCATACTGGGGTAAGGTCGCTAATGCGCCATTTAAAAAAGAATGGACGGCACTGGGTTTAAAACTGATGTTAATTCATGCCAGCCAAAATGGTTTCGATGGTATTGCCTGGGCAGCCGGAGATATTCAGGAAACGCGATACAGTAAAAATTTACACGCCATTAAGCGCCGCTATGATAAGGAAATACCCAAGGTACTAAACAAACTGGGCAAGGCCTTTAACTGTTGTGTTGAAACAAGTGGCATTAACACTCGTGACCCCTGGCTAAACGTAATGCGCTCTAATAATAAATGGCGTGTAACCGATGGCAATGGAAAATTTGAAACACGGGATAAATACCATAACCGTGAACAGGCAATGACAGTGTTACACAGACACTGCAAGGCCATTGAATTACCCGTGTATATGTATTTAATTAATGATGCACTGCGTGAGCATACGGTTGAAAATGGACTGCCATTATTTGGTGAGACATTGTATGAGAAGGTTTAGAAAAATTCATACACCTACTTATAATCTACTGACTTTTTGCGTTGTTTTTTAGCGAGTGAAATTATTATTCAGTCGTTTTAATAATATATTCTCTGGGGATTTCAGAGAAGGCATAAATTTCCCCACCCTGCTCGCCAACAAACTTTTCAGCATTTACTTTAGTTGAAAAAGGTATTGCCTCAGGCTCGCCCATGCCACCGGTTTTGCCACTACCAACAACGTACCATGCATCTTTAGCCAGTATCCAGTTGTCTTCACCCGGGTTATCCCATTCGGCATTCGACATATCATTAACATAAATTGCGGCAATATTTTTAGGCTCTTCCGGTAACATGGTAAATGAAACCGTATCGCGTACCGATGTAAACCACAGTACTTTACCGTCGCTGAGTATCACCTGCCCTTTTGGGCCTTTGTGGTACACCACGGTCATCAGGCAATAATAACCATTGGCGTCGTTGGTTAGTGTATGCGCTGCAGGCACTTCAACCGGTACTTCTTTTTCACAGCCTGCCAGTGCCAATATAAATAATAATGGAATTAATTTAATGATAGGAATCTCGATTAGTTTAGTAAGTGAATATTTAAAATTTTTGTTCATGTCGTTTTAAACTTTAGTGATTAATCGGCTTTAATAATAAATTGCTAAAAATTATATTTCTCTTTTCTGAAAAACAAACAACGTCACCATCAATGGCACAATAACCCATATCAGCATAACACTTAGCATCAGGCTACTGCTCATACCTGCTTCACTGGCAATACCCGCAATGCCCGCTGCCTGGCTTACCCCGTCAAACATACTCAAGTTAAGAATACGGTAGCTATCTGTAGGACTAATAAGCATTAATATGGAGAATAATTTTTGCCCAATTAACTGTCCCTTATCGACTAATAAAACACCGAACAGGATAAGGTCATATAACACAACAAAAATCAGCCACAAACCAATCGCAGAGCCTGCGGCGGTAGCTCTTTCTTTAACTACCACACTCACCAGATAACCCAGTGCTATAAATACCGCACCTAATAACAGTGAGCTCATCATCATCATGACGTAGGCCTGCCAGCCCTCGATGCTAGCACTGGTGAATGCGAGCATCAATAAAATGGCACCGCCATAACCCGCAAAAATCGCGATAAATAAAATAATTAAATGCCCAAGAAACTTACCCATAATTACCTGCCAGCGGGTAACCGGATAGGTCAGCAACAACATCATGGTGCCACGTTCAAATTCACCCACCAATGCATCAAACGATAGCATTAATGCAATGAGTGGAATTAGGTAAACGCTCAGGCTCGATAAACTGATAACGATGATATCAAGATCACTGGCACGTACAGAACCCGTAGGTGCAGAACCCAACAGGGATAAAGCCAGCGCAAGTGTGCCCAACAATATAATGGCAGCGGCTATCCAGCGATTGCGTAGGCCATCTTTTACTTCTTTTAAGGCCAGAGTCCATAACAGTTTCATGATGGATCTCCATTCATAAAGTAACTGTAAAGTTCATCTAAGCGTGGTGGCAAAATTTGCATATCTTTAACCGCATCACCCAGGCTACTTATGTGGCGTATAAGCGGCATTTTTTCGTGCGTTGAACAGGACAGGTAAAAACTTTGATTATTGATCTCACTAATAGATGCATCAGCACTAAAGCGCTGCGCTACAATGGATGCCTCTCCGGATGCGACACTCACTTTGATACGAAGAGGTAATGTTGCCTGCTGATACAGTTCATCCAGGGTGCCGCAGGCGACAACAAATCCTGCTTTCAAAATAACAAATCGACTTGCTCTGGCCTCTACCTCGCTCAGCGCATGCGAAGAAATAACCGAGGTGGCACCCTGTTTTTGTAAACCATCTATGAGTTCATAAAAGTGCTGGCGCAAAATTGGATCAAGCCCCGTAGTCGGCTCATCTAAAAACAGGAGTTGTGGATTTCCCAGCATCGCCTGCGCGAGGCCCAGGCGCTGCCGCATACCTTTGGAATATGTGCCGACACGACGTTTGGCGGCATCGCCTAAACCAACCAGTTCTAATAGCTTTTCACACTCGGCGGGTTTTGAGCCTTTAAGCCGCGCATAAAATGACAATACCTCGCGGCCTGTCATCGCCTCATAAAATGCCACACTTTCGGGCAAGTAACCTAAGGCCAGGCGTTGCGCAACGGCCGCACTAAAGGCTGGATTTTTTCCCAACACCTCGATCACACCCGTAGTTGGCTTCGTTAAACCTAGCATGAGCTTTAAAAGTGATGTTTTGCCTGCACCGTTATGCCCTACTAAAACAATACATTCGCCGGACTGTATATTTAGATTTATGTCATGTAGAACAGTTTCATTCGCGTATTTT
This sequence comes from uncultured Gammaproteobacteria bacterium, assembly GCA_963924875.1. GTDB lineage: Bacteria > Pseudomonadota > Gammaproteobacteria > SZUA-229 > SZUA-229 > SZUA-229. Next base: position 7,412 of record CAWUSX010000050.1, read on the forward strand.
TTACTTACTGCCTGCAATGAAATAACATTGTCTGATGTACTTGTATCAACCATCGGATAAATTTCTTTGCGTAATTAAACTGGTTTCTGGTGGTTTCATTAGTGGCACACTATCGGTAACGCCACCCGGATGGATACCTGGAAATTCTGACTGCGCCCATTTTAGTATTTTTACGGAAGGACTGTTCAATAATAATTTTGCCATTGGGTGTCGCCATACAATTTGGTCGACCAGATCATTTGGCTTATATGGCTGATCTGAAATTCCATTGGCATCAATATCAAAGGAAGGGTTATCACTCCAGTAGTTACCGATGCCATTTTTCGACCATTCGATATAACGTGTGCCAACATATTTAACCTGGGTGCGGTTATTAATAAATGAATTGGCATATATTTCATTTTTTTCCGAACCCGCCGTGAAATGAATGCCAATCTGACAGTCTTCGAATAAATTATTATTTATAGTATTGTAATTTGCATTATAAATAAAAACGCATTTTGTTGGCCCACCAGTAACACGGTTATTTTTAATAACCGAGTAGTTGGCGAAATTGAAAAACAGGCCACGTTCGTGATCGCCTATTGAACGATT
>CAWUSX010000051.1:0-22438 GCA_963924875.1 uncultured Gammaproteobacteria bacterium
ACAAAGGCCAATACGGCACCATCGCAGAAATTGGTGCAGGGCAAGAGACCGCGCGCCTGTTTTTCCGTGTAGGCGGTGCTGCTGGCACAATAGCCAAGGCCATCTCAGCTTATGATATGCAATTTAGTGATTCCATTTACGGCAAGTCTTCACGTTATGTTAGTCGCGATCGCCTAAAAGCGATGCTTGACCTTGAATACAAACTTATCATCGAACGTATCGGCGAAAAACGTGGCCAGGAAAGTACCTTTTTTTCATTTGCCAATACCATCGCCTCGCGCAGTTTCAGCAGAGACGTGGATGGACAGGGCTGGATTGGCATTAAGTTTCAAAGCTCACCCTGTAGTGAACCCTCGCAAATAGATATACATGTTCACCTGCAGGCAAAAGATGTCACAAAAGATCAGGAAAACATAGGCGCACTGGGGGTTAATTTAATTTATGCCGCACTTCATTATCATCAGGAAGCAGAAACATTACTTAAATCATTAATGGATGACCTCTCCTACGATGAACTCGAAATCGACATGGTCGATTTTTCTGGCCCCGCGTTTAAACACATCGACAACCGCTTTATGGCATTAAGGCTTGTTGAATTCGGCATGACACAAGGCGCCATGTTTAATGCCAAAGGCGAAATTGTTCATCCTGCTGATGTATTGTATAAAAAAGCCGTATTGATTGAACGCAGTCGTTTTAACCCGCCTACCCTGTTAAATATAAATATGATGGATTGCGCACAAGATGCCTTTTTAAGTGATCACAATATTCCTGCAGATGAACTTACTGTGATTTCTGAAATGACACTGCACAATTTAAAAGCCGGCGATGATATTTGCGTAAACGATTTTTTACAACGTGCAGACATACTCTGTGCATTAGGTAAAAATGTGCTTATTTCCAATATGGGTGAATATTACAAACTTGCCGACTACCTGTTCCGTTGTACACAAAGGCCAATGGCAATTACTTTAGGCATTCCAACATTAAACGATATCTTTAATGAAAAATATTATGGGAATTTACCGGGTGGAATTTTAGAGGCCTTTGGCCGCTTATTTAAATATGATCTACGTCTTTATGTTGCACCCTGCATAGAAGGTGAATGCGACGAATACATTACAACTGAGAATTATCAACCTAAAGAAAACTTAATTCATTTATATAAATATTTATGTGAGAACAAGTTTATCTCACCCTTAAACAGCGTTAATAAAGATTACCTGAGTATTCATTCAGATAAAGTACTGGAAGAAATTAATAACGGAGACAGTGCCTGGGAAGCTAAAGTACCGAAAAAAGTAAGAGACGTAATAAAGAGTAATCGATTATTTAAACATGAAAGCTGATTTTTATTAGCCATATTATTTGGCTCTAACTCTACAGCGTTTCACACAAGCCTGAGTGTTTGTGTGATTTACAGCGATCAGCGCAGTGATGCAGCTTAAAACATCCATGTTAATTAACTATCCAGGCCGTAAACTTTATTTATATCCAGCAGGTTCAATGAGTGCCGGAATAACTTTTCCACTCATTAACACAACATAAATACTGTATTTCGTTTTCATTTCATCATTAGCAACTTTAATCAGATAGTGCCAATGCTTTTCATTCTTTGGCACAGGTCTTAGTTCAATTTCTTTTATAGAACTATAAATATCCGGTTTTTTAGTGAAGTCTTTAACCGCCTGCATAGCTCCACCAATAGTCAACGGAAGTGCGCCTGAAACAGGCCCCCATTGAGGACTGTTATTAATATCATTCTTACTAATAAAAGCAACCATCCTTAAGGCATCAAATTGCTCAAATATTTCAATTTTAGGTTGCGAGGCATAAGCATTTGTAGAAAAGGCAATGATAGCCATGAAGAGATAACAGAAATATTTCATTTATTAGGTTTCCTGATTATTATATAAGCGGTTAATTTGTTGGCTATCATAGCATCTACATCACCGGCAAAAAACTAGCAGGCGCGTTTTTTAGCCATAGCTGGTTTTAAATGGACGCTGGGTTGTGAGCATCAGTTACAAATGCAAATTAGCGATCGAACAGAATATCCTTTGATATCGTTACTTATATCTAAATACCATTGTTTGGCCGCTGACATAGTGACCTCTAACAGTTTGAATAATGAATAAAGTAACTATAGATGAGCTGGTGTGACTATTTCCAATGGTTAAGTTACATGAATACGTTTCAAGCTTAAGCCACATGGTTAGTTGGTTAAGTTGCAGGGCTAAATTATATAGTCAGCTTCTATAATTAAGCAGATTCAGCTATCTATCTCCAAATAGACATAAAATACACTCAGGGATTTGTTAATATTAAGCACCCAATAACATTTATTTCAGAGAAGCCCATGTCCCAAGCATCATTTGATAAAGCCGTAGCCCTGATTGACGCCGCCAATGGCGAAGACCCCAATATTGAAATAGCAGATGGTAAAGAATGGCCAAAAGAAGGCCTGTATGCATTTCGTATGTCAGACATGCTTGAGCGCTATAAACCCGAGTCTGATGATGTGGCCAAGCTGGCGATTCGTGGGCAACATATCGAACGCTGGAAATCACCACGCAGTGATTACCCTATGGACCGCAAGGGCTATCATTTGTGGCGAACCGACTTATACAAGTTTCATGCTGGGCAGGTAGCTGCGTTAATGGAAAAAGCGGGCTACGATGAAGTCGCTCTGGAACGCGTAAGAATGGCTGTAGGCAAACGCGCGATTAAAGCCAATGCAGATACTCAGTTACTAGAAGATATTGCCGGGCTGGTATTTATAGAGCATTACATGCTGGCATTTGCCGAGAAGCATCCGGAATACGATGAAGCCAAATGGATTGATATTATTCGTAAGACCTGGAACAAAATGTCAGATGATGCACACGCATTTGCACTGGCTGGAAGTATTGTTTTACCAGAGCCGTTAATTCCGCTTATTCAGAAATCAGTTGCCTAAATATTAATGTCGATCGCACGTGTAGTTGCGGGCCGAATGGCTAGTAAACTCTGCCAGAGTTTACTAGCCGCTTAATATTATGCTTCAAGTAGAGAGCGAATATTTTGGCTTAAGACCTTGAGCGAAAATGGTTTAGACAACATTATGCAATCTTCTATTTCATTATTAGAAACAAGGGCGTCTTTTACGTCATAACCTGTCATTAGAATGATCGGCAGTTTGCTATTTAATTCACGCATCTTGTTTGCTGCATCCACACCACTCATATCAGGCATTACAATATCTGAAATTACCAGAGCGATATCATTGACGAAACTTAAAGTGACAGCGTGTTAGTGAAGTGAATGTATGCAAGATGTAAGGTCTGCCCCACCGTTTGCTCCTCCTATAGGTGATTTTCACTAAATTAATCATTGTTAGCTAATCTGCTGTCGATTCCAGTGAATTGATCATATATCTGCTATAAATATCTGCACAAGAAATAAGAGTAACAAGGAAGATATGCTTTCTAAGCTTGGCCTTAAAGCAAAAATAAATCTCGCTATCTTAATTATTATGCTGGTTATTAGCAGTATATTCTTAATCGGTAATGCAGGATTTACTATCATCTCAGGCATGCGCGCCTATGTCGGTGCTGAAGGTTTGTGGGCTAAAGGCCAGCAGTCCGCCACCTATTATTTAACACAATACATTTATACCAGTGACCCTACTTTATATACTGCGTTTCAAACGAGCTTAGAAATCACCTTAGGTGACAAACAGGCGCGATTGGCATTAGAAAAAAAGGAAATTGATGATCAAGCTGCGTATGATGGTTTTTTAAAGGGTGGAAACCATAAAGACGACATTACAATAATGATCTTTCTTTATAAACATTTCAAAAATATTTCTTATATAGAAAAATCAATTGAGCAGTGGAAAATTGGCGATGCATTAATCGAAGAACTGATAAACTATGGCGACAATGTACATCAAAGAATCATTAACAATAACCTTAATAAAGATGCTCATATAACTAGCTTGCGTGTGGTAGACGACTTACAAACACAATTGAGCCTTGCAGAAAAAACCTTTTCATTTCATATGGCGAAAGCATCACGCTGGGTTACCGAGGTGTTTTTTTATGTCATGTTAGTTATTGTGCTGCTGGGTGCACTAATATGTTATTTGATGATGCGTGTTTTAGCCAGAGTCGTGAATGAGCTGAATGAAAGCGAAAATAGATATCGACGAATAACAGATAACGCACAAGATGTTATTTTTAGAATCGCGATTCCCAGCGGAGAATTTGAATATATAAGCCCTGCTAGTTTATCTTTATTTGGTTACATCCCGGAAACACTTTATAAACAACGCGACATATTCCCGAAGATAGTTCACCCCGATTGGCGGGAATTCTTTGCAGAACAATGGCAGAATATTTGTAAGGGAGAAGTCCCAGAGTCATATGAATATCAAATTCTAAACAAACAAGGTAAGGCCCGTTGGGTAAACCAAAGAAATGCACTGGTGCATGGTAAATTTAATAATACCATTGCAATCGAAGGCATTGTCTCTGATATAACGCCTAAAAAAGAGTGGGAGCTAGAAAAATTAAATTTTGAGTTAGAGTTAAGGCAATCACATAAAATGGAGGCGATAGGCACGCTGGCAGGCGGTATCGCACATGACTTTAATAATTTATTAGCGGTGATTTTGGGTTATGCAGAAATGGCGCAGGAGTGGCTTAAAGATGATGCAAAATCCAGCAAACATATTAACGAAATTCTAATAGCCGGTGGTCGAGCAAGAGACTTAGTTAAACAAATACTTGCCTATAGCCGTAAGGAATCGGGTGAGCGTTCAGCGACTAATATAGAAATATTACTCAATGAAACTATGAAGTTGTTGCGCTCTTCAATTCCAAAAACAATTACCTTCGAATGTGAAATAGATAATACCTGTGGCAATATTTATGCAGACTCAACTCAAATACAACAAGTCATTATTAATTTATGCACCAATGCCTATCAAGCCATGCCTGAAAAAGGCGGTGTAATAAAAGTTGACTTAAACTCTGTGCAGCTTAATAGCTATGAAATCAATTCACTATTTAAGCAGAATGTAACACCCGGTAAATATATAAAATTAACCGTTACTGATAGTGGGATGGGTATAGCCAGTGAACATATAGACCGAATCTTTGATCCTTATTTCACCAATAAGGCGGTAGGCAAAGGATCAGGTATGGGCTTGTCTGTTGTTATTGGTATAGTAAAAAGTCATGACGGCATGATTACGGTTGTTAGCTCACCGGGTAATGGCGCAACCTTTAGTGTTTACTTCCCGGAGTTGAATAGTGAACTTGACCTGAAGAATAAAAATAAAACACAGTATATCGCGCAGCACGGAACAGAGCACATTTTAGTTGTAGATGATGAAAAACATATTGTAGAAATAACCAAACTTCGACTGGAATCTTTAGGCTACCGTGTAACCGCATGTACTGATAGTCGCGAGGCTTTCGATTTATTTAAACAACAAGCGGAAAGTTTTGACTTAATTATCACGGATCAAACAATGCCGGGTATAACGGGGAAACAACTAGCAAGAAAGATTTCTCTTATTAATAATAAAATACCCATCATTATGTGTTCCGGTTATAGCTATCAGAGTAATACAATAGAGACTGAAGCTAATAATATTAAAACATTGTTAATGAAACCGGTAGAAAAAGAAGAGCTCGAAAAAATAGTAGCGCAAATATTACAGAATGCAAAAGTACCATTCCTTAGTGACTAGCAGTATTTACCCCATTAAACACTAAGGCGCCAGCAGTCGAACCTTGACGCTACCTGTGTTGGTAAGGCCAGATCCCATTATGTTCCAAGGCGTGATGTAGTTATACCGGCTTGATCTGATTCGGGGAAACAGAACTAAACTTTTCTTCAAATTCAGCTATGGGTACCGGCCGGCTAAACAAATAAGCGTGATAATTCAGGCATCCGGATTCACGCAAGAACGTCTCTTGCGAGGTAGTTTCAACACCTTCCGCAATCACTTCCATGCACAGGATTATTCCCATCGAAATAATCCTTTTAGTAATAACTGCATCATTTTGGTTATTTAGCATGCTAGATATAAAGCTACAGTAAATTTTCAGTTCATCCAGCGAGAAACGCTGCGATACGGATAATGACGAATATCCGCTACCAGAATCATCCAGTGATAGTGAAACACCGGAATTTTCAATCTGCATCATGATTGTGCATTGCTTAACTACATCCAGGCGTTTTAGCTTCAATGCTTTTTATTTATCAGCAATACACTTCTCATAACACGCAAACTGCGTGATATTTGGCATTATTATTTGAGTGTCTTATTGGCCATTACCAACAAAACCTTGCAACTTGTAAGTTATTTACCTATAAAGACAAGACAATACATATTCACATGGCAAGCATTTTGCAGTAAGTATTATAAAAAATGAGGAGGCTTATGATGCATGCCTTCAGCAATATCCTACTTTAAAATCTAAAAGGTATACAAATGAAACAAAACGGGGCGGTTACAGGCAAGGCGATAACATTTGGGCAGGATGAAAACCTAATCACCACGACCGATAGAAAGGGTGCAATTACATACTTCAATGACAGTTTCCACCGTATCAGCGGCTTTGATGACGAGGAATTGATGCATAAAAATCATAATGTAGTTCGTCACCCAGGCATGCCAGCTGCCGCATTCAATGATTTGTGGAATACCTTGAAATCAAAAAAGTCCTGGATGGGGATAGTAAAAAACCGGGCTAAAAATGGTGACCACTATTATGTAGATGCCTACGTTACCCCTATCACTGAACATGGTGAGGTTAAGGAATATCAATCTGTAAGAACCTTGCCAGAGCAATCGTTTATCAATCGTGCAGAAGCACTTTACCAACGAATTAACAAAAATAAATCACCTATTCAATTTTGGCATCGCCTGGGTATGGTTTCACATTTAATGGCCGGCTTTAGTACAGTATTGCTCGGTATGCTGGTATTCACAATTGTTATAGCGCAACCATCCAGTGTCGAATTAGCGAGCGCTCTTATTATAGGGTTGGGCATATCCTGGCTTCTATCAAAACTAATTGCGGCACCACTGATTAAGCTAGCTAAAGAAAGCCGACAGAATATTGATAATGAACTCTCCAGACAGGTTTATGGCGGCTCACAAAGTGAAGTTGCCCAGCTTAGACTCGCTTTGCACATGAAAATACTGGAATCCAATAGCGTGTTGGCACGAATAGATGACAGTTCAGAACAACTAAATGAAATCATTCAGCGCACAACGCAGACAGCACATCAAACGAGTGCCGGTGTAGCCGTCCAGTTATCTGAAGTCGATCAACTGGCGACGGCTATGAATGAAGTAACCGCAACGGTACAGGAAGTTGCACAAAATACCAGTGATGCAGCTAAGGCAGCACAATCAGCCGATCAGGTAGTTAGCACTGGCAAACAGAACATGACAAAAACTGTACAGGCTATAACTCAGGTGGCTGATGATGTTAAACAGGCCTCTCGGGTCGTTGCCGATTTGCAGGAGGAAAGCGAACGAATTGGTACTGTATTAGATGTTATCAGAGGAATTGCTGAACAAACCAATTTACTGGCACTCAATGCCGCTATTGAAGCAGCTCGCGCAGGAGAACAAGGCCGTGGATTTGCAGTAGTGGCTGATGAAGTACGCTCCTTAGCCAAACGCACACAAGAATCTACACAAGAAATTCAATCTATGATTGAAAGCATGCAAAGCGGTACACAGAATGCGGTAGCGGCTATGGCAACCGGATCTCAGCGAGTAGAAGACAGTGTTGTACAAGCCAATAATGCAGGTCAGTCTCTGGAGGAAATAGCATCAATTGTTAGAACCATTTCTGATATGACCGTACAGATCGCCAGTGCCACAGAGGAACAGATAGCGGTCAGCGAAGAGATAAATCGCAATGTTGTGAATATCAGCAACGAAGCTCAAAACAATGCGGACAACAGCCAGCAGACTCAACAAACTGTCGAGCAACTGGAAGAATTTTCCAGCTATTTACAGTCATTGATTGCACAATTCAAAAAAAATGATTAGATAAAAAACTATTTATAACGAAGTTAACCAGGTAATATTTAGTTAATTTATCTGCCTACATAACGGGATTTTCTCCCGCTATGTAGGCCCATCAATCCTTATCACTCAAGATACATTTTTTTAAATTTTCAGGCACTAAATAAACAGAGTATAAACCATCAACTCTGACCATTCAGGCAGTAATATAAGGCCTAAAAAACACTTTGATATACCGGAACTATTCTTTGTTAACTAACTTAGCTATAACAAGATACAAGCAGAATATTCTCTCAATTATTAATTACAAATAGCCACTAGCCTTTATAAACAACTCGTCTAAAAAATGCCCGAACATCATGCCCCACGGCATAGGTCGCCGGAATCGTAAACAGGGTAACCACCGTTGCAAAGGTTAAGCCCGATGATAACGCCAAAGCCATAGGCGACACAAAGGGATCTAGCCCGCCCCAGCCATAGGCCGTTGGCAATAGACCAACTACTGTGGTTGCCGCGGTTAATAATACTGCGCGCAAGCGCCTGCGCCCTGCGGTTAATATTGCCTGTTTAATTTTCATGCCGTCTTGTCGTGCACGTTGTATAAACACCAGCAATACCAATGAGCTATTCACCACAACGCCGGTGAGTGCCACCATACCCATGGTGGAGAAGAACGACAGTGGCATGGGCTTCCAGAAAATATCGTGCAGATAAAAACTAAATATTACGCCAATCGCACCAAATGGAATGGCCAGCATAACAATCAGCGGATAAACCATGCTGTTAAATTGAATCGCTAAAATAAAGAAGATTGCGACCAGCGCAAACATAAAGGCCACCAGCAAACTGATAAATGATTCCTGATTTTTTTCCTGCTCGCCACCGTAATTAACCGTTACTTTATTTTCTACATCACCCAGCCATTTAGATTCATTATCTTTAACCATTTTATTTAATTTTAGGCTCGATAATATATTTGTATCAATATCCGCAACGACACTCACAATGCGTATGCCATCTTTATGACGGATTGTGGTGTAACCCTGGTGTTGTTCTAGCGTTGCAATTTTATACAATGGCACCAGGCCACCTCGGTTATTAGGAATTAATACATTTTTAATTTGCTCTAATTCCTGCATACCTTTTGATGGAAAACGAATCGTCACATTAATTTCTTCGGTGCCTTTTCTGATGGTTGATACGACCAGGCCATCGGCTGCGGCACGTACATGACGCGATACAATATCTAAATCAATTCCCGCATAACTGGCTAGCTGCCTGTCCAGTTTTACATGCAACTCATCATCACCTGGTTTTAAGCCACTATCGATTGTAGTGACCCCTTTTATGGTTTGTAGGGAATCCATGAGTCGACGCGCTGCCTGTTCACTGGCCAGTGTATCGAAGCCGCTAATTTCAGCCTCTAGTGCTCGGCCTAGTGGCGGCCCATTAGAAATTAAAGTAGATGAAATATTCAACTCGCTATATTTGGCTTTTAACATTGCTGTTATGCGCTTCATATCATCTATTGCATTGTGATCTATACGACCTACTGCAGGTGTATAGATGGCACGAATTTGTCCATAACGACTGCCACGTTGTGTTAATGGATCACCCTCGTCCATGGAAATATCACCGCTCTGTGCAATAGTGGCATCCAGATATTTTTCATTAATTTGTGCACGCATATCGGTATCGACATGACGTAATATCTGGCGCATTTCTTTTAATGAAGTACCCGGCTTGGCGGTTACCCTAACGATATATTCTTCAACACCCACCGGTGGAAACAACTGGAATTGGAGTTTTTCTTTTGCGATATAAACCGCGCCAACAAGTATTAAAAATGAAAGGAAAACCGTCGTCCATCTAAATTTAATCGCTTTTTCAAGCGACCATGCATAGCCCTCTTCCAGGGCAATTAACCAGGCACGTTCTTTAGGGTGCTTGTTCGGGTTAGTTACATGCGCCACATGACTGGGCAGCATTAAAAATGATTCCAGCCATGAAAGAATTAATAAACTGATCACCACAATTGGAATGGCGATTACAAATTTTCCAATAATGCCCGACATATACATTAGGGGTAAGAAGGCTGCAATAGTGGTGAGAATGGTGGTGCTTACCGGCCCAATTAATTCAACCGCGCCCTTTACTGCGGCTTCAACGGGATTTAAACCCTTTTCCATATGGTGAGTAATATTTTCACCAATGATGATGGCATCATCCACCAGCATGCCGAGCACCATAATAAAGCCCATCATAGAGATAAGATTTAAGGTCATGCCCATGTAATAAATTAAAGCCACGCCACTCATAAAAATAATCGGCAGGCCCCAGGTGGTTGTCATTGCAACCGAAAAGCGCAGGAACAAAAGCAGGGAAACAAAAACTAATACAATACCAACCAGGCCGTTATTGGTTAAAACCCCCAGGCGCATTCTGGCAAAGCGCGAAAAATCCTGAAATGATTTAACCGTAATATCTTCACCATGTAGCTCAGGTATTTTATCCAGATAAGGTTTTATCTTATCTACCGTTTCAATAATGTCTGCATCAGATCGTTTTAATATCAGCATAGAAATCGAAGACTGGCCTTCTACATCATGCAATGTGCGCGGTTTTTCTAATGCCTCACTAATATTGGCAATATCACCCAGTCGCAAAACATTGCCACCGGCATTGGCTCTAATGACAATGCTTTCGGCATCTTCTATACTGCTGAACTCGCCAACAATACGTACCGCCTTTTGGCCACTCGGTGTATTTATTTCACCACCCGGCGTATTAATGTTCCAGCCACGTAACACCTGTGCAATTTGATCTACAGAGACTCTTGCCTGCTGTAATTTATCGGGATCAACGACGACGCTGTATTCTGCTTTACGGTCACTTATTACAGCCACTTTTGCCACACCATCAATCGCCAAAAGCTCTTCTTTAATTTTATCGCCTAATCGTTTAAGTGATAACTCATCTCTATTTGCAGATACTGCGACTCGTAAAATAGGAAATACTGAACCATCAACTTCGGTTACAAAAGGCTCACTCTCTAAATCGTCTGGCAGAGTTGCACGATCAACTGCCAATGAAATATCTGAGGTCAGACGATCACGCTTTGATGAGCTGGGATCCACCTCCATAGAAATTCGCCCCGAACCCGGAAATGCCATGGAGATCATTTTATCAATGCCTTCAATAGCACGCAGCTCTTGCTCGATAGGCGTAATAACTAGCTGCTCTACTTCACCTGGCGATGCCCCGGGATAAACAACATCAATTTGAATAATATCTAAATTAACATTCGGAAAGGCTTCCACCTTCATAAACATAATAGAAACAGCGATACCAACGGCGACTAAAAAAACAGATATTAAGTTAACAACCAGGCTGCGTGTAACCAGGTAACGAATAATCGCCTGCATTAGTTCGCTCCCTTATCAAACGCTTGCGGAAAGGCAATTTCATGGCGTGCCACGGTTTCCCAGATAGCGCCTCTCAATAAATCCAGCTGATAATAGCGACGTGCCAGTTCAATTTTTTGTAATTCAAGCGAGAGTTCAGCATTCGCCAATTGTGATTCAAAATCAATGATCAAGTCGGTTTCTATACGACCATCTTTATAGCGCTTTTCTGCCTCCGTGAGTTTTTGCTGTTCGGCGAATACACTTTTCTTAAAGGCCTTTACCGCTAGCTCAGCAGATTCTATCTCTACCAGCAAACTGGCCACGTCATAGTGCAAATTTTGTTGAATCAGCTTTTTGTCCTGCAAGGCCAGCTCTCTGTCATAATGAGCCTGCCTTAATTCGGCATTTAAACCACTCTTATCCAGGCCGCGTCTGAATTCCAGGCTGACGCCACCGACCACCTGCGACTCATCATAATCACCGCTTGTGGTATCACCCTGGTTATTCTCGTTGCCAATAAACATTACCAGGTCGAGTTCATCCTGTTGTTTATCGCGGCTTAAGCGAATCGCACTGTCTGCCAGCAATAAACGCGCATCAATTTGTTTTAGCACCGCGTTTTGTTTTTCTGCCTGCGCATAAACAAAATCAAATTCACGACTTTTAAAATTAACCAGTTTTAGTTGTGGCGAAAACGTATTACCCCATGGCTGATTCATTAAACGATTTAAGGCAATAACCTGTTTTTGCCATAACACATCAAGGCTTTGCTTATCTGCTCTATTGGTTGCCAGGCGCGCATCAACCTGTAGTACATCTTTTTCTTCTGACAGGCCCAACTTAAATTCTTTACTAATGTAGTCTTTTAAGCGCAGACCGCGTTTAATTGTTTTTTGAATATTTTCTACACGCGCCTGAGTTGTTGCCGCCGCTAAATATAGCTCGATAACTTGTGCAGCAAGATCATCATACAAAACCGTTTTTTCACTCTGCGCAATACTCACACCCGCCATTGCGGCTGTTTTACTTTCTGCATATTGTGCATTTTCTGCACCCTTCTGTAGATGTTGCCGATAATTGACATCCACGCGTGTTTTAGTGGATGGATTAGGCAGTGTCGATGAAAACGTGGTTTCGGCATCATCTCTGGAAATGTTTGCATTAAAACCAAGTTCACCGCCATTAGTAAGGCTGCGATTTATACTTGCACCCATATTCAGCCGGTCACTTGAGGTTCCAAATAAACCGGTATCGCGAGTGAAACCGGCATTACTGTTTAGTTGCCAGGAAAGCTGTGATTCCGCTTTAATGTTTTCCTGTTTGGCGCTTTCAATTTGCAGTGCGGCCGATCTAACAGATGGGTAGTGATCAATTACCTTTTGTAGCACCTGTGCAAACTCAAGCTGTTCTGCCTGTGCACAAAATGAGACATTGAGCATGAATAAACTCAATAATAATTTCGTTTTTATACTCACTCAGGTAACTCCAGTTTGATATTTATTTTATTCATTTTTGGTTTATACGAATCTTTTATTAATCCATTAAGTATAAATTCAGTATGTAGCTGCAAATAACTGTGGGTGCCTTCTTCGTCATCATATTGTTTTAGAGAATGCATCCAGATGGTCGCCTGCACTAATGGCGCAACCACTAAACGGGCAACGGTGTGCGCATCATATTCCCTGAATTCACCCGCTTGTATACCGCGACGAATAACCTTACTAAATAAATGCCGTGAGCGCGTCACTACATTGCGTGTAAAATACTCGGCCAAATCCGGAAAATTGCCAGATTCAGCGATTATAATTTTAGGAATTGCCGATAATGAAGAACAGGCAACACCCATCCACCAGGCATTAATTAAATGCTTGAGTAAATCAGCCTGATTACCTTCAAACTCATTAACAAGAGACTCCACCTTATCTAACTGCGGCGTGATACGTTGCTGAACTACTTCTTTGAATATGGCTTCTTTATTAGAAAAATAAAGATATAAGCTGCCCTTTGATATACCTGCAGACGCTGCCACATCCATCATGCGCGTGGCACTAAAGCCTTTTTCGGTGAATAACTGTAATGCCGCATCAAGAATTTCTTCAGGACGCGCCTCTTTACGTCGCTGCCAGCGTCTCGATGATTTTAAATCTGCTGAACAAGGCACAAGACTTCCTTTAGTTGACCAAGCGGTCATTTATATTTTATTACTGACCATGTGTCCAGTTAATTTATAGAATAGCTACTCAGTTCAAACATCTAAACAAAACTCTGCCACCAGAGGTAAATGATCAGACATTTTTCTCCACAGAGCCCCCTGCAAGCGCTCTCCACTCACAATAGAAACACCGCGACTATAAATTCTATCGACCGACAGCATAGGTAGCCAGGCCGGAAAAGTTCGCGCACAACGCCCTGATGTTTCATTAAACACCTCACATACGCCTAATTCCTTTTGCAGATAGGCATCCGACTGACCTCCCCAGTCATTAAAGTCGCCGGCAATTATCATCGGCTCATTACTCGGCACAAACTCACTGATGCGCTCGACTAGCTTAACCGCCTGACGCCGGCGCTCCATAGAAAGCAGACCAAGATGCACGCACACCACATGCACCGCTGGAAGCGCATCACTAAGTTTGATTACGCCGTGCAACAGGCTACGACTAGCAGTACGCATATAAGACACATCAATATTATCCCAACGCACAAAGGGATATTTACTCAAAATTGCATTGCCATGATGCCCTGCCTTATAAATCGCATTTTTGCCATACGCATGATGCGGCCAGACCTCATCTGCTAAAAATTCAAATTGCGATTCCTCGGGCCAGTTAAGATGCTTTTTGGATTTCACAAAATGCTCGCCCTGAATTTCCTGCAGGAATACAACATCCGCATCAACCGAACGTAACAATGATTTCATTTGATGCAATACAAAACGTCGATTACCTGCACTAAACCCCTTGTGAATATTGTACGTAAGCATTTTTATGCGCGGTGATTCTGTAACCATAATTAACCTTGGGGATGTAAACGGCTTAAACGCAGTTCAGTGTCGAATTTTTCTGCGGGCAAATGAAGAGAGGAAATGATTTCCAGAATATTATTCTTCTGTGGCCCGGCCTTGAGTATTTCGCTTTCATGCTCAGTCATATTAATTGAGATCCAGGCGTTCTCGACACATATAATGCCTTTTATTCTATCCACCTGATTTTCACGTCTTAAAATATTTAACCGATCTATTAGTTTTTCCTGATTGAACAAAACAGAACCATTCAACTGCCAGCTAATACTATTGTAGCCATCCGCATGGCCTTCAATTATCTGCCAGTCAGTATCAACAGGGCATATTAAATTTTCATCATGTGAATGCGCTGTATGCGCATTTGAAAATTCAGCTTCTCGCTGCTGATCATGTTCAATATCTAACCAGGCTATATCTATTTTTGCTTGCTGTAACATTTCGACATGTGCCTTAGGGCGATCAAACGCATTTACAAAGTTATAAAAAACGTCTCTGTCATGTTTGGTATATTGATCCAGCTTATTTGCGACTAATACATCTGCCATGGCAATCTGGCTGATAAAAGTTTCATGCTGCAAGTAGCGAGGCACAGATAAATTTCGCGCATCCAGTAAGTTGATAACCGCCTTAAGCTCTAAAACAGATGTATAAAACTCACTATTCAATGTATCAATTAGTTTTTTTGGATGCCCTAAGCCCGTCGGCTCAATAATAATACGCTGCGGTTTGTGCTGTTTTATAATCTGATTCAGACCAACCGAAAATGATTGACTGGCAACACAACACAAACAGCCACAGGAATCTCTTTTACCGCAACACCCTCATGCTGTAATAACTTACCATCAACACCAATCTGCCCAAATTCATTTACTACTATGGCCCATGATTCAGACTGCGGCTTATGCTTAATCAAATGCTGTATAGCCGTGGTTTTACCCGCACCTAAAAAACCGCTGATGATATTGGTTGGAATATTTTTGAACGAGGCCATTTATACTTTAAATGCTAGTGCATTATATCAACCTGAATTCCCTGCTCACGTAATTGATGAGCTCGGTCATCAATATAACGCTGGAAATTAGGCTGTTTCCTGTACGCCTCACTAGAAACGTAATCCATTACTGATTGAATGTGAAAAGCCCTTAAATAGGCATCACTTCTAAAAACTTCTTTGCCCTGCGGATCAAAGTACACCAGGCTTGGTGCATATTGAATATTCAATTTTTTCGCCCAGTCTTTTATTGTCGACTGTTTTCCATCAGGCTGTGTTATTTTTTCTTCCGACCACATATCCAGCACTGCCACATCAAACTTTTTAATCTGTTGTATGGATTCTTTTTCCGTCAGAACATTTTTATGTAACTCGTCACACTCATTACATTGCTTTTGTTCAAACATTACCAATCGATAGTTATTTGTAGCTTGTGAAAAGTCATAAGGTGCGCGTAAGGTTTCTAATTCTTTATGAATTTTACCCGCGGCTTTAGTTGATGATATTTTTGACAGGTACGATCTAAAACTTTGTTTTTTATCTTCATGATGCAGAACATAATCTAAAGCTGCATTAAATTTTCCCGGATGATAATAACCATTTGTTCTCAATACGACTTTACCTTGCTCATTAAAAAAAAGTAAGGTTGGCGTATACATTACCTTTAATTGCTCGGCAAACTTTTTTTCACTTAATGCCACACCACCGAAATGGACTTCACGGTCACCCCAGATATTAAGCGATACTACATCGAAGTTATTTTTTGTTTTATCCGCAATTTCTCGTTGACCAAAATTATCCTGCAATAGTTTTTTGCAATACGGGCAACCATCCTGATAAAAAAAGATCATCAACCGCTTAGATGATTCTTTTGCCTCGGCAATATCCTCATCCAGATCAAGGAATGATTCTTTAAACCATTGCGGCTGCTCTTCATAGCCAGGATTAACCATGCCGACCTCAAGAGCAGACTCTGTTTTAGCCAGAGCCGTCTGAGTAACTAAAATGCACAATAAAAAAAATAACTTAACGATGCTTCCCATTATTTACCTTCCTGCCACTAGATGCTGAAGTGCGCGAATTAGTTCGACCACCCGATGAAGCAGAAGTACGCGAACCAGGTTTACCACCAGTAGAAGATGAACCACGTGGACCAGGGCGGCCACGCGATGCCGGGGCTTTATGCTTTGTCATTCGGTAGTCTTTATTAACTGGCTTGCCTGATCTTAAATTTTTTGCATATTCAACACCCGCAAGCGTAGCGAGTTCTCGAATATCTGCGGGATCAAGCTCACGCGTTTGACCAGGTCGTTGATTTTTAGTCATTATCACTGAGCCATAGCGCACACGCATTAAACGGCTTACCTTAAGATCTACCGCTTCCCATAATCGACGCACCTCACGGTTGCGCCCTTCCATTAGCACCACGTGATACCAATGATTAATACTTGATCGATTGGTGCGCTCCTCCTCAGCAAACGATCTTTCAACTATCTCATCAAATCGTGCCGGGCCATCTTCCAGTTCAACGCCGGTAGTCAGCATTTCCAATTGTTCTTTAGTGGCCGCGCCCATTACACGCACCGCATACTCACGCTCCATTTGAGCCGAGGGATGCATTAATTTATTAGCCAGATCACCATTGTCGGTTAGCAAAATCAAACCCGATGTATTGATATCCAGGCGGCCCACAGCCACCCAGCGGCTATGCTTTAGGCCTGGTAGCGAGTCAAATATAGTCGGCCGGCCTTCGGGGTCGCTTCTGGTGCACACCTCGCCTTCAGGCTTGTGATAAGTGAGTACTCTGGGAAGGGCTTGCTCCGCATCACGGATAATAATTTTACGCCCGTTATGCATCACAACATCGCCAACCTCAACCTGCTGGCCAAGCTCAACAACATTACCATTTAGGCTAATTAGCCCGTCTTTTATCCAGGCTTCAATTTGACGACGAGAACCAAGTCCTTGCCGTGCCAATACTTTTTGTATACGTTCTTTACTCATACAGAATAACTTAGTTATGGATCGTTCAAAT
This sequence comes from uncultured Gammaproteobacteria bacterium, assembly GCA_963924875.1. Classification (GTDB taxonomy): domain Bacteria; phylum Pseudomonadota; class Gammaproteobacteria; order SZUA-229; family SZUA-229; genus SZUA-229. The sequence continues at coordinate 17,497 of CAWUSX010000051.1, forward strand.
GAAATTATATATACGGCTTATTATACTACTTTCTCTCAGCCATTACGCTGTTGCAGACACGACTTTAGAATTTAAAAACCTGCTCAATGACAATAAGCAAAGCAGCATTCTCTACCAAATCAAAGATCAGCAGCTGCGCTTCACTGAATCTGGCTCTGCCAGGGTGAATCTGTTTGATAGCAGTAAGCAGCAATTTATTACATTTGACCCCGATACCAAAAAGTCAGAGATGTTTAATCAGGAGATACTGAATGCCCGTGTTGCGCAATTTAACCAACAGCGCATGCTTAAGATCTCACGCGTAGAGGAAGAGCTGGAGAAGAAGCTTAAGAGCATGTCACAAAAAGAAAAGCAAATTGGGGAGTCTATTGTAAACCAGCTAAAGTACCCGGAATTCTACGGAGAGCACACCTTGCTTAGCGTTAACGCCCTACAGAGCACTAAAAAAATAGCTGACGTTGAGTGCAAAATATTCCAGCTGATCAAAAACAAGCAACGCCTCAAAGAGTACTGTATTGCAGAACCGGCATCATTAGGCATGAGCGAGGGCGACTACCAGACCCTACGAAGCTTTTACGCATTTGACTACAATATGCTGACACGACTAATGCTTGCTATGGGTAAGAGTAATTTTGACCTCATCGACTATGAAAAAGAGAAAATGCGGGGCGTTATAGTAGAGGTCATTAGCTACAAAGGGGATAGTATTTCACAGCAACAAATACTCACCTCTTTCAATACCAACACGCTAGATAAGGACATTTACGCATCACCGAACCGCTAAGTCGTCGATTAATCCGCGCTTAATATGCACTTATTTGCGCTTAAAATAGCTAAGAATAAGTGCAAGCTCAACACCCACAGAAAATAAGATATGGTGCCTATCACTCATGACATCCACTAGATATAGTGGATGTAGATCACAAAACCGGATAAGCGGCGTAGCTTTTATAAGCAGCCAGTCCTAAACTGAATTTAGCTGGTGTTTTTTTATACAACAGTTAGCTAAATCCACTGTATAGAGATGGGGCATGTATGACTACTGAATACTCCGAAAAACGTAATTTTTTTCGCATGAACATTGAGTGCAACGCAGAGTACACAATCAATGGCTCTGGCAATAAGAAATTAGGCTTTGTTAGTGACTTATGCGGTGATGGAATTTCCATTATTGCCGATGAATCAGTTGAACCCGGTACTGAAGTACGCATATCGATTCAACCTGAAAATGAAGTTACTCCGCCACTGGAAGTTGTTATGGAAGTTTTACGCTGTGAGCAGAAAGATCCGGAAAACTATCTGCTAGCTGGCAACATAACCGGTAAATAAAAAAAACGTTTGGCTTATAATAAAAGCCTCAGCATATCCTCACTGGCTACACTTCCGCTAGTACGGCATTTTATCCCCTACGAAAACACCCTTCATAAACGCTATACACGGTTGCTTTTAAATAAACGCTTCTCAGCAATAGACCGATACACCTATCTAAACAAACTGATTCACTTGAGATTCTTTTGCTGTAAGGCCAGGCATTGATGATTTCGCCGTTTCCGTAAACGCACTAATTGCTGGCGTTATCTGCGGCGGTGAGCTTGAATTTGATTCAATTAGAGCTGAAGTATTATTTGTAGCAGGTGAGGAATCATCACTAGCGGCAGCCTGATCTTTTGCTTCTTCAGCACTCTTCTCTGCCTCAAGCTGTGTATTCTGCTCTTTTAGCTGAGCCTCTTCTCGTCGTTGCACGGCAATATCAACGCGCGCCCTGCTGGCTAGCTGACTTGCACTAGATGCAACCCTTAAATCCTGAGATGAGGGATCGGCTGGAGCCAATGCAGCACGACGAATCTGTTCAGATTTTTTCAGCGTTGCTTCAGGGGCATTGGCTACCGGTGAAACATCTAACTGAACTTCACCACCAATCGCATAAGAACGGCCATCTGGGCCATTTTGGTAGGTATAACTGGGGCCGCTCACCACCAAACTACCACCGGCAGATACATGTGCCGCTTCATGAGATCTAACCACACGGTCACGCGACTGAAGCTGACTAATCATTTGCTGATTGGCCTGATTTTGAGTCTGCTCGACTGCTCTTTGTTCTGCTTTAGCGGCCTCGTCAGTAGCACCTGAGGGAGAAATTGCTGATGACGAGGGCACAGCAGTATTGGCAACTCGCTTAGAGATGCTACTGCTCAGCGGGCTGCCGCTTTGAATTGATTGTGAATTATTAAGAATCATAAAGCACTTTACAGTTTAAGAGCACTTAGAATCTGGGGAAATTGCTACCGAATTAACCCTAGGCGCGCAGGTCGATAATCGAGCCGAGCACTTCATCAGCTGCTGATACAACTTTGGCCGACGCCTGAGCTTGCATCTTGTTCTGCTCTAGATCCACAAGTGAACCTACCAGGTTCGTATCCTTACCCGCCTTATTCAATTGATCAGCGCTAGCGATTTCTGAGGCATTCTTTCGCATGCCATCCAAACCGCGCTGGATACCCTGTACTGCTTCACTTTGAATTGATAAAGCACCCATAACCTACTCCAGACGAAAAAACACATAGTTAACTAATAACATAAGTATTCACTTATTTCAATTTGGCCAGCATAAGCGGTACGGGTTTAAGATAGCCGGTATAAGCAGCCACTTATTCGGTAACGGAGTCCCCTTTCTCTTTGGTTCTGTCAGACTCTACTTCATCTTCGGACTCTGCTTCATCTTCGGACTCTGCTTCATCTTCCGGCGCTTCTATATCAGCGCTGCTTTCAGTGAGTACCTCGTCTTCTAACTCATTATCTATGAAGGCATCTTCCGCAGTATCTGCAAGCGTTTGCGATAACTCATCATCTGATAAACCAGCTTCTAGTGACTCATCGCCTTGTTGTTCCGCAACGCCCTCTGCTGAGCCAGAATCTGCTTCCTGCTCATCATCAACAACTAATTCAGGGCCACTTTCTGCTGACACTTCCTGCTCCAGGGCCAGCTCAGGATTCAGTTTATCCAAATCCTTTAGTTCAGCCAGGCTTGGCAAGTCATCCAGGCTTTTCAAATTAAAATAATCTAAAAACTCGCGCGTTGTACCATACATAGACGGCCTACCAGGTACATCTTTGTGCCCCAAGACCCTTACCCATTCACGCTCAGAGAGTGTTTTTACAATATGGCTACTCACGCTTACACCACGAATTTCTTCTATTTCGCCACGCGTAATAGGCTGCCTGTAGGCAATTAGCACCAGTGTTTCCAATAGCGCTCTTGAGTAACGCGGGGCCTTCTCTTCCCACATACGTGAAACCCAGTTGGCACACTCAGGAACAACCTGCATACGATAACCACTGGCGACTTCTTTTAACTCAACGCCTCGCCCCTGATAATCTTCCTGCAATGTATTTAGTGCCTGTAATATCAGATCACTGCTGGGGCGCTGCTCTTCATCTGCCTCAAAAAGCGTTTCTAACTTGCGCACATCCATCGGCTGATCGGCTGTCAACAATATGGCTTCTAAAATATTTTTTAACTGAGCTAGTTGCATAATTAATCGTCTATTTCTTCGTCAAATTCTTCTACGGGCTGTGTCGAACTCGCCGCTTTTACATAAATAGGTGCAAAGGATTCTGCCTGTACCAGATCAATCATCGCGCCTTTTAATAATTCAAGAATGGCCATAAAGGTGACTACAATGCCACGGCGACCTTCTGCATAATTAAATAAGCTGGTTAAATCTGCAAAACCTTCGGCACTTACCGCCGCTAATATATTCGCCATTTTCTCACGGATCGACAAGGTTTCACGCTGAATCAGATGATGACTATTTACTTCCGCACGGTTTAAAATATCTCTAAATGCCGCTAATAATTCATTTAAATCGACTTCAGCTTTTGGTCGTGTCAGCTCAAGCGCTGGCGGTTCAGCTCGTGCAATAAAACTATCACGCTCCTGACGCGGCAACTCATCTAGATTTTCTGCCGCCTGCTTAAAGCGTTCATATTCCTGTAGGCGACGAACCAGCTCTGCACGTGGGTCATCTTCCTCATCCAGTGACTCAGGACGAGGTAACAGCATACGTGATTTAATTTCTGCCAGCATCGCGGCCATCAATAAGTACTCGGCCGCCAACTCTAGTCGCATTGACTCCATCAGGTCGATGTACGTCATGTATTGCCTGGTGATAGCCGCAATAGGAATATCGAGTACATCCAGATTTTGCCGTTTAATCAAATAAAGCAATAAATCTAGAGGACCTTCAAATGCCTCTAAAAATACCTCTAGTGCATCCGGTGGAATATAAAGATCTTCTGGCAATAAAGCTAAGGGCTCGCCCAAAATAATCGCGAATGGCATTTCAGCCTGCGAAGGCTGCACTTTAACGGATTCGACTTCGGCAATGCTATCAACTGGTTGATTCATAGTTTTATTGGTTCAATTAGCGGCTGTAAGTTAACGTCCAAGTTAGCGACTTAGCCCCATCACTTTGCGAACTTCATCTAAGGTATCACGTGCAACGTCTCTAGCGGCTTCACAACCTTCGTCAATAATCGCCTGTACTGCAGATGGATCGTCAATGTATTCTTTTGCACGTTCGCGCAGTGGCTTTAACTCTGCAAGAACAGCATCTATCACTGGTTGTTTACAATCTATGCAACCGATACCAGCGGTGGTACAACCTTCCTGTACCCATGCCTTGGTGTCATCACCTGAATAGATTTCGTGTAGCTGCCATACAGGGCAACGCGATGGATCACCCGGGTCAGTACGTCGCACACGATTGGTATCCGTCGGCATTGTGCGCAGCTTTTTCACCACATCATCCGGGTCTTCGCGTAATGAAATAGCATTGCGGTATGACTTGGACATTTTACGTCCATCTAAACCGGGCATTTTAGAGGCTGGTGTTAAAAGGGCCTGCGGCTCGGGCAAGATTATTTTGCCCGAACCTTCCAG
>CAWUSX010000052.1:0-3270 GCA_963924875.1 uncultured Gammaproteobacteria bacterium
CTCCTGACTATTTTTCATTCAATTATTTCTCTGTCGGGTAATTATTTTTAATCCAGTCCGTCATACCCATTCTTGCAATATGCACGTCAGCAAAGCCTTTTTTCGCTAACAGTTGCGCGGCTTTCGCTGACTTACGATCTGTTCGGCAAATAGTGATCACCGGTTTTTCTAAATAATCTCCCAGCTCGTCTATACGCTGCTCGAGTTCTTCTAGTGGTACTAAAGTAGAACCTGCGATATGACCCTGTTCACCCACATAATCTTCGGCTGTGCGAACGTCGAGTAATAAAAAATCTGCTTTTGAATCCAGTCGTTGCTTCACATCGGTAATGCTCACCATAGAGCCTTTGCGCAGGTTACCAATCAGGCGAGGCAGAAATGAAACAACGGCTAATAGCGCCAGGGCCAACATGGCTTTCTGTATTAAACCTTCTCCACCGGTTGCTGCCTCACGGCCAATATAACCCAGATAGGTATAGGCGATAGCACCGGGTAGCATGCAGATATAGGTGGCAATACTGTACTGCGTAAAACTGATTTTAGTTAAGCCCAGCGCGTAGTTTAGAAGATTGAATGGAAAGAAAGGCACTAGCCGAGTGAAGGCAACAAATCGCCAGCCTTCATTTTCTACACCATTAATAAGTTGCTTCATACGGCCACCGGTTTTCTTCGCTACCCAGTCTGAAGCCAGATAACGGGACGCTAAAAATGACAACATTGCGCCAATGGTTGCAGCGGTAAGGTTATACAACGTACCCCAAACCGGGCCAAATAATGCACCACCTAATAATGTAAGTACCGAGCCAGGCAGAAAGAACAGGGTGCCGATAATATAAATGAGCATAAATAATAATGGCGCAGCAGAGCCAGCATCCGCCATTAAGGTTTCAAATTGAGCGGCATCTAACTGGTCTCGATAAACAACAACCAGCGCAATGCCTATGACTAATACTAAAAATATCAATAAACGGGTGAGTTTAGTTTTCATCTTTAGCGCTCTCTTTAGGATCGACATTCCATTCACGATGGTTAATCACGTAGCCGGACATTTTGCCCATAAACGGTATGGCTAACATGCCGGTAATCCAGTTAGTTTGTTTAACATCGGTGAATTTATGGATGCCAATTTTCATTGCCTGATGACCGCCGCGTGGCTGATCACGGTAGGTGCCGAATAGACGATCCCACCAGCTTAAGTTAAAGCCGAAGTTGCTATTGGTTTCATCGTCTTCGATAGAATGGTGTACGCGATGCATGTCGGGAGTAACGATGAACCAACGCAACAGCTTGTCCAGCCCCTTAGGCAGTCCTACATTGCCGTGATTGAACATGGCCATAGCATTAAGGACGACTTCGAAAATGATCACGGCTACGACCGGTGGGCCGAGCACCACAATGGTGGCAAATTTGATTAACATCGACAAAATGATTTCAAGGGTATGGAAACGGGCACCGGTGGTGACGTCGTAATCCAGGTCTGCATGATGCACACGATGTAATCGCCACAGTACAGGGACGGCATGTACCAGAACATGCTGAAGATAGATGATAAAGTCCATGGCAATAATGGACAAAACAACACTCAAGGTAAAAGGAATAGAGTAATAATTAAGCAATCCCCAGCCATGGTCGGCAGCAAAAATGGCCACGCCGACAGCGGCGGCAGGGAAAATGAGGCGGACTATAAAACTATTAAAAAATACCAGACCGATATTGTTGGTCCAGCGTAATGCCTTGGAAACGGTTAATGCGCGCTTGGGGGCAACGATTTCCCACAGGACCATTACGCTCAGTGTGCCGACAAAAAAACCAGGTCGAATGGTATTTTCATTCTCGGTTATGAAATCATATAGAGTCATAAATCCGTCTTCCAGAGGAGTATTGTGGTTGCTTGCCCCTTGTATCTATCAGTCAAAGGGTTATAATTTTTATTAGCGATCTAGTATTCTATTAACTACTAGAATAATGATTTTAGGGAGTATGTCAACAGTGGCGAGTTTCAAACACAATTTATTTAATCAGTTTGCCCGAGTAGGCAAGGCACTCAGCAATGGTAACCGGCTGGAATTACTGGAATTTTTGGCTCAGGGGGAGCGTAGCGTTGAGGCACTGGCTAACGTCTCTGGCTTGACGGTAGGTAATACCTCTCAGCACCTGAAGCAGCTCAGGCATGCCGGATTAGTCTTATCAAGAAAGGAGGGCTTGAAAGTCCACTACAGCTTGTCGGGTGATGATGTTTTATCACTGCTTGATGCTATGCGAAATGTAGCTGAACGGCATATCGCAGATGTGCAGCAATTGGTAAATAGTTTCCTGACCGTGAAAGATGATCTGGAGCCTATACTCAGGGATGAATTATTGCAGCGAGTTAAAGATGATCTAGTAACCGTGCTTGATGTGCGTCCCGCAGAAGAATTTGCTGCAGGCCATGTACCCGGTGCTATCAATGTGCCATTGAATGAGCTGGAAAGATATTTGGATAAACTGGGAACAGAGCAGGAAATTGTGGCTTATTGTAGAGGCCCACATTGTGTACTGGCCTTTGATGCTGTCGCCAAAGCCAGGGAAAAAGGCCTGAATGCGCGGCGCCTGGAGGATGGTTTTCCTGAGTGGAAATTAGCAGGTATGCCAGTTGAGTAACAATATAAATAAAACAGGATGATTGGATCTTTAACAATATAGAATAGAAAATGCGCACTTAGGGCGTTAAGTAATTGATAATAATACTCTCTTTAAAGGGCTATTTTGTGGGGATCCTAATTAAAGATGACGGAGGCAATGAAATCAATTTACCACCTGATAAATCTCTGATTCTTATGGCATTCGGAAGAAAAGGTGAAAAATTTGGGTGTCTGCTTCTATTATAATTTGTAAACAATGAATCTATCACAAGAGAACAAATTCCCCATGTCCGATCTTTATGAGATTTTCATTATCGGGAAAAGTCGCTGAAGGTCTGTTCATGATCCAGACCAGAAGTAACGTAACAAATTGTGTATGTCAGCTGTTTTTTATAGCAGACGCACGTAAAATGCACAGATTAGGCTGTAAACACAAAGCGGACAGTGAGATAGTAAGAGATAAAGTATCAGTAAATCAGACGCTAAGATAATAAAACCTGCCACAGGTATGAATAAGGGGTACTGGGGACATATCGTCCGCATGTAACAATTATCGCTACAAGCCCCGTCATTGCTCGCTCATAGCAGGCAGTTAATTCTTAAATCAGCTTCCTTTTCGATATTTTAGCGTATTATCAGTCCTTTTGGA